>NZ_MVEC01000001.1:0-791440 GCF_002006735.1 Spirosoma sp. 209 | reverse complement strand
GCAAAATACCTCTTTTGTTTCTGATCCTGCGGGCCAATCGGTGCTGGAGGTCAAGTACAATGGGGTGACCTATGCCACGGTCAATACCGGCTTGCTCAACTCACCCACAATCGTGGGTAATAATGGCGCGACGGTCAACATCACGTCGTTGCCTGGGGTAATCCTCGGGGCTGTCTCGGCTAAGTCAAACCTGGTCATTACGCTACCGACCGGCGTGCCTCCGTCGGGTGTGTTCCAACTCCTGTTCACGGGTGGTCCCTCTCCTGGCTTGGCGGATGATATTGCCATTCAATCGGTATCATCGCTATCCTGTGTCAATGCGGATGCAGATAATGACGGCATTATCAATAGTCTGGATCTGGATTCAGATGGTGACGGTTGCCCCGATGCCATTGAAGGTGGCGCGGCCTTTATCACCAGCAATCTGGTGAGCAGTACGATGTCGGGTGGTAACAGCGGTGCCGGTTTCAACGGTACGTCTCCCGTGCCGGTTACGCAAAACTTAGGTAATACCGTTGGCAGTACGACTGCTACGATGGGTGTGCCGACGATTGCCGGTATGGGTCAAACGATTGGAATCAGTCAAAACGGGGCGGTTAATGGCTGTATCGATACCGATGGCGACGGCGTACTGGATTTGGATGATCTGGACGACGACAATGACGGTATTCTGGATACGGTTGAGGAAGGTGACTGCGAGAAAATCATTAATGGCAGTGGTGCCAATGGATTTACCGGCTGGACGAAAACCGGCAACGTATTCTACAATTTGTTACCTCAATTCTCCTTCAATTACGGCGATTCTGCGCCAACCGGCGTACTGAGCCAGACGATTTCAACGATTCCGAATCAGGGCTTACAACTGAAATTCAACGCCGTAGGATGGGGCGGAAACACGGCCGGTAACGTGAGCGTCCGAGTGGATGTATTGGCTGGTAGTACGGTCATAGCCACGAAGACAGTCACGAAAACGTTCGGAATTCCCTGGACGATTGAGACGCTTAATTTCACGCCAACCTCTACGTCGACCACCATACGGTTCACCGATGTATCGACCGTTGCGACCCAGTTTGATTTTATTATAAATGGTGTCTCTGTTCCGGGAGCCTGTGATCTGGACGGCGACGGTATCGTCAACAGCCTAGATCTCGATTCGGACGGTGACGGATGTGCGGACGCCCTTGAAGGTGGCGCGGCCTTTACCACGAGCAATCTGGTGAGCAGCACCATGGCCGGTGGCAGTACCAACGTGACCAAAAACCTGCCAACACCAGTTGGCAGCACCACGGCTACGATGGGTGTACCTACCATTGCCGGAACAGGGCAGGCAATTGGTGTTAGTCAGACTTCAGCCGTGAATGGCTGTATCGATACCGACGGGGATGGTGTGCCTGATCTCGACGATCTGGACGACGATAACGACGGTATTCTGGATACGGTGGAAGATCCTGCCTGTCAGAAAATTATCAATGGCACAGGTGGCCTGAACACCGGCTGGACCAAAACCGGCAACATTGAGGAATTTACGGGCTTCTTCGGCTTCAATCGAGCTGGTTCAACCCCGAATGGGGTGCTGAGTCAGACTGTTACGACGGTTCCCAACCAGAACCTGCAACTGACCTTCACCGCCGAAGTTTTTGGTGGAACGGCCGGTACGGTGGGGATGCGGTTAGATATCGTGCAGGGCGGCAGCGTGATTGCCACCAAAACGGTGACCAAAAACCTGGGCAACCCAAATACAACCGAGACGCTGAACTTTACGCCCGGCCCCGGTGCATTTACGGTTCGCTTCACCGACGTGTCGTTGTCTACGTTCGATATTGACTTTAACCTGAGGAATATCAGCCTGTTGGCAGCCTGTGGCCTCGATACGGATAACGATGGCATTGTCAATAGCCTCGACCTGGATGCGGACGGTGACGGATGTGCGGACGCCCTTGAAGGTGGCGCGGCCTTTACCACGTCGAATCTGGTGAGCAGCACCATGGCCGGTGGCAGTACCAACGTGACCAAAAACCTGCCAACACCAGTTGGCAGCACCACGGCTACGATGGGTGTACCTACCATTGCCGGAACAGGGCAGACGACAGGTACCAGCCAGAATTCGTCGGCAAAAGACCCAGCCTGCTGTCTGGTTACCGGTATTGCGCCTACGCTATCGGCCACCAGCAAGGCCAACGCCTGCCCGGCCACGACGGTCGACCTGAGCACGATCACGGTGAGCAATGCACCCGCCAGCACATCGCTGACCTGGCATACGAGTGCAACAGCTACGGCCGCTAACCGCATCACGTCAGTCTCGGCCGTTGCGGCAGGTACGTACTTCGCGGCTCTGTACGACGCGTCGACCGATTGTTACAGCGGTTCGGCCACAACGCCCGTCACGGCGGTTACAGCAGCCTGCTGTTCAGCTACACTGGCTCCGGCCCTGTCGGCCACGACGAAGGCCAACACTTGTCCGGCCACGACGGTCGACCTGAGCACAATCACGGCGACCAACCAGCCTGCCAGCAGTACGCTGACCTGGCATACGAGCAGCCCAGCTACGGCAAGCAACCGGATTACCAACATCACCAGCGTAACGGCGGGCACGTACTTCGCAGCCTTCTTCGACGCGACAGCCAACTGCTTCAGCGGTACGGCGGTGACGCAGGTAACGGCTACCACGACAGTCTGCTGTTCGGCCACGCTGGCTCCGGCTCTGTCGGCCAGCAGCAAAGCCAACGCCTGTCCAGCCACGACGGTCGACCTGAGCACAATCACGGCCACTAACCAGCCTGCCAGCACGACGCTGACCTGGCACACGGGTACACCCGCCACGGCAAGCAACCGCATCACTAACATCAGCAGTGTAACGGCGGGTACGTACTTCGCGGCCTTCTTCGATGCCACGGCTAACTGCTTCAGCGGCACGGCGGTGACCCAGGTGACGGCCACCACGACGGTCTGCTGTTCAGCTACGCTGGCTCCGGCTCTGTCGGCCACGACGAAGGCCAACACTTGTCCGGCCACGACGGTCGACCTGAGCACAATCACGGCGACCAACCAGCCTGCCAGCAGTACGCTGACTTGGCACACGGGTAGCCCGGCTACGGCGAGCAACCGGATCACTAACATCACCAGCGTAACGGCAGGTACGTACTTCGCGGCCTTCTTTGACGCGACAGCCAACTGCTTCAGCGGTACGGCGGTGACGCAGGTGACGGCCACCACGACGGTCTGCTGTTCAGCTACACTGGCTCCGGCCCTGTCGGCCACCAGCAAGGCCAACGCCTGCCCAGCTACAACGATCGACCTGAGCACGATCACGGCCACTAACCAGCCTGCCAGCACGACGCTGACCTGGCATACGGGTACACCGGCCACGGCGAGCAACCGGATCACTAACATCACCAGTGTAACGGCAGGAACGTACTTCGCGGCCTTCTTCGACGCCACGGCCAACTGCTTCAGCGGTACGGCGGTGACGCAGGTAACGGCCACCACGGTGGCCTGTTGCCCCAACCCATCGGTGGGTGGTTCGCTGACCCTGGTAGGTACGTTGCCGCTCTGCTCGGTGAGTAACCAGGGCGTTCTCACGCTATCGGGCCAGACGGGCACGGTGGTGAAGTGGCAAACCTCTACCAACGGTGGCACAAGCTGGACTGACATTGGTAACACGGCGGGGCTGACACAAATCAGCTTCTCCAACGCGCAGAATAATCAGCAGTTCCGGGCGGTGGTGAACGCGGGTGGCAGTTGCGCCGATGCAAACTCCGCGCCGTTTGTCACGCTCACCAGTGCCTCGGCCTGTTCGGTGGATTGCGACGTGAAGCCGGGAACGATTAACAAAAACTAAGGGAATACTCCCAACCTTAAAAGGAGTTCAGGAAGCGCCAGCTTTTGGTCCCCTTTTGAGGTTGGGAAAAGTCTATCGAAGGGGCGAAAAGAAGGGAGTAAGAGTGAACAATAATAAACACCGTAACATGCACGTAAACATCTACATAGCCACCATGAAGAGTAGCCGTCCCGGCCGGGGTAGCTATGCATTCATGAACCGCATCCGGGCCATAGTATGGGCCTGGGTGTGGGTGGTTATGGGGCTGTTTGCCAACGGCACAACCGCTCAGGCGCAGGCCGACATCCGCTGTAGCGGAGCCAATTTGGTTAACTGGACAACCGTGACGGCTTCGTCGGCGGTGGGGTCGCTGACGGCCCTGGATGGTACGCCCATCAGCGTGACCGGAACGGGCAGTATGCTGGCGCTGGGTAGTCCCACCTCATCGCAAGCGGCCTATGACCCGTATACCAACAAGGCCAATTCGGTCAACCTCGACAATGCGGCTGAACCACAGGTAACGGGCACCGGTCCCTTCCTCTATACCTGGACATTCTCGCAGGCGGTGACCAACCCGTTCATGAACATTTTCAGCCTGGGTAATGCCGGGGTGAAGATCCGGTACACGTTTAAAGATGGCGCGGGCAACCCGGTCAATTTCACGATTCGGAAAACCGACAACAACCAGACGTTCTATGCCTCGGCGGCCAATCAGCTGGAAGGCAACGAAGGCAACGGGACCATTCAGTTTCAGGGAGCGATCAGTACGCTGCGGATCGAGGTAACGTACCTGAGCGGCAGCACATCCGAAGTCTTTACGGCGGTTACGTTTGGCGTGCGCTGTCCCGATGTTTCGTTTGCGCCCTGTCCGGCCCCCACTATCGTCGACTGGCAATCGAATACGGCCGGTCAGGCCATTGGCACCGTGACCGACAATGTGTCGGGCAATCCCGTAAGCGTGACCCTGACCGGGAGTATCGTCAATATCGGGTTCCCCGGCGAGTTCAACAATACCACTAACTGGGATATCAACAGCACGGCGGGCGAGCGCGTAGCCATCGACAATGCGGCCGAGCCACAGGTAACCGGCACGGGGCCATTCCTCTATACCTGGACACTGTCGTCGCCCCTCCGCCAGCCCATCTTCAACATTAGCAGCCTGGGCAGCACGTCGATACGGGTTCGCTATACCTTCTTCGACGAAAATAACGAGCCACTGACCTTCATTGTCCGCAAAACCAACGACTGGGAGGCTTTCCGGCAGCTATCCGGCCATGTGCTCGAAGGGGCGGAAGGCAACGGTACGATTCAGTTCGACGGTAGCCCGAAGCAGATCAGGATGCAGGTGACCTACATAACCGGCTCGACGGCCGAAAATTTTACCTCCATTCAATTGGTCGGCTCCTGCCCGGCACCTGAGCCACAAGACGGTATCAACGGCAAGTGCAACGGCGCCAATTTCGCCAAATGGACCAACGTGTCGCCCAATTCCGTTGTCGGCACCATCATGGACATTACGGGCAAAGGCTCGTCTATTGTGGGGGCGGGCAGCATGATCAACATCAACTACACCGGCTATTTCAACAACGCCAGTGCCTATTACCTCCCGGCGCGCTATGCCGACCGGGTGGCCATCGACAATGCCGCCGAACCGCAGAACAGCGGCACCGGCCCCTTCCTGTATACCTGGACCATCTCGAACCCCATCAGCAACCTGCTCATGTACGTTTACAGCCTGGGGCAGGCTGGCAAGCGGGTTCGCTATACGTTCACCGATGCATCGGGTAACCCCATTCCGTTTACGGTGCTGAAAACCGACAATGCAACCAACTTCGCCAAAGTGGGCAGCAACCAACTCGAAGGCGAAGAGGGCAACGGCACCATCCGCTTCGATGTGCCGGTGACGGTCATTCGGATGGAGACTACGTACCTGACCGGCAACACGTCGGAGTTCTGGACTGGCCTCACCTTTGGCGTGCTATGCCCCGAAGCACAGGTACAGGACTGCCCGACGCCCCGCTTTGCTGCCTGGAGTACGACTGCTACCGCCAGTCAGGCCACGGCTACCATGCCCGATGCACAGGGTAATACCGTCAACGTAACGCTGAAAGGCAGCATCATCAACACCGGCTTTCCGAACGAATTTACCAACACGGCCATCTGGAACCCCGTGCAGGCCAACAGCAACCGCGTGGCCATCGACAATGCGGCTGAACCACAGGTAACGGGCACCGGCCCATTTTCCTACAGCCTCACGTTTTCGTCGACCGTAAAAGACCCTATACTCAATATCTACAGCCTGGGATCTGCCGGCGCGCAGGTGAAGTACACCTTCACCGACGCTGCCGGTAGCCCGCTTCAGTTCTGTGTCCGCAAGACCGATAGCTGGGAAACCTTTCACCAGATCGACGGCCATGTGCTGATCGGGCAGGAAGGTAACGGCTCCATTCAGTTGCTGGGTACGTTGTCTGATGTGCGCATCGGGGTAACGTACCTGACCGGCTCGACGGCCGAATTCTATACGACCATTCAGCTGTGTAACAACTGCTCAACGCCAACCCTGCCGCCCAGCCTGACCATCAACAGCCCAAATAACGTGGTTGTCAACACCACCAACCCGCCCATCAGCGGTACGGCTACGGCCGGGGCATCGGTAACGGTGAGCGGCCCCAACGGGCAAAGCTGCGTCACGACGGCGAGTGCGGCCGGTAGCTGGACCTGCACCAGCCTGACGTTTACGCCTGGTTCGCAGACAGTAACGGCTGTAGCCAGCAACACAGTAGGCACCAGCACCGTAGCTGTCACCAGCTTCACCGTAGCAAACCCCTGCTCCAACTCCAGCGTGGGGGGCGCGGCCAGCTATTCGGGCGTTTCGCTCTGTAGTTCGAGCAATGCCGGTACCGTCCAGCTAGCCGGTCAGACAGGGGCCGTGGTGACCTGGCAAACCTCGACCAATGGGGGTACAAGCTGGACGGATATTAACGCATCGTCCGGCAAAATCACGTACAACTTCCTGAATGCGGCCAGTGGGCAGCAGTTCCGGGCCGTAGTCAGCAACGGCAATGGCTGTGCCGATGCGTTCTCGGCTCCGGCCACCGTCAGCACCAGCAGCAGCGTGTGCAGCACCACGGCCTGCGATAATCAGGCGGGTACGATTACCATCACGGCGACCTCATCGATGACGGGCAGCAACTATAGCCATCAGGTGATCGCCACCGATGCCAACGGTACAATTCTGTACGTGTCGGGCACCAGCAGCAAAACCATCACAGGCGTAGCCACGGGCAGCTATCTGGTGTATCTGCTGAGCTACGAAAATACAGTAACGCCCCAGCCCAGCATTACGGTGGGCACCAACATCACGGCAGTTGGCGGAGCCTGCGCGGCCATTTCCAACCAGCTGGTCTATGGCGTCTGCAACTGCCCGACCCCAAGCGTGGGAGGAACGGTGACCTTGCTGGGTACACTGCCGCTCTGCTCGGTGAGCAACCAGGGCGTGCTGCAGCTAGCCGGCCAGACAGGGGCCGTGGTGAAGTGGCAAACCTCGACCAACGGGGGCACCAGCTGGACCGACATTGGCAACACGGCGGGGCTGACCCAGATCAGCTTCACCAATGCCGCCAACGGGCAACAGTTCCGGGCGGTGGTCAACAGTGGGGGCAGCTGTGCTGACGCCTTCTCGACGGCGCTGACGACAACGACCAGCTCGTCGGCCTGCTCGACCGACTGTGTCGTGAAGCCGGGAGGGATTGTGAAATAGAAAAACCTCCGACCGGGCTATTGCTATGGAACGGGGAGAAGCTTAACAGCATAATAACGTCTGGTCAAAAGCCAGATGCCGACAATGAATCGAATAAACAGGCTGACCGTCGCCGAGAAGGGTCAGGTCAATAGCCATAACCACAGTTCAACCCACCGAACGATGAATAAACGTCTATTACTTAACCTTATATCCATACGTAACATGGGTAGTCTATACTGCTTACTGGCGGGCTCGTTACGGGTGCTGCTTCAGTGGGGCGAAAACGTCCCGCGGTTTTTATGGCGGCTGGTGAGGCATCTGGCCGGATCAGATACATCATTCCAGGCTGGCTTTCCGGCAATAGAAAAGCTAAGACGTTTCGTTCGGCAGTTGTCTATAACGGACTATGTCGGCTACCGGCTGCCGTGGCTTTTTTACGGAGGCCGGGATTACTCGCGGGGTAGCCCGGCGGGGTTCCGGAAAGCGGGGCTCGCTCTCGGTAGCCTGCTGCTGGTTTGCAGCCTGGCCCTCAGTACAACTTCATACGCGCAGGGAACAGTGGATAGTGACGGTGATAACATCATTGACAGCCTCGACCTCGACGATGACAATGACGGAATTCTGGATATATATGAATGTGCAAATGTATTGAGCAACAGCACTACTGTTAGTATCTCTAATGGAAACCCAGGTTCTGGAACTGCTACTGGCACAAACTCAGGTCTACAGTTAGATATTACCAGTCTTGATAACTCCTTCCAACTTTTTATTAATGGACAACCAATTGCTAATCAAGAAATTCAGTTTATTCCAGCTGACCAAGGTTCGTCATTTATTCAAAATGTAAAATTTGCGGATGGAGACTTATACGGGAGTCAGGTGGGTAATGTATGGTTGTTCGGCACGTCGAATGTCGCAACTCCGTTAGTGCGAGTAGTTATCAGTCCGGCTGGTACAGTATCTCTGTTCGGAAGTAAAGTTCTAAATGGACAGCTTTACCCCTTGGTACTTTCGAATGGAGCGTCTTTTAACACTGTTCCAATAAACGCAGGAACTAATTCTTTCTCCATAACCCAGTCTACATACATCCTTACGTATCTAACAGGAACATTTTCGTTAGTGAATCCGGGGACTTGCGATACAGACGGCGACGGTATAGTCAATCGTCTGGATCTGGATTCCGACGGTGATGGGTGTCCTGATGCTATCGAGGGGGGAGCGGCCTTCACCACGGCAAACTTGGTCAATTCCTCTATGCCAGGCGGCTTAACCAATGAAAGCCGAAACCTAGGGAATACAGTCGGAAATACAACTTTAACGATGGGTGTGCCGGTTTCAGCAAACACTGGGCAATCTACTGGCTACAGTCAAAACTCAGCAGTTAGTGCCTGTCGTGATTCAGATGGTGATGGTTTTGTCGATATAGATGATCTGGACGACGACAATGACGGTATTCCAGATGCTAATGAATGTGCAACCTATACTGTTTACCTGCGCGAGCCCGTCTTTTCTGGATATGCCACAAACGTACCTGTGGTGGTAACAGGTGGTACTGGACCAATCAATTATACATGGAACCAGCAGGTAACTCCGGCAGACCTAACGTTTTCCGGACTTGGCTGGACGCGTGTAGCTTCAGATGTATTCCCTGATAACACAGGACGAATCAAAATATCAATCGATTTGTCTGGTGGGATAAATGGGTCGTTTATTGGCATCGATGCCGCGCTCCTCGTTAATAACGCTACAGGAGCAACTACAGTGATTGACGACAGTGAGCCTGCAACCGGAGGTTTTAGCAAGGTCGGTACTTGGGTTTATACCAGCGGAATTGCCAGCAATTTTTTCGGGGGGGATCAGACAAGAGCTGATGCACCTTTCGCTGGTAAAGGAGTTAGCTGGTTATTTTCGAGCTTAACGACTACTTGTGACACCGACAATGATGGAATCGCTAACAGCCTCGATCTGGATTCGGACGGCGACAATTGCCCGGATGCCATCGAAGGGGGAGCGGCCTTTACATCGGCCAATATTACGCCTGCCGGTGCCTTAACAGGTACGGTATCGTCGGCTGCGGCTACGTTGGGTATTCCTACCATTGCTAACACGGGCCAAACCATTGGTACGAGCCAAAGCGCAACGGTACAGGATGCGGCTTGCCCCGTAACCCCCACCATTACGATCAGTAGCCCTAAAAACACAACGGTTTACACTGCCAACCCGCCCATCAGCGGTACGGCCACGTCTGGAGCTTCGGTCACGGTAAGTGGTCCCAACGGGCAAAGCTGCGTCACGACGGCGAGTGCGGCCGGTAGCTGGAGCTGTACGAGTATGACGTTCGCCCCCGGTCCGCAAACAGTGACGGCCGTGGCGGGTAACGCGCTTGGCGTGAGTAATACCGTAACAAGCTCATTTACCTATGTGCAACCACTGGATTCGGACAGCGACAGTGTGGCGGATTTTGACGACCTCGATGATGACAACGATGGTATTCTGGATTCGGCCGAGTGTCCCGAAAATTTGTCTGTTCTTTGGAATGGCGCGAATACGGTGAATCCGTTTGGGTATGACCAGACTAACTCGGCCTTAGGGGGGGTGTTCAGCGCTCCGCAGAACTTTACCGCAGCACCGGGCTTAACCCTGACTTCGGCACCTGTTAACAACAATTTTGCCTATACGATTTCCAATATAACGTCAACTAACCTAGCTCAGGCAATTGCCAATAACCAGTATGTTGAATATACGTTTTCGACACAGGCCTTGAACGCCTATTTGTCGCGCCTATACGTGGCCAGGACGGTTATTTCGTCGGGGGCTTACAATCTGGGGGTTGCTTACTCAAGCGATAATTTTGCTACCTCAACGCTGCTGGTGTCTTCGTTCCCCATGCCAACGGTTGCTACGAATTATTTTATCGATGTACCTGATATCGAATTAGCCGCTAATAAGACCCATAAAATCCGGTACTACTTCTTCGGCGCAACGGGTACGCTTGATTTCGATGATTTTTCAGTCCTCGCCAAACGTTGTGATACGGATGGGGATAATGTGGCCAACTTCCTCGATCTGGATTCGGACGGCGACGGTTGCCCCGATGCTATCGAAGGGGGAGCGGCCTTCACCACGGCCAACCTGGTTAGCTCAACGCTGGCGAATGGCTCAACGGGTCAGAACCTGTGCAGCACCACGGCCTGCGTGGGCAGCACCTCCGCCACGATGGGCGTACCGACCATTGCCGGGACAGGGCAAACCAATGGCGTAAGCCAATTGTCGGCCATTAATGGCTGTCTGGATGCCGATGCGGATGGCTTTGCCGACTTTGAAGACCTCGACGATGACAACGACGGTATCGTGGATACGGCAGAGATGGCCTGTGAAAACGTGACCAATGGCAATTTCAGCGCCACCACCAACTGGCTTTTTTCTGACCCCGGTGTCGCCGTCAGGACGAGTGATAACCTGTTGGCTATTGCAATAGATAACGACGCCACCTATATCGCCAGCAGTAAAGTGTTGACTGTGAACAATGTTCCAATCAATTTCAGAGCTGGTCAGACCTATAATTTCTCCTTCGATTCACGGAATGCCAATCCAACAAGCACAACGAAAGGTATCACGTTTGCATTCGTATTGATCGATGGTTCGAATAACATTGTTCAAACCATCGAAACGTACCGAACACGGGTGGGCCAGGCCGGCAATGTGCCGGTTACGAGCAGCACTTTTTCGACCTTCTCGACATCGCTGGTTGCGGGGGGGACCGGATCCTACCGATTGGCCCTTACCTGGGATACAAACGAAGCGCAGTCGGGTCCGGGTGATGATATCGAGATAGACAATGTGTCGATCAAGTATTGTGATACCGATGGGGACGGCCTTGCCAATAACCTCGACCTGGACTCGGACGGCGACGGTTGCCCCGATGCCCTCGAAGGCGGAGCGGCCTTCACCACGGCTGCTATCACGCCTGCCGGTGCCTTGACGGGTACGATATCGTCGGCAACCGCAACGTTGGGTATTCCCACTCAGGCCGGCACGGGCCAAACCATTGGTACGAGCCAGGATGCGTTGGTTCAGGATGCGGCCTGCCCACAACCCGACTCCGACGGCGACGGCATTACCGATAATAATGACCTCGACGATGATAACGACGGCATTCTGGATATTTACGAAGACTGCTCGGCCTCGCTGGCAACCAGTGAGTTTCAGGGCACCTTCGGCTTCACCGATGCATGCCGGGCTTCCACCTCTCCGGTGTCCAACTATGTATTTGCCTGCCAGGCTACAGCTACAGGCAATTATTCGATTCTGAAAGGGAGTCTGGTTAGCGGCTGGGGGAACCCGGCCTTCCAGATCATCAACGGGCACACGACCGCTAGCCCTTCAGATGCCTTTATGTGGATCAACGGGGGGGATACGCAGGGGGTATTTTATGCTGGCTCCTTTACGGTGACAGCGGCCAACACCTACAACTTCGGGGCCTGGACCGCTAACATGATTAAGGCAGGCCAAAATCTGGCGTTGCCCAACGTGGGCGTTCGTGTGGTCAACGCAACGACTTCTGCTGTGGTTAGTAGTACTACGTCGGGCAACCTGCCGGAAGGTGGTAGCTGGCAGAAGATCGGTTCGACCGTTACGCTGCAACCGGGTGTGTATCGCCTGGAATTCTATAACATTAGCACGTCTACTTTAGGTAACGACTTTGGGGTAGATGATATCTTTGTTACGCTGACGACCTGCAACAATGATCCTGACGGTGACGGGATTGTGAACCGGCTGGATCTGGATACGGACGGCGACGGTTGCCCGGATGCCCTGGAAGGGGGAGCCGCCTTCACCACAGCCAACCTGGTCAGCACAACGCTGGCGAATGGCTCAACGGGTCAGAACCTGTGCAGCACCACGGCCTGCATAGATGCCAACGGGGTACCCACCCTGGCCAATGGTGGTCAGAGTGTAGGTACGAGCCAGAAAGCGGGAGTTCAGGATACAGCCTGCCCGCAAGTGGACTCCGACAACGACGGTATAGGTGATTATGCCGACCTCGACGATGACAACGACGGCATTCTGGATATCTACGAAAACTGCACGGCCTCACTGGTGACCAATGAGTCCCAGGGTACCTTCGGCTTTACCACCGTGTGCCGTCCCTCCACGTCGACGGTTAGCAGCAACTATGTGTATGCATGCCCGAATACGGCTGACGCGCAGTACCAGATTATCTCCGGCGTTGTGCCGGCCAATAGTGCCAATAGCGCTTTCCAGTTGTTCAATGGCCATACCACCGGTACGCCGACCGATGCTTACATGTGGGTCAACGGTTCCACGTCGGCGGGTATATTCTACAGTGGCTCGTTTACGGTGACCGCCGGAGGCAGCTATAACTACGGAGGCTGGGTAGCCAACGCCCTCAAAGCAGGTAACAATTTCAGCCTGCCCAACCTGGGCTTCCGGATTGTCAATGCCACGACAAATGCGGTGCTCAACACCACCAGTTCGGGTGATATACCGGAAGGGGGTATCTGGCAGAAAGGCCAGGGCACAGTGATTCTGCAACCGGGCGTTTATCGGCTGGAGGCCTTTAATAACTCCACCGGTGCGATCGGTAATGACTTTGCGCTGGACGACATTTTCGTTACGCCAACGACCTGCAACAATGATATCGACGGTGACGGGATTGTGAACCGGCTGGATCTGGATACGGACGGCGACGGTTGCCCGGATGCCATCGAGGGCGGAGCAGCCTTCACCACGGCCAATCTGGTCAGCGCAACCCTGGCGAATGGCTCAACGGGTAAGAACCTATGCAGCACCACGGCCTGCGTAGATGCCAACGGGGTACCCACCCTGGCTAATGGTGGTCAGAACGTGGGTACGAGCCAGAAAGCGGGAGTTCAGGATGCGGCTTGTCCACAACCCGACTCCGACGGCGATGGCTTTACCGACTCTGCCGACCTCGACGATGACAACGACGGTATCGTGGATACGGCGGAGATGGCCTGTGAGAACGTGACCAATGGCAATTTCAGCGCCACCACCAACTGGCTTTTTTCTGACCCCGGTGTCGCAGTCAGGACGAGTGATAACCTCTTGGCTATTGCAATAGATAACGATGCTACCTATGTTGCCAGCAGTAAAGTGTTGACTGTGAACAATGTTCCAATCAATTTCAGAGCTGGTCAGACCTATAATTTCTCATTCGATTCACGGAATGCCAATCCAACAAGCACAACGAAAGGTGTCACGTTTGCATTCGTATTGATCGATGGGTTGGGTAACATTGTTCAAACCATCGAAACGTACCGAACACGGGCAGGCCAGGCCGGTAATGTGCCGGTTACGAGTGCTACTTCTGCAAACTTCTCGAAATCGATGGTAGCGGAGGTAACCGGATCCTATCGATTGGCCCTTACCTGGGATACAAACGAAGCGCAGTCGGGTCCGGGTGATGATATCGAGATAGACAAT
Organism: Spirosoma sp. 209; assembly: GCF_002006735.1. Taxonomy (NCBI): domain Bacteria; kingdom Pseudomonadati; phylum Bacteroidota; class Cytophagia; order Cytophagales; family Cytophagaceae; genus Spirosoma; species Spirosoma sp. 209. The sequence goes on along the minus strand of NZ_MVEC01000001.1, from coordinate 777,413 downwards.
GTGTCGATCAAGTATTGTGATACCGATGGGGACGGCCTTGCCAATAACCTCGACCTGGACTCGGACGGCGACGGTTGCCCCGATGCCCTCGAAGGCGGAGCCAATTTCACGAACGCCAATCTGGTCAGCTCAACGCTGGCGGGTGGCTCAACGGGAGTAACCCAGAACCTGTGCAGCACCACGGCCTGTGTGGATGCCAACGGTGTACCCACCCTTGCCAATGGAGGCCAGAGTGTGGGTACCAGCCTGAACGCCACAGCGAAGGATGCGGCCTGTTTCCCGCCAACCATCGCCATTACGGCTCCGCTAAACACGACGGCGAGTACGAATCCGGTGGTGAGCGGAACGGCTACACCCGGTTCATCCGTAACGGTAAACGGCCCCAACGGGCAAAGCTGCCTGACCACGGCTACCGCGGCCGGTAGCTGGACCTGCACCAGCCTGACCTTTACGCCGGGCAGCCAGACCGTAACGGCAGTGGCCAGCAGTACGGCGGGTGTGAGTACGCCCGCAACGGCCAGCTTCACGGCAGTAAGTGCGACGATAGCGGTTAGCATTTCGTCGCCCCGGAACGTGACCATGACCCAAACCAACCCACCGATCGTGGGATTGACTGCTCCATTTGCCAGTGTGACGGTGGTTACGCCCAGCTCCTATAGTGCCGCAACGAATCCCAATGGGCGTTCGGCGGCTACAGCCAGCCAGACGTGCATCGTTACAGCCGATGCCGCCGGTAACTGGACCTGTACCAGCATGACCTTTGCGGTAGGCGCGCAAACGGTTTCGGCCATCGCCAGTAACACGGCGGGAGTCAGCAACACGGATGTATCCAACTTTACGGTCGTGGCCTCTTGCCCCAACCCAACCGTAGGCGGTACCGCTACCTACGCGGGCGGTGCGCTTTGTAGCATCAGCAACGTAGGATCGCTGACCCTCACGGGCCAGACGGGTACGGTGGTGAAATGGCAGACCTCTGTCGACAACGGTGCGAACTGGACCGACATTTCAGGTACGTTCGGCAAAAACTATTACAACTTCGTGAATGCCGCCAACGGACAGCAGTACCGGGCGGTGCTCAACAACGGCGGGAGCTGTTCGGATGCCTTCTCGAATCCGGCTACGATCAGCACCAGCCCAACGGCCTGCTCATCGGCCACCTGCGACAAGAGCAGCGGCACGGTCGTGTTTACGACAACGCCAGCCGTGACGGGCAGCAACTACAGCCATGTGGTGATCATGACCGATGGCAACGGTACAATTGTGAAGGCCTCGGCTCCGGGCAGCAGCACGCTGACCAACGTGGCTACGGGTAACTACCTGGTGTATCTGGTGAGCTACGACAACACCCAGACGCCCCTGCCTACGCTGACCGTTGGTACCAACCTCACGGCTGTAGGGGGTGCCTGCGTGGTGTACTCAAGCCAGTTAGCCGTTAAGGTTTGCCCATCCAATACATTCGATTGCGCCAACGCCAGCATAGCCGGTACGTTTATAGCCGGTGCGCCATCGTCGGGTACGTTAACGATGCCGGTTACGGGTGTACAGCCCGGTTCGGTTACGCTGACGGTATCGGGTACGGGCTTCGGCTCGTCGCCATCGCCGTTCGTGACTACGCTGACGGCGGGCCAGACTTCCGTTGCCATTCCGATCGTATATGACGGAACGGGTACGGGTGGTGTGCGGAGCCTGTCGGTGAGTTCGGCCCAGTTCAGCAACAGCTGTTCGGTGAGCGTAACGGTCAACGCGGCTATTCCGTGTACGCCATTAACGCCCGGTCAGGTAATACCCGGTACGAACAGTGTACTGGCCGGAGGAGCAACGTCATTCAGCTATGTAGGTGCCAGTAGCGGCAGCACCGTACGCTGGTTTGTGGCGCCGTCGAGCACGGCTTCACCCAACAGCGGTACGGGTACGGTAACCCCGTCGATCACATTCCTGAACGCCGGTTTCTACCAGATCATTTTCGAAGAGACCAACAGCGGCCTGCCTGCCGGTTGTAACGTACCCAGTACGGTACAGTCGACACTCGACTTCCGGGTGAAGGCCCAGACGCCAATTTGTGACTATCCTGGTTCCAGCACCGTAACGGTGTCGCCATCTGTGGCGGCCATCAAAACGGGTCAGACAGGTAGCTTCACCCTGGTAGGAGGCCAGCCCTATAATAACGTCCAGTGGCAGATCATTCCGTCGACGGGTGCTTCGCCCAACAGCGGCAACGGAGCCACGACCTCAACCATCACGTTCAGTCAGGAAGGGCTGTACCGGGTGGTTTACACGATGACCAACGCGGGTGACCTGACGTGTACGCCTGTGCAGAAAGTAAGCTCTGCCCTGATTGCGGTAGGTCTCGACCCCTGCGCGGCTCCATCGCCTATCAACGTAATCGAAGCCAGCGGCAAAGATTCGACGCTGGTGGGTACGTCGGCCACCTTCAACGCCAGTGGCGGTGTGCCAAACCAGGGCATGATCTGGAAGGTATTCCCGACAACGGGTGTATCGAGCGTGAGCGGTACAGGGTCTACAGCCTCCCTGACCTTCACGCAGGCAGGTAACTACGTGGTAACGTTTATCGCCACGAACGGAAGCCTGCCGCTGGGTTGTACCAAGCCAGTGGCTACGGCCGGCAGCACGACCATCAAGGTATACACGGGTAATCCGCCGTATATCGTGCCGGTACCGGTGAACGTAGACCCCGGCAAGTCGACCACGGTTTGCATGCCTATCGCCGATGCCGATGCCACCGATAGCTTCACGGCTACGATCTGTGGACAGCCCAGCACCGGCACGGCCACCGTGGCTGCCAACAGCACCACCCGCCAGTTGTGCCTGACCTACACCGCCCCAGCATCAGGCCCGGCCTCGACCTCGGTCTGTGTGCAGGTCTGCGACAGCTTCGGCAACTGCAAACAGAGCATCATTCCGATCGTCATCAACCCAAGCAGCAACACGGCCGTTACGCCCCAGCCGCCAGTGGTTATTGTGGTGCCGGTCGTGACGCCGAAGAATACACCGGTGCAGGTGTGTATGCCTATCAAGGACCCCAACACCGCCGATACCCATACGGTGAGCGTGTGCGGCAATCCGAGCAAGGGCACAGCCACGGCCAGTGTGAACAACACCACCCATGAACTGTGCATCAACTACACGCCGACTTCGGGCAGCGTGGGTCAGGATGCCATGTGCGTGATCGTGTGTGATCCCTCGGGTCAGTGTACCACGGTAACGGTGCCCATCACGGTGGTGGATCCAACTCCGCCAGGCTCACAAACGGTAGCACCGAAGGTAACGCCAGTGCCGATTGTGACGACGCCTAACACGCCGGTGGTCGTTTGCACGCCGATTGTAGACAACACGGGCGACACCCACACGGCCAGCCTGTGCGGTCAGCCATCGAGCGGAACGGCTCAGGTAGGCGTCAATAATGTGACGAATACATTGTGTGTGACCTATACGCCGGGCAGTCAGCCCACAAGTACGAGCCTGTGCATACAGGTGTGTGACCAGGGCGGTTTGTGTACGACGGTCGTGATGCCAATCACGGTGCTGCCGGTCAACCAGGCGCCGATCGTCAATCCCGACGTGAACACGTTCGTGCCGGGCAAGCCGACGTCGGGCAACGTGCTGACCAACGACAAAGACCCTGAGGGCACCAAACTGACGGCCAGCACCATTGGTACACCACCGGCTGGCTTCACGCTGAGTCCCGACGGTTCCTACACCTACACGGCTCCGGCCAGCCAGACGGCTCCGGTGACCGTGCCGATCCAGGTCTGTGACGCAGCCACGCCACCGGCCTGTACAACCAGCACGCTGACGCTGACGCCAGTGACTCAGCCTAACGCGCTGACCAACAACGCTCCGATTGCGCTCAACGATGCCACCCGGACGACGGCGGGCAGCAGCGTGACGGTGAACGTCGTGGCCAACGACAGCGACCCTGACTCGGCGACCAGTGTCAACGGCCAGCTCAATACACCGACGATTGTCTCGCAACCTGCCACGGGTACGGCCAGCATCGTCAACGGGCAGGTAGTTTATACGCCACCGGTGGGCTTCACGGGTGTGGTGAGCTTCCCCTACAGCGTGTGCGATAAGGCCGCGACGCCGTTGTGTACGACAGCTCTGGTGACGGTAACGGTAGATCCCACCCAGCCATCGGGTGTAACCAACGTAGCGCCGGTAGCCATTGACGATCAGCTCATAACGACGAAGGGCACGCCAGCCACGGGTACGGTAGCGGCCAACGACTCTGACCCGAATGGTCAACCGCTGACGTTCACCAAGTTGACGAATCCAGCTAACGGTACGGTGGTCTTCAACGCCAACGGCACCTACACGTATACGCCAGCGCCGGGCTTCACAGGTACGGACAACTTCACCTATCAGGTGTGCGACAGCGGTTCGCCGGTGTTGTGTACCACGGCCACGGCCTACATGACGGTGAACGATGTAGCGGGTCTGCAACTGCTGCCCAAAGCGTGGTTGCAGGGTGCCCTCTTCGGGGTGACCGAGCCAACTGGGGTTATGCGTGATGACCTGCGCTCGAAGGGCTTCTTACCGCTCAGCAGTCCATATACCAATTTCACGGCCTTGACGCCAACACCCACGCTGAGCAGCAGCGCTGTATTTGCCACCACGGGTAACGACGCCATTGTCGACTGGGTATTTGTTGAACTCCGCAGTCCGACAAGTTCGTCGACTGTGGTCGATAGCCGGGCCGCCCTGATTCAGCGCGACGGTGATATCGTTGAGCTGGATGGTGTCTCGCCAATGGTATTCAGTCTGGCATCGCCGGGCAACTACTTTGTGGCAGTCCGTCACCGGAACCACCTGGGTGTGATGACCGCAACGGCCATTCCGCTCTCGGCAACCGGTACGGTGGTCGACTTCCGTACGCCTGCAACCCCAACCTACCGCTCGACAACCTCGGCTGTCAATCAGTCGCAGATTACCGTGACGCAGGGGGTAGCGCTATGGGCCGGTAATGTAGTCTATGATAAGTCTGTGATCTATCAGGGAACCAATAACGATGTGTCGGGAATTTCGGTCCAGATTAAAGGAGCGACAAGGCCCAATGGTCAGCTGTTTAATACGACAGGAGCCGCTAGCTACATCCTGAATGGCTACTACACAGGCGACGTGAACCTGGATGGACGTACCATCTACCAGGGAACAGGTAACGATGTGAACTACATCTACCAGAACGTAACCAAGAATCATCCGGGCAATGTTGCCGGACAAAACTTCTTTATCATCCGCGAGCAGTTGCCATAGTCTTAGTGGGGGGCAGACTAAACCCTGCCCCCCATCTAGCAGGCTGGTTGAATCAAGGTTAATCTGACGAAAAAATGAAAAATAAATACAATATGAGTCGTTATCTCACGTGGGTCTTTTCACTGATGCTGATACTGGCTAGCCACTGGCTACAGGCCCAGCAGTCTACAAACACGGTGAAGTTTCGGGTAACTTATAACTCGACAACTCAGCGTTACACTGCCTGGGCAGTACCCGATTATTCGACCCCTAACGGGAATAACGGAGGGGCCAATGAGCTGGTGTCAACGGCTCAGTTTACCCTGAAAGTGCCCATAGGGTTCACGATAAGTAACATAACCGATGCGAGCGGTGCCCAGAGCTGGGAGAAAAGTCCGGCCAAGCTAGGCCAGGGTTTATCGCTGACGGCTACCAATGGCTCTGTGTTTACTCAGGATTATGCTCCAGCGGTGCTCGATCCCAATTATGCATACTACGTGATTGGTAAATCACCTACTGAATCGAATTTAGGGGCATTTGTGGCCGGTACACCCGTAGCGCTGTTTACGTTTACCGGCAATGGCTGTTTCGGACCAATTCAACCGTTACCGCCTGGCGATCCATTCATTCAGGCCGCTCTGGACGCATTTTCCTTTAACGTACCCAACAGTTTCTACTCTGCTTCGGGGCAACCTTCGGGTGGTAATCAGAACCCGCTTGAGCAGTATATCAGCAACACCGGAGCACCCGCCAATTGTAGTCCGATTCCGTTGGTAGTACGCCCCGATATTGCCAATACAAATGCCAATACGCCGGTATCGGGTAATGTGTTAACCAACGATACCGATCCGAATAGTGGCACATTGACCGCGTCTTTGACAACACCACCCAGCGTGGGTACTGCCGTTATTTCGCCCAATGGAAGTTATACCTATACGCCCCCGGCTGGATTCACAGGCGTGGTCACGTTTTGCTACACCGCTACCAGTACGGCGGGCACCAGTGGGTCGTCCTGCGTGACTATCAACGTAAATCCATCGCCATCACCAAACGGCAACGATTCGCCCATTGCTAACAACGATGCTACTCAGACAACCGCTGGCAAGCCGGTTGTTATTGCCGTTCTGGCCAACGACACAGACCCCAACAGCGCGACAACGGTAAACGGGCAACTGAATCTGCCAACTATCCTTAGTCAGCCCTCGCAAGGAACCGCCGTACCCAACGCCGACGGTACCATTACATACACGCCCCCGGCCAACTTTACCGGTGTCGTCACGTTTCCGTACCAGGTGTGCGATAAAGCTTCTACACCGCTTTGTGCGACGGCCTTAGTGACGGTGAACGTACTGCCCACCCCGCCTGCCAATACAACCCTGGCACCGGTAGCGGTGGATGATGCGCTGCTGACGCAGGTCAATACCGCCAAAACGGGTACGGTTGCTACCAACGACAGTGATCCCAACAGCCCTCCACTTGCGCTGACCTACACCACCGGACAACCGACAAACGGTACGGTGGTGATGAGCGCAAACGGAAGCTATACTTATACACCGGCCCCTGGTTATACAGGTGCTGACAGCTTTACTTATCTCGCCTGCAATACCGCCGGGCTTTGTGATAAGGCAACCGTTTCTGTACTGGTTCAGCAGCCAACCAACCAGGCCCCGATCGTCAATCCCGACGTAAACACGTTCATTCCGGGCAAGCCGACGGCGGGTAACGTGCTGACCAACGACAAAGACCCTGAAGGCACTCCTCTGACGGCCAGCACCATCGGTACGCCACCGGCTGGCTTCACCCTGAGCCCCGACGGCAGCTATACCTACACGGCTCCGGCCAGCCAGACGGCGCCGGTAACCGTACCGATTCAGGTCTGCGACGCAGCCACGCCACCGGCCTGTACAACCAGTACGCTGACGCTGACGCCAGTGACTCAGCCTAATTCGGTGACCAACAACGCCCCGATTGCCCTCAACGATGCCACCCGGACGACGGCGGGCACGTCGACCACGGTAAACGTGCTGGGCAACGACCGGGACCCCGACGGCAACGCGCTGACGAGTCTGACGGTGAGCCAGCCCGCTACGGGTACGGCCAGTGTAGTGAACGGGCAGGTGGTCTATACGCCACCGGTGGGCTTCACGGGTGTGGTGAGCTTCCCCTACAGCGTGTGTGACAACGGCTCGCCAGTGTTGTGCACGACGGCTCTGGTGACGGTAACGGTAGACCCAACCCCACCGTCAGGTGTGACCAACGTGGCCCCGGTAGCGATCGATGATCAACTGCTGACCACCAAAGGCACGTCGGCTACGGGTACGGTGGCCAGCAACGACTCTGATCCGAATGCAGGTCAGACGCTGAGCTTCACCAAGCTGACCAACCCGGCCAACGGTACGGTGGTCTTCAACGCCAACGGCAGCTACACCTACACCCCGGCACCGGGTTATGTAGGCACCGACAACTTCACCTACAGTGTATGTGACAACGGTTCGCCGGTGTTGTGTACGACGGCCACGGCCTACATGACAGTGAACGATGTGGTCAACCAGGCCCCCGTTGTGACGCCCGACGTGAACACGTTCATTCCGGGCAAGCCGACGGCGGGCAACGTGCTGACCAACGACAAAGACCCTGAAGGTACCAAGCTGACAGCCAGCACCATTGGTACCCCACCGGCTGGTTTCACGCTGAGCCCCGACGGTTCCTACACCTACACGGCTCCGGCCAGCCAGACGGCTCCGGTGACCGTGCCGATCCAGGTCTGTGACGCAGCCACGCCACCGGCCTGTACAACCAGCACGCTGACGCTGACGCCAGTGACTCAGCCTAACTCGGTGACCAACAACGCCCCGATTGCCCTCAACGATGCCACCCGGACCACGGCGGGCACGTCAACGACGGTGAACGTGTTGGGCAACGACCGGGACCCCGACGGCAACGCGCTGACGAGTCTGACGGTGAGCCAGCCCGCCACGGGCACGGCCAGTGTGGTCAACGGGCAGGTGGTCTACACGCCACCAGTGGGCTTCACAGGTGTGGTGAGCTTCCCCTACAGCGTGTGTGACAACGGCTCGCCGGTGTTGTGCACCACGGCTCTGGTAACGGTGAGTGTTGATCCAACTCAGCCTTCGAGTCTGACCAACGTAGCCCCGGTAGCGATCGATGATCAGCTGCTGACCACCAAAGGCACGTCGGCTACGGGTACGGTGGCTAGCAACGATTCTGATCCCAACGCGGGCCAGACGCTGAGCTTCACCAAGCTGACCAACCCGGCCAACGGTACGGTGGTCTTCAACGCCAACGGCAGCTACACCTACACCCCGGCACCGGGTTATGTAGGCACCGACAACTTCACCTACAGTGTATGTGACAACGGTTCGCCGGTGTTGTGTACGACGGCCACGGCCTACATGACAGTGAACGATGTGGTCAACCAGGCCCCCGTTGTGACGCCCGACGTGAATACGTTCATTCCGGGTAAGCCGACAGCGGGTAACGTGCTGACCAACGACAAAGACCCTGAGGGCACCCCGCTGACAGCCTCGGTGATTGGCACCCCACCGGCCGGCTTGACGCTGAGTCCCAACGGCAGCTATACCTACACGGCTCCGGCCAGCCAGACGGCACCGGTGACCGTGCCGATCCAGGTCTGTGACGCAGCCACGCCACCGGCCTGTACAACCAGCACGCTGACGCTGACGCCAGTGACTCAGCCTAACTCGGTGACCAACAACGCCCCGATTGCCCTCAACGATGCCACCCGGACGACGGCGGGTACCTCGACGACGGTGAATGTACTGGGTAACGACCGTGACCCTGACGGCCACGCGCTGACGAGTCTGACGGTGAGCCAGCCAGCCACGGGCACGGCCAGCATCGTCAACGGGCAGGTGGTCTACACCCCGCCGGTGGGCTTCACGGGCGTGGTGAGCTTCCCCTACAGCGTGTGTGACAACGGCTCGCCAGTGTTGTGCACGACGGCTCTGGTGACGGTAACGGTAGACCCAACCCCACCGTCAGGTGTGACCAACGTGGCCCCGGTAGCGATCGATGATCAACTGCTGACCACCAAAGGCACGTCGGCTACGGGTACGGTGGCCAGCAACGACTCTGATCCGAATGCAGGTCAGACACTGAGCTTCACTAAGCTGACCAACCCGACCAACGGCACGGTGGTCTTCAACGCCAACGGCAGCTACACCTACACCCCGGCACCGGGTTATGTAGGTACGGACAACTTTACTTATCAGGTGTGCGACAACGGCTCGCCGGTATTGTGCACGACGGCGACGGCCTACATGACCGTCCTGATCGCTAACTGCCAGGCCCCGATCGTGACGCCGGATATCGCCAACACCAAGCCGGGTACCCCCGTGTCGGGTAACGTGCTGACCAACGACCGAGACCCCCAGGGGCAGCCCATGACGGTGAGCCTGCTCAGCCAGCCCACCAGCGGGACGGTCGTGCTCAATCCGGACGGTACCTATACCTACACACCCCCCACGGGCTTCACCGGCACGACCAGCTTCTGCTACGCGGCTACCAACACGGCCGGCCTGAGCGCCAGCACCTGTGTGACGATCAACGTGGTGGCCGATCCTAATCCGGCCCCGGGCGTGAACAACAAGCCCATTGCCAACAACGACGCGACCCAGACCACGGCCGGCAGCAGCGTGACGGTGAACGTCGTGGCCAACGACACCGACCCGGATTCGGCAACCAGTCTCAACGGCCAGCTCAACCCCCCGACGATCCTGTCGCAGCCGACCACCGGCACGGCCAGCGTAGTGAACGGTCAGCTGGTGTACACCCCGCCGGTGGGCTTCACGGGGGTGGTGACGATTCCGTATTCGGTCTGTGACAAGGGCAGCAACCAGCCTTCGTGCGCCACGGCGCTGGTAACGGTGACGGTGCAGCCGACGGCCCCGATCAACACCACGCTGGCGCCGGTCGCGGTAGACGATGCGCTGGTGACGGCCAAAGACGCGTCGAAGACGGGCACGGTGGCTGCCAACGACTCGGATCCGCAGGGTCTGCCGCTGACTTACAGCAGCGGTCAGCCCAGCAGCGGAACGGTGGTGATGAGCCCGACGGGCAGCTACACCTACACGCCGGCTGCGGGCTACACGGGTCCAGCCAGCTTCACCTACTCGGTCTGCAACAGCGCGGGCAAGTGTGATGTGGCTACCGTCAGTGTTCTCGTACAGCAGACAAGCTGTGTGCTGCCAACGCCAACATTTACGGATGTGAACGCATTTGATCCCACAACCTGCGGTGGTTCGGATGGTTATATTCTGATGACCAGCCTGCCGTTAAGCACCAGTGTGGTTATCAATTACCTGAAAGATGGTGTAGCACAGAGCTTCAGCGGAACCAGCGACGCCAACGGAACCCTGAAAATTCCGAATCTGGGCAAAGGAGTTTATAGCCAGTTCGCGTACCAGTCAGGTGCCTGCTCATCGGGCGTTTACAACGGTTCGGTGACGGTCGGAAACGGTCCTGCCTTACCGGCTCTGGTAGGCGGTCAGCTTAGCAAAACAAACCCAACGGCTTGCGGAACATCGACCGGTAGCATCCTGATCAATGGCCTCACAGCCGGTCAGAGTTATACGATCAGCTACAGCAGAAACGGGGTGGCTATGCCGGACGTGGCAGCTCAGGCTAACTCAGGTGGTCAGATCAGCCTGAGCGGGTTGTCGGCGGGCTCATACAGTGGATTTACATACCGTGTTGTATCGGGTTGCCAGTCATCGCCAGCCTCGACAACGATAGTGCTGAATGATCCGACTGCTCCTGTGCTGCTGCCAGGCCAGATCGCAGCTACCAACCCAACCAGTTGCGGAACCAGTACCGGTAGCATCGCTATCAGTGGCCTGACTTCTTCGACCAGTTATACGGTGGTATACAGCAAAAATGGCGGAACGGCCCAAACGGTCGTGCTGACCAGCAACGTCAGTGGGGTTGCCTCACTGACTGGCCTCGGACAGGGTAGCTATCAGATCAGCAGCCTGGCTGTGAACAACTGTACATCGGCACAGAGCCTGTCGGCGGTTGTGCTGACCGATCCGGCCGCGCCCAACCTGACATCGAATATGCTGATTCCGGCTAATCCGACCAGTTGTGGAACGGCTACCGGTAGCTTCAGCCTGACCGGTCTGGTGGCGAATGCAACGTACACTCTCAGTTACCAGAAAAATGGCGCGGCAGCCCAAACGGTAACGCTGACGGCTAATGGTGCCGGGGTGGCCTCGCTGACGGGTCTGACGTCTGGTAATTACAGCAACTTTGTACTGACCAGCAGTCTGGGTTGCGCATCGACACCGCTGGCTGGACCGTTCAATCTGAGCGATCCGGCTCTGCCAACACCAACACAGGCAACGCTGACAGGTGTAAACGCCAGCTGCACGGGTAATGACGGCCGTTTGCTTCTGAGCAATGTGGCACCGAACCAGACCTTTGTATTCCAGTATCTGTTTAATGGCATATCGAAGGCAATGGTGGCAACCAGCAACGCCAGTGGTGTGCTGAGCATAACAGGACTGGCACCGGGAACCTATACCAACTTCTTCATTACGCAGGGCGTGTGTAAGTCAGGTGTGTATGCAGGCCCGATTGTGCTGATCGCTAACTGCCAGGCCCCGATCGTGACGCCGGATATCGCCAACACCAAGCCGGGTACCCCCGTGTCGGGTAACGTGCTGACCAACGACCGAGACCCCCAGGGGCAGCCCATGACGGTGAGCCTGCTCAGCCAGCCCACCAGCGGGACGGTCGTGCTCAATCCGGACGGTACCTATACCTACACGCCCCCCACGGGCTTCACCGGCACGACCAGCTTCTGCTACGCGGCTACCAACACGGCCGGCCTGAGCGCCAGCACCTGTGTGACGATCAACGTGGTGGCCGATCCTAATCCGGCCCCGGGCGTGAACAACAAGCCCATTGCCAACAACGACGCGACCCAGACCACGGCCGGCAGCAGCGTGACGGTGAACGTCGTGGCCAACGACACCGACCCGGATTCGGCAACCAGTCTCAACGGCCAGCTCAACCCCCCGACGATCCTGTCGCAGCCGACCACCGGCACGGCCAGCGTAGTGAACGGTCAGCTGGTGTACACCCCGCCGGTGGGCTTCACGGGGGTGGTGACGATTCCGTATTCGGTCTGTGACAAGGGCAGCAACCAGCCTTCGTGCGCCACGGCGCTGGTAACGGTGACGGTGCAGCCGACGGCCCCGATCAACACCACGCTGGCGCCGGTCGCGGTAGACGATGCGCTGGTGACGGCCAAAGACGCGTCGAAGACGGGCACGGTGGCTGCCAACGACTCGGATCCGCAGGGTCTGCCGCTGACTTACAGCAGCGGTCAGCCCAGCAGCGGAACGGTGGTGATGAGTCCGACGGGCAGCTACACCTACACGCCGGCTGCGGGCTACACGGGTCCAGCCAGCTTCACCTACTCGGTCTGCAACAGCGCGGGCAAGTGTGATGTGGCTACCGTCAGTGTTCTCGTACAGGCACCCGCTACACCTGTCGTTGTCCTGAAGCTGAAAGTGCTGCTGCAGGGAGCACTGGTGGGCGGTACCGGTGGTCTGATGCGCGATGATCTGCGGAGCCGCGGCTTCCTGCCGACCCGCGAGCCGTATACGGCTATCACGGACGGACGCTTTACGCACGTCAACGGTGGTGGTGGCGAAACGATGCCAGCCAGCGTAACGGCGCAGAACGTCGGTTCTACGGATGCCGTTGTAGACTGGGTATTCGTCGAACTTCGCAACCCAAGCAACATGTCGGCCGTGGTCGCTACCCGTTCGGCATTGGTACAACGCGATGGTGATGTGGTACTCGCCAGCGATGGTGTATCGCCCCTCAGCTTCACCGGACTGACCGGTAGCAGCTTCTACGTGAGCGTGAAACATCGCAACCACCTGGGTGTCATGACGGCTACGGCTATACCACTTTCTTCTACTGGCACAATTGTTGATTTTACAACGAAGACTGGACCTGAGTTGTGGAACAAAACAGTAGGTGCGTTCAACTACGAAGGGTGGGAGCAAACAACATTAAGTGGTAAGCAGGCTATGTGGGCTGGTGACGCCAACCACAACGGTAAGGTGAAATATCAGGGTGTTGGTAACGACCTGATTACCATCTTCGCCGAGGTTGTTGCGGCACAGTCGCCATCAACCGACCCGCTGTACAACTACGACAACGCGTTTGGGTACTACTTCGGCGATGTGAACATGGACGGTAAGGTGAAATACCAGGGTACCAGCAATGATACCTCACTGATCCTTACCAACGTGATCACCAATTACCAGACCCAGAGTCCGGCCCAGATGAACAGCGCAGGGTTGTACAACTTCGACTTCATGCTGGAGCAGATTCCGTAACCATAATAACCGGGAGCGTAGCTGAACACTACGCTCCCTTTACCTCTCAATTTGTTGTTTTTATCATGAAAAAAGTTCTCCTCCTTGTCTGTCTGCTGGGCTCAGCACTGGCCGGAATGGCCCAGACGGTTGACTACACGCTGCGGTACAACATCCCGCAGGCCCGCTACGAAGTGTACGCCCGTCCCGACTTTACCCAGAGTCAGTTTAACTGGGGCAGTTCTCAGGTATCGGTGGTTACGCCGTCATCCTTGACGAATGCAGCCTTTACGATTACCAGTGTATCCGGTGGAAGCTGGTCTGATAACTCGCGGGTCTACGAAGTGGAGGGCTCCGACTTTCACGGTGTAGGCTCAGTAGGAGATAAGGTAGATCTGACATCGGGTGTTGAAACGCTGCTGTTCCATTTTACACTGCCCGGCGGTGTGTGTTTACCGGGTCTACGCCTGTATATCAATGGTAGTGATCCTGATTCAAGTGAGCCGGGTATGCGGGGGGGCGATTTCACCAACACGATGTATTCGGCTAACGACATTCTGGGTGAGAACAACCTGTATTTCGAGAATTATGCCAATACAGGTACACTCTGTACCAATTGTAATCTGACAGCACCTACCCTAAGCAAATAAATTCATGTGCAGGAAACGACTATATATCTGGCTGATAAGCCTTCTGGTCCTGCCGTTAGGGCAGCGCGTGGTGGCCTCCAGCTTACCAGCACATAGCAAGTCTGTGACTGTTGAGTGGGTCGCTGATTCAGACGCGGATGGGGTAGACGATGCCATCGATTTATGCCCGGGCACGCCCGCTAACACAGAGGTAAATGACTATGGCTGTCCCATAGATCTGCCCGGTTGCGACTATACCACCTCTACGGTAACGCTGGCCAGCACGGGGGGGAGCAGCGGCAGCGCGGTCAGCACACGCTATGTACTGGCTGATAACTCCGGTGTTATTCTACAGATCAACCCAACCGCCAGCTTTACAGGCCTGAGCGGAACCGCTACCTACATGGCGCTGGCCCTAACCTACGAAGGCGCTGTCAGTAACCTACAGGTAGGTAACTTGCTGAGTGATGTGTCAGCTTCGTGTATGGACTGGTCAAACGCGTTGGTGTTCAAAGCCTGTGTGCAGGCTCCGGTGACCTGCGACTACCAGATTGGACAAACCATCACGCTGCGGGCCGCCGGAGGCAGCACCGGCCCTGGCACCAGGACCAGTTATGTACTGACCGATGCCACCGGAAAACTGGTCAAAGTGTCCAGCGCGCCTTCGTTCAGCACCGCAGACCTGACCGCTGGTACTTATATGGCTTACGCACTGACGTATACCGATGATAACAGCATTGCCAATCTGGTCGCTAACGGGACCAATACAATCAGTCAGGTAACCGCCAGCTGTCTGGCCAAGTCGCCCGCATTGTCGCTGACGATTTGTGGTTGCCCTACGGCTGTATGCGTGCCGCTGATTGTAAGTCGTGTACGATAAACTAGCTCCCAAAAAATATGAAGACAGTATATTCTTTGATAACGGGTATTGGGCTGATGGGGGCAATGGTGCCTGCCCTGGCCCAGCAGGTGCAGTTGCGACTGGCATTCAATACCGAATCGAATCGCTACGAAGTAATTGGCAAATCAGATTTTTCGGCGAAGAATTTCACCTGGGGCCCCTCGCAGGTATCGGTAGTTCTTCCCAGCGAGGTTGCTAATGAACCACTGTCGGTACTTAGCTCCAATGCCGGTGACTGGCGAGATAACTCGATGGTGTACAGCCCGGCAGCAGCAACCGGATACGACTTTCACGGGCTCACCAGCGGGGGCGGAAAGGTTGACCTGGTGGCTGATCAGGAGTTCGTGCTGTTCGACTTTATGCTGAAGAGTGGCTATGTGGATAATGTCCGGTTGTTCGATAATGCCATGGACCCAACGTCGGCTGCGGCCGGTATGAAGGGGGGCGATTTTCGGAGCTATATGGCCGATCACCGGGGTAATGACTACCTGCGGGTCAACAGCCAGCTGGCCCCGTTGCTGGTAAAGAATACAACAGAAGGATTGGCACTGGATGCCGACGAGGCCGGTAAGTCGATCCGGGTGGTGGCCTATCCGAACCCAAGCACCATTGGCAAGTTCCGGTTGTACCTGAAGGGCTTTCCGCGCGACGAAGTAGTTCGGGTTGAGATGACCAGCCGCTCGGGTAAGCCTTTCCAGTCGTTCGATGAAAAAGTAGAGACGCTGGCCGGCCGCGAAATCAACGCGCCGACTACCGAAGACGCCTTTTTTATTGTGACCGTAAACCGCCCGGCTTTCCGGCAGCAGTTCAGCCAGAAGGTTCTGATCGGCGAATAAAGTATATACCTGCGAAAACGCCCGCTGCCGAAGTAATTCAGCAGCGGGCGTTTCTGTTTTTCGGCCATCAGCCTATACCGCAATCGTCTTACCCGGTACGGCAATGGGATAGACCCCATCTTTGTCGGGCAGGCTCTTCGGCATGGCGTCCCAGGCAAGCGTAGCCGGGAAGAGGTCGATCTGCGAGTTCAGCGCTTCGTCCCACTTCACGACCTTGCCCGAATAGGTAGCCATGCGACCCATGATAGCCGTCATCGTACTTTTAGCGCCGTTCTCGGCATCGGCAAATTTGTATTGTCCCTTAGCAATGGCATCGAACAGTTCGTCGTGCTCAATCTGGTAGGGGTTGCCGTCGGCTTTGCTGTTGTGGACGTAGAGGGGGGCTCCTTTATAGAGCAGCAGTGCGCTTTTCTGCCCAAACGTGTCGATCTTACCTTTGGTACCCAGGAATTTCTCGTCAACGATGCTGTAGGTGCCCTCGTAGTGGCGGCACTGGCTGTTGATGGTCGTACCGTCGGCATAGGTGAAGTCGACGATGTGGTGGTCGAAGATTTCGCCGTAGTCCTTCCCGTTTCGAACCTGCCGACCGCCTGTTCCCTGACACGACACCGGATAGCCTTGCTTGACCCAGTTCGCTACGTCGATGTTATGAATGTGCTGCTCGTTGATATGGTCGCCACAGAGCCAGTTGAAGTAATACCAGTTCCGCATCTGGTAGTCCATTTCGGTCTGGTTGGGCTTACGCGGCTTCTGCCAGACGCCCCCGCTCACCCAATATACCTGCCCACCAACAATGTCGCCCAGCGCTCCGTCGTGGATGCGTTTGATCATTTCACGGTAAACAGGCTGGTAGTGGCGCTGTAGGCCAACCACAACGTTTAGTTTTTTCTTTTTGGCCTCTTCTGCTGCGGCCAGCACTTTCCGAACGCCGGGCGCATCGGTTGCCACGGGCTTCTCCATGAATATGTGCTTGCCCTGCCGAACGGCTTCTTCGAAATGACTGGGCCGGAAACCCGGTGGCGTTGCCAGAATAACCACGTCGGCCAGCGCGATCGCCTGCTTGTAGGCATCGAAGCCGACAAACTTATGATCTTCGGGTACCTCTACCTTGGGAGAGCCATCGGCGGCTTTGGCACCCCGCTCCATAAGCGACTTATACGCATCGTCGATCCGATCACGATAGGCGTCGGCCATGGCCACAATTTTTACGTTCTGTTTAGTGCTCAGGGCCTGTTGAGCCGCACCGGTACCACGACCCCCGCAACCGATCAGGGCGATCTTGATGGTATCGTTTACTGAAAAATGGTAGCCCGGGCCTGCCGTAGCACCAAAAGGAAGGCTGCTTAACAGGGCTCCACCTGTCAGTAGCCCCGATGTTTTCAGGAAACCACGCCGGTCCTGGTTCGATTCGTTTATCATAGCAATTGGCTGGGAGAAAAAATCCTGATTCGAAAAGGCAACCGGTTGGGTATTATACTTTTCCGGCCGAAAGAACGCGGCTAAACCACAGGCGGCCAAACCCGGACCGCCGGGCTGTTACGTTTTCCGGCTGGTTTATCGCTGTCGCCAAGTGGGCCAACTACGCGTCCCGGTGGGCATACGGACTACGGTATGGACCATGGCGTGGACGCTGACCGCACGGATCCCGGTGAGGGGTGACGACTGTATAGACACAACAAAGATCACCGGATCATTTCAACGCGTATACACCAGGACGTTTACCACGTATAGATAACAGAGTAAGCGGGCGGGTGATGGTGAAACATAGGACAGATCAGTACCGGCTGGGGCGGGGTAACCACTTGAAAAAACACGGTTAAAGGTCTGGTCGCTCTATTGGCCAGATACACTACAGATTTATTATTAAGTTACTGCGCGCCAAAAACCATAAACAGTTTGACTCCAAAAATATGTAACCCTTAATAGACAAATTAGTGAATTAAATCCGATAAATGACGACAAACCGGTAAAAACCGGGGAAAAAATTTATAAATGGCAAGAAAAATTAGTACTAAACTCAGGCTAATGTTTAATTTTATCCGCACAAACGAGCCAGTTATCTCATAACCCACGTCTATTTTATAAGTCCTATGAGCAAATTTATTGCCCACTCATTATTTGTGCTTTGGGTAGTCTGTTCAGCCAGTATTGCCGCCTTGGCGCAAGGCACGATCACTGGTAAAATAACAGATGATGCCCAGAAAGAACCGCTTGCTGGTATCAGCATTGCCGTTAAAGGAAAGGTGATCGGAACGATTACCGATACAAAAGGAAACTTCTCGCTGACCACCAACACCGAACGTCCGTTTGTCATTCAGGTCACCGGGGTTGGATTTCAGTCGCAGGAATTCACGATCAATGAGAGCCGGACCACCCTGAACATCCTGCTTAAAGAACAGGTGCTGTTGGGCCAGGAGGTCGTTGTATCGGCATCGCGGGTTGAGGAGAGCGTGTTGAAATCGCCGGTATCGGTCGAGAAAATGGATCTGCGGGCTATTCAGAGCACCCCCTCGGCAAACTTCTACGACGGTCTGTCTAACGTGAAAGGTGTCGATATCGCAACCCAGGGACTGTTGTTCAAGTCAATCAACATGCGCGGTTTTGGGGCAACGGGTAACCCGCGTACGGTGCAGATGATTGACGGAATGGATAACTCGGCCCCCGGTCTGAACTTCCCGGTCGACAATATTGCCGGTATTCCGGAGCAGGATATCGAGAGTGTCGAGATTTTGCCGGGTGCGGCATCGGCGCTCTACGGGCCAAACGCCATTCAGGGGCTGATTCTGCTGAACAGCAAAAGTCCGTTCCTGTACCAGGGCCTGAGCGCTAACGTGAAAACCGGAATCATGAGTGCCTCGAACCGCACCACGCAGAACACCGGCTTCTACGACGCGTCGATCCGCTACGCCAAAGCGTTTAACAACAAGCTGGCGTTCAAGGTAAACCTGGCCTACCTGAAAGCGCAGGACTGGCAGGCCAACAACTACACCAACCTGAACCCGCTCAACGGAGTAGAAGGCAATGCCGACCCGAACCGGGGCCCCGGAACGGCCATCAACTACGACGGTACAAACACCTACGGCGACGAAGCCCAGGCCAACCTGCGTTCGGTAGGACAGGCGCTGATCACGGCGCGGCTATTGCCAGCGGCTGCCCTCGGTCTGCTGCCCGACCGGAACGTGAGCCGTACGGGTTATCCGGAGGTGAATTTGGTCGACTATAACACCAAAAGTCTGAAAGTGAACGGCGCTGTTCATTACCGCCTTACCGATAAAATAGAGCTGATCGGGCAGGTGAACTACGGCTTCGGCACAACGGTCTACACGGGTAACGGCCGGTATTCGCTGCGTGATTTCAGCCTGGCGCAGGGTAAACTCGAACTACGGGGCGACAACTTTACCCTGCGGGCCTATACCACGCAGGAGCGGTCGGGTAAGTCCTATACGGCCGGACTGGCCAGTATCTTCCTCAACGAAGCCTGGAAGCCAAGCTCAACCTGGTTTGGCCAGTACGTTGGCGCATACGTGCAGGCTCGTTCGGCGGGTCAGGCCGACGACGCGGCTCACCTGACGGCGCGGGGCGTGGCTGATCAAGGGCGGCCCATACCGGGCACCGATGCCTACAACACCCTTTACGAGCGGGTTCGCAACACGCCCATCAACCAGGGCGGTGGTGCTTTTCAGGATAAGTCGAACCTGTACCACGTGGAAGGCTTATACAACTTCAAGAACCAGATCAAATTTGCCGATGTGCTGATTGGGGGTAACCTGCGGCAGTATGAGCTGGGGTCGGAAGGAACCCTGTTTGCCGACAACGTAGAAGGCCGTACGGGCCGGATCGGTATTACGGAGTTTGGCGGGTTTGCGCAGGTCAGCAAATCGCTGTTCAGCGAGCACCTGAAACTGACCGGATCGATGCGTTACGACAAGAACCAGAACTTTGCTGGCCAGTTTACGCCCCGCGTATCGGCCGTGGCTACGTTCGGGGAGCATAACTTCCGGGTGTCGTACCAGACCGGTTTCCGGATTCCCACCACCCAGAACCAGTACATCGATCTGCTGGTGCCCAACGCCCGTCTGATTGGCGGTCTGCCTGAGTTCTATACGCGCTACAACCTCCAGAACTCGTATACCCGGCCCGACGTAACGGCGGTAGGAGCCGCTATTCAGGCTACGGCTGCCAGTCAGGCAACTATAGCGCAAGCTGATGCGCTGATTACCCAGCAGGTAACGGCTCAGGTAACGGCCGGCGTACAGGCAGCCGTGGCCGCTGGTCAGATTCCGGCCAGTGCAGCCGCAACCGTTATCCAGCAGCAGGTACAGGCTGCTCTACCGGCTGCTCTTTCCGCCAACCGGACTACGGTTGTCCAGGGGCTGGCCGTCAATGCCAACATCGGAAACCTCAAGCCCTACCAGCGTAAAGAGTTCAAGCCCGAGCGCGTAGCGAACTACGAAATTGGCTACCGGGGCGTATTCAACAAACGGCTGTTTGTCGATGCTTACTACTACTACAGCGTATACACCAACTTCATTGGTAGTGTGATTTTGCTGCAACCGACGCGTTCTATTGCGCCGGGTCTGCTGCCGGAAGCGTCGGGGGTATTTAGTGGGGATACCCGCCGGGTATTTTCGTTACCAGCCAACAGCAGCGAAAATATCACCGCGTCTGGATGGGCTATTGGGCTGAACTACTCCCTGCCGAAAGGCTACGGCCTGACGGGTAACATCGCGAACAACACGCTCAATAACTTTACGCCCTCGCCCGAGTTGCAGACGGCCGCGTTCAATACGCCAAAATATCGCTGGAACGTTGGCTTCAACAAACGCCCGGTCGGTGGCTCGAACATCGGCTTTGCCGTAGCGTTCAAGCACCAGGATTCGTTTACCTGGGAAGGCTTTGCGCAGCCATCTGAAACCGGTATCCCGCTCTATACCAACACCATCGTGCCGGCCATCAGCAACCTCGACGCGCAGGTGAACTACAAAGTGCAGCGGATCAAGTCGATTGTGAAACTGGGCGCTACCAACCTGTTCGGCAAGCCGTACTTCCAGGCTTATGGTAACCCCTACGTAGGATCGACCTATTACCTGAGCCTGACGTTCGACGAGCTGCTCAACTAAGCTGTTCGATCACAATAGAAAAAGCCGCTTCTCAGTCCGGGAAGCGGCTTTTTCTATTGTAATGGCTACTGGTTTTTGCCGCCCTGTGGGTAGCTGTTGCCACCCGTTTTCTTACCCGCGGCAGCTCCGGCGGGGGTGCCGGGCTTGCCAGCGCCGGTGGGCTGTGGCCCGTTCGTGCTGACATTTTTATCGCTGGTTTTGGCTTCTTTCTGCACACCGGCGGTGGAGGTTGGCCGCTGCGAGCCACCCGTAGACCCCGAAGTCGACGCTGAGCTGCCTTTAGCACCACCGTAGGTAGGCGTGCCTCCGCTGGTTAGTCCACCGTCGGTAGCCGTGCCGTTTTTCGTGCTCTTGGCCGCTGTTGCCGAACTTCTCGATTTCGATTCGGCTACGCGCGTGCCCTTCGCTCCGCCCCCCGATGGTACACTGGCTGAGCCCTGTGAGGTACTACCCTGCGTATTGGTAGGTTGGTTGGGCGACAGGTTGGTATTGCCGTTGCGACTGACGCCGGATGCCATTTTGCCGCTGCCCCGACGCTCCAGGCCCTCAACAGGCGTTGCCTTTGCCGTAGTCGACTGACTGCTCTGTTTGGTGGCCCCGCCCTGTTGCGAAACAACACCGCCGTTGCTCGTTTTGGCCGACTTGCTTTGTGCCGCCGAGTCGAGGGCTATGCCTATAGCGAAGGCCGCGCTGAGAATGATTGCCTTTTTCATACCGATTGAGTTAGAACGAAACCGTAAATACCTGTTTCATTTAATTTAACCTTAGTCTATAGTATTTGTTCTATAATCAACAGGCTGCCTGGGGTCTGCTGAGGTACCGGCCTCGCCACCGGCGAACTTTTGGGGCGGGTTTAGCCGTTGGTCGATAGATATCCTTTTGTCTTCTTTTATCCGTTACCGGATTGATCGATTCTACGCCTTCTGAATCTTCTCGCCCCATACCCACTCCCGATTCGGGGGGGGCGCTGCCCCGGCAGCTGACGCTCGTACAGGGTACCGCGCTGAACATGATCGACATGGTTGGTATCGGGCCGTTTGTGGTGCTGCCGCTGGTCATAAAAACGCTGGGCGGTCCGCTGTTTTTGTGGGCCTGGGTATTGGGAGCGGTGGTTTCGCTGATCGATGCCTTTGTCTGGGCCGAGCTGGGAGCAGCCTTCCCGCAGGCGGGTGGGAGCTATAACTTCCTGAAGATTTCGTACGGCGAACGGCGCTGGGGGCGTCTGCTTTCGTTCCTGTACGTCTGGCAAACGCTCATTCAGGCTCCGTTGGTGGTGGCGTCCGGTGCCATCGGGTTTGCTCAGTACGCATCCTATCTGGTGCCGCTCAGCGAGTGGCAGCATCGGGTGGTGTCGGGGGGCGTCGTGCTGCTGATCATTGCGCTGCTGTACCGCAAGATCGACTCCGTAGGCCGGATCGGGCTGGTTATGTGGGGCGCTGTACTGCTCACCCTCGGCTGGATCATTGTGGGGGGGCTGACTCATATCCGGGTGCCGCTCAGCGAAACGTTCGGAGCGATGGGGTCGCTGAGTGGCGGACTGCTGGCGGCCGGACTGGGGCAGGCTTCGGTCAAAACCATCTACTGTTACCTTGGCTATTATAACATCTGTCACCTCGGCGGTGAGATCCAGCGCCCGGCCCGAAATATTCCGGCCAGTATGTTTATCTCGGTAGTGGGCATCGCTCTTCTGTATCTGCTCATGAACATCAGCGTGGTAAGCGTGGTACCCTGGCGGCAGGCGCAGGAGAGTACCTTCATCGTAAGTACCTTCGTTGAAACGATTTACGGGTCAGGAGCGGCCCGGCTGGCTACGGTGCTGGTGTTGGTGGTGGCGTTTTCGTCGCTGTTTGCCGTGCTGCTGGGGTATTCGCGGGTGCCCTACGCGGCCGCCGTCGATGGGCAGTTCTTCCGGATCTTCGCCCGGCTGCATCCTACGCGGCAGTTTCCGTACGTGTCGCTCTTGTTTCTGGGTGGGCTGGGTTTCGTATTTAGCCTGCTGTTCCGGCTGGGCGATGTCATTACGGCTATTCTGGCCATGCGTATCGTGGTGCAGTTCGTGGGACAGGCCGTGGGCTTGCTGCTGCTACACCGTCGGCGGGGTCGCCGGGCCGCGGATTTTCCGTTTCGGATGCCGCTCTACCCGTTGCCGGTACTCCTGGCTATAGGCGTCTGGCTGTTTATTTTCTATTCAACCGGCTGGGCCTTCATGCGCTCGGGGCTGATCGTTATGGCGTTGGGCGTAGTGGCCTTTCTGCTGTCGACGCGCTTCCGAAAGGAATGGCCATTCGCAAAAACAGACGTTCCTTCAGTGTCGTGATCATATCGTAACACAACCTACGTTTACGCCGGTCAGCGGTTGTAGGCGGGCTACCTCTGTACCAACAACTAGGTCCCTGAACACACCCCGCAAACGCAGTAGAGTTGTATACGGCGTTCGGCTGAGTCGGGTCGATCAGGCGTATCAGCATGACGATCCGAATTACTGGCGAATGCCGCATCCGGTTTCCTAATTTCCTACCCGTTCTGAGGCTGGTAATCGCTATTGCCGTTGCAAAACGGCCCGCTGAAACCCGTTGGCCGGATAGCCCGAAACCGACGAAGGAGCGGCCTGCCCTCTCGGCACTGGCCCACTGGCGGAGCTGCCGGGCAAGGGGCCGCTGGTCATCACCTCAAACGTAAGCGTGTTGGGACCGGTCAGCTCGTAGGCGGTTTGCAGGCGGTTGGTTGCCAGATCGAACTGGCAGAGCAGTCGATTCCCGAGCCGGTATTGGTTGATCCGAATCCCGTTTTTCTCATCGACAACGTACTGGCCGCGTTTGGCGTCTACCGTAATGAGCTCGTAGGCGCGGGTGTCGATCTGGTTTCCGGTGGTATAGGTAATGACAAAGCTGGCCCGATCGGCGTCTATGGGGCCAATGTCGAGCTGCATAGCCACGGTTTGGGTGGTGCCCTGGGCCGATCGGATGAGCAGCGGCCCGCGCCACTGACCGTACCACGATTGCGGAAAGTCCTGCGCCCCGGCTGAACCTGGAAACGAGAGCCATAGACCTATTCCAAATAGCGTGGCTGGCATCCAGACGAACAACGATTTCATAATCAATGGCGTTATCAGGACAGAACTTTGCTAAATTAGCCGTAAAATCAGCGAATAAAAAGCCGTTCTCTATGAAGCAGTTTTTGTCAGTTGGGCTGGCCCTCATGCTCTTTGTCGGGAGTTTACTGCCGCCAATGAGCGCCGAGCAGGCGGTTCGACTGCCCGAATTGCTTACCCATTATCATCAGCACGAACGGGAAGAAGGGCGACCGCTGACGTTCTGGTCGTTTCTGACCGAGCACTACCTGCCGGATTCGCAGCACTGCAAAGCGCCCAAACACAGCCACAACCGCCTGCCATCGTTCGATGGGGGCGCATCGGCCTACGATTTTGTACCCGTCGTTTTCCTGACCTGTAGTGAGCCGTTTGCGGTGGAACGGCTATCGATAGCGGTATTCCGGCTGCAGCTCATGAATGCCCGTCAGGCGTTTACGTCGCTGCTCCAGCCCCCGCGCCACCAGGCCTGATCGACCTTGTCCTGCCTATTTGCTTTCGGTCGTTTCGATGCGGCCGGTCGTTGCTGTAGTGGTCGGTGCTGACCGATCGTTGTAGCCCCTGCATAAACGCACTACTCATTCATCAGGCCGCTCCATCGGCCTGTGTTCTTCCTGTATTCATGTTTGATGCTATCATCCGATTTAGTATTCGGAATAAACTCGTCATTGGCGCCTTCGTGCTGGCGCTTGTGGGCTGGGGCGGCTACTCGGCCTGGAACCTGCCCATCGATGCCGTTCCCGATATAACCAACAACCAGGTCGTTGTCATTACCCAAACGCCCGCCCTGGCCGCTCAGGAAGCCGAGCGGTTTGTGACCACCCCGCTGGAACTGGCCATGGCCAACCTCCAGAACGTCGAGGAAATCCGGTCGGTGTCCAAGCTCGGCCTGTCGGTGCTGACGGTCGTGTTTACCGAAGATACCGACATGCTCAAAGCCCGGCAGCTGGTGTCGGAGCAGATGCAGAACGCCCTCAAAGACATTCCGGCCGATTATGGTCGGCCGTTCCTGGCGCCGATCACTACGGGTCTGGGCGAAATATACCAGTATACGCTGGTGCCGCAGCGGGGCTACGAAGGCAAATATTCGCTGACGGAGCTGCGTAGTATTCAGGACTGGATCGTAAAGCGCCAGCTGGCGGGTATTCCGGGCGTGATCGAGATCAGCAGTTTCGGCGGCTTTCTGAAGCAGTACGAAGTGGCCGTTGACCCCGACCGGCTGCGGGCTGCGGGCATCACCCTCACCGAACTGGCCGACGCCATGGCCCGCAACAACGCCAACACGGGTGGGTCGTACATCGAACGCAACAGCCAGGCCTATTTTATCCGGGGCGAAGGGGCTGTCTCGTCGCTGAAAGATATAGAAAACATCATTGTCCGTACCAGTCACGATGGCCCCGGCGGCACATCGGTGCCGGTGCGGATCGGGAACGTTGCCACGGTTCGGTTCGGGCATGCGGTTCGGTTCGGGGCGCTGACCCGCAACGGCGACGGCGAGGCCGTGGGCGGTATCGTGCTGATGCTGAAAGGAGCCGACTCCGAAACGACGATTCGGGGGGTGAAAGAGCGCATCGGGCGTATCCAGGCGTCGTTGCCGGAAGGCGTTAAAATCGTGCCGTTCATTGACCGGACCAAACTGATCGGCAAAACCATCACCACCGTTACCCGCAACCTGGTTGAAGGGGGGCTGATCGTGGTTACGGTGCTGCTGCTGCTGATGGGCAGCTGGCGGGCGGGGCTCATCGTGGCGTCGGTTATTCCGCTGGCCATGCTCTTCACGCTCGGCATGATGAAAACGCTGGGGCTGTCGGCCAACCTGATGAGCCTGGGTGCCATCGACTTCGGCCTGATCGTCGACGGGTCGATCATCATTGTCGAAGCCGTCCTTCACCACTTTTCAAGGCTTGGTTCAGCAAATGGGTCTTCGTCAATCGCTCAGTCGCTCAAGCGCTCATTCACCCAGGCAGAAATGGATGAAGCGGTGTTCGAGTCGGCATCGGCAATCCGGCGGTCGGCTGCGTTTGGAGAAATTATTATCCTGATCGTATACCTGCCGATTTTGTCGCTGACGGGTATCGAGGGTAAGATGTTTCGCCCGATGGCCGAAACGGTGGGGTTTGCCATCCTGGCCGCGCTGGTGCTGTCGCTGACGTACGTACCTATGATGTCGGCCCTGCTGCTGCCCAAAACGCTCGACACCCGCCGTACCCTGTCGGACCGGCTGATGGACTGGCTCTACCGGCAGTATGAGCCCTTGGCCAGACTGGCTCTGCGCTGGCGGAAAACGACGGTAGCGGTGGCGCTCGCGATGCTGGCCGGGGTGGTGCTGCTGTTTGGGCGGCTGGGGGGCGAGTTCATTCCGCAGCTGGACGAAGGCGATATGGCCATCGACTTCCGGATGCCGTCGGGCACGTCGCTCTCGGCTACTATCGACGCGTCGCTGAAAGCGCAGAAAGCCCTCCGTACCCATTTTCATGAAGTAAAGCAGATTGTGGGCCGCATCGGTGCCTCCGAAATCCCGACCGACCCGATGCCCGTTGAACAGGTAGACCTGATGATTACGATGAAAGACCGGGCCGACTGGACCAACGCGACTGACCGCGACGATATGGCCGAAAAAATGGGCGCGGTGCTGGCCCAGGAAGTGCCGGGTGCCGGGGTTGAGTTTACCCAACCGATTCAGATGCGCTTCAACGAAATGATTACGGGCGTTAAGTCCGACATTGTCGTCAAAATCTTCGGCGACGATCTGCAAACGCTGTTCGAACGGGCCAATGCGGCCGGTCGGCTCATCGAAGCGGTGCCGGGCGTGGCCGGGCTGCGGGTCGAGCAGACGGTTGGTCTGCCGCAGATCAATGTACAGTATGACCGTGCGCGGCTGGTGCAGTACGGATTGTCCGTGGCCGACGTGAACCGGCTGATCAAGGCCGGTTTTGCGGGCGAAATTACCGGGCCGGTCTACGAAGGCGAGCGTCGGTACGATATGGTGGTGCGGCTGGCCAGCACCAGCCGGCAGGGCCTGACCGACCTGAGCGGGCTGTACGTTCCCCTGCCGCAGGGCGGAAGTGTTCCGTTGAGTGAGGTGGCCACGGTGAGCTACATTCAGGCCCCGGCGCAGATCTCGCACGACGGTACCAAACGACGCATCACGATTGGGGTCAGTATCCGGGGCCGCGACGTAGAGAGCGTGGTCAACGACATCCGCAGCCAGATCGAACCCCGAATCAAACTCCCGCCCGGCTATTACTATACTTATGGCGGGGCGTTCGAAAACCTCGAAAAAGCCAAAGAACGGCTTAGTGTTGCCGTTCCCGTAGCGCTGTTCCTGATTTTTGTGCTGCTCTTCGCCACGTTCAACTCGCTGACGTATGCGCTGCTGATCTTCAGCTCCATTCCGCTGGCGGCTGTAGGGGGCGTGCTGGCGCTGTGGCTGCGCGATATGCCATTCAGTATTTCGGCGGGGGTCGGCTTTATTGCGCTGTTCGGGGTGGCCGTACTGAACGGAATCGTGCTGATCGGCTATCTGAACGAGCTCGAAAAGCAGGGGGACCAAAACGTCTACGACCGGATACTGCACGGACTGCGGGTCCGGTTCCGGCCGGTGATCATGACGGCGGCTGTAGCGTCGCTGGGATTTCTGCCGATGGCGCTGTCGACATCGGCCGGGGCGGAGGTGCAGAAGCCGCTGGCTACGGTCGTAATCGGTGGCCTGATTACCGCTACGCTGCTGACGCTGGTGGTGCTGCCGGTATTGTACAGCCTGGTTGCGGGTTGGACAAGAAAACGCCAGAATCCGTCGTCAGCGCCCTTACCCACCGCCCTGGGACTGCTGCTGCTGGGCCTGGCTACCTCGACCAGCGGCCAGACAACCCGGCTCAACCTGGGGCAGGCCGTAGAGACGGCCAGTCGGCAGAGTTTGCTGCTGCGCGGCAGTGCGCTCGAAGCCGAGAGCCAGCGGGCCCTGATCGGATCGGCCTTCGATCCGGCCAAAACCGGTGTTGAGGTTCAGGTCGGGCAAACCCAGGCTCAGCCAACCGATTATATTGTAGGGGTTACGCAGTCGTTCGCGCTGCCGTCGTTCTACCGGGCGCAGCGGCAGTTGTACCAGAGCACCGCCACGGCGGCCGAACGGCGGCTGGCCCTCCGGCGGCTGCAACTGGCCACGAGTGTGAAGCAGGCCTATTATCAGCTGCTGTTCGATAACCGGCTGGCCACCCTGTTGCGCCGACAGGATAGCCTGTTCCAGAATGCGGCCCGGGCGGCTGGCGTACGGTACAAAACCGGCGAAACCAACCGGCTCGAGCAGGTCTCGGCCGATACGCGCCTGCAGAGCGTGCGGCTGCGCCAGCTCACCCTCCGGGCCGACATAGAGGCCCACACCCGGGCCTTGCAGCTGCTGATCAACACGCCCGACCCGGTAATCATCGACACGACGATAGCCCTCCGGCGCGACCTGCCCGCCGGAACACCACTGGCTACGGCCGATGCCGGGCCGGTGGCCGATACCAACCCGGCGCTGGCGGTTCTGCAGCAGGAGCGGACCATCAGCCGCAACCAGACCTATCTGGAGCGGCAGCGGCTCAAGCCCGATCTGCTGGTTGGCTATTACAACCAGTCGATCAACCGGGAGCTGAGTTTCAACGTGCTGCAGGCCGGGGTGTCGTTTCCGCTGTTTGCGCAGGCCACCAAAGCCCGGATTGCAGCCGCCCGCATCAACGAACAACTGACCGACGCCAACTTTCAGTACGCGCAAACGCAGCTAACCGGCCAGCTGGCCATCCTGCAGCGCAATGCCGCAACGCTGCGGGCCTCGCTCGCTTATTTCGACGAAGCCGCCCTGCCCCAGGCCCGGCTGATCCAGTCGACGGCGCTGCGGAGCTACCGCGCGGGCGAAATCGATTACGTTGAGTTTTTTCAGGCCATTCAGCAGGCGTTTGCCATCGAAGAGCAGTACCTCAGCGCTTTGTTTAATTATACCACCGTGGTGATCCAGGCTGAGCAGCTGCTGGGCATCGACTAACGACCATACCGATGAAATACATCCTGATTTTCTATACGACCCTGGCCCTGCTGGCCTGTAACACCCCGCAAAAAAACGACGAAAACGCGGCCGAAGAAACGCCGGCCGCCGGTCCCGCTGACCAGATTTCACTTACCCCCGGCCAGCTGAAGGCCATAGGGCTGCAGCTGGGATCGGCCAGCCAGACAACGGTAAACGACGAGGTGAAAACGACGGGAACCGTTGATGTGCCTCCGCAGTATATGGCGTCGATCAGTCCGTTGATTGGCGGGGTGATCAAGAGCGTAAACGTACTGCCCGGTCAGCGCGTCGGGAAAGGGGCTACCCTGGCCACCCTGCAAAGCCTCGACTATATTCAGATGCAGCAGGATTACCTGCAGGCCGTCAGTCAGTTAGTTTATCAGCAGGCCGAGCTGAAACGGCAGCAGACGCTGATCAGCGAAGACGTGGGCGCCCGCAAGCGACTCGAACAGGTCGAGGCCGACTACGGCAGCAACCGGGCGCTGGTCAGCTCGCTGGCGCTCAAGCTCCGCACGCTGGGTACGTCGGTCGAGTCGCTGCAGTCGGGGAAGTTGTCGCCGGTGATGCGGATAACGTCGCCGGTGGCGGGGTATGTTACGGTGTCTTCCGTGCATCTGGGTCAGCAGGTAGCCACGGCCGATGTGTTGTTCCAAGTCATGGATCAGTCGCACAAACACCTCGAACTGAGCGTTTACGAGGCCGATGCCTACAAGGTGAAGAACGGGCAGGTGATCGAGCTTACCGATCCGAAGCTGGGGTCGGGCACCCTCCGCGGCCGGGTCTATCTGGTCGGCAAGGCGTTCGAAGGCGAGGCCCGGACCATTACCGTACACGGCCATATCGATAATGAAGCGCAGGAAGCCCGGCTTATTCCCGGCATGTTCCTGAACGCCCGCATCCTGACGGGCGCGCGCCTGGCCACAACCCTGCCCGAAGAGGCCGTTGTCCGGAAAGGGCAGAACGGTTTCGTTTTCGTAGCCACCAGCGAAGCCCGCACTTACAAACGGATTCCGGTGCGGCTGGGCATCGCCGAGAACGGCCGTCTCGAAGTCATAACGCCGGCCGATCTCTCTAAGGTCGTGATCAAAGGAGCCTACCTGCTCGAAGCCGAGCTGATGAAAGGCGAAGGCGAAGAAGAGGAATAGGTTCTGGTGCTTATTGAGGAAGGTAGTGATGGCATGACCCGCAAGTCGTACCGCCACTACCTTTTTCATTTCAGCGCGTCGAAGAGGATTTCGGCGGGGTGCTGGGCGGTTCGGCCGGTGCCGTCGTGGATCTGGTGGCGGCAGGAGGTGCCCGGTGCGGCAATGATGACCTCGTCGGGTTGTTGCCGAACCGCCGGAAACAGCACCAGCTCCCCGATCTTCATCGATACCTCATAATGCTCGGCTTCGTAGCCAAACGAACCCGCCATGCCGCAGCAGCCCGACGGAATCAGCTGTACGGTGTAGTTTTTAGGTAGTGAGAGCGACTTCTTCCCCGGCACCAGCGACGATACGGCTTTCTGCTGGCAGTGGCCGTGGAGCTTGATGAGCCGGGTTTCGTCGGTGAACTGCTCGGGCCGGATGCGTCCCGCGTCGGACTCGCGCGCTATGAACTCCTCAAACGTCAGCGCGTGTTCGGCAATCCGCTTCGCATCGGCCACCAGCGACTCATCGACCAGGTCGGGGTATTCGTCGCGGAAGGTCAGGATGGCCGATGGTTCCAGCCCGACCAGGGGCGTTTCGGCGGTGATAAGCTGGCTCAGGGCGCGGATGTTCCGCTCGGCCAGGGTTTTGGCATATTTCAGCATGCCCTTCGACAGAGCCGCCCGGCCACTCTCGCCATGTTCGGGGATGATAAGCTCGTAGCCCAGCCGCCGGAACAGTTCGATGGCTTTCTTGCCGACTTCTACATCGTTGTAGTTCGTAAACTCGTCGCAGAAGAGATAAAGCCGGGGAGCTGCCCCCTCGGGTTTGGCAACGGGCTGGCGCTGGCTCCAGGCCCGCACGGTCGTTTTGCCCAGCAGCGGCATGGTCCGGTCGGGGTGAAAACCGACGATGCGGTTGGCAATACGCCGGAGAGCGGGCGTTCCCAGCACCCCGTTCCAGGCCCAGGGTATGTAGCTGGCCAGCCCCGCCAACCGGGTGAAGTTGGCAATCAGCCGCGACCGGATCGGTACGCCGTTGGTGTCGTAGTAATGCTGCAGAAACTCGGCCTTGAGCTTGGCTACGTCCACGTTGGACGGGCATTCGTTCTTGCAGCCTTTGCACGACAAACAGAGGTCGTATACCTGCTTGATTTCTTCGTGGTCGAATCGGTTGTCTTTCGGCGAGTGGGTCAGCATCTCGCGCAGGATGTTGGCCCGCGCCCGCGTCGTGTCTTTTTCGTTGCGGGTAGCCATGTAGCTGGGGCACATCGTTCCGCCCGACGATTGGGTTTTGCGGCAGTCGCCCGAGCCGTTGCACTGCTCGGCATGCTGCAGCACGTCCTGATTGTGGTAGCGGAAATAAGTCTGGAAGCGGGGTGTCTGCTGACCGGCTTCGTAGCGCAGAAACGTATCCATGGGGGGCGTTTCTACAATCTTGCCGGGGTTGAAGATGCCGTCGGGGTCCCAGGTATGCTTGATCTGCCGCATCAGCTCGTAGTTGTGCGGCCCAACCATTTGCGGGATAAACTCACCCCGGAGCCGCCCGTCGCCATGTTCGCCCGAGAGGGAGCCGTTGTATTTCTTGACGAGCGTGGCTATTTCTTCGGCAATGAGTCGGTACTGCCGGTGGCCTTCGGCAGTTTTCAGGTTGATAATTGGCCGTAGGTGTAGCTCACCCGACCCGGCATGGGCGTAGTGAACCGACGTCATGTTGTGCTTCCGCAGAATCTCGTTGAACTCGCGGATGTAGTCGGGCAGGTCGCGTACGTCGACCGCCGTATCTTCAATGACCGCCACCGCTTTTTCGTCGCCGGGGAGGTTGCCCAGCAGGCCGAGACCGGCCTTGCGGAGCGTCCAGATCTTTTTGGTATCGTCGCCGAACAGGAGCGGGAAGTGGTAGCCCAGTCCGGCCGCCCGCATCTCGGCTTCCATCTGCGCGGCCAACTGCTCGATTTCGGCGCGGGTATCACGCGAGAGGTCAACGACCAGAATGATGGGAAAATGGTTGGTCGGTGTTTTCTGCACGAAAAACGAGTTTTTTCGCTGTTCGGCATTCTCGTCGGCCCGTTCCAGAATAATATCGTCGATGAGTTCAACGGCGTAGGGGCCGTAGTTCAGGGCCACCAGCGTAGCGCGCAGCGACTCATCGATGGAGTGGCAGTGAACGCAGACCAGGCCAGTCTCTTTGGGCGGCAGCGGCACCAGGTTCAGCTTGATTTCGGTCAGGAAGCAAAGCGTCCCTTCGGAGCCGGCAATAAATTTGGCCAGGTTGAAAGGCGGCCCGGTCGGCGTAAATGGCTCCATCTCCAGCACCTCGTCGAGGGCGTAGCCGGTGTTGCGCCGTTCGATGGTGCGCTTGGGAAAGTTGCGCCGGATTTCGTCCTGGTTGGCCGGGTCGGAGAGGATGGCGCTGGTTTTAAGCAGGATCTTGTCGGCCAGGGTGGCAGACCCGTTTTTGCGGCTGGCTGCGCTGACCTGTTTGGTGAAGTCCCAGCCGCTCATGGGACTAAACTCTGCTTCGGAGCCATCGGCCAGCAGTGCTTTTACCGACAGCGTATGGTTGCGCGTATCGCGATATACGACCGAGTTGGAGCCGCAGGAGTTGTTGCCGACCATACCGCCGATCATGGCCCGGTTGGCCGTTGAGGTTTCGGGGCCGAAATACAGGCCGTAGGGTTTCAGGAACCGGTTCAGCTCATCGCGCACGACGCCGGGCTGCACGCGTACCCAGCGCTCTTCGGCGTTTACTTCCAGAATCTGCGTAAAATGCTTCGAGACGTCGACCACGATACCGGCGCCAACGACCTGCCCGGCCAGCGACGTACCCGCCGTGCGCGGAATGAGCGACAGCTTGTGCTGCCGGGCGAAGGCGATGAGCGTTTTGAGGTCGTCGATCGTTTTAGGAACCGCCACGGCCGCCGGCATCTCGCGGTAGGCCGATGCGTCGGTGGCGTAGAGCGTCCGATGGGTTGTATCCGTAAAGAAATCGCCCGTCAGGCGGGTCTTCAGGTCATCGAACGGCTGATCAATTGTTGTGGGCATCGCAGGCAAATAGAAGCAGGAATCGGACGGTAAAGATAACGAAAAGAACCGCAACTGTGGCTGAAAAACAGGGATCCGGCCCGCTTCCCACCAGCCACCGGGCCGATTGGCGTATCGGGAAAAAGGACATTTGGGCAGGCAATCGGCGGGTTCGTGTAAAATCTTTTTTTTCGGCCGAATCCGGTAGCAACTTCAATCCATCGAAACGCAAACGAAACTACAAACGGCCATGACCACGTACCTCTACAACCTGAACACGCTGAACTCGGGTACCGCACAATTCAACGCCTGGGCTGCACCCGGCGGTTACTGCAAATCTGTTCGGTCGGGCTCGGCCGATGCCGACGACCTGCTGGTCAACGAGCAATGGAATTCGTTCGATGGTTCGCCGGGGCTGAACCGTAGCACCCGCTCCATCGGGTTCTAGCCCGACCGGCCACCTGCCTTGCTTTTCCTATCCGTTCTATACGCTAATTACCAAAAGTCATGAAACTAACGAACCTGTCCGGCTCCGACTGGATGAATTTCGACGATGTTGATTCGAACGACGACGCGCTGTTCGCCGTGACGCAGAACGACCTGGATGCTATAGAAGAGCAGATCCGGTTAATGGAAACGAGTCCGCGTATGCCCCATTCGGGGAACTAGGCCCGTGCCGAAGCGCCTATCGGTTTCGCTTCAGCAGGGAGGTGTATTCTTTGGTCAGCAGATGATACACCAGAAATTCGTGCCGACGGTTTTCGGTCGGAAAAATCCGATTTAGCAGCATGTGCAGCATGGGAAACAGCAGCTCTTCGAGCTGCTGGTCATTGCATACCGTTGTTCGCAGCTGCGACACCAGCCGCTGACTGCGCTGGTTATACGGGCTTATGTCTACGGGTGGCACAAACGCTGTCAGCGCGTCGTGTATCAGGGGCCGGTAGAGCCGGTAGTGCTGGTCAAGCTGAACGAGTAAGGCCTTGTCGGCCCGGAACTCGCGGCTGAACGCATCCCGGAAGGCCGTTAGCAGCCGCGTCCGTTCGGCAAGAGGAATCTGCCACTGGTCGAGCAGACGATCCGTCAGGCCACAGGCATAATAAAGCCGTCGGCTGTCGTCGTGCTGGCTGATGTCCTGCAATACGGGCAGCAGCAGCTCACTCTCCTGACAAAACCATTCTTCACAATACAGAATTCGCCCGGCACCGTATCGTTCCACCTCCCGGTGGTAGGTGTCGACCTGTATGCGGTAAACGGACCCCTCGGCCGTCAGCTGCTGCAGCCAGCCCGTTACATCTGTCAGCAGGGCCGATGCCTGACCGGGCTCGCTCTGGAACCGCAGGCGCAGGTGGGGTTCAGGCTGGTTATACCGCACAAAGAACCACTGCCGCAGCAATCCGCTCGTCCGCAGTCCGTCAATGAGCCACGGAAGCTGATCAGTCAGCAGCTGCTCGGCGGTTTGTTCGCCCGTAATAATCTTCAGATAAAGCCACTCACTGCCGGGCGGAAAACTGCGCCGGAGGGTAGTGGTATTTTGCGCTGGTTCGTAGGCCAGACGTTCGGGCCGGGGAAAGGTCATCGGCAGAATCAGCTCGCTAACCCGCTCGTGGCCGACCTCACCCGCCCAGCAGGTCTGCTCCGACAGCAGCCACTCTTTGAGCTGAAGCTGACCCCGTTTCCGCAGTTCTTCGGTCAGCAGCGCGCAGCTCAGCCCACAGTTCAGATCGAGCGGTAGTTCGTTATCGGCTTCGGCCAGCACTACGTAGCGGGGTACCCGGTAGCTGGCCCGCCAGCTGGCAATCCAGTCAGATTTTGTCAACGGCCAGTCGGCACTGCTCAGCCGCCAGGACGCCCGGCTCAGAATAACGTTTTTGTAGCGTACCTGCGGCAACTGCGGCAGCGACGCCAGCGGCCCCCAGTCCCAACCCACATTCAGCCGGCCTTCCTGCATCTGCAAATCACACAGAAACCGGTAATGGGCCAGTCCCTGCGAGTAGTTATGCGCCGTTGACAGGCGCGGAATAACCCGTTTGCCCAACCGCCGGGACCGGATCACGAGCTGCTGTCCTTTCGGTGCCGACACCCACAGATCGTCGAGTGGCAGCTGTTGCTCGTCGGGTACGCTGCCGGCGGTCAGGATCGGAATCTCGTAGTCGCGGAGTACGGGTCGGCAAAGCACGTTGGCGGTTCGGGCGCCGGGCAGGTGTACAATCTCGGCCCAGAGCGCGTCGGGGTCGCTTTGTTCTTCCTGCCGCAGTCCGGCCCGTAGTGCCTGCTCCAGATCAGCATCCAGATGCGCCATACGCCCCAGCAGATTCCCTGCCGACGGTCCGCCACTGGCCGCCAGGTGGAACAGCCAGTCGCCGGCGTCGATGGCTTCGGCCGAACGGGCCAGTAAATACCCGATCCAGTAGCCGCTGGAAGGCAGGGCGGGGGCGGGTTGGCCCTCGGTCATATTGTCTATATCGGCGTCGGTCAGCACTAGTACGGGCTTTTCCTGCTGCATGGCACTGGTATAGAGCCGGAGCATGGTCTGGTGGAGGGGGCTGAAGGCCATATCCTGCGCCTGCGCCACGGGCCAGGTGAGGCCTTCCAGCAGGGCCGACGATACGTTACTGCCGCCATAGCCGATGCCTGCGTCGGGGTCCAGCGCCAGCAGCAGCGGCACCTCCTGTTCTTCATACCGTTCGTAGAATCGCTGCCGGAACTCGGTCAGAAAAGTGTTGGTGGGTGGGCGCTGGAAGGGCAGAACCCGGCGGAGGGTGTCGAGCAGAGCCGTCTGGAAGGCCGTACTAAGGGTATTCTGTAGCGTTGGGAAGTAGCTGTCTCCCTGAACCATGTGGGCGTCGGCTGGCCCCAGCAGTGGTTCGAGCGTTTTTTCGAGCGCGATGCAGTCGGCTGCGCGGGCGTGGCAGAGATTGGCCTGTACCGACCGCAATACGGCCAGTGTAGGTTTCTGCCCCGGCAACCCGGCCAGGCGGTCGATGAGCCGGCCCAGGGCATCGGGGCCGGTCAGGGTTGGTTCAAACTCCGAGAGTAGTAGCTGGTTATCAATCAGGTGGGTCAGGAAATTGATAGCTTCCTGCTCCGAAATTCCCTCGCGCGTGAGTACGGCGGTCAGGTCGGCCTGGGTAGCACCGGTCCGGGCGGCCATCAGCACCCGTTGCAGGTAGTGGGAGTTGTCGGTAATGCTGAGCACATAGCCATCCCGTACGGACGCGTCGCGGGTGGCTTCTACGTAGCGCAGGTCTGGTCCAACGGGGTAGGTGGTGGTGTTGGCCCGGTAGCGCACAAACGGCTTCACCTCGTCTGCCTGGCTGACGCGTTGCAGCAGGCGGGCCAGCGTATGGGCGTCGAGCCGGGTGTGGGTTCGGATGGGTTGCTGCCCGTCGAAACGAACGCCTGTCTGGGATCCCCATGTTCCGATCGATATGCCCGAGAACAGGCCGAAGGGCGTGGCTCGGGTGGCCATACGGATCATGTATTTGTACAACGTTTTGAGCAGCTTCTCCGACGGGTCGAGCGTACCGGCCAGCCAGCTCTGGCACTGTCGGTACACCTCCGGCGACGCGTAATAGAGCGCATCCTGCAACAGTGGCTCGCGGTACAGGGCCGCCAGGCTCTCCGTCAGCGGAACCCCCTGCTGTAGCTGCTGCTGTACGGAAAAGTAGGTTTGAATAGCGAGTAAAGGTCGACGTAGTACATAGAAAGGGAGGCAGTTCATAAGGCTAACTGGATAGGTAACGCACAACAGGAATGGCCCCACCGGGCGGGCGGGGGCAACGCAAATGGGCAAACCGGCGCTTATTTCGTCTGAATAAACTGTTTGCTGAACTTGAGGAGAAGGTCTTCTTTAAACTTTCCGGACGTAGGGATACGGGGTGCATCCTTTAGCAGAATTTCGTTGCCGTCCAGGGCGGTAATCATATTGGTTGCTACGATGTACGACCGGTGTACGCGGCTGAACAGGCGGGCAGGCAGCCGCTCTTCCAGTTCGCCCATACCGATATAGGTAACAATCCGTTCGCGTTTGGTGGTGTAGATCGATACGTAGTTCTTGAGCCCTTCAATGTAAACGATATCGGTCAGTTCTATCTTCCTGAATTTTCCCTTGTGCTCGGTTTTGACCAGGATAAAGTCGACTTCAGGCGTGGTTTCGGCCGGGCTGGCCGGTAGTTTTTCGGGTTGGGAAAGCTGGTTGAATACCTTCTCGGTAGCCTTCAGAAACCGCTGGTACGGAATGGGTTTGAGCAGGTAATCGACCACGTTGAACTCGTACCCTTCCAGAGCGTACTCGCTGTAGGCCGTTGTCAGAATTACCTTGCAGGTTACGTTGTGGAGTTGCAGAAACTGGATACCGGTCAGTTTGGGCATCTGAATATCCAGGAACAGCAGGTCAATCGATTCTTTCTTGAGTACGTCTGCCGCTTCAAAAACGTCGGTAGTACTTGCTACCAGCTTCAGGTAAGGCGTATCGTTTACGTAGCGGGTCAGAATATTGATGGCAGCACGTTCGTCGTCCAGAATCAGGCAGGTAATCATAGATCGATAGGTACCAGTTTAGACAGGTTCGGGAGATAGATTAACTACTGAAACCATATAGGATTTGGCTACCTAAGTATATCACTTTTATAAAAGGTGATAAATCAGGTTAATCGCAGTAATTATTCAGGATTCGGGCATTAAAATATACATTTCTACAAAGTATACGTTGCCTTCTTCCCGAATAACCCGTTTATATTTTTCTTTGTAGAGGCTAGTTAATTGATTGTCAATGTTTTTCATGCCGACGCCCCCCTGCGAATAGACCGGGAATTCTTTCTTCAGGTTGCTGCTCGAATAATATATACCGTTTTCTTCCAGCCGGATGCGGATATGGGCAGGATGGTCAGGGTCAGCCAGTTCACCGTGCTTGAAGAGGTTTTCGACCAGCGAAATCAGCACGAGGGGCGGTAAGTATAAATAACGTTCATATTCTTCGCCCTGCACATCAAAAAATAAGTACATTCGATCCTCAAACCGCATTCGCTGTAACTGGATGTAATTGCGGATGTGTTCCAGTTCATTATGGACCGGTATCGTTGCCTTATCGCTCAGTTCAGTAACGGTTCGCATCATAGACGCCAGCGCCAGTATGCCATCGGCCAGTTGTGGCGAGGTGCCGATGGCCTCCGAGTAGAAGAAGTTAAGCGTGTTATACATGAAGTGCGGGTTGAGTTGAGCCCGCAAAAAAGCCAGTTCTTTCTCCGACTTCGCTTTTTCGACCCGCAGCAGATCGTTCTGGATGTGCCGCTTCTGCCGTTCCAGCGCCAGTGAGTGGATCGCAAACCAGTAGCCGTAGCTGAACAGCAGGTACTGCATACCGACCCAGAGCGAATCGGGCAGGAACTTAGCATACATGGTGTTAAACTGCCGGTATTCGTTCGGATAGCCCACCGCCGGGAAATACACGTAGAACAGCAAGTACCGTAGCCCGATAAAAGCAGCCAGCAGGGCCACCGTATAGATGGGAATCAGCCAGTACTGTCGTTTGGCTACCAGGGGTTTCACCAGGCCGTAGACGTTGGTGTAGAACAGAGCCGCCACCAGCGAGTAGGTGAAGATGGTGCGCTGCGGGGTAACCTGCCGGATATCAGAAAAAAAGATCAGCAGATTATTGACCGCGAAATACAGTAGCCAGGCCAGCAAATGGAACCCAACGGGGCGACCGTACCGCCGAAACCACGCTCGGATTCGCTCCAATCGGGCTGTTCGTACCGACCATCCGGTTCCTGGTATAATTGTTTTCTGAATGTCAGTCTCGACCATCACCTTTGATTCATCAAGTTCACAACAGCAACTCACAACATCAATCTACTCTAAACTCGTATCACTCATGAACGCATCGATCAACGCTACCAGCCCGCTTCAGTTCTCGAAACGTACCGTTGCCAACCTGAGCAATAACCGCCCCGGTGGTATGTACCAGGCTTCCTGGCCAACCGGCGGTACCATCATCGGCTAAGCGCCAGACCGGCGAAAACCGGGTTTCGTACTGGCAAAACGACCCCTGGTATAAGAAACTTTCAGAAGTCAGCTTACCCCGCCACCTTTGACTCATCAAGTTTACAACATCACTCGCAAACTCGTATCACTCATGAACGCATCGATCAACGCTACCAGCCCGCTTCAGTTCTCGAAACGTACCGTTGCCAACCTGAGCAATAACCGCCCCGGTGGTATGTACCAGGCCTCCTGGCCAACCGGCGGTACCATCATCGGCTAGTAAAGCCGGAATTTACCAGGCCTCCTCTGTTTAACCGAATGCCTTATCTTTTGCCGAATGCCTGCCAACTGGACAGCGTCATACGCCCGAACCACTCCCCAGACCACGCCCATTGAGTCGGCCCTGTTTCAGGTCTGGCAAGGAAACGAGACGAGGTGGCCGATGCTGCGACGGCAGGTGGTAGAAGAGGACCTGGGCCAACATCCCGACGCCCGGCTGGCACTCTTACTCGGCGAAGAAACGCTTCGACATCAGCCTCCAGGTCCCGAACGGGCCGCCTTCGACCGGTATCTCTGCCGAGTGGGCTGCAAGG
Organism: Spirosoma sp. 209; assembly: GCF_002006735.1. Taxonomy (NCBI): domain Bacteria; kingdom Pseudomonadati; phylum Bacteroidota; class Cytophagia; order Cytophagales; family Cytophagaceae; genus Spirosoma; species Spirosoma sp. 209. The sequence goes on along the minus strand of NZ_MVEC01000001.1, from coordinate 737,445 downwards.
CTATAGAAGCCGGTTCGTTCTCGGTTGCTGACGGTATTGCTCCGCTGGTCAGGCATTTTCTGGCCCGACCCGCTACCGATCTGGCCCACGCCTATGCCGATGTGCTCCTGGACCTTCTGCTGCCCCGGCTGCAGCAGGAACTGAGAACTCCGCAGGTTAAGCTTTCGCTCGCCGATGGGCTAACCGGTGCACTGGCCAGCCTGGGGGCCATACTGGACCGGATCGATGGAGAACGTATAGGTATATACGGTAGCGATATTCGGGCGCTCATTGAGCAGTATATTCGTTCGTTACAGGGCTGGCAGTTGCCGGTCGACGCGGACCAGGATCAGCACACCATGTTTCCGAGGGTGATCTCCCGACCCGATATGATCTGGGAAACGGCTACCCAAAACGGCTGGGCATACGGTGATGTGGGGCAGGCATTGTTTCTGGCCCGGGCCAGCCGATGGTTACATCAACCTGCTCTGGCCACCTGGGCCACCCGAATTGCGATGTACACGGTCTTTCGACGAATGGCCGGTAACCTGACGGTCAGCGAGTCGGGTATCCGGAACGGCCAGGCTGGTCTGCTTCTGCTCTACTGGCAGCTGTACCAGCTAACCGATGAGCCGGAACTGAAACGGGAAGCCGATTACTGGCAACAGCAGCTTACTGTATCGATACCAGCGCTGGAAGCGGCCCCCCAGCCCGACCACTCCTTACTAGACGGGTTGTTGGGAATATACGGAGCGTTACGGGCCGTCGATGAAGGGGACCTGCCTCTTCAAAGCCTTCTATTCGATCTTGAAGGCCCCTATGCGTAGCCAGTTAGTTACCTGGTCAGCTACCAGGACCCTGGCTTAGAAAAAAATGTTGCCCTGAACGGTCATCTTCTAAATGTTTCTGTATGAACACGCAGCAACTCAGGCACGTCTATGTGCCGTGGTCCTGGCTATGGGTCGTCCTGACCGTGTCGGGGCCCCTTACGGCTACCCAGGCCCAGGTCCGGATCAGCGGGGAAGTTACCTACAACGGAATCTCGCCGGTGGCAGCTGCCAACGTGACCATAGAAGGAACCTACGACGGTGGTACTACCGACAAGAAAGGGAAATTCAGTTTTGTAGCGGCCGAGCTGGGGACCTACACCCTCCGGATCGAAGCGCCTGGCTTCGTACATCGGCAGCAGCCCCTCGTGCTGGCCGATACCCTGCCGGTCAGGCTCCGGCTCGAGCTGAACGAGAAGCTGATGACCCTGGCCGAGATCATGGTGCGGCCCCGGGTATTTGCCAACGCCGACCGTAACCTGGCCAGCAACCTGAAGCCGCTCGATGTGCTCACAACGGCCACCGACGGCAGCATTGCCACCACGCTGAAAAGTATGCCTGGTGCCCAGCAGATCGGCGAAAGCGCGGATCTGTTCGTACGGGGTGGTACCGGCAGCGAAACCCGAACTTTTATGGACGGTCTGCTGATCCGAAGTTATAACCAGAGTGGGGTGTCGGGCGTGGCTACCCGAAGCCGCTACCCAACCCAGCTGTTTAAAGGCACCGTTTTCAGTACCGGCGGCTATTCGGCTCAGTATGGGCAGGCGCTCTCATCGGTGCTGCTGCTCGAAACTCAGGACATACCGGTGCAGAGTAATGCCGAACTGACGCTGTCTCCACTGATGGGGGGCGCCACGATCCAACAGATTCTGCCCAGCAAAACGGCCGTTGTCGGTGGTGGGCTGAACTACACGAACTTAAACTGGGTGCTCAACTGGATGCCGAACCAGTCGCTACAACTGAGCCCCGCTCCCGAATCGGTAGATGGAAACCTGTACTACCGACAGAAATTACCCCGGCAGGGTATGCTCAAAGCATTTGTTAACTGGGGCGCCAGCAAAACGGGTATTTACCAGAACAACCTCGACTACGTGAACACCCTGAACCGCGTCCGGGTCGATAACCGAAACCTGTATGGTAATCTGAGTTACCGACAGTCTATTGGGCGCGGCTGGAAACTCCAGGCGGGTTCGGCCTGGAACCAGAACGCTGATGAAACTACCGTGCAGGTCACCCAGGATAACCAGCCACGATCTGTATACACCGGTCAGCAGCATACCCAGATCGGCCAGGCCAGGGCGGTGCTGTCAAAGAGTGTGCTGAACTATTCCACGCTCCATATCGGCTCCGAGTGGTTCTACACCCGGGAGCAGACGCAGGATAGCGGACGGGTACAATCGTATGTAGACGTATATAGGTCAGCGTTCGCGGAAATGGACTGGTACGTAAACGAACAGGTATCGGTTCGGGTAGGGGGGCGCTACGAGCAGTCGACGCTAACCAACCGCCAGGCGCTGGCACCCCGACTATCGCTGGGGTACACCTTTGCCAACAACGGGTTGCTATCGTTCTCGTACGGCACTTTTTACCAGCAGCCCGACCGGGAGTTCCTATTTCAGCAACACGATCTCGACATGGCCCGGGCCCGTCACACGATTCTGAGTTACCAGCGGATGGATGCATTCCGGAGCTTCCGGGTCGAGTTGTACCACAAGTCATATACCGGCCTGATCCGGACCCGGCCCGACACTACCGCTACCGGAACCGGCTACGCCCGCGGATTCGAACTCTTCTGGCGCGACAAGAAAACGCTCAAAGACATTGATTACTGGATATCCTACTCGTTTCTCGATACCGAACGGCAGTTCATGGCCTACCCAATGCGGGTGCAGCCTGGCTTTGCCGCCCGACATACGGCCTCCGTGGTTGCCAAGCGCTTCTTCTCGAAGATCACTACCAACGTCGGGCTTACCTACAGTGTGGCAAGTGGCCGACCGTATTACAACCCAACCCGCCCGGACGACCGGTTCATGCAGGATCGTACGCCAGTCTACCATAATCTGGGTCTGAGCGTGGCGTACCTGCCGAAGATCAAAATCAAACAGGCCTACAGCGTGGTCGTGCTGACGGTCAGCAACGTGCTCGGCAACGGGCAGATCTACGGCTACCGATACGGCACCCTGGATACCAGCCGGCGCGAAGCCATCCGGCCCGTAGCCAACCCGTTCGTCTTCCTGGGTATGTTCCTCAATTTCGGTATAGACCGGCGGCAGGACACCATCAACGCGCAACTCTAACTGTAATCATAGACTATCAACTTGTTTTTGCCATGAAAAAGCAATTCACCTTCCCTGCTCTCGCGTTTCTACTCGTCACCGGCAGCGTTTATGCGCAGCAAACAATCTCGGTGACGGTGAAGACGCCACCAACAAAATCGGGTACCATTCATGCCGCCCTCTGTAACAAAGCCGACGATTTTCTGACCCAGACCTTTAAGGAAGTAACGGCCAAAGCCACGCCCGATGGCAATACGGTGCTGACGTTCAGCGGTATTCCGAAAGGTGAGTATGCGGTGCGGCTTTACCAGGATGTCAACGGCGATGGGGTAGCCAATACAGGCATGTTCGGCATGCCGAAAGAACCGTTTGGTTTCTCAAACAACCCGTCGGTTTCGTTTGGTCCACCCTCGTTCCAGAAAGCCAAATTTGCCGTGGGCGATGCGCCGGTAGCTCTGGTGGTCAGGCTGATCAATGTCAACTAACGTTCGTAACTATCGGCTGCCATGAACCGTCAGAAACTAGTTCTCTGCGTACTGGTTACGCTGCTGACCTCGCCTGCCTGGGCGCAACTCACCCGGTATCAGCAGGCTATGACCCGCCATATTGCGGTGATCGATACCGCCGTTCGGAAGTCGACCTACGTGGCCCTGTTCAACTCCTTTGAGCGTATTCACCGGGTCGAGACCAGCGAGTGGGCACCCGTCTACTACATGGCCTACTGTGCGGCCGAGCTGGCCAAACTGGAGCGCGACCCCGCCCGGATCGACGCAGCCGCCGATCGGGCCGAGGCCATCCTGAACACCGCCGACTCGCTCCATGCCACCCCCGCCGAAGTGCTCTGCATCCGCTCGATGCTGGCCTTCACCCGGATCAACGTCGACTTTATGGAGCGCGGGCCCAAATACATGCAGCTGGGCAATCAGTACCTGAAGCAGGCCCTGGCTAAAGACCCCGAAAACCCACGGGCTACCCTGATGCTGGCACAGTCGAGTCTGTTCACCCCCGAGCAGTTTGGGGGCGACAAGAAGCTGGGTCACAAGCTCCTGAAGCGAGCGAACCAACTCTACGACCTGCCTGTGGCCGACCCGCTGACGCCCCGCTGGGGCAAAGCCGATGCGGCCCAGCTGCTGGCCAAATTCGAGAAAGAACTGGCGGCTAACTAAGGTCGGCTGCCGATCCCTGAATCATTTTCCAACACGACTTTACTACGTATCAACCATGAACCCCAAAAACGCATTCGCCGGTCATCCGGGCAAAGAGCAGGACCTGGCCGATGGCCTGTTCATGATCGACCTCAACCAACGACTCGAATCGATTCAGACTATGGCTGAGGCCCTGTACATCAGTTACTTGTCCGACGCTGGCTCCGGCCGTTCGGCCGACTAAACACGCCGGTTACCCTGCTGAGCGCCGGTATGAACTCCGCGCCGGGTGGGACCCGCCAATTCTCCTGCATTCTCCCGAGTACGCATTTTGTCTGTATCACCCTTTTATCAAAAACCAACCATGATTACGAACCAAACCCCCGAAGAGTCGCTAAGCGAAGGTCTGTATGTTGTCGCCCTGGAAGAGCGGCTGGAAACCGTTGAACTGGCTGCTGAGGCTGCCTACACCAGCTGCGTGATCGACTTTGGCGCTGAAGCGTCGCTGGTATCTGAATAGGCCACTGGCCTGCCCCCAGGGGCTATCTCCATCCTTGCAATTTCTCTTGTTGTCTTCTCCTTCATTTCTCACCCGTTTATCTCAAACCAATCCATGAACACGTATCCTATCTCCGAAGAATCGCTGACCGAAGGTCTGTATGTTGTCGCCCTGGAAGAGCGGCTGGAAACCGTTGAACTGGCTGCCGAGGCTGCTTACACCAGCTGTGTGATCGACTTTGGCGCCGAAGCGTCGCTGGTATCTGAATAGGCCACTGGCCTGCCCCCGGGCTATCTCTATCCTTGCAATCACCCTTGTTCATCTTCTCTTTCATTCTCACCTGTTTATCTCAAACCAATCCATGAATACGAATCAAACTCCCGAGCAGTCGTTAACCGAAGGTCTGTACGTTGTTGCGCTTGAAGAGCGGCTGGAAACGGTTGAGCTGGCTGCCGAAGCCGCTTACACCAGCTGCGTACTCGACGCTGGCGTTGAAGTGTCGGCTGTTGCTGAATAGGCCTGATCACCGACCGGCCAGGCATAGGAGACCGGGCAGGCATGGTCTGTCGACCGTGAGGCCCAGCCCGAAAGTTCTGTAGGGCGATAGGTCAATAAATCAGACGGCGCGTACCAATCCATCGAGCCCCGCGGGGCGTCCTGTTCGCAGCGCGATCTCGTCGATTATTACCATCGCCCAAACGGGCAGAGCGTTGAACCTGCCGCTCCGCCGGGGCCATCTCTATCCTTGCAATTTCTCTTGTTGTCTTCTCCTTCATTTCTCACCCGTTTATCTCAAACCAATCCATGAACACGTATCCTATCTCCGAAGAATCGCTGACCGAAGGTCTGTATGTTGTCGCCCTGGAAGAGCGGCTGGAAACCGTTGAACTGGCTGCCGAAGCCGCCTATACCAGCTGCGTACTGGACATAGGTGCCGAAGCGTCGCTGGTATCTGAATAGGCCACTGGTCTGCCCCCCCGGGCTATCTCTATCCTTGCAATCACCCTTGTTCATCTTCTCTTTCATTCTCACCTGTTTATCTCAAACCAATCCATGAATACGAATCAAACTCCCGAGCAGTCGTTAACCGAAGGTCTGTACGTTGTTGCGCTTGAAGAGCGGCTGGAAACGGTTGAGCTGGCTGCCGAAGCCGCTTACACCAGCTGCGTACTCGACGCTGGCGTTGAACTGTCGGCTGAATAAGCTACCCGGTAAACAGCGGGGTATGGGCCACCGGGTCCGTACCCCGCCTGTTGAGTTAGTTGCTTCCTGAATGCGTTGGCTATCCTTGTTATCCCGGCCCTGCTATGAACTCATCTCCCCAAGACATTCTCCGCTCGGTTATTCTGGCGGAAACCGGCGATAAATTCGTCGTACAAACTCCCGAGCGATCGTTCCATGTGGGTCGCCCGTTGTTCTACATCCTTAAACTGAGCCAGCAAGGGCATTCGCCCGCTTCTGTTCGGGAGCAACTGGCCGCGTTTGGCGCCAGTGGTCTGTCGCAGGAAGCCATCGAAAAAGCACTGACCGACACCCTGGCGCAGATTACTGCTCCGACCGCGGCCAATCCGGGGCAGAAATACATTCAGAGCCGCATCCGGCTGCTCAGCGAAACCCAGCTGGCCCGGCTGGCGTCGCCCCTTCGGCTTCTGTTTACGCGCTACGTGTTTCTGGCCCTGTTTCTGGGCTGCGGCTACCTGACCGTCCGTTACGGCATCGATCTGCTGCAGAACGGGCTGTTTCAGGACAAGGTCGGCTGGACCGACGGGTTTGTGCTGGTGCTGGCGAGCTACGTGTTTCTGGGGCTGATCAGCTTCCTGCACGAGATTGGTCACGCGGCTGCCGCCCTTCGCTACGGCATCCGGCCTAAAGAAGTAGGCTTTGGCTTTTACCTGATCTTTCCGGTTCTCTACACCGACGTGACCCGCATCTGGATTCTAAAGCGAACGCGCCGGGTGCTGGTCAACCTCAGCGGTATTTACGTACAACTGCTCATTAATGCCGGGCTGATCGGCATAAGCCTGTCTACCGACCACGCCACGGTGCAGCACGTGGTTCACTCGTTCTTCCTGACCAATACCTTTATTGCGCTCTACTCGCTGAACCCATACCTGCGGAACGACGGCTACTGGATCGTCAGCGACCTGTTCGACGTGCCCAACCTGTCCAGGAGTGCCTACGAGCTACCCCGGCGAGCCTACCAGTTCGTGCAGCGCAAGGGCAACCTCTGGCCCCAGGGCGTTACCTCGCCTACCCAGCGCCGGACCCTGGTCATCTATACCAGCATCTACTGGCTGCTGCTGCTGCTGCTGCCGCTGGGCCTTTACCGGCTGACCCTGGACCGCTACGACCGCATCCTGAGCCTGATTGAGCAGGTGCCAACGCTGACCGGCGGGGCCTATTACGAAACCGTCTGGACCATTGTCCGACTTACGCTGCTCTACGGGCTGGTCATTGGGCTGGCTGCACGCATGATGCTGATCACCATTCGCGGGTACCGGACGGCCTGATCAATCCACCACTCCTTTTTCTTCGACAACGCCATGACTCCTACGACTACCTCCATCACATCGTCGGCAGATTATCTCAACTACTGGAACGGCATCCGGCAGGGTATCGACCAGGAGTTCAGCCAGGTCACGAAGACACCCGCCCAGCTGAAAGACTTCTTTGCCTTCGTAGCCAACAAACGCCGGTTTCTGCCCGAACACGAGCAGGACGAGCTGACGTTCTACAAGAATCTGCTGCACAACCAGCGCGTTAATCTTTACCTCGACTTCAAGACCGATATCAGCCTGCTGCTGGATCGGTTTACGGTGAGTGGCGACCTCGGTTTTCTGCAACAGCCCGGCCCGTTTGTGTTCTGCACCTTTCACTTTGGTCCGTTTCCGCTGATCGGCTACCAGCTTAACCGACTGGGTTTTACGGCCTCGGTGCTGACCATTGAGGGCATCAGCAACTCCATGATTCACCAGGACACGACCGAAGGACTCGACATTATGCACTCGGGGTCTACCAGCGTAATGGTCGAGATGATGAGTAACCTCGAAGCCGGTCGCAGCGTCATGGCCTTTGTGGACGGTAACCTGGGCGTGGTGAAAGAGATCGACCCGCGCAGCTTCGTGCCGGTGCCGCTACTGAACGATACGTTCTTCTGCAAGAAAGGAGTGCCGCTGCTGTCGTACCTGACCAATACGCCCATTATTCCGCTCATCACCTACCGCCAGGGACCCGACGACATCCGGATGGTGGTCGACGCGCCGATTTACCCCGACCGGCAGCTGAGTCGCGATGTCTACGCCCAGTCGGTGCTGCAACGCTGCTACGCCCTGTTTGAGCGCCACCTGCGCAAAACCCCCGAGCAGTGGGAGTTCTGGAACCTGATTGGCAAATACATGGCGTCGGAACTGCAACGCGGGGGCGCTCCCATACCGGCGCCGGTCGAGGCTACCCACTACCTCTTCAACCGAGAGCGTTATGACCTCATCCAGGTGCAGACCACACCGTTCCTGTTCGACCGGCAAACCCGGGGCTACTTCCCCATCTCGGCTACGCTGGCGCAGGTACTTGGGCAGCTGAGTCCGAAAGGAGTTGCCATTCAGTCGCAGTTGTCGCCTGCGTTGTTCAACGATCTGCTCCAGCGGTCCGTATTGCGGGCTGCCTAACCCTTCCGACTCATGATCCTGGTCCTAAGTCAGCAAAAATTTGAACCCGGCACAGACCCCGTCCTGAACTGGCTGCTCTACAACCGGATTCCGTTCGTGAAAGTAACCTTGCAGGATCTGGTCGATCAGCGGGTCAGCTACACCGTCGATGTCGACAACCAGGATGTGTTCATCAATGGGCGCAGCGTCAGGAACGATGTGGAGGTGATCTGGCACCGGCGGTTCATCATTGACCTGCATCGGGTCAGTCGTCAGATAGAAGGCGGTAGCCACCCGCAGCTCCGGTCTGAGCTGGAGCTGGAGATCCGCGAGCTGCTGCACTGTCTGTCGGCTATTTTCCGGGACAAGACCTGGCTCACGCCCTTCGATCGGATCGGCGTCAGCAAGCTGACCATGTTGCAGCAGGCCCGCGCTCACGGGCTGGCGGTGCCGCGCTCCAAAGTGCTGACCGCCCGCGCCGATGTGGCTCATTTCCTGGCCGATACGCCAACCGGTCTGATCAGTAAGCCCCTCTCCGACGGCCGTAGCTATTACCTCCACGAGGGCGATACGTACGTCGTGTTTACCAACCTCATTACGGCCGGGTCGCTGAACGAGCTGCCCGAGCGGTTCTTTCCGTCGCTGTTTCAGGAGCGTGTACCGGCTCGTTACGAGTTGCGCGTGTTTTACCTCGATGGTAACTGCTACACAACCGCTATCCTGAACAGCACCGCCGACAAAAACGTGGACCGCAAGCTCGACAGCACCGCCAGCAGTACGCATTACGTACCCTACCGGTTGCCCGATTCGGTAAACTGGGCTGTGGATGCGTTTATGCGGGCATCGGGGCTCAACACGGGCAGTCTCGACTTTATCCGCAGCGATACAGGCGCGTATGTTTTTCTGGAAGTCAATCCGGTGGGGCAGTACATGGCCGAGTCGGAGAAGACCAACTACAAACTGGATCGGGTCATTGCAACCTGGCTCCAAAACCAAACGGCCCATGCATGTTCTTGACGTATCTACCCTCTTCGAGCCCGAACTGCTCGACCGCCTGCCCATCAACTACCGCTACATGACGCGGCTGGAAACCAGCACCTTTGGCGAACATTTTATCGGGCAGCGCTTTAGTACCAGTACGGCCCACTACTCACGCGATTTCATCACCCAGGGTCTGTACAAACCGGTGTCGGACTGGGTGTATCCCGATTTTCTGCCGCCCCCGCTGGCGCCCCTTCCCGACGACGCGCCGGATATATAGACGCCGTTACTGCCGCTGATCTGTCACCTGTCGTAAACAACCGGACGCATGAACCCGAACTACTTTCTTCTCTACGCTCATAACATACCCGTTCGGGGTAAAGAACGGGCCGCCCTCTACAACCTCCAGGCCGGGCATATCCTGTGTATTCCGCTGGTGCTGACCGATCTGATCGAGGCCATGCGAACGGCACCCGTCGAGACGGTCAGGCAACAGTTTGCCCCTACGCGCCCCGAGCTGTTCGACGCTTACCTCAACTTCCTGCTCCGCAACGACCTGGGTTTTTATACCGACGAGCCGACGCTTTTTCCGCCCCTCTCGCTCCAGTGGGATACGCCCCACCACATCCAGACGGCGGTACTCGATCTCGATTTTGACCAATATGACCCCGTAGCGGTGCTTGACCAGCTCGACGGACTCCAGTGTCGCCATGTCGAATACCGGCTGCAAACGGGTCGCGGAACGGCCCGTCAGCTGGAAGCCCTCATGGAGGCCAACCAGGGCCGGGGCTTCCGGTCGGTCTCGTTGCTGATCGATTACCAGACCGCGCTGGGGCAACCTCCGCAGTGGGTTCATCGGCTCTACGAAGCCTGTCCCAAGATCGAGTTCATGCTCGTTTACAACGCGCCTTACGCCGGCAAGAGCCGCACCCATCCAGCCCATATTCAGTTCATTCAGGACGACATCCGGTCGGCCAGTTACCGGGCCAGTGCAACCAGACGGCGGCATATTGTCAACGTCGGCTACTTTACCGAGGCCCAGCAGTTCAACCCGTACTACAACCGGCGGGTATGCATCAGCCAGGCGGGCGAGATCAAAAACTGCCTGCAGCACCGGCGGTCGTTCGGGTCGGTGCTGACCGACCGGATCGATGCGGTCGTGAGCCGGGCCGATTTCCGGGAGCTGTGGCTGGCTTCGCCCGACCGCGTTGCGGGACTGCGCGACTCCGAACTGCGCTACTGCCTGTTCATGCCCCACGAGCTGGTAGCCGACCCGGAGACCGGTTTGTTCCGCTTTCCGGCCAATTCGCCTGCGTGCCAGCTGCTGGTCTGACCCGGCAGCCCATCGGCTGGTTGCGCCAAACACCGGCTTGGTATAGGCCATGCTGACTCCTGTATAATTTTTTTCGTTTAGCCGCTCTGGGACAACACCTTTGAAGCATCCTACGAATAGGTAGGCAGGTTTCACTCGTTATACTACTTCCCATGGCAACCGTACTCGGATCAGGACACACCACGCTGGCGCAACTTCGCCGTATTCTCTTCCAACATGATACCGTCGCACTCGACGACCAGGCCCTGCAGCGGGTGCGCGACAGTTATCGATTCCTGACAAGCTTCACGCAGGATAAACTCATTTACGGTATTAATACCGGGTTTGGGCCCATGGCTCAGTACCGCATCAGCGACGAAGATCAGTTGCAGTTGCAGTACAACCTGATCCGCAGCCACGCGTCGGGCCTGGGCAAACCGCTCGACCCGATCTACACCAAAGCCCTGATGCTGGCCCGGCTCAGCAGCCTGCTGAAAGGCTACTCGGGCGTTCATCCCGAAACGGTAGAGCTGCTGCTGGCCTTTATCAACAATGATATTTCGCCTGCCGTTTACGAACACGGCAGCGTAGGCGCCAGTGGCGATCTGGTACAGCTGGCTCACCTGGCCCTTTGCCTGATCGGTGAAGGCCGCGTAAAGCACGACGGCGAATGGAAACCTACCGAGCTGGTTATGGCGCAGCACGGGCTACAGCCGCTGACCATCCACCTGCGCGAAGGCCTGGCGCTGATCAACGGGACCTCGTGTATGACCGGCATCGGACTGGTTAACGTGCTGCACGCCCAGAACCTGCTCAACTGGAGTATCGTGGCGTCGTCATTCGTGGTGGAGCTGGTCCGTTCCTACGACGACCACTATTCCGAAGAACTCAACGCCGTAAAACAACACTACGGCCAGCGGTACGTAGCCGCCAAGATGCGGCAACTGCTCCGCGTCAGTCGCCTGACCCGCAAACGCGACGAACACCTCTACGACCACAAGGTAACCGAAACGGTGCTGACCGATAAGGTGCAGGAGTACTACTCCATCCGCTGCGTTCCGCAGATTCTCGGGCCCGTTTACGATACCATCAGCGAAACCCTCAAGGTCGTGATGAACGAGTTCAACTCGGTCAACGACAACCCCATCATCGACGCCCAGCGGCAGAACGTTTTTCACGGCGGCAACTTCCACGGTGATTATGTCTCGCTGGCTATGGACAAGCTCAAGATTGCAACCACCCGCCTGTCGATGCTGACCGAACGCCAGCTCAACTTCCTGCTAAACGACAAACTCAACCAGATTCTGCCCCCGTTCGTGAATCTGGGTACGCTGGGGCTGAACCTCGGTATGCAGGGCGCACAGTTTGTAGCTACCTCGACTACGGCCGAGAGCCAGACGCTGTCGTTCCCGATGTATGCCCACAGCATTCCGAACAACAACGACAATCAGGATATTGTGAGTATGGGTACCAACGCAGCCCTGCTGACGGCCAAGGTGATCGAGAATACCTACCACGTCATGGCCGTACACCTGCTCACCCTCGTACAGGCCGTTGACTACCTCCAGCTGGCGGACCAGCTCACCCCTCCGCTCCGTGCCGTCTATACCGAACTGCGGGCCCTCGTTCCGACCTTCTCGGCCGACGATATCATGCACGAAAAACTGAATCTCGTGGTGCAGCACGTACGCACCCGCCAGCTGCGGTTCGAGGCCGTGCCGTTCAACCAGCCCGCCCCCTACGAAGAGGCTGAGTTCGACAAACACGTTGCCTAAGCCCGTTTGCCAACCGCTTTTTTTAACCGTATACTTATGGAAACTCCTACCAAATACGCCCTCGTGACGGGTGGTTCGCGCGGCATTGGCCGTGCCGTATGCCTGAGCCTGGCCGAGCGTGGTTACGCGGTGCTGATCAATTACTGCACCAACAAAGAGGCCGCCGAGTCTGTACTCGAAGCCGTGTACGAAGCAGGAGGGCAGGCCGAATTGCTCCAGTTCGATGTATCGAAAGAAAACGAAGTGACCGAGGCCATCTCGGGCTGGCTGTCGGCGCATCCCGACGCGGCTCTCGAAGTGCTGGTCAACAATGCCGGCCTACGGCGCGACCGGCTCATGGCCCTGATCGAACGGGCCGAGTGGGATAAAGTGATCGACACCAACGTGGGCGGCTTTTTTTACGTGACCCGGCAGGTGCTGCCGCGCATGATTCGCAAGCGCTACGGCCGTATCGTCAACGTGGTGTCGCTGTCGGGTATCAAAGGGGCACCGGGACAAACCCACTATTCCGCTTCCAAAGCGGCCGTTATTGGCGCTACCAAGGCGCTGGCGCAGGAGGTGGCTATCAAGAATATTGCTGTCAACGCCATTGCGCCGGGCTTCATCCGGACCGAAATGATTGCCGATATCAGCGAAGATCACCACAAGATGCAGATTCCGATGCGTCGGTTTGGCGAACCCGAAGAAGTGGCCGCCCTGACGGCTTTCCTGTCCTCGCGCGAGTGTTCGTACCTGACCGGTCAGGTAATTTCGATCAACGGCGGTCTCTACACCTAACCCGGGCCTGCTGGCTCTACCGGCCATGAAACACGCACTGCAACTGCTACACCCACTTACCGTTCGCTTCCATGAAGTAGACTCGTACCAGATCGTCTGGCACGGGCATTACGTAGGTTACTTCGAAGAAGGGCGCGAAGCCTTCGGCCGACACTATGGCCTCGATTACCACCGGCTCGAAGCCGAAGGGTATCTGGGCCCCATCATCGAGGTGTCGCTCGACTATCGGAAATCCCTGCGGTATGGTGATCAGATCCTGGTCGAGACAACCTTCGTTGAGACGTCGGCCCCCAAGCTGATCTTCACCTATCGCCTGCTCCGGGCCGACACCCGCGAGCTCGTCTGCAAAGGACGCACCGTTCAGGTCCTGCTCGATAAAGAGTATCGCGCGCTTCAATACGCTCCACCGCCGTTTCTGATGGCCTGGAAACAACGCTGGACTCCCGCATCATCATGAACCGTACCTATGTTGTTGCCAGCGGGGTAGCCAGTCCCCTGGGCTTCGATACCCCCACCACGTTCGAGGCCCTGATAGCCGGACAAACGGGGCTGCGGGTCCGGCAGCCGGCTTCATCGGCTGGGCCCGTCTGTACGGCCGAAGTCGACGGGCCGCTGCTGGCACGGGCCTGTTCAGATCGGCTTCTGACTCGCGGCACGCCCGCCACCAAACTGGAACAGATGGGGCTTGTAGCCCTCCACGCGGCCCTGCACGACACGACACTGAGCTGGCAGCAGGCCGATACGCTCCTGATTGTCTGTTCGGCGAAGGGCAATATTCCGGCCCTGGCCGAGGCCGTTGCTGCCGAGCCGCCGGGGCAGCAGGAGTACATGGCCCGACTGGCCCAAAGCTGGGCGTCGGCCTGGGGGCTCTGCAACGAACCGATGGTGCTCTCCAACGCCTGCATCTCCAGCCTGCACGGTATCGTAGTGGCGCGCCGGCTGATCGGGCAGGGACTTTTTCGGCATGTAATCGTGATTGGGGCCGATGTAGTTTCGGATTTCACACGGGCGGGCTTTCAGGGCTTCAACGCCGTAAGTGCCGAACCCTGCCGTCCGTTCGATGCGGCCCGGCGCGGTATCAATCTGGGCGAAGCCGCTGCTGTATTGGTGCTCAGCGCCGACGACCGGCTATCGGTCGGGGTCGAGTTGAGGGGCGGTGTCGTCACCAACGATGCCCACCATATTTCGGCCCCGTCGCGTACGGGCGAAGGCCTGTTCCGGGCCATTGAACGGGTACGGGCTGGTCGAACGCCTGACTTTATCAGCCTGCACGGCACCGCTACAGTCTACAACGACGAAATGGAAGCCCAGGCGCTGAACCGCGCTAACCTGCTCGACTGCCCCGTTTACAGCCTGAAAGGGCAGCTTGGGCATACGCTCGGAGCCGCCGGCGTGCTGGAGTCGGTACTGGCCATCGAGTCGCTGCGCCGAAATCAGCTGCTGGCCTCGCATCAGTACGCTACGCCCGGCACGACCTATCCGCTGCGCGTGGTGGAGCGCCCCGAAACCCGCCCGCTACAAACCTGCCTGAAAACATCGTCCGGGTTTGGTGGCTGTAATGCCGCTGTCTGGTACGAAAAAACCAACTAACGTCATGAATGCGACCATTACGGCTACCTGTACCATCCGCAACGGCATGATCTGGGTAAATGGCCAGCTTTACCACGAAACCGATCTGGCCCAACCCGGCCCTGCTTTGTTTGCCGAACGGGCCTACCGGACGCTGTCACTGGCGTATCCGAAATTTTTCAAGATGGACCCGCTCAGTAAGCTCGGCTGGCTGGCGGCCGAACTGATGACCCAACCGGCTCCCGAAGGGGTAAGGCCCGACCAGCGGGGCGTGGTGCTCTACAGCCGAACCGGTAGCCTGCTCGCCGACTGGAGCCATCAGCAGATTCTGCACGACAACCGCCCCGTCAGTCCCGCCATTTTCGTGTACACCCTGCCCAATATCGTGGTGGGTGAACTCTGTATCCGGCATCAGCTGATGGGCGAGAACGGCGTCTTTCTGACCCCAGCCTGGCAACCCCACCATGCTGCGCTGATGGTAAACAGCCTGCTGACCAGTGGCGACTGCCGCCAGTGTCTGACGGGCTGGATAGAAGTCAACGCCGACCAGTACGAGGTATTTCTGTGTCAGGTCAACGCGCAGCCGAATGACACAGCCGGTATGCCATTTTCTGACGTGTCGCTCCAGATTCTCTACCAGAATCCGGCTGCATATAGCGCCTGGCAACCGTGGTTTAGTCAGGAAGCGACCCTTGCCTAAAGGGCGCATCAGCCGATTCGTATCGGGCAAACCGGGGCTTGTATAATAAAGTGGCAGCCGCCCGTTTTGGCCCGTAGCTTTAACTCATTCAATAAGCAACGCACATAATTCATCCGTTAATCCTTTTATAACTAGCAACATGGAAACGCTAATCGAAACCCTCAAGACACAAATCATTGATCAGCTGAACCTCGACGGCGTAACGCCCGAGTCGATCGAAGCCGATGCACCCCTGTTCGGGTCGGGCCTGGGCCTGGACTCGATCGATGCGCTGGAACTGGTATCGCTCGTTGAGCAGCACTACCAGCTAAAAGTGACGCCCGACGAGATGAAAGGGGCCTTTGAGTCGGTACGCGCCCTGGCCGAATTCCTGGTCGAGCATGCACCGGCCGCCGTTGCTGCCGTGACCGAAGAGGCTGTTGCCTGAGCGCTGAGTCATGCTTCATGTTTACTGGACCCGCCTGGAGGAAACGGACACACTGGCGGCTCACGAGCCTTCATTGCGTACGTTTCCGGCGTGGTTACAGCAGAAAGTACACCGGCATCGAACAGCCCGGGCGGCCCTGGCCAGTTTCTGGGGCTACCGGCTGCTGCAACTGGCTACCGCCCACTGGCCTCAACCGGTCTGGCAGGCGCTCACCACCGACTACTGGGGGCGCCCGCTACTGAACCACTCAGCCTACGATTTCAACCTGTCTCATTCGGGTAACTGCGTTGTCTGCGCCCTGCACCAGAACGGTCGGGTAGGGGTCGACACGCAGGGGCAGGCCCACCCGACCCGGCTCAAGCCAGCGTACCAGACGCTGTTTCAGCCGCACGAATGGACCCGCCTTTGCCAGGACCCCACGTCGTTTACCGACCTGTGGGCGCAGAAAGAAGCCGTTGCCAAAGCCGACGGACGCGGTATGGCCGCTTATCCGCATATCTGGCTCCGGGGCGCAATGGCCTCCGTACTGGATACCGGAACCCGCTGGGTGCTGACGCCCCTGGCCCTCGACTCAGCCTACCGAACGTACGTAGCTACGCCTGACACCGGCACTGGTTTTCTGCACCGCGTGCAGCACAAGGACGGCTCGTTTCGGATGGATACCACCCTTTTTTAGCAACCCCCTCCCATGAACATGTATGTAACGGGTATGGGTATCGTGTCGGCAATCGGCATGGATACGACCGAAACAATAAACAGCATTCTGGCCCAGCGGAGCGGCCTGGGGCCAATCCGCTGGGTCGACACCCGGCTGAAAAACAACGTGGTGGCGGGCGAAGTACCCCATGACGACAACGCCCTGCGTACGCTGGCCGGTGTGCCGGCCCAGCCGCTGGCCACCCGCACCACCCTGCTCGGTCTGCTGGCCGCCCGGCAGGCCATTAATCAGGCGGGTATCGTCCCGACCGATGGCATCCGGACCGGCTTTATCTCGGCATCGACCGTAGGCGGCATTGTCGAGTCGGAAAAAGTACATGCCGAGGTGCTGGCCGGTACCTATCCGGGTTCGTTTGTCGATACTAACGACGGAGCCGAAAGTACCGATTACCTGGCCCGCTATTTTGGCTTCACAGATCTCGTTACGTCGATCAATACGGCCTGCTCCTCATCGGCCAACGCCATTGTGGTCGGAAGCCGCTGGATTCGGAGCGGACTGGTTGATCGGGTAATCGTAGGCGGCACGGATTCGCTCAGCCGACTGACCATCAATGGGTTCAACTCGCTGATGCTGCTCGATTCGCAACCCTGCCGCCCGTTCGATCAGCGTCGGCAGGGCATCAACCTGGGCGAAGGAGCCGCGTATCTGGTGCTGGAGTCGGAAGCCTGTGTTCGTCGGGCGGGCAAAACACCGCTGGCGCGGCTGAGTGGCTTCGGCGTGACCAACGATGCCTACCATCCGTCGGCCAGCTCGCCCGAGGGTGAAGGACTACAGGGCGCCATGAGGCAGGCTATGAGCCAGGCTGGCCTACAGCCCTCGGATATCGATTACCTCAACACTCACGGCACCGCTACCGGCAACAACGATATTACGGAAGGCATGGCCATCCGGCGGGTTTTCGGCGATGCGGTTTCGTTCAGTTCTACCAAAAGCTTTACGGGGCATACCCTGGCCGCAGCGGGGGCTATAGAAGCCGTTATTGCCCTACTGAGTCTGCGCGAGGGCCTGCTACCCCCCAATCTTTTTTTCGAGGAGCCTATTCCGGAGCACGGTCTGTCGCCTATCCGAACCGTATCGGCCGACCGCCATCATCGGCACGTCATGAGCAACGCGGCTGGTATGGGAGGGTTCTGTTCATCGCTTATTTTCTCGGCCAACTAACTGTCTGTCACCATGAAACCCGTTTACATCGAAAGTGTGGCAGGGGTGCCTGCTCAATGGACGCCAACCCCAACGGCGGCCCTGTTCAGGGCCGTTGAACCCGCCTATCAGCAGTTTATCTCGCCGGGCGAGTCGCGCCGGTGGTCCAAGGCCTGCCGGATGGGCGTATACAGTGCCATGCAGGCGCTGCGCCAGGCCAGCGTTACAGACGGGCTCGGGGCTGTTACGGTCGGAACGGGCGTGGGCGGTCTCGACTGTTCGGAGCGGTTTCAGCGCGCCATTGTTGAGCAGCAGGAGTCGGGCCTGTCGCCTACCTTATTTCTACAATCGCTGCACAGCTCGATTTCGGGCCAGATTGCGCTGTCACTCCAGTGCAAAGGCTATAACATGACCTATACCCACCGGGGTACGGCCTTTGAGAGTGCGTTGCTCGATGCGGCCCTGCTGCTGGACGAAGACCCCGAACTGGGCCGTGTGCTGGTCGGGGGCGTCGATGAGGTAGCGCCGGTATACCTCGAATCGCTCCGCCGGGCGGGGTATCTTCAGCAGCCCGACGCCGACTTTGCCGACGGTATCGTTCCGGGCGAAGGAGCTACCTTCTTTGTGGTCAGTCCGGCCGCCACACCCGACTCGCTGGCCGTGGTCCGGGATCTGCGGCTGGTTCATAGCGTTGCCGACGAAACGGCACTGGCTCAGGCCGTAAACGCCCTGCTGGCCGACCACGGGCTGGCCGTGGCCGATCTCGATCTGGTGCTGAGCGGCCTGTGTGGTCAGCCGGTCTGGGACCGGAAACTGGCCGCCTGGATTGGGCAGCTCCCGGCGTCGGTGCCGAGCCTGCCGTTCAAAACCTGGTGTGGCGAGTCGCATACGGCTACGGCTTTTGCAACCGGGCTGGCCGTACGGTTCCTGAACGGTACCTATCCTGAAGAAACCGGAACGTGGCCGCACTCGACACCCCCCAAAACTATTCTGATTGTCAATCATTACCAGGACGCTAACTATGGAATCGTACTGCTCACCGCTGCCGACTGCTGATCCTGGTATGACCGAACCGCTGGTGGCCGGGTCGGAGGCCGTGATGACGTTCATTCCGCACCGCCCCCCGTTTGTACTGGTCGATACGTTGTATGTCTGCACCGACGACGAGGCCGTAGCCAGTTTTACCATTCCCGAAGCGGGGCATGTGCTGGTACAGGACGGTCTGTTTCAGGAGCCAGGGCTGCTCGAGCACCAGGCGCAGGTATCGGCCCTGCAGGCGGGGTACCAGGCCCGGCAGTATCAGCTGCCCCCACAAATGGGCTACGTAGCTGGTTTTCGGCATATTACGATCCACGGCCTGCCCCGCTCGGGCGAGGTCGTAACCACTACCGTTCATACCCTTACCCGCCTGGGTAGCCTTACCGCGCTCCGGGCCGAAACCCGGAGCGAAGCGCGACTGCTGGCCAGCTGCGAGTTTACCGTCGTGCTCGAACCCGCCTGATTCAGATCTTATAAACGCATAGTCAACCAAACCAGGAACCGCCATGATCGCTTCTTACCCTAACGCGTACCTTGCCGATGCGGCTACGTTCGATGACGTAATGCAGCTGTCGGAAACCGAATTTTATCAGGCCGAAACGCTGCTCAACGCCTATACGGCGGGTATGACGCTGGCTGTGTTCCAGCGTATGGGCCTTTTCAGGGCCGCCACCGACGGCTATACCCCCGACGCGCTGAAAGCTGCTATCGGGCTGGCACCGGAGCATAGCCGGCTGCTGGATGCCCTGCTCGACATACTCGAACGGAGCCAGTACCTGACCCGCACCGCCGATCGGTACGTGGCCACCGCCCTGGTCGACACCGCCGATACGCAGCAGCAGCTTCGAAACTACCGCGATCATCAGCAGGAAACCCTGTACATGTCGGCGGCAGCCTGGGCGTTCATCGAAGCGACGGTACGGCTCGAAGCGATATGTTTTGAAGCCATGCCCGACATGCTCGCGGGTCGGCGAACCTACCTCGACGTAATGTTTCCCAACGGCGACCTGACGCTGGTAGCCGCTATCTATAAAGGCACCATTCAGCAGTACCTGAACGGGCGCGTGGCCAGCCGGGTGCGCGAACTGGTTGAGGAGAAGCTGGCGCTCTACGGCTCCGTTACCCTGCTCGAAGTAGGCGCCGGAACGGGTGGTACTACAGCCCTGATCTTCAAGGAGCTGGAAAGTCTGAATCCCAATGCGCTGACGTACTGGTATACCGATATTTCGGCCGGTTTTACGCGGGTGGGCAAACGGGAGTTCGGCGCCCGCTACCCGTTCGTGCAGTACAAACCCCTCGACATCAACCGCCCGGTCGACGCGCAGGGGTTCGTGCCGGGCAGCGTCGATATCGTGATCTGTAATAATGTGCTTCATGCCACGCCCAGCATGGCCGGGGCGCTTACCCACACGTCGCAACTCCTGCGCGATGGCGGGCATGTGGTGGTCAACGATCTCACCCAGCGGCTCGATTTCAATACCGTTACGTTTGGCTTTACCCGCGAGTGGTGGAACTTCACCGATCCGGAGTGGCGGATTCCGCACGCGCCCGTGCTGACCAACCGCGCCTGGCGGAAGCTGCTGGCCGAGTACAACTACACCCACGTAACGGTAGAGGGCGTGCCGGGTATGCCGGAAGAGAAGTTGCACCAGAGCCTGATCGTTGCGCAACTCAGCCAGCCGTAATATGCAGCCTTTTCTACATCAGACCGGGTTCTACACCATCCGCACCTGCACCGGCGATCGGCAGCAGCTCCGGGCTACCATCCGCTTCAACCGCGACCACACTATCTATGCCGGTCACTTCCCCGATAGGCCTATTACGCCGGGCGTTTGTCTCTATCAGCTCGTCAAAGAAATCGGTATGCTGGGCTGGCAACTGCCGCTACGGCTGCTGCGGGCGGGTTCAATGAAGTTTTTACGGCTCGTGCCCCCCACCGATCCTGACATTATCGTGAGCCTGCGCGCCGACTGGACCGACGAAACTACGGTCAGCGTAGCGGCCACCGTTCAGTCGGGCGAGCACGTGGCCGGCAAGTTTCAGGTTGTTTTTTCCACCTTATCGTATTCCTGACGATGGCACACTTCGGCATACTTATTCCACCCACGCAGGGGCATCTGCTTCCGTTTCTGGCCCTGTCGCGCACGCTTATGCAGCGAAATCACCGGCTCACGGTCTTCGGCATCGCTGATCTGCAGAAAAGCGTAGAACGGGCAGGCGTTGGCTTTCGGGCCATTGGCGAAGCCGCCTTTCCGGTTGGGTCGTCGCAGCGGTTTCAGCAGGCCATGAACCGGTTTAGCGGGCTGGAAGCCATGCTCCACTGGAACGACCATAACGTACAAACCGCCCGCACGCTGGCTCCTGAACTGCTCGACTGCCTGCCCCAGGCCGGGCTCGACGGTCTGCTTATCGACCAGATCGACCTGCTGGGTGCGTCCATTGCCGAAGCGCTGAGCCTGCCTTTCGTGACAATCTGCGTGGCCGAGCCTTTCAACTGGGAGCCAACCATCCCGCCTACCTTTGTCGACTTCGAATACAACCCTACGGCCTATGGCGAGTCGATGTACGGCATGATGATGAAGCGGATTCTGCGCGACTTCAACCCCGTCATCGACTGTATCCAGACGTTCCGGCAGGAGCAGGGCCTGGCGCCCTACGACCCCATGACGTGCCTGTATCCGGTATCGCCCCTGGCCCAGATTGCGCAACTGCCGCAGTTCCTCGACCTGCCCCGGCAGGCATTACCCGACTCGTTTCTGTACGCCGGGCCGTTTGCGCACCCGCACGAAACGGCCATTGCGTTTCCGTACGAGCGGCTCGACGGCCGACCGCTGGTTTATGCCTCAATGGGTACGCTGGTAAACGGGAAATATGCGCTGCTGCGATCCATTGCCGAAGCCTGTGCTGCGATGGGTTGCCAGGCCGTGATGCCGATCGGTATGGGGGGCGATGTGGCGGAATTTGCCGATCTGCCGGGTAATCCGGTGGTGGTGGAGTTTGCTCCGCAGCGCGACCTGCTCCGCCAGTCTCATCTGCTGATTACCCATGCGGGTCTGAATACGGTGCTGGACGGCATTCGGGCGGGTGTGCCGATGGTGGCTATCCCGATCTCGCTCGATCAGCCCGGTACGGCTACGCGGGTCAAGTGGGCCGGGCTGGGCGAGGTGGTCTCGTACCGGCGGGCTTCGACCGCTACGATTCTGGCAGCCATGCAGACCGTCTGTACGCAGCCTGCCTACCGGGAGCGCGCCCTGCACTGGCAATCAGCCATGAACCAGCTCGACGGCGCTACCACAGCCGCCGACCGGATCGAAGCCGCTTTGGTGACGAACGCCCGGCCAACGTTGATAGATGTAGTGATCGCTGACGAAGAACCCTCTTTTGTATGAGTAAGCACCGATTTCTTCCGGATCTGGAAACGGCCTCGCCCGATCAGAGCCGACAGTGGCAGGCGCAGCAGCTGGTCCGGCTCCTGCGTTACGTACGTCGCCATTCGCCTTACTACCAGCGCGTGTTTCGGACGCAGGGCCTATCGATCGATGCTATACGAACGCTGAACGATCTGACGCAGCTGCCCGTAACGACCAAGACCGACCTGCAACTCCACAACGCCGACTTTCTGTGCGTACCCCGCTCGCGCATTGTCGATTACGTGAACACCTCGGGTAGTCTGGGTAGTGCCGTATCGGTAGCCCTGACCGAGCGGGATCTGAAGCGGCTGGCTTATAACGAAGCGTTGTCGTTGGCCTGTGCCGATGGGAGTCGCAGCGATGTGTACCAGCTGACAACCACCCTCGACAAACGGTTTATGGCTGGTATGGCCTATTTTATGGGTATCCGCAAGCTGGGCGCGGGGGTAATCCGGACGGGTAGCGGCCTGCCCGGTATGCAGTGGGATACCATTGCGCAAATACAGCCCACGGCACTAATTGCCGTACCAAGTTTTGTGGTAACCATGCTCGACTATGCCGAAGCTAACGGCATCGACTATGCCGCCAGCAGCATCCGAAAGATCGTATGCGTAGGTGAAAACCTCCGAACGGCCGGGTTCGGCCTGAATGCACTCGGTCGGCGGATTCAGGACCGGTGGCCGCAGGTTCGGCTCTACTCGACCTATGCCTCTACCGAAATGGGCGCGGCTTTTACAGAATGTACACACGGGCAGGGGGGGCATCATCATCCCGAACTGCTGATCATCGAGCTGCTCGATGCCAACAACCAGCCCGTCGGTCCCGGCGAGTACGGCGAATTGACTATTACGACGCTGGGGGTAGAGGGTATGCCGCTGCTACGTTTCAAAACCGGCGATATCTGCCAGCTTCATACCGAGCCCTGCGCCTGTGGCCGCACCACGGCGCGCATCAGCCCTATTGCGGGCCGGAAACAACAGATGCTGAAAGTAAAAGGAACAACGTTGTTCCCACAGGCTATCTACGACGTGCTGAACGAGCTCCCCGCCGTAGAAAACTACCAGATCGAAGTACACAGTAACGTGCTCGATCTGGACGAAGTAACCGTTAACCTCGGCCTGCGCGAGCCCTCAGATTGGCTGGTGGAGCAGATTCGGCACCGGCTCACGGCCCGGCTGCGGGTTACGCCTGCGCTGAAGACCTACTCGCCCGCCGATGTGCATCAGCGCCTGTTTACCGGTTACAGCCGGAAACCCCGGATTTTTGTCGATCATCGGTCAAACCTATTGGTATAACTTTCCATAACCTCAACTGCCATGACCTCACTCGCTCACTCCTCCTACGACTTCCGCGCCATTGACTGGAAGCGCATAGGTCTGTTCTGGCTCCTGGCCTGTCTGATTTCCTGGGGGGGGGGGTACCTGGCCGGGGCGCTGATGCCCGCCGGAAGCTGGGCCGCCAGCAGGATTGATACCAGTATTCCGGTGTCGCTGGGGCCATTGCTGGCCGGGCTTCTCGTATTTCGGCGGGTCGGGCCGGTGTCCTGGGCCGGGTCGCAGCCGCTACGGTCGTGGCTGATCCTGGCCTTGCTGCCGCTGGGATGGCTGGTAGCGGCCGGTACGGGCTACGACATTACGACCGACGCCCTAACCCGAAACCTGCTGTTTACTGTGTCGGTGCTGGTGTACTGCGTGGGCGAAGAATGGGGCTGGCGTGGGTTCCTGTACGAAGCGCTGCTGCCGCTGCCCGTCATGACGCGGAGTGTGGTAAGTGGCCTGCTCTGGTTCGGCTGGCATTTTGTGTTCTACAAAGACCTGCTGAACCTGAACTTCGCGCTTACGTTTCTGGGCATGATTCTGATTGGTGCCTACGGCCTGAATGCGGCCGTGACCCGAACCCGATCCGTAGCGGTGGTTGTCTGCCTGCATGCGCTGACCAAAACCAGTTTGCCCGCGCCCTACTCGTGGGCCGTAATTGGGGCCATCATAGTTCTGCTGATTACCTGGCCATCGAACCGGGTTACAACGCCAGTAGACGCCGAGACTCTCGTACCTGAAGAACACTGATCCTATCTTCCGTGAAGAGGCTATTATATCGTCTGACAATCCTGTTAAACCTATATGCGCCATGCTGGTACACGAACAAATTGCCTTGCTGCATCAGCAGATCGATCTGCTGACCGAACACATCCGTACCCTGGCCAGCCGGGGAAACCAGGACGCCCCCGCTGATCCTAAACCGGCCGATACCGAGCCGAGCCGTATCCGGGCTCATGCCGAGCAGGCTGCCAGTCGTTACGCCGTCGCCTGAACCGACTACCGCCCGGCCGATGACCTGGTCAGAGCTGGTTGCAGCAGCAGCAGCGAGTCGTTGTTGCGGGCAATGGCCAGTGCGGGCCTGCTTCCGATCCGCAGGGGCAGTATGCGTTTGACCTGCCCGGTCAGGGGTGGGCCGTTCAGGCGTGTCGGTTCAAACCGGCATTGTCCTTTATTGATCAGTACGAGGCCATAATCGGCATCGTAGCGCCCCATCTGAATGTTGCAGTCGTAGAAATTGCCGCCCATGAGCACATCGGGCAAGTTATCGCCGTTGGCATCGATGACGGTAGCGGCCTGATAGGGTGCCAGCTGCGCCAGCATCGGCAGCGGCCGGGCCGAGAACCGACCGTTGCCATCATTGACCAGCACCAGGTTCTCGAAGGTGTTGGCTTCGAGCTGGCGGGCGTCGGTCAGGTTATCGGCACCGATGAGGTCGGCAATGCTGGCTCGGGCAAAGTCGCGGGCGTAGATGAACTTCTTCTTGATAAAGGGAAACTGCTTCTCGGTTTCGGCTTTGTTGGCAAACAGCACCTCTTCGTTACCCAGGTAGTAGGTCAGCACCTGATCCGTTTTCTGATTATGGTCAAAGTCGCCCACGTACAGCCGGACGGGCTGCTCAACGCTGGCGCGCAGGCGGCTGTTGAGCCCCAGGTTACCCACCAGTATGTCGAGATCGCCATCGTTGTCGAAATCGTGGGGCAGGCTGAAGTTCCACCAGCCTTTCAGGTCGGTCAGCATCCGTTTGGTAAAGTGGCCCTGCCGGTTTTCGAGCAGGCAGATGCCATCCCACTCCAGCGTCAGCAGCAGGTCGGGGTCGTGGTCGGCATCGAAATCGACCCATTCGGCCTGTTTGACCAGACCGATCGTGGCGGCTTCCGGAGCCAGGCGGGCGGTCATGTCGGTAAAGCGGCCGGTGCCATCGTTCCGCAGCAGGTAGGAGCGGGGCGGCATGCCGTACTCGAACGGAATGGTTCGGCCGCCAATGAACAGTTCCGGCTTTCCGTCGCCGGTGAGGTCGGTAGCCCGTACGCAGGCCGCCGTGAGATAGATACCCGGAAAAGCATCGGGTTTGCGGCTGAACTGCCCGCGCCCGTCGTTCAGGTACAGGCGGGGCTGGGTATACTCGGAGGTGCCCCGGTATTCGTTGCCTCCGCTGGCCACCACCAGATCGGGGTCAGCGTCGCCGTCGACGTCGGCAAACACGGCGTCAACATCTTCGTAGACGCTGTCGCGGTCAAAGGCTGGCTGGTGGGTCTGGCTAAACGTACCATTGGGTTGCTGCACAAACAGGCCGCTTTTGCCATCCCGCGCCGAACCAACAAATATGTCGTCGAGTCCGTCGCGGTTTACGTCGGCAACCGCCAGCGGTGGGCCTTCGGCCGACATCATGTGCGGGATCAGGGCTTCGCGGTCAAACTCGTTGAAGTTGTTTTCCTGATGCTGGTAAATCAGGTTTGCCGGGCGGGTAATATCGGTAAAGGCGGTTGTCCGGGGCTGGCGGGGCCGGTGAGCCGCGTAGTCGAAGCGGGGCAGGCCGGGCTGGTAGCGGAGCGAGATAACCCGCTGGCTGCTATCGGGCATGACGCGCTGGTAGCGGTTGTCGGGCCAGACGACCAGCATCGAATCGATGGTAGCCCGGCGGCCCAGCCCGACTGTGAGCGGCCCTTCCATACTCGACTGAAAGCCCCGCACCGGAAATTTTTCGTAGCTCAGTACCTCGCCCTTTCTGTAAATCAGGCACTTTGCGCCGATGGCGTTCCGGTTGGGAGCCGCGCCCGTCAGCCGGATAGTTAGCGACTGGTTGCCGGGCGCATAGGTGTCGGACAGATTTTCGTAGACGAAGGGGTGGTCGTTGATGTTGTTGGTCACCACGTCGAGGTCGCCGTCGTTGTCGAGGTCGGCGTAGATGGCTCCGTTCGAATAGGCGGGTTTGTCGTTGTCGATGGTAGCGGCCAGGTCCTGAAACCGGAGGTCGGGCTGGTTGCGAAAAAACTTGTTGGGCAGTTTGATCTCGGGCAGCTTGTCGGTCAGCGACTGGTCGTTTTCGGTAAACTCCTTCCGGTCCATGCGCGCCTGTATGGTTTCGTTGGATACGAACGCGATGTAGTCGATGTCGTTCATGCGCTTCGGAATCCCGTTCGAGATGAACAGGTCTTTGCGGCCGTCGTTGTCGAAATCCATGAACAGGGGCGACCAGGACCAGTCGGTAGCGTGTACTCCGGCATACATACCGATCTCCGAGAACGTGTTGTTCCCGTTGTTAAGCTGAAGGTTGTTACGCGCAAACTGGTAATTGTAGCCCTGCCTGATTTTGTATTTGAAGATGTTATACGAGTCTTCGCCCTCCGACCGCTTCAGAATCTCGCGATCGAACGGGAGCATGTCGAGCGAGATAATTTCCGGAAACGCATCGTTGTTGATGTCGGCAATGTCGATGCCCATCGAGAACTGGCTCGTATGCCGGATCTGGCGGTCGAGCTCCTCCCGAAAAAGCCGCGATCCGGTTTTGGGGTCGGGCTGGTTGATGTACAGATAGTCGTTCTCGTGGAAGTCGTTGCCGATGTACAGATCGGGGTAGCCATCGAAGTTCACATCGCCCGTACCTACGCCCAGCCCGTAGCCCAGCACATCGCTGATCACGCCAGCCTGCTGCGTCACCTCCACGAACGAAACGGGCTGGCCGGGGCCCCGCTCAACGCTCATGTTGCGGAAGAGCCGGTCGCCGGCGGTTGGATGGGATTTTCCCTGAAAAGCGCTTCGGAAGCCAAAAGTGCCGTTCTGGTGGAGCGAGTGGTTAAGCTGAAACAGATCCAGGTCGCCGTCGGCATCGTAGTCGATGAAGGCTGCCTGGGTGCCCAGCCCGGCCAGATCGAGCCCGTACTCGGCAGCGCGTTCGTCGTATACGGGTACGCCCGCTTTGGTAATTTCGCGGCAGACGAAGAGCCGGTTATGCCCTTTGAAATCGCCGTAGCCGCTGACCTGGCTGATATACAGGTCGAGCAAACCGTCCTGGTTGATGTCAACGACCGATACACCGTTGGCCCAGCCCTTGCCGGTATTGACACCGGTCTGTTCGGTAACGTCGGTAAACCGGAGCTGGCCCTTGTTCAGGTACAGGCGGTTGGGGCCGGTATTGGCCGTGAAGCACAAATCGACCAGCCCGTCGTTGTTGAAATCGCCAGCTCCCACACCACTTCCGTTGTAGAAGTACATGTAGCTGAAGATATTCAGCTCGTTGGTCGGCACCAGCTCGTTCGTGAAGGAAATGCCGGTACGGGTCGCGTCGAGCAACCGGAAGGTAGCTGGCTGACGGTCGGCCTTCTGGCAGGCAAACAGGGTCAGTGCTACCGATGCCGCAGCGAAAAGAGAACAGATGCGGTTATTCATTCCAGGCATTCATACCCGAAGCGGGCAGAGGCATACAGGCAATGAAGTTGCCCGGCAGCGGATCGTAACTCAGAATTTTTTTGCCAACCTGTTCGCTGGTGAAGTAGCCAAGCAGGGTGAGCCCTTTCAGCTGGCGGTAGAAGGCCGTTGGCGGACTGTCTTCCAGCGTAATGCCCCAGAGCGAGAGCGGTGTTTTGGCAGCCTCGTGGTCCAGCCTGAGCAGCAGGGCCTCGCGCTGGGCAGGTGTAGCCTCAACAAACGAGGTGCCGTAAGCCTCTTCGGCGGCTTCGTCGAGCGCGTTCAGCCCGTCGATGAAGCGGGCCTGTTCGTCTTCCGAGAGGAGGTCGTTCAGCATCTTGTCGATAAACTGCGGCACCCCGATGTCTTTGGCGCCCGGCGTACCGGTGCGGGGCAGAATGGTTTCGGCAATTTCGGCAATGGTATTGGCCTGGCTATCGGTCAGGAAAACGGGCTCCCAGGTCAGGGAAACGGGTTTCGAACAGGCCGTAAACAGCTCGCTCAATGCCCCGACCGAGACGGAGTAGCTCATAAACAGAGCCGATTGTTTGAGTACGTCCCGGCGGTTCATAGCTCGTGGCGGTTTAAGGATCGGGTGGCAAAATCAACGGCCCGGGCGGTTAGGGCCATATACGTAATGGACGGGTTTACGCAGGATGAAGAGGTCATACAGGCGCCATCGGTCACGAACAGGTTGCTACAACCCCAGACCTGGTTGTTGCCGTTCAGGACCGACGTTTTCGGATCGCGACCCATGCGGGCCGTGCCCATCTCGTGAACGCCGACACCCATACCGCCCGAGTGGTCGAACGTTTTGATATTGCTGAGGCCGCTGGCTTCGAGCATATCGGCCGCATCGGCCATCATCTGTTTGCGCATGGCCCGCTCGTTGGCTCCAAAGTCGGCATCGAACACCAGCGTGGGCAGGCCCCACTGGTCTTTTTTATTAGGGCTCAGCGTCACTTTATTGTTATGGTCGGGCAGCACCTCGCCGAACCCCATCAGCCCCATACTCCAGCCACCGGGTTTGAAGAGGCTGTCTTTGAAGGACGCTCCTACGCCCGGCTGGTTGACGCCCGCGCCCCAGTTGTCGCGTCCGGCGCCCGCCCCCTGATAGTCGTAGCCCCGCAGGAAGTTGGGGTTTCTGGTGCTGGCATCGAGGTTGACGTAGCGCGGAATGAACAACCCGCCGGGTCGCCGTCCTTTATAGTACTGGTCTTCGAAGCCATCGTAAGTGCCCACGGCTCCCACGTGATAGTGGTGATCCATGATATTATGCCCCAGCTCGCCACTGTCGTTGCCTAGTCCGTTGGGAAAACGCCGGGATCTGGAGTTCAGCAGGATTTGGGTCGATGCCATCGACGACGCGCAGCAGAAGATCAGTTTCGCGTAGAACTCGGTCATCTCTTTCGTTTCCCGATCCACGACCCGCACGCCAGTTGCTTCGCCGGCTTTCTCATCGAAAATAATGGAATGTACCACCGAGTTGGGCCGGATTGTGAAGTTGCCGGTTCGGTTAGCGGCTGGCAACGTAGCTGAGTTGCTGCTGAAGTAAGCACCGTAGGGACAGCCCCGCGAGCAGCGGTTGCGATTCTGGCATTTGGCCCGGCCCAGCTCCTGGTGCCAGGGCTGGGGGTCGGTCAGGTGCGCCACCCGCCCAATGGTGACGGGGCGGTTGCTGAATTTTTTCATGACGGCCTGCTTGACGTGGTTCTCGATGCAGTTCAGCTCCATCGGTGGCAGAAAATAGCCATCGGGCAGGTGGGCGAGGCCCAGTTTTTCGCCACTGATGCCGACAAATTTCTCGACATACGTGTACCAGGGCTCCAGGTCTTTGTAGCGAATGGGCCAGTCGATGGCAATACCTTCGCGGGCGTTGGCCGTAAAGTCGAGGTCGCTCCATCGGTAGCAGTGCCTGCCCCAGATCAGCGACCGGCCGCCGGTCTGGTTACCCCGTATCCAGTCGAAGGGTCTGATCTCCTCATAGGGATCGTCAATGTCTTTGGTGAAAAAATGCTTGGTGCTCTCGCCCACGAACCCGCTGCGGACCTGCACGTAGTAATCTTTCTGGTCCTGATGGCTCAGGTTACCCCGGTGCGTGAAGTCCCAGTGGTCGTGGTTCATGGTCGGGTAGTCGTCGATGTGGTTGACAAGCCGTCCTTTCTCCAGCACCAGCGTTTTCAGGCCTTTCTCGCAGAGTTCTTTAGCGGC
The DNA here is from genome assembly GCF_002006735.1 of Spirosoma sp. 209. Lineage (NCBI taxonomy): Bacteria > Pseudomonadati > Bacteroidota > Cytophagia > Cytophagales > Cytophagaceae > Spirosoma > Spirosoma sp. 209. The sequence goes on along the minus strand of NZ_MVEC01000001.1, from coordinate 707,294 downwards.
CCAGCCCCCGCTAATGCCGGACCCGATCACGATGGCATCGTACCGGTGAGTTTTCGTAACAGTGGTGTTGAGGTTCGCCATGGTTTTTTACGGCAGCATCAGTGACTGATGCGGTACAGATTGGGTTTCGACTGGTTGGCTAAGGTAAGCAAATGGATTTGCTGACCGATGCGTAAGGGGCTGATTTGCTTGACCTCCCCGGTTTCCAGATAACCGCTTTGCCGGGTTGGTACTACGCTGAACTGTCCCCGGCGCTGGTTCAGCAGGACCAGGCCCCGGCAGGCGTCCAGCCGACCGAACTGCGGAATGAACTGGGTAAAGTTGCCGCCCAGAATCAGGTCGTTCAGGCCGTCGGCGTTTACGTCCTGCCAGGCTATGGCGTTTACGCACGACAGCTGCACCGGAGCCGGTAGTGCCTGGAGCGTAAACCGGCCCGCCCCGTTGTTGAGCGCAATGGCCGACTGGCAGTAGCTAACCGTTCGCGTCTGGCTGGTCGCCAGAATCTCATCCTGAAACAGGTCCTGGATCGATTTGCGGGCGTAGTCGGCATGTTTCAAACTCTGGCGTTTTAGAAAAGGAAACTGGTCGGTCATTTCGCGCTTCAGGAAAACCGGCATCAGGCGATGGTCGGCACTGGTTCGGGTCATGATCTTGTCCAGTCGATCATTCTTGTCGAAGTCGTTGACGAAAAGGGTCAGCGGCTGGTCGGGCGTACCGCGCAGGGCGCTGTTCAGGCCCAGATTGCCGAGTACCAGATCCGTATCGCCATCGTTGTCTACGTCGGCGGCTTTGAGGCTGCCCCAGAACCCGGTAAACGCATCGAGGCCGGTATCTACTTTTCTAAACATACCGCCCTGGACCGAAAAGACCTGCGGAGCCATCCAGTCGCCGGCCACAACCAGGTCGGGCCGTTTGTCGCCGGTAACGTCGGTCCAGGCCGCATCGCGTACCATGCCGAGCGCGGCAAACTCCGGTGCGAACCGGGCCGATACGTCCTGGAAATAGCCCCCGCCGTCGTTCTGAAGGAGGTAGCTCGGTGGAGTGAGACCGTACTCCTGCGGGTAACTCCGGCTACCGACAAAGAGGTCCAGGTCGCCATCGCCATCGTAATCCATCGGAACGATAACGCCTGTATTCATGCCGGTTGGCGGCAGGGCGCGGCCGTTCAGGGTAAACTGGCCATGGCCGTCGTTCAGATAAAGGCGATTCATCAGTTCCGGCGACCCGGCTGCGACTTCGTTGCCTCCGCTCCCGATGATCAGATCCAGGTCTCCGTCGTTGTCGGCGTCGAAGAGCTGGGCTGCCGTATCTTCAAAGGAGGCAAGCCGGGTAAAAATGGCCTGGGCTGAAGGCTGAAATCCGGTGGCCGTCTGCCGATAAAGCTGGCCGGGCTGCCCTTTGGCTCCGCCGATGTAAAGGTCATCGCGCCCGTCGCCGTCGACGTCGCCGATGGCGGCTTTGGGCCCTTCGGTCGAGAGTCGGGCGGGGATGTTTCGTTCGTTATAAAAATCGTCGTATGGGTCTTCCCGGTGCGCAACGAAGGGCGACTGTATCCGTTCGAGCAGAGTGGGGCCGGTGCGTTGGGGCCGGACCGGGGCCGGGGGCCGAGCGTCGCGGATGAAGAGGGTGAGGAGTCGGTCGGTTTTGGGTGCGTTGATCAGACTGACGCGCCCGTCATACCACCGGATGCGGAGCGAGTCGGGCTGCCCGATGGCGCCCAGTCCGAGCGTTTGTACGTACTCGGTGCTGGACTGAAAACCGCGGGAGGGCGCCAGGTAGCGGCTGATAACCTGCCCCCGGTGAATCAGTTCGATGGTTGAGCCGATGGCAAAGGTATTGAGTCCCTCGCCTACCAGTTTTACTTTCAGATAATGATGGTCCGGCGCTTTCTGTCCGGCGTGGTTCTGGTAGATGAGGCAGGGCTGGTTTACGGTGTTGACAACCAGGTCGAGGTCACCGTCGTTGTCGAGGTCGGCGTAGGCGGCTCCGTTTGAGAACGACGGGTCGCCGAGGCCCATCTGCCGGGCGTTTTCGGTAAACGTCAGGTTGCGGTTATTATGAAAGAAGGTATTCGGAATAGGAGTAGAGGGCATGTTGCGCACGACCTCGTCGAACTCTTTCTTTTTGCCGGACATGGCCTTGGTCTGGGCCAGATCGTTAGCGAAGAAATCGATAAAGTCCTGATCGATGACGTCGTGGTAAATGCCGTTACAGACATAGATATCGTTGTATCCGTCGTTATCGGCGTCGAACAGCAGCGCCCCCCAGCTCCAGTCGCTGGCGGCCACGTCGGCATAATAGGCAATTTCGCTGAAGGTGCCGTCCTGGTTGTTGAGCTGGAGGCAGTTTTGCTGATACTGATTATAGAAGCCGCGCTCTTTTTTGAGGTTGAAGAGATAATGATTCTCGAACGAGGAGGTTGTTTTCTTCCGAAATTCATCGCGGGGCAGCATCTCGGTCGTGAACAGTTCGGGATAGCCGTCGTTGTTGATATCGCCCAGATCGGCGCCCATAGACGCGATGCTGAGATGGTTCATCCGGCGCTCGATGTCTTCGCGGAAGGTGCCGTCCTGGTTATTGATATAGAGGTAGTCTTTTTCAAAAAAGTCATTGGAAACGTAAACGTCGGGCCAGCTATCGTTGTTGACGTCGCCGATGGTCACGCCCAGCCCGAACCCGATCAGGCTGCTGTAAATACCGGCCTGCTCACTCACGTCGACAAAAACCGGCGTCCGAACCGGCTTGGTTTCTGCCCCGCGCTCTACCGTCATATTGCGCATAAGTCGGTCACCACCGCCTTTGAGAAAATCCTTGACGGGCCAGTCTTTAGCCCGCAGCGTTCGGTTGTTGGCAAAGTCGAGGGTATTGACGGGGATGAAGCTATTGTTGAGGATATAGCAGTCGAGGTCACCATCGCGGTCGTAGTCGAAAAAGGCCGCGTGGGTAGTGTAGCCGTTATCGTCGAGTCCGTACTGACGGGCCGATTCGGTAAAGGTCGGTACGCCGTTTTTCAGGCCGTTATTGATGTAGAGTTCGTTATGCTGGCCAATGCCTTTCTGATAACCCGCGTAGCAGACGTAAATATCGAGCCAGCCGTCGCTGTTGATATCGACCATGACGACGCCGGTGCCCCACTTGCCCGCACCGCCCACGCCTGCCTGGTCGGTAATATCGGTAAACTGCCAGTTGCCCGTGCCGGGTTTGGTCTGATTAAGGTACAGTTTGTTGGCGCCCATATTGGCCGTGAAGTAAACATCGGGCAGGCCATCATTGGTGAGGTCACCCACGGCTACGCCCCCGCCATTATAGAAGTTGCGGTAGTTGAAGATGTTGAAATCTTCGCGGTTGACCACCTTGTTCTCGAACGTGATGCCGATCCGGTCGTTATCCATTCGCTCGAACAGGGCTTTATCGGCCGGGGTCGAGCAGGCGAAGAGACTGGCCAGCAGGGCGAGTACAACAGCCGGTACTAAAGCCGGACGAAATAGGGTTGAATTCACGCGGTTGCGTCGTTACGGTGTCTGTCAAAAGAGGGGGATGGGCTCAGAAGAACACGTCTTTTCGGGTGACGTGCTGAAGTCGCAGGCTGGGGTTTCGGATCACGATCAGCCCCTGTACGGTAATCCATTTGGTGGGTATCCGCTGAAATTCATACTTACCCGCTTTGCCGGTCAGGCGCATGACAAGTTTGTTGTCCGACAGACTTTCAACGGTAATGGTGCCGTCGGTCATCAGGTAGCCTTCGCCCCGCCGGTTGGCTTTGTCGATCAGCCGGCCGATCATAACGCTGCCCGCCACCTGGTTGTCGAGGAATACCTGCCGCCTGATGGGTTTTTCTTTGTACCAGTCGCTGCCGCTGAACGCTACAATGATATTGCTGTCAAACTGATCGAACAGGTTGAGTCGCATATACGTATCGTAGACATCGACCTGTCCGCTAAACTGGCTCTCGGCCGGGTAAAAATTGGCGCCATCGAGCTGAATCTGAACCCGGGCCTGTCCCGGTTTAAGCGACGCATAGAGCTCATCGACAGAGGCCTCTGTGCGGCAACCCGCCAGCCAGCCAGCCAGCAGGCCCATGAGCAGAAAAGAAAGTTTCATGGTACGATGGATACGGAAGTACAGGAAAGAAATATCCCCAAAACGCCCAACGGCGTTTTGGGGATGCATAGACAGGCCGGCAATTAATAGCCTGGGTTCTGTTTCAGGTTCGGGTTCGATACTGTAGCGTCAGACGGAATGGGGAACAGTACCGTGTGCGCGCTCTTGTTGTCAACCCCGGTGCCGGTCAGGAACTTGCCAAAGCGAACTTCTACCGTCCGCTTGCCGCCTTCCCAGTAGGTTTCGCGACCGATCTCGTCGAACATGGCATCTTCGGTCAGTGACGTCAGCGCCGACGCACCCCGCAGTTTGCGGAGGTCGTTTACCTGAGCCAGTGCCGCGGCCGCATTGCCCGACCGCAGCAGGGCTTCGGCTTTCATCAGGTACGCATCGCCATAGCGGGCAATGATGTACTTGTTGGCGTCGGCCGGGTGGTACTTGATAACCCGGATTCCTTTGTCGGTAGGCGTACCGGCCAGCGTTACGTCGCGGGTGAACTGCAGCGGCTTCTGCGTGCGGGAGTCGACGATGGCCGCGCCTTTGTCGTTATACTGCTGCCCGATCAGGAAGCCCCGGCCAATACCCGAGAATTCTTTCCCGTCTTTCTTGGCCGGTGCACCTTTCCGGATATCGCTCGTCTCGAACTTGTCATAAAAGTCGGCCAGGGTAGCAAAACCGTTCCAGCCCGAGGGGTTCTGATCGTAGTGCAGCGTCATGTACCAGCGGTTCTGCGGAGAGCCCTGCGCACCCGTCAGGATGATCTCGTTGGCAGCCGTTTTGGTGAAGTTGCTGAAATAATCGGGGTTCAGCTTAAAGCCGGCTGCGGTGATGGCGTCAACGGCCTTAACCACGTTGTCCATGTCGGCCTTGTCGAAGGTATAGGGGCCTTCGGCTTTAGCTGATTTGAATACCGCTTTGTTCAGATACAGTTTCGCCAGTAGGTAGTTGGCCGCTGCTTTCGTACCGATTGGGTTGTCAGATGAGGCCGGATTAGCCTCGGTCAGTGCCGGTAGGGCTTCGGTCAGGTCTTTCAGGATAAAGTCGAAAGCTTCTGACCGGCTTTTCACCTTCGGGTTGTCGTTTACCCCTTCAGTAGCCTCGCGGAACGGAACCTGGCCCCAGTAGTCCATGACATAGAACATATTCCAGGCCCGGAGAAACTTAGCCTGAGCAGCCTGGGCGGGCGTTGGGCTAGAGGCCAGAATCTGCGTGCACTTGAATACCTGCGAGTTCAGGTTGTTCCAGGCGTTCAGGTTCCAGGAGTGGGTAGCATCCCAGGTGTGCTGATCAAGCGTGCGCCATACGCCATTATCGCCCCAGTCGACACCGCGCGTGGGCGGAATCATTTCGGCCGTGGTATGCTCACCCAGGGCATAGATATTGGCCTGGTCTGAAAACTGGTTACCCAGATCGTTGTAAACCGCCTGAAGCGACTGCGCTACGTCGACGGATTTGAACCCACCGGCCGACTTAACGACCAGCGAATCTTTCTCGACCACATTCAGGTCTGTGCACGACGACAGCACAGCCAGTACAGCGGTCATACTCAATACCTTGCTTGTTATATGCGTGTTCATGAGTCTTTTTTAAACCAATTGATTGAATTAGAATGCGATGTTGGCACCCAGAGTCCAGGTACGAGCGCGGGGATAGGCTGTGTAATCGATACCCAGCGATGGTACACCGTTCAGCGATTTGTTGGTATTTACCTCAGGATCCTGGCCTGTGTATTTGGTAATGACGAAGAGGTTCTGACCGGTCAGGAACAGCCGCAGGTTTGAGAGGGCTTTGTTACCCGTGTTGAAACGGTAGCCGAGGCTCAGGTTCTGCAGGCGAACGAACGATCCGTTTTCGAGGAAGCGGGTCGATACGTCAGGTGCGTTGAAGGGGCCTTCTTTCAGGCTAGGTACATCGCGGGTTACGTTGCGGCCGTTGTTGAAAGCACCCTTGGTAAAGAAGGCGTTGGCGTTGTTGTTGTAGATGTAGTTGCCGAACACCCCGTTGAAGAAGAAGCTCAGGTTCCAGTTGCCGTAGTGCAGGTTATTGGTCAGACCGCCTGTAAAGGTTGGCAGCGGGCTCTTGCCGATGAACTTCTGAACATCGCCACCCGTATAGATGGTGTTGCCCGCTTCATCGTAACCGCCAAACTCGCGCAGGAAGAACGCAAACAACGGCTGATCGTTGGCGATCCGCTGGGCAAAGGCGCCCGTCAGACCCTGGCCGCTGATGCCGCCGGTGTTGATCAGACCACCGTAATTTTTCACGATGTTCTTGTTGTACGCTGCGTTGAACTGTACATCCCAGCCAAACTTAGGTTTATCGACGATGCCGATGTTCAGACCAAGTTCAACCCCAGTGTTGTACACGTTAGCGTCGAGGTTTCTCCAGACGAAAGGCGTCAGGGCTGGTTGCGCCGACGTAACCTGAATCAGCAGGTCCTTGGTGTCTTTCCGGTAGAAATCGATCGAACCCGTTACGCGGCTGCCGGCAATGCCGAAGTCGACACCGGCGTTGAACTGGGCCGTAGATTCCCATTTCAGATCCGGGTTGGGGAACGATACGTCACTCAGGCCACCGCCGTTGATGTTATCCGACGATGCATTGAAACCCCAGTCGCCGAATCGCTGACGCTGATCGTAGAGGTTGTGCGGAATCGACTGGTTACCCGTTACGCCGTAGCCCAACCGAACTTTCAGGTCGGAGAAGACCGCTTTTGGAATGAACGACTCTTCGCCCAGGCGGTAGGCAACGGCGGCCGATGGGAAATAACCGTACTTGTTACCACCCCCAAAGCGGGTCGAGCCGTCGGCCCGCAGCGTGGCCGTCGTGATCAGCTTGCCAATGGTCAGGTTTACCCGACCGAAGTACGACTGCAGTTCATCTTTGGTATAAGCTGTATTCTGGATCAGGCTACCAAAGCCCTTCGAGTTATCGGCAGAGGCTGCGTTGTTGATCATCAGATCCAGGTCACCCGTCCGGAAGTTCGTTGCCGTAGCCCGCTGGAAGGAGTATTCGAAGCTCTGGTACGAGTAACCCAGCAGCGCGTTCAGACTTACGTTCTTGTTGATCTCCTTGTCGTAAGTGAAGTAGTTCTCCATCAGATTGTTATTAATCTGAATGTCGGTCAGGAACAGGCGGCCAACGTTCTGGATGTCCTGGTAGACGAGGTCCTTGGAGAAAGCAGCTTTCCGTGACGACATCGACTTGTCGAAGCCCAGTACCGTCTTGAATTTCAGACCGGCTGCAATCTCGTATTCGGCATTGAGGTTACCCAGTGCCCGCAGCGTTTTGGTATTGTCGCGCGACAGGTCGAGCAGGGCCTGTGGGTTCGGCTCGGCTACGTTGGTCGACTGATAGAGAGTGCCGTCCGGATTATAAACGCGTAGCGTCGGATTCGATTTCAGGATACCAGCCAGCAGGTCACCCTGGTAACCGGCGTTGTCGGTAACCGGAATGTTTCCATCCTGGGTTTCCGATACCGTAGCCTGGATACCGATATTCAGCTTATTATTGATGAACTTCTTGTTGCCATTGAAGGTAGCGCTCAGGCGGTTGAGCGAGCTCTTCTGCATGATACCCTGCTGATCGAGGTAGCCAAGTGAGAAGCGGTAGTTGCCCGTTCCGTCACCACCACCGTAAGCGAGGTTATGCTGGCTGGTCAGACCCGTCCGGAACAGTACATCCTGCCAGTCGGTGCTGACACCCCGATCCTGGGAGGGTTGCAGCTTTGCATATTCTTGAGGACTCAGCAGGTCGTAGCGTTTGGTGATGTCGCTGATCCCGAATGAGGGGGAATATTCGAGGCTGCCTTTGCCCGACTTTCCTTTTTTGGTCGTGATCAGGACAACGCCGTTAGCACCGCGCGATCCGTAGATGGCCGTGGCCGACGCATCTTTCAGAATGTCGATGCTCTGAATGTCTTCCGGGTTCAGGAAGTTGAGGGGGTTCCGGGGCGAAGAGTTACCGATACCTGAGTTCTGACCATCCGACTGGGTGTTATCACCACTGAGGGGTACGCCGTCAATGACGAAGAGTGGGTTATTACCGTTCCGTACGGATGATGTACCCCGGATACGAATGTTGATACCACCGCCCGGCTCACCGCTGTTCTGGGTGATGGCGACCCCGGGTACCCGGCCCTGCATGAGCTGCTCGGGCGAGGTGATGATCCCTTTGTTAAAGTCTTTAGTGCCAATTACGTTCACCGCGCCGGTAGCGTCTTTCTTCTTCACCGAGCCATAACCAATAACAACGACTTCGTTCAGGGTCTGATTATCTTCGGTCAGCGACACGTTAATGACGCTCTGATTGCCGACTGTAACTTCCTGCGAGGTATACCCCACAAAGCTGAAGACCAGCACGGCCCGATCTGGAACCGCAATACGGTAGTTGCCGGAGGCATCTGAGTTGGTTCCGCGCTGAGAGCCTTTGACCGCAATGCTCACACCAGGCATAGCAGCCCCATTAGCATCCTTCACAACGCCAGAGACCTGCCGGTCCTGCGCCCATGCGCTAACTGTTACAGCGAAAAATAGTGTGGTAAGCAGGAGCCTGCTTACGAGAGTAGTAAGTCGGTAACAGCTGATCCGGCTCACCACTGCGTAATTGTGCATCATAGATTGAAAATAGATTAAGTATAAGTACTAGGTTACCGCCTGTGCTATCTAACGGGTATATTCCTAAATATTACCAAAAAGTGGTACTATTTAATCATTAAATAGCAATAGGGCTGCAAATAACTAGATATTATATTAAAAGAGCAATACGGGCACATGTAATTTTTATGTAAAAAATTATTCCATAATTTATGTAGATATACTTAAGTAAATGCCTGATTTAGACTGACTGAGCCATAGTATGCCTGTTCGCTAAATTGAAAAGCGGGAATGAAAGGGCATTAGCTGGATACAGAAGCGATCAAGCGTGCGGTTTTGAGCGGTTCGACCCAGTTGATTTGACTCAAACTCAGGTTGTGACCAGATGATCTTGGGGCAATTTATAGCCTGGAAACAGACTGGCAGACGGCTTTTTTTTACTATAAATGGTACTTTTTTTCCTCAATTAATCCTACGTGAATATCCCTGAACCAGGTAAAAGCGTAGGGAAAAGGCGTAACGATAATAATGGTAACTTATTCAGTAACAGACAGAAAGATTATGATTTTTTAACCTTAAAGTACAAAACTGGTAGCTGCTCACTTCCTCGATATAGTACTATATTTACCAATAGTAGACCGATTTTAACAATTCCCTATTTGCGTTTGTCGAATCAAGATAGCTACTTTTGCTATAGATTATACTTTGACTATAGGCTATACTAAGTCTGTATCAAAGCTTTATTTAGTAGGTTATTGACTAGCGTCTGTCCATCTGAATTCAGTCTCCCGGACTGTATCCTGTTACGATGATCATTCAATGTTATGAAACCAGGATGGCCTCATTCGCTGCCTCAGCAGACAGTTAGCTTAGGCAGTAACCAAAACCTTTTTTAATTATTCAAAACATTTTACTGTAAACCTATGATGGACAAATCCTACACAGGTGACCGTTTCGGTGGTTACGTAGGTCAGGTTGGAAGCGCTCAACCCCAGCCATTTCGTAAGAAAGCTCGCTACGGCTTTTTATCGTTACTGGCTATGGTACTACTGCTGGGAAACCAGCTGGCGTGGGCGCAGGGAACAACCCTGACGGGTAAGGTGGTTGACAAATCGGGGATTGGTCTGCCCGGTGTAACCGTGCAAGTTAAAGGGGCTAACCGGGGTACATCGACCGATGGTGACGGTGCCTACCGGCTTTCTGACGTACCCGGCGGAGCCACGCTGGTGTTCAGCTCGATTGGGTTTGCCACGCAGGAGGTTGCCGTAGGTAACCGGAGCGAAGTGAACCTGACGTTACAGGACGATACTAAATCGCTGAACGAAGTGGTGGTGGTTGGGTACGGTACCCAGCGCGCCAAAGACGCTACTGGTTCTGTGGTCGCTATCGGTACCAAAGATTTCAACAAGGGGGTGATTGCGTCGCCTGAGCAACTGCTGCAGGGCCGCGCGGCTGGTATCCAGATCACACCCGCCAGCGGTGAACCCGGTGCCGGGGTGAACATCCGTATCCGCGGTACATCGTCGCTGCGGTCGGGTAACAACCCGCTCTTCGTGGTTGATGGTATCCCGCTCGACGGGGGCGAAACCTCCAGCGGTGGCCGCGATTTCGGGGCCGGTACGCAGTCGGCCCGTAACCCGCTGAACTTCCTCAACCCCGACGATATCGAGAACATCTCGGTGCTGAAAGACGCTTCGTCGGCGGCTATCTACGGATCGCGCGGTGCTAACGGTGTTGTCCTGATCACGACCCGCCGGGGCAAGTCGGGCCAGCAGACGTTTAATCTGTCGGCCAATACGAGCGTGGGCGGAACCCTTCGTCGGTACGACCTGCTGAGCGCGTCTGACTACGCTGCGGCTGTAACCCGGGCAGGTGGCGATGCGTCGCTGCCGGCCGTTAACGCCGGTGCGTCGACCGACTGGCAGGACCAGATTTTCCGCACCTCGTTCTCGCAGAACTACAACATGAGCTACGGGGGTGGTAACGACAACACCCGCTACAACCTCTCGCTGGGCTATTCGGATCAGCAGGGCGTTATCAGGAAATCGGCGCTGAAGCGTCTGACGGGACGGATCAATGCCTCGCACGAGCTGTTCGACGATAAGGTTGTGATCGATCTGGCGCTGACCACCTCGAACGTGAATGACGTATACGTACCAAACAGCGATAACGCTGGTTTTGAGGGTAACCTGATCGGATCGGCCATCCAGGCCAACCCAACCTATCCGGTGTACGACGCGCAGGGCCGGTTCTTCAACCCCGACGGGTATGATGATGATCCGACCAGCACGGGCTTCGGTCGCCCCCGCGGTAACTCGTTCCGCAACCCGGTATCGCTGCTCGATCTGATCGATGATCAGGGCCGCACCAACCGGACGCTGGCTAGCATCAGCGCCACCTGGAAAATCCTGGACGGTCTGTCGTACAAAATCAACTTCGGTCTCGACAATTCGGCCTCGGAGCGCCGTACGTCGATTTTCCGGAATATTCCGGGCTTTGCCATCACCAACAACGCTGGTCAGGCAACGATCCAGAACAATACCCGGTCGTCGCAGCTGATCGAGCATACGCTGAATTTCAACCGGAAAGTAGGCATTGGCAACCTCGACGCCGTAGCCGGTTTCTCGTACCAGAAGTTCCAGGACCAGTACAGCTTCGTACAGGCTAACCTGTTTATTCCGGATGCCGACGCGCTCTTCCCCTACGCCAACAACATTGGCGGGGCCAACAACAACGGCACCAACAAAGCCTACACGGCTGGCTCTAACCGGGGCCAGAGCGAACTGCAGTCGGTATTTGGCCGGGTGAACTACAACATCAACGACAAGTACCTGATCACCGCCACGGTGCGGGCCGATGGATCGAGCAAGTTCGGTGCCAACAACAAGTACGGCGTATTCCCGGCCCTGGCTGCGGCCTGGCGCGTATCGGACGAAGCGTTCGCCAAAAACCTGGGTGTCGACATCAAGCTGCGGGCTAACTACGGTATTACGGGTAACCAGGAGTTTCCTGCCAACCGGACCCGTAACCTGTATACGTTCACGAATAACGGCTCCGGTACGGCTCGCGACATTACCCCGAACGACAACCTGCGCTGGGAAACCACAACCCAGTATGGTATCGGTGCTGACCTCGGCTTCTTCGGGGGGCGCCTGACCGCTACGATCGATTACTTCAACAAGAATACGACCGACCTGCTGTTCGAAGCCCTCTACGCACAGCCAGCACCGGCCCGGGCGCGCTGGATCAACCTCGATGCCAACGTGATCAACCGCGGGGTCGAGCTTCAGGTAGCCTACGACATTCTGCGCGGCAGCAAAGTGCGCTGGGACATTGTGGGTAACGCTACGTTCCTGAAGAACGAAGTGACCAACTTCTCGGGTATCTACAACACCGGCGCCATCAACGGCCAGGGTCTGTCGGGTGCCTATGCGCAACGGATCGTGAACGGCCGGCCGCTGTTCTCGTTCTTCATGCCGACCTTCACCGGCTACGACAGCAACGGGTTTGCTACCTATACCGATCCGTCGCTGAACCTGGAGTACGTAGGCAGCGCCATCCCGACCTTCAACTTCGGGGTGACCAACAACGTATCGTTCGGCAACTTCAACGTCAGCATGTTCTGGAACGGCGTGTCGGGTAACTACATCTACAACAACACCGCCAACGCCATCTTCACCAAGGGTAACCTGCGCAACGGTCGTAACGTAACCGTCGACGCTGCCAACAGCGCCGAGAACGCGCTGAACCCACCGCTGGTATCGACCCGCTTCCTGGAGAAAGGTTCGTTTGCGCGCCTGTCGAACCTGACCGTTGGCTATACCGTACCGCTGACCAGCAAACAGATCCGGAACCTGCGCGTGTCGCTGACGGGCCAGAACCTGCTGCTCATCACGGGCTATACGGGGGTTGATCCGGAGGTGAACACGAACAAGTCGATTGATGGTATCCCGTCGCTGGGTATCGACTATACCGCTTTCCCATCGCAGCGTATCGTTACGTTCGGCGTGAGTGCGGGATTTTAAGTAACACCTGATCAGGCAGTCGCTGACTGTTCAATGACTGCCTGATCTATCGATTTACCTGTCTCGTTTATAACAATTTAGTTAAACGGTTTCTTTCTATAGTTCAAGAATGGACCTGACTTCTTTGTAATTAGACAACTGAACCAAACAAATGAAAACTTCAATTCACGTTACTTCTGCCGTTGTTGGTGCGCTGCTGTTGACAGCCGTGGGCTGTACGGATCTGGACGATAAAGTAGTTGGCCAGCCGGTCGACCTGGCCGCCGGTGCGGCTGCCGGGGGTGATCTGACGGGTCTGCTCAATGGGGTATACGCGCAGGTGAACGGACTGTCTGACCAGGCCAATACCTACGCCCTGGGCGAGCACGCATCCGATGAGATGATGGGCCCCACCCGCGGTACTGACTGGGACGACTTCGGCACCTGGCGCCGGTTGCACCAGCACTCCTGGGATGCTACCCATAACCAGATCATTGCCACCTGGAACAACCTGAACACCGGCGTATTCCGGGCTACGGAGCTGATTGCTGCGGCCAGCAGCAATGCAAACGTACTGGCCGAAGGTCGGTTCCTGCGGGCGTTCTTCATGTACAACGTAGCCGACCTGTACGGTAAAGTGCCGTTCCGGGAAGCCAACGCCAGCTTCGATTCGAACCCGCGCGTACTGACCCGGGCCGAGGCTACCCAGTTCATCATCGATGACCTGAATGCCGCCATTGCCACTCTGCCAGCCACCGGCGATCCGGGCCGCGCCAACAAAAATAGCGCTCGTTTCCTGCTGGCTAAAGTACTGCTGAACAAAGCCGTATTTACCCAGAGCCCGGAGCAGCCGGCCGGTCCGTATACGTTTACCCCGGCCGATATGAACGCGGTGATTGCCAACTGCGATGCCATTATCGGATCGGGTGCGTTCTCGCTGACCACCTCGGGTAAGTACTTCGACAACTTCCACTGGGATAACTCGACCCTCTCGAAAGAACTGATCTTCGTGATCACCAACGAAGTAGGTACATCGCAGGGATCGGCGCAGAACCGCTACCGCATGACGCTGCACTACAACCAGACGCCGGGCGGCTGGAACGGCTTCACCACGCTGGCTGATTTCTACAACAGCTTCGAAGCCGGCGATCAGCGCCGGGGTGCTGCTATCACGGGCCTGACCAACCGGACCGGCCTGCGGGCGGGCTTCCTGGTAGGTCAGCAGAACGATCAGACCGGCAAGGCCCTGACCGACCGGGCGGGTGCTCCGCTGGTTTACTCGCCTAACCTGAACCTGCTGTACTCGGATGAGAAAGCCGGTATCCGGGTTATCAAGTACCTGCCCAACCCCGAAAATACCGATAACCCCGGTAACGACTACGTGCTGTTCCGCTATGCCGACGTGCTGCTGATGAAAGCCGAAGCGATTCTGCGGGGTGGTACGCCAACGGGTGGTGCTACGGCCCTGAGCCTGGTCAACCAGATCCGCACTGCCCGGGGCGCTACGCCGTTCACCACCGTGAACGAAGCGAACCTGCTGGCCGAGCGCGGTCGTGAGCTGTACTGGGAAGGCTGGCGCCGGAACGACATGATTCGCTTCGGTACGTTTACGGCTCCCTTTGATCAGAAGCCCAACACAACGCCGGATCACCGGGTCGTATACCCCATTCCGCAGCAGGCTGTTGATACTAACCCGAACCTGACGCAGAACTTCGGCTACTAAGCCAGGTTTGGTAAGCCAGATTTCCATCTGGACAAGATCCCGCGAACAGCCGCTCCATCGGGCGGCTGTTCGTATTTATAATGCCCGGTTTGCGGTCGGGAGCTTTGTACGTCCGGCCGTTCTATTTCGTTAGTATAGTATGACTAAGTTCGTTTGGCTGGCTGTTCTTCTGGGAATGACCGCGTGCCGAAACAACGATCCTCTTTTTCAGAAAACCGAAGCGGCCTCTACGGGGGTTACGTTTGTCAACCAGCTGCGCGAAACCGAGCAGGAAAACGTGCTGGCGTTCGAATACTTCTATAATGGCGGGGGCGTAGCGGCCGGCGATCTCAACAACGACGGTCGGGTCGATCTTTTCTTCACCGGTAACCAGGTCAGCAATGCGCTGTACATAAACCGGACCCCGCCGGGTACGGACGAGCTGACATTCGACGAGTTGACCCGGAAAGCCGGCGTGGGCGGGCGGGCCAACGGCTGGAAAACGGGCGTAACCCTGGCCGATGTCAACGCCGACGGCTGGCTCGATATCTACGTCTGCTACTCGGGGCTACGGCCCGATTCGCTGCGCCGGAATCAGCTCTTCATCAATAACCACGACCTCACCTTCACCGACCGCGCTGCCGAATACGGCCTGGCCGACGCGGGCTATTCCGTTCAGGCTACCTTTTTCGATTACGACCGCGATGGCGACCTCGACTGTTTCCTGATCAACCACAACCTCAAGAACTACCAGCGCAAAGAAGCCGCCGTGATGCGGGCCGAGCGCGACCCCAACGCCGGCGATAAGCTCTTTCGTAACATGAGCGCTGAGCAGCAAAGCGACGCGACGCAGCCGACCCGTTCGTCGGCTACTCCCGGCGCTGCTGGCCCCGCGCCCCGCTTCATCGATGTGTCGGCAGCGGCCGGTATCAAGGGTAATCCGCTCGGCTTCGGGCTGGGCTGTTCGGTATCGGATATAAACAGAGATGGCTGGCCCGACCTGTACGTGACCAATGATTACGTGGAAGATGATTACTGCTACATCAACCAGCTGGGCACGGCGCCGAACGGACCCGCTTTCCGCGACGAACTCCGCGACCGGGTAGAGCACACCTCCTACTCAGCCATGGGGGCCGATATAGCCGACCTCAATAACGACGACCGCCCCGACATTATGACGCTGGACATGCTGCCCGAAAGCAATGCCCGGCAAAAGACCCTGCCCTGGCCCGACAACTGGAACGTATACCAGGCGCAGCTCCGCAACGGCTTCTGGCACCAGAACATGCGCAACATGCTCCAGATTCAGCAGGCCGACGGTCGCTTTGCCGAGCTGGGTCAGCTGGCCGGTCTGGCCGGTACCGACTGGAGCTGGGGCGTACTGCTGGCCGACTTTGACCTGGACGGCTATAAAGACGTATTTGTCAGCAACGGGATTCTGCGCGATTTCACCGACGCCGACTTTATCAAATTCTCCGATCAGGCTGCGGGTATGCCGGTGCTGGAGCAGATCCGCCAGATGCCATCGACGCCCACCCGGAACTACATATTCCGCAATAACCACGACCTGACGTTTACGAACGAACAGACCCGCTGGGGCTTCGACCAGCCAACGATCTCGAACGGCTGTGCCTATGCCGACCTCGACAACGACGGCGATCTGGACATCATCACGAATAACCTCAACGAAACGGCCCGGATCTACCGCAACCGCAGCCGCGAAACGGGCGAAACCGCTTACCTGAAACTTCGGCTCGAAGGTCCGGTCGGTAACCCCTTCGGCGTCGGCACAACGGTTACGGTTACGGGGCGGGGCCAGACACAGACGCAGGAGTTGTACCCCACGCGCGGTTTCGAATCGTGCAGCCACGACCAGCTGTTGTTCGGGCTGGGTTCGGGTCCGGAGCCGGTGGGGGTAACGGTTCGCTGGCCCGACGGAAAAACCCAGACGCTGAAAACAGTAACGCCCAATCAAACGCTCACGGTTACGTACCGACAGGCAAGTCTGGTTCATACTCCGGCAGCGCCCGCCCGGCCGCCCCTGTTCCAACCAGCCAGCGCCCCCGCGTTTACCCACCGCATCGACTCCATCAACGACTTCGACCGGCAGATTCTCCTGCCCATGCAGTACACCAGCCCTGGCCCCCGGCTGGCGGTGGGGGATATCGACAGCGACGGACTGGCCGATGTGTTTGCGGGTGGCAGCGCCCGGCAACCCGGTCAGCTGTTTCGGCAAACGGCACCCGGCACCTTTAGCCCCGTACCGTTGCCCGGCGCAGACAACGGAGCCAATGCCGATGCGCTGCTGGCCGACTTCGACGGGGATAAACAACCGGATCTGTACGTGGTCAACGGGGGGTACGGACTGCCCGATGCCGGCAAACGACAGGATCAGCTCTGGCTCAACAGCCGCGGTACGTTCGTGCCGAAAGCGCTGCCCGCCGAAACCGAAAACGGGAGCTGTGTGAAGGTCCTGGACATTGACCGCGACGGTGACCTGGATTTGTTCGTGGGCGGTTCCATCGTGCCATACCGCTATCCGGCGGCCGAAGAAAGCTACCTGCTCATCAACGACGGGCGGGCTAATTTCTCGCGCCGGGCCCTGGGTAAGCTGGGTATGGTGACCGATGCCGCCGTGCTGGATCTCGACAAAAACGGCTGGCCCGACCTGGTGGTGGTGGGCGAGTGGATGCCGGTTACGGTCCTGCTCAACCAGCAGGGAACGCTCAAGCCGCAGGACCCCTCGGCCAGCGAGAGCCCGACGGGCTGGTGGAGCCGCATCGAAAAAGCCGACCTCGACGGCGATGGTGACCTGGATCTGATTGTCGGTAACCTGGGCCTCAACACCCAGCTCCGGGCCAGCCGCGACCAGCCGGCGCTGCTGACCTACGACGATTTCGACCAGAACGGTACGCTCGACTTTTTTATGAGTTATGCCATACAGGGAAAAGTGTATCCGGCCTATTCGCGCGACGAAATCTGCGAACAGGTACCGTCGCTTCGCAAGCGGTTTACGAACTACAAAGCCTATGCCGACGCCACGCTCGAACAGTGTTTCGACGAGCAACAGCTTCGGCAGGCCCGGCAAAAACAGATTACCGAGCTGCGGACGCTGGTGCTGGAGAACGACAACGGCACGCTCGTACCGCACGCGTTGCCGCTGGCGGCTCAGTACGCTCCTGTTTACGGAATTCTGGCCGGTGATTTCGATAAAAACGGAACGACCGACCTGCTGCTGATGGGCAACAACGCCCGGCTGCGGCTGCGGATCGGTAAGGTCGATGCCAACCACGGACTCGTCTTGAGCAACCGGGGGGGCTGGCGCTTCGGGGCCATGACGCCCGATCAGACGGGCCTGTTTGTTCGGGGCGATGTGCGGGACGTAAAAAAAGTAGGAAACACCATTATGATGGGCGTAAGCGGGAAGTCGCTGCTTGGGGTTAACCCAACGCGCTGATGCCCGTAAAGCCGTATCTGTATAAGACAATGACGATCAAATCTGGCCTGATGGCCGCCATACTCATTTCGCTATGGTCTTGCGGTAGCCAGGACGAGCCGCTGTTCGAAACGCTGCCCGCCACTCAAACGGGCGTCGACTTCGTGAACCGCAGCCTCGATCGCAAAGACTTTAATATTTTTCGCTACCGGAATTTCTACAACGGCGGGGGCGTAGCCATCGGCGACGTCAACAACGACGGCCTGCCCGACCTGTTTCTGACGTCGAACTTCGAAGCCAATAAGCTCTACCTCAACAAAGGCGGTATGACGTTCGAAGACGTGACGGAGAAGGTCGGGATCACCGGAAAAAAATTCTGGTCGACCGGCGTCACCTTTGCCGATGTGAACGGCGACGGCCTGATGGATATCTACGTCTGCAATTCCGGCAGCCGCGACGCGCGGGGTAACCAGCTTTACATCAACCAGGGCGTTCAGCCGGCCGGTAAGGGCGGGCTACCCATGCCCGCGTTTGTGGAGCAGGCAGCTGACTACGGCCTCGTCGACGGGGGCTTCTCGACCCACGCGGCCTTCTTCGACTACGACCGCGACGGTGACCTGGATATGTATCTGCTCAACAACAGCTTTACGCCCATGGACCGGCTAGCCTTCGCCAACACGCGCGACATCCGCGATCGGCTCGGGGGCGACAAACTCTTCCGCAACCTGTCGGTAGAGCGCGCTGCGGGGGGGGCGAAAGCTGGTGCTACACCTACTGTTGGCCCCCTCTTCGTCGACGTGAGCGAACAGGCGGGCATCTACGGGAGTCTGATCGGGTTCGGGCTGGGCATTACCGTCGGCGACGTCAACAACGACAACTGGCCCGACATCTACGTCTCCAACGACTTCTACGAGCGCGACTACCTGTACATCAACCAGCGCGACGGCACCTTCAGGGAAGATATCAAGAACCAGATGGGGCATATCAGCACCACCTCCATGGGTGCCGATATTGCCGATGTCAACAACGACGGCACGCTCGATATCTTCGTAACGGACATGATGCCCGACGACGATTACCGGCTCAAAACCACGGCCTCGTTCGACAGCTACGAACTGACCCAGCTGAAAGAGTCGCGCGATTTTTACCACCAGGACCCGCGCAACATGCTGCACCTCAACAACGGCAACAACACGTTTTCGGAAGTGGGCCGGATGGCGGGGGCCAGCGCTACCGACTGGAGCTGGGGGGCGCTGCTGTTCGATATGGACATGGACGGTCTGAAGGATATTTTCGTCGCGAACGGGATTCTGAAAGACCTGACCGATCAGGATTTTATCGCTTTCCTGGCCGACAACCCGGAGTTGCAGACCATGATCGAAGGCACCAAAAAGTTCGACTACAAAGAATACGTTGACCGGATGCCTTCTACCCCGCTGCCCAACTACGCCTTCCGCAACAAAGGCAATGGTATGCAGTACGAAAACAAAGCCGCCGACTGGGGCCTGGGTAAACCCGATTTTTCGAACGGGGCCGCCTATGGCGATCTCGACGGCGACGGCGATCTGGACCTGGTTGTCAACAACAACAACGCGCCGGTGTCGATCTATAAGAACCGGTCGGTAGAACTGCACAAACGTAACTTTCTGCGGGTGCGGCTGAACGGCTACGGCAAAAACCTCAACGCCATCGGGGCTAAAGTATACGTGCATCAGCAGGGTAACGTACAGTATCTGCAACAGATGCCGAACCGGGGCTTCGAGTCGTCGGTAGACCTGACAATGGTGTTTGGCCTGGGCAGCAACCCCGTCATTGATTCGGTAACGGTCATCTGGCCCGACGATAAAAAGCAGCGGATCAGCCGACCGACGGCCAACACGACCCTGACGCTGGCGCATAAAAACGCCGACCAGGTCGCCACCATCAGCGGACCCGCTACAGTACCGGCCGGTATGACGACCCTGTTTGCCGACGTGACGACCCCCATGAAGCTGGACTACGTGCACCGCGAAAACGACTTTGTCGACTACAACCGCGATGGGCTGATGAAGCAGCTGCTCTCGCGCGAAGGTCCGGCGCTGGCGGTAGGCGACGTAAACGGCGACGGGCTCGACGATGTGTTTCTGGGTGGGGCCGCCAACATGCCCCGGTCGCTCTACCTCCAGCAACCCAACGGCGCCGGGTTTGCGCCCGAAAAACAACCGTTCCTGCTCGATGCCATCTACACCGAAGACATTGCCGCCACGTTCTTCGATGCCGATGGGGATAAAGACCTCGACCTGTACGTGGCCACCGGCGGTAACGAGTTCGAAGATCCGACTTACCTGCAGGATCGGCTGTTCATCAACGACGGCAAGGGCCGGTTCAGCTGGGATCGGACCATGCCCCGCAGCAGCGATAACAACTCCTGCGTCGTGGCGGCCGATTTCGACCGCGACGGCGACCAGGATCTGTTCGTCGGCAGTCGGATGGTGTCGGGGCGCTACGGCCAGCATCCGAACCAGCTGCTGCTGATCAACGACCGGTCGGCGGGCAAGGGCGGCAGCGCGTTCCGGAACGCAACCAACGAGCTGATGCCGTTTGCGAACGAGATCGGCATGGTGAAGGACGCCGTCTGGGCCGATGTCGACGGTGACAGCTATCCCGATCTGGTGCTGGTCGGCGACTGGATGCCGATCACCATTCTGAAAAACAAGGCCGGTAAAGGGTTTGAACGGATGACATCCGAAACGCTGGATAAATCGGGCGGCTGGTGGAACGCCATCCGGCCCGCCGACCTCGACGGCGATGGCGACCTCGATTTCGTGGTCGGCAACCTGGGTCTCAACAGCCGCATGGTCGCTTCGGCCGACGAGCCTGCGCATCTCTACGGCAACGACTTCGACCGGAACGGGGCCTATGAACAGGTGATGACCTGCTACCGCAAGGGCCTGGACGGACAGAGCCGCGAGTGCCTGATGGTGCTCAAACCCGATCTGCAGAAGCGCATCCCGTCCATCAAAACGAAATATATCAAGCATACCGACTACGCCAAAGCCGGGTTCGAGGATATTTTTTCGAGCCAGCAGCGCGAAGGCATGACCGTACAGACAGTACATACCGCCGAGACCTCGATCCTGATCAACGACGGCAAGGGCCAGTTTACCCTGAAGCCGCTCCCCATCGATGCGCAGACCTCGCTCGTTCAGGCCATCCAGACCGGCGACTACAACGGCGACGGCAAGCTGGACATCCTGCTGGCCGGTAACTTTTTCGACGTGTTGCCCGAGATAGGCCGGTACGACGCCAATTACGGCCTGCTGCTGACCGGCGACGGCAAGCTGAACTTCCGCGCAGCGAAGCCGACACAGACGGGTTTCTTCGTACGGGGGCAGGTGCGCCGGATGCAGACCGCCCGGGGCGCCAACGGGCAATCCTATATCGTGCTGGCCAAGAATAACGACCGGGCGCAGGTGTTTGCGGTCCAAAACCGGCCGAAACCATGAGGAGTCTTGGCTGGCTGGCGGGGATCGGGTGGCTGATGGCCCTGATCGGTTGTTCGTCCGAACCGGCCGAAGAGCCTCTGTTTCGGGCGCAGGAGGCCAGCCAGACGGGGGTGACCTTTACCAACCAGCTGCGCAACACCGACAGCCTGTCTATCCTCGATTACCTGTATTTCTACAACGGCGGGGGCGTAGCGGCTGGCGACCTCAACAACGACGGCCTGACCGACCTGTATTTCGTCTCGAACCAGGGCCCCAACAAGCTCTACCTGAACAAAGGTAACTTCACTTTTGCCGACGCTACCGAACAGGCCGGGCTGGCGGGTCGGGCCGACTGGCAAACGGGCGTAACCATGGCCGATGTGAACGGTGATGGCTGGCTCGATATTTACGTCTGCGCGGTGAGCCGGTTCAGGGGGCTGCGTGGTACGAACGAGCTGTATATCAACAACAAAAACGGCACCTTTACCGAGCGGGCCGCCGAGTACGGGCTGGCCTTTGCGGGCTTCTCAACCCAGGCCGCTTTCTTCGACTTCGACCACGATGGCGACCTGGACTGCTTCCTGCTCAACCACGCCGTACACACCTCCCGCAGCTACGACCGTGTCTCGATCCGAACTATCCGCAACCGCGAAGCGGGCGATTACCTGTTCCGCAACGAGGGCCCAAAACCGTCGTCGGGGCAGACGCCTGCATCGCCTTATTTCGTTGACGTGTCGGAGCAGGCCGGTATTTTCGGGGCCGAAATGGGCTACGGGCTGGGCGTTTCGGTGGCCGATCTGAACAACGACGGCTGGGAGGATATCTACGTCTCGAACGATTTCCACGAAGACGATTATTATTATGTGAATAACCAGCGGGGTGGTTTTACCGAAAGCGTTCGGCAGGCGTTTGGCCATACGAGCCGGTTTTCGATGGGAAACGATGCGGCCGATGTCAACAACGACGGCTACCCCGACCTGATCACGCTCGATATGTACCCCGCCGACGAAACCGTCGAGAAGTCGTCGCTGGGCGAAGATCCGCTCGATATCTACCGGTATAAGCTGACCTACGGCTACATGGATCAGTACAGCCGCAATTGTTTGCAGATCAGTCAGTCGGGTAAACGGTTCATGGATGTGGGGCTGCTGGCGGGCGTAGCCGCTACCGACTGGAGCTGGTCGCCCCTGCTGGCCGATTACGACAACGACGGGTTGAAAGATCTGTTCATTGCCAACGGCATTGTGCGTCGGCCCAACGATCTCGACTATGTTAAATACATCTCCGACGAGTCGGGGCCTTATACCCAGGCGGGTGCTGGCAACACCGGCGCCATCGAACGAATGCCCGAAGGCAAAGTGCATAACTACCTGTACCGGGGGCAGGCCAGCGGCCGGCTCGAGGATAAGTCGCTGAGCTGGGGCTTCGACCAGCCTACCGTCTCGTGCGGAGCCGCCTATGCCGACCTCGACAATGACGGCGACCTTGACCTGATCACGAACAACATCGACGCCCCGGCCAGTTTGTATCGTAACGAGACCGACCGGCTCTTTCCGGAGCGGCAGCACCTGACCGTTCGGCTGAAGGGCAAGGCCCCCAACACCTTTGGCGTCGGCGCAAAAGTGGTCCTGAAATACGGTGGAGCCACGCAGCGGGATTCATTGCAGGTACAGCAGCTGATGCCTACGCGGGGATTCGAGTCGGCGGTAGCACCCGAATTGTTGTTTGGGCTGGGCAACCGTCGCCGGATCGACTCGCTGATCGTGATCTGGCCTAACCAGCAGATGGAAGTCCGGACAAACGTACCCACTGGCCAGACGCTCACCCTCCGCCAGACCGACGCCCGGCTCGATGCTGCCGGCTACCGCTACACCACCCCCGCCGACCCGCGCCTGTTTACCCCCGTTGCCGACACAATGGCGCTGCCGTTCGTGCATCAGGAGAATAAGCAGTACTACGACTTCGTGCGGGAGTCGCTGATGCCCTTCAAACTGTCGACCGAAGGGCCGCGGCTGGCGGTGGGCGACGTGAACGGCGACGGGCTGGACGATATCTATGCCGGTGGGGCTCGTAACCAGGCCGGTCAGTTACTGGTGCAGCAGCCCTCGGGCCGGTTCGCGGCTATGAGTCAGGCCGCTTTTGCCGCCGATGCCGCCTACGAAGATGTCGATGCTGTTTTCTTCGATGCCGACGGGGATAAAGACCTCGACCTGTACGTCGTTTCGGCCGGTAACGAATTTTCCGGGCAGGACTTGCCGCTCCTCGATCGGCTCTATCTGAACGATGGCAAAGGCCGTTTCAGCCGGGCCGCGCAGGCTCTGCCGCCCATGTACGATAACAAAAGCTGCGTAAAGCCCGCTGACGTCGACGGTGATGGCGACCTCGATCTGTTCGTGGGTGGCCGGGTTGTTGGGTACGCCTACGGGAAATCGCCCCGGTCGTATCTGCTCATCAACAATGGCAGGGGCCAGTTTACCGACGAGACCGACAAACGGGCCGCGGGCCTGCGCCGGGTCGGTATGGTTACCGATGCCGTCTGGGCTGATTACGACAACGACCGGGATGCGGACCTGATCCTGGTCGGCGACTGGATGCCGGTGCGCATCTTTGCCAACCAGAATGGGCGGTTCGATGAGCTGAAAACGATTACGGCCAGCGACACGCCCCTTAACGGATTCTACCAGCGCATCGTAGCCGCCGACTTCGACCGCGACGGTGATCTGGACCTGGTAGCGGCTAACCTGGGTACGAATACGAAGCTGCGCAAGACACCTGACTCGGCGCTGAAACTCCGGGTCGGCGACCTCGACAACAACCAGACCACCGAGCAGATCATAGCCTACAACCGGGGGGCGACCTGGTATCCGCTGGCTTTCAAAGACGAGCTGGGCAAGCAGATGCCGGGTATCATCAACAAGCGCTTCACCAACTACGCATCGTTTGCCGGCAAACCCCTGGCCGACGTACTGACCGACAGCGAGCTGAGCGGTACGGATGCGTTTACCGTTAATCAGTTTGCTTCGGTTTATCTCGAAAATCAGAACGGCCGCTTCGTCGTGCGGGACCTGCCGATGCAGGCGCAGGTGTCGAAACTATTCGCGCTGTTACCTCTCGATATCGACGGCGACGGTGACCTCGATCTGCTGGGGGGCGGTAACTTTTTCGGCGCCAGTATGTACCAGGGTCGCTACGACGCCAGTAGCGGGCTAGTGTTGCGTAACGATGGCAGGGGCCATTTCAGCAGTCTGTCGCCCGTAGAAAGTGGGTTCCTGCTCGACGGCGAAATTCGGGACATCCAACCCGTACGCACAGCCCGGGGGCCGCTGCTGGTAGTTGGCCGCAACGGGGCCAGCCTGCGGGGATTTTGGCCCGAATATGGACGGTAGACGGGTGAGCCCCCCGGGAAAGACCGTTCGGGCATCGGACGGTGCGATGAAAAACCTAGATTATGTTCTTTCGTGACTGTCAGCCTGATTGGTTCGGTCGGCTCTATACGTATTTCGGGTGTTTGTCTTCTTTTTCTCTGGTATTTTCCCGTAATTTTGTAAGTGCTAATCGAATCGTAACTACTGAAATTGCTTGACTAACCTATCTTTTGTCTAATGAACACATTGCTACGATCAGGTCTCCTGATGGCGCTGTTGCTGGTCGGATTCGTCGGCTGCCAGAAGCCAGCAACGCCTGCTGAATATAACGCCAAAGCGGCCAATCCGGAGTATTACAATACCGCGCTCAACAAGCTGACGCAGGTTATTATCCACGATATATTCTCGCCCCCGGTTGCCAGCCGGATCTATGCCTACGCGAACCTGGCGGGCTACGAAGCGCTCGTGCCGTTCGATGCGCAGTATCAGTCGCTGGGCGGTAAACTGAAACGCTACGAAGCCGGCCCTGCGCCCACGCCCGGTCAGGACTATTGCTTTCCGCTGGCCAGTGCCCGCGCTTTCATGACGGTGGCCCGCGCTCTGACGTTTTCGGTCGAGTTCTACGATGAGTTTGAACCGTCTTTCTACGAGCAGTACAAAAAGGCGGGGGTGCCTGACGAGGTCTACGAGCGCTCGATGGCCTATGGCGAAGCCGTTGCCAAACACGTGCTGGACTATGCGGCCAAGGATAATTACAAGCAGACCCGTGGGTTCAAACATACCGTAACCAATCAGGATGGCACCTGGGTACCTACGCCCCCGGCCTACATGGATGCCGCCGAACCCCAGTGGAACAAGCTCCGCTGCTGGGCTATGGATACCTGCAATCAGTTTATGCCGCCCCGCCCGCCCGCCTATAACCTGACTAAAGGCAGCCCCTACGACAAAGAGCTGCAGGAGGTGTATACGATCGGCAAGAGCATGGACAAGCAGAAGCAGGATATCGCCTACTTCTGGGACGATAACGCCTTCGTCATGAATGTGGCTGGTCACGTATCCTATGCCTCCAAGAAGATGACTCCCGGTGGCCACTGGCTGGCCATCGGCCAAACCGTAGCCCGACAGCAGAAGCTGAACCTGATGCGGACGGTAGAGATGTATGCGCTGACATCGTTTGCGCTGACCGACGGGTTTATCTCCTGCTGGGACGAGAAATACCGCTCCAACATGGTTCGCCCCGAAACGGTGATCAACAAATACATGGATCCCAAATGGACGCCTTTTCTGCAAACGCCCCCGTTTCCGGAGTACTCCAGCGGGCACAGCGTCATCTCGACGGCAGCCGCTACGGTGATGACTGCGCTCATTGGCGACAGCATTGCGTTCGTTGATTCGACAGAATTTAAATATGGTCACGGCGTTCGGTCGTTCAAGTCGTTCCGCGACGCAGCCAACGAAGCCTCCATCAGCCGACTCTACGGCGGTATCCACTACCGGGCCGCGCTGGATAACGGGCAGGTGCAGGGCGAGAAAGTAGGGCAGTGGGTGCTGCAGAAGTTGCATACCCGAAAGTCGACCGTAGCGGGCCGGTAGCTACCAATTTACGGGTCTGTTCAAGCGAAAGGTCCTCTGCCGTGGTTTAGGCAGAGGACCTTTCACATACATGACGTTATGAAAATAAAGAATGTACCCGGTTTACTGCTGGTACTGTTGTCGCTCCCGCTACCAGTCCTGGCCCAGCAGACGTATTTCAACGTGCCGTCGTCCGACATTGTCGAGAAGCACGAGCTGTCTGTCCAGCAGCAGTTTACCATTGCCGAGTCGATCCGGTCGGGCACGACTGTCTCCTTCGGGCTCGGACGCGAGTGGGAAGTCGGCGCCAATCTCTATAACCTCGATTACAAACCGTCGGCGCATCGGTTCATGCGAAACGACTCGACCACCGGGCAGGCTTACAGCCCGCTGTTGCTGCTGAATACGCAGAAAGCCTTCGACATTACCGATCAGCTGGAGCTGGCCATTGGGGCGCAGACCGGCTTCAACCTGACGCCCGACCGACCGGCGCAGTGGGTTGGCTACCTCTATGGGCACGTGGCCGGATCATTACACGATGAACATTACAACTGGTCGTTTGGGGGTTATACCGCCAACGCGCGCTACCTGGGCGACGGCCCCCGGGCGGGGTTTCAGGCGGGCTTCGACGCCGGTATTTTCTACCAGAAATTTCACCTGCTGGGCGACTGGATTTCGGGTGGCCACGACTTGGGCCAATTGGTACTGGGGGTGGAAGTATACCTGGGAAAACATTTCCCGGTAGCCCTGGGCTGGCAACGGATCAACCGCGACGGTCAGCAGGCGCTGGTGTTGCAGCTGACCTATAACCCCGAATAACCCGGCAGCCGGAAAAACTACTGACCTGGATGTGAACATGCCCGCAAATAGCATTATTTTTAGTCCATATTTCAACTAGTGATGAATATGCGTAAACTAATGTATGGCGTTGGGCTGGCTCTCCTGATTGGGTATCAGTCGCCTGACGTATTGGGTCAGTCGGCCAGCCCGGACTGGCAGATTGTTGGTCAGAACATCAATCCCGCCAACTACTACGGCATTACCGTAGCCAACGGTATGATCGGGCTGGTCTCGTCGCCGGAGCCGATGAAAGTGAAAGATGTGGTGCTGAACGGGGCGTTCGATACCTACGGACGCGGCCGGGTGTCCAACATCCTGAAGGTATTCAACTTCGTCAACATGAATCTCGACGTCGACGGCTCGCGGCTCGGGCCAAAAGATATTGCCAATTACCGGCAAACGCTCGACATGCAGAAAGCGGCCCTGACCACCACCTTCGACTACAAAGACAAGGTTGGCGTTCGGCAAACGGTCATGGCCCTGCGGCATCTGCCGTATTCGGCCCTGACGATGGTCGAGATTACGGCCCGCAAAGACTGCGAAATCAGCCCGATGAGCGTGATCGAAACGCCCGAGAACCTGAAAGAAGTCAAGAATTTCTACGCCGAGATCGACCGGTCGCACGTGACCATCCGCCTGCTGACGTCCGTTGCCAAGAGTCCGTCGGGCCGGCATACCGTAGCAGCCAGCAACAGCTTCATTTTCGAAGAGCCCCACGGGCAGGAGCCGGATGTCATTCACGAAGACTGGGACTACAACATGCACCTGGCCAAGTTCAAAAAACGGCTCAAAGCGGGCGAAACCTACCGCTTCAGCATTGTTGGTTCGGTATCGTCGACGGCCCATACCGCCGATCCGCATAACGAAGCCGAACGGCTGACCATCTTTGCCGCGCTGGAACGGACCGAACGGCTGCTGATGCGCCATAATGCCGAATGGGCCAAACTGTGGCGGAGCGATATTGTCATCGAGGGCGATCCGGATGCGCAGCGGGCCGTACGGTCGGCGCTGTACCATCTGTATTCGTTTGCGCGCGAAGGGCAGGCCTACAGTCTCTCGCCTATGGGCCTGTCGGGGCTGGGTTATAACGGACACGTGTTCTGGGATACGGAGCTGTGGATGTACCCGCCCCTGCTGACGCTGAAACCCGAAATGGCCCGTTCCCTGCTCGAATACCGGTTCGAACGCATGCAGATGGCCAAACAGAACGCCTTCAGCCACGGCTATGCCGGGGTAATGTTTCCGTGGGAGTCAGACGCCGACGGGCAGGAAGCTACGCCCGTCTGGGCCCTGACGGGGCCGTTTCAGCACCATATCACCGGCTGCGTGGGCTGGGCTTTCTGGAAATATTATCAGGTTACGAAAGACAAGGAGTGGCTGCGTACCCGTGGCTACCCGATGCTGAAAGAAGTAGCTGATTTCTGGGCGAGCCGGGTCGAGCGCGAAGGGCCGGGCAACTACCACATCAACAACGTAATCGGCGCCAACGAATGGCAGGAAAACATCGATGATAACGCCTTCACGAACGGAATGGCCAAAACATCCCTGCAATACGCCAGCCAGGCCGCTCAGGAGTTGGGAATAACGCCCAATCCCGACTGGAAAACCGTAGCCGACAACATCCCGATCCTGAAATTCCCGGACGGCACGACCAAAGAAAACCGCACCTACGACGGGGTCACGATTAAACAGGCCGATGTAAACCTGCTGGCTTATCCGCTCACGGTCATAACCGATCCGGCCCTGATCCGCAAAGACCTGACCTATTACGAACCGCGCTATTCGCCGGAGGGGCCTGCCATGGGCTGGTCGGTGCTGGCCACGCTGAACGCGCGGCTGGGCAATACGGACAAGGCCTATGACTGGTTTGTAAAGAGTTACAAACCCAATGAGGTACCACCGTTTGGGGTGCTGGCTGAAACCGCTGGTGGCACAAACCCGTATTTTGCAACGGGGGCCGGAGGAATGTTACAGGCGGTTCTGAATGGATTCGGAGGAATCGAAATTACGGATAGTGGTATTACGCAGCTGAAAACAAAACTGCCGAAGAAGTGGAAGTCATTGACTATTAAAGGGGTAGGGCCGCAGGCTAAAACGGTACAGGCTCAGTAAGCGCGTACAGGATGCAATTCATGTTATCAGTCAGCAATTAGTAGTGTATTCAGAGGCTGTCTTCGTGCACTACTAATTGGTTACTGATAGCTTGACTCCTGATCTTACCATTGGGCAGTCGGCAGATGGGCCGATTGTAATTCGAGTTCAACGTCTTTCGACTGAATAGCCATTTTGTTCAGGGCGATGTAGATGGCTTTAACGGCGTTTTCGATCCGCTTCCAGCCTTCTTCGCTCCGCAGATCGATGCTGATCATGGTCCGGTCGTT
Source organism: Spirosoma sp. 209 (assembly GCF_002006735.1). Taxonomy (NCBI): domain Bacteria; kingdom Pseudomonadati; phylum Bacteroidota; class Cytophagia; order Cytophagales; family Cytophagaceae; genus Spirosoma; species Spirosoma sp. 209. Next base: position 677,834 of record NZ_MVEC01000001.1, on the reverse strand, counting down.
CTGCGCCATGATCGTCAGATACGTCATCGCTCCCAGAATAACGGCTGAAATCGCCTGGGTATCAGCGCCTTTTACGAAAGAGAGCTGGCTCACAAGCCGGGTCATTTCTTCGTCCTGCGCTCTGGCGGCTGTTTCAGCAATGGAATCATTTTCAATAACGGTCGCTTTCAGTACTTCGCGGGCTGCTTTGAAGGTTCTGAAATAGCGATACGTCTGGATTACCTGTCTGTACCAGATACGGGCAACATCTGAGTCGTGCAGCGGCCGAATCTGATCCAATACTGCCGGATTGAAAACTGGAAACAGCTTTCCCATTTTCACGTAGTATTCGAGCAGGCCTTCCATGCCGCCAAAGTACCGGTAAATCAAGACCTTGCTGACGTTGGCTTTTTCAGCTACCCGGTTTACGCCAACCCCTTCAAGACCCCGCTCAGCAATAACCTCTTCCAGTGCTTCAACGATGCGCTGGGTGGTTTTGGCTCGGTTTCTCCTTACCTTTTCTTCTTTCTCCATAAGAATTGCATTCATGATAATTCAAGCAAGTAGTTACACTTATTTGACTAGAATTCCCTACAAGGGTCACTACAATACACTTAAAACACCAAATTAACGCCATTAATTCTCTCGCTTTACGCTGGCTCCGGGTGTCCAAAACGGCCTTTACGGTATAATCAAAGGGCCGAATGATTGTACAACCAAGAGACGGATATAGAAAGAAAATCTCTTCGATGTAACTTTTAATTGATAATAAGCAAAGGAAAGTATTTTTTAAACAGACAACAAAAAAAAACAAAATATAATGGTAAAAAATTACTAAGCAGATTTATAGCCTATCAATGACCTATAAAATGGGTATAAAACACGAAAGCCGCCTGAAGATCAAGCGGCTTTCGGTAAGTAGCCCGAGAAGGATTCGAACCTCCACAAACAGAACCAAAATCTGTCGTACTACCCTTATACTATCGGGCTGTTTTGCATTTGCGAGTGCAAAGATAACGTATTTCTATGCGTAAATGCAAAACCATTTTTCAAAAAAAAGAGACTCAAACAGGGTACTGAGCCTGTCCGTGCTGATAATCAGTCGGTCAGGCTACCGATAAACCGTCGATTGTTACGGCCGGACTTATTTTTTTGACCAAACCCTGCAGGACTTTACCCGGGCCGCTCTCGATAAATTCGGTAGCGCCGTCGGTTACCATCTGTTCAACGGACTGGGTCCACCGAACGGGCGAGGTGAGCTGGGCAATCAGGTTGGCTTTGATCTGCGCCGGATCGGTAGCCGGGCGGGCGTCTACGTTCTGATAGACCGGACAGCGCGGCTGGGCAAATGTCATATTGGTAACGGCCTGGGCAAACTCGTCGCGGGCGGGTTCCATAAAAGGCGAGTGGAACGCACCTCCTACGGCCAATGGTAACACCCGCCGGGCTCCGGCTGCCTTGAGCCGCTCACCCGCCAGCTCGATCCCCGCCATACTCCCCGAGATCACGACCTGGCCGGGGCAGTTATAATTGGCCGGCACCACAATCTCTTCCGTTACTTCGGCGCAGATCCGCTCAATTACATCGTCGGCCAGTCCGAGCACCGCTGCCATGGTCGACGGCGTAATCTCGCAGGCGCGTTGCATGGCCGCTGCCCGGATCGATGCCAGCCGGAGCCCATCCTCGAACGACAGCACACCAGCCGCCGTCAATGCCGACAGTTCGCCGAGTGAATGCCCCGCTACCATATCGGGAGAAAACGAGTCGGTGGTGAGCGCCAGCACGACGCCATGCAGAAAAACGGCGGGCTGCGTATAAATTGTTTGTTTAAGGTCCTCGTCGGTTCCTTCAAACATGATCCGGGTCAGATCGTAGCCGAGGATCTGGTTGGCCTGGTCAAAAAGGGAGCGGGCCGCTTCTGACTGTTGATAAAGGTCATGGCCCATGCCGCGGAACTGCGACCCCTGGCCGGGAAAAACATATGCTTTCATAGAAGAATAAAACGGCACCAAGCCATTTGTCGGAGCAAAGTAAAGGGGTTCGGTCGGCAAACAAAAACTTTGGACATCCGGTTAGGGACGCACGTTGTTTGTGTAATTTTTATAGGCAATAAATTAGACATAAACCAGCGTCTGCAGGGCACAAATCTTGTTTGCGTCGCGTTTGTGATATAGTTTTGATGCGCCATTGAAACTGGCTATTTTTCACTTGTTTACAACTACTTCTTTCGTGTCGTTCACCGTATGGCTTGGGTAACACAAACACTATCCAGCTCCCTCGGCCGCAAGGTCATCATGTCATTGACGGGGCTGTTTCTGAGTACTTTCCTCATTGTACACATGGCTGGTAATCTCCAGCTGTTCAAGGCCGATGGCGGTCGGGCGTTTAACGAGTACACCTACTTCATGACGCACAATCCGCTCATCATTACGGTCTCGTATCTGCTCTACACCTCCATTCTGGTTCATGCCCTGATGGCGCTCGTGCTGACGCGGCATAACTCAGCATCGCGGCCGGTTAAGTACGCCTACAGTAAACCAGAGGCCAACAGCCCCTGGGCATCGCGCAACATGGGTATTCTGGGTACGGTACTGCTGGTATTCATTATCATTCACATGCGCACGTTCTGGTACGAGATGCACTTTGGCTCGGTTCCGATGGCCGAGTATGACGGCAAGCAGTACAAAGATCTGTACGCCGTTGTGAAAGTAGCGTTTGCGGAGTGGTGGTACGTGCTGTTGTACGTACTGTCGATGGTTGCGGTGGGCTATCACCTGGCCCATGGTTTCCAGAGTGGGTTTCAGACGCTGGGGGTTCGGCACCCGAAGTACACGCCTATCATCGAAACGGTAGGCCGGTATTTCTTTGCCTTCATCATTCCGGCGGCTTTTGCGGCCATGCCGATTTACGTGTTTTTGCAAGTTCACGGGATATTATAAAATGAGTGAATCAATGGTTGAGCGATGAAGTGCGTAGCTGGCTTGTCCCGGCAATGACTCAATCAATCAACCGCCTAATCACAACTGACTATGAAGCTGGATTCAAAGATTCCCGAGGGGCCGTTAGCCGAGAAGTGGGCCCGGCATAAGTTCGGCTTGAAGCTGGTAAACCCGGCGAACAAGCGGAAGTACGATATCATTGTCGTTGGTACGGGGCTGGCCGGTGCGTCGGCCGCAGCCTCGCTGGCGGAACTGGGCTATAATGTGAAAGCCCTTACGTTCCATGATAGTGCCCGTCGGGCGCACTCCATTGCCGCCCAGGGTGGTATCAACGCAGCTAAAAATTATCAGAACGACGGTGACTCGGTCTTCCGGCTGTTCTACGACACCATCAAAGGAGGTGACTACCGTGCCCGCGAAGGCAACGTGTATCGCCTGGCCGAGGTGAGTGTTAATATCATTGACCAGTGCGTAGCGCAGGGCGTTCCGTTTGCGCGGGAGTACGGCGGTCTGCTGGCCAACCGTTCGTTCGGGGGCGCTCAGGTGTCGCGGACGTTCTACGCCCGGGGCCAGACCGGGCAGCAGCTGCTGCTGGGCGCTTACTCGGCACTGAGTCGGCAGGTGACTACCGGTAAGGTGAAAATGCTGACCCGTACCGAACTGCTCGACATCGTAGTGGAAGGCGGTAAAGCCCGCGGCATCGTAACCCGTAACCTGATTACGGGCAAGATAGAATCGCACTCGGCCCATGCGGTGCTGCTGTGTACGGGTGGCTACGGCAACGTGTTCTACCTCTCGACCAACGCCATGAACTCCAACGTGACGGCGGCCTGGCGGGCTCACAAACACGGGGCTCTGTTTGCCAACCCCTGCTTCACCCAGATTCACCCGACCTGTATTCCGGTAAAAGGTGATTACCAGTCGAAGCTGACGCTGATGTCGGAGTCGCTCCGGAACGACGGGCGCGTATGGGTGCCCAAAACCAAGGAAGACGCCGAAAAAATCCGGAAAGGTCAGCTCAAACCAACCGACCTTAAGGAAGAAGACCGGGATTACTTCCTGGAACGGCGCTACCCATCGTTCGGTAACCTCGTTCCGCGCGACGTAGCCTCCCGGAACGCCAAGTACGTCTGCGACGAAGGTCGCGGAGTCAGTAAAACAGGTCTGGCGGTTTATCTCGATTTTGCCGATGCCATCAAGCGCGACGGTCGTAAAACCATCGAAGCGAAGTACGGCAACCTGTTCGAGATGTACGAAAAGATTGTTGACGACAACCCGTACGAGACGCCGATGATGATTTACCCGGCTGTTCACTATACGATGGGTGGCCTGTGGGTCGATTACAACCTGATGACGAGTATTCCGGGCCTGTACGCGCTCGGTGAAGCCAACTTCTCGGACCACGGCGCCAACCGCCTTGGGGCTTCGGCGCTGATGCAGGGCCTGGCCGACGGGTACTTCGTTATTCCGTATACGGTAGGTGACTACCTGGCGACCATCGGCCCGGCCGACAAACTGCCCGTCGATGCGCCTGCGTTCAAAGAAGCGGAACAACGCGTAACGGACCAGATTCAGCGCCTGCTGTCGATCAAGGGAACAAAGCCCGTCGACGAATTCCACCGGCAGCTGGGTCTGATCATGTGGGATTACTGCGGTATGTCGCGCAACGCCGAGGGACTGAAAAAAGCCAAGAAGATGATTCAGGATCTGAAGGCCGAGTTCTGGAGTAACGTGCGGATCATGGGCGAAAACGAAGAAATGAACCAGTCGCTCGAAGGAGCCGGTCGTGTGGCCGATTTCATCGAGCTGGGTGCGTTGATGGTCGACGATGCGCTGAACCGGGAAGAGTCCTGCGGTGGCCACTTCCGCGAGGAGCACCAGACCGAAGACGGCGAGGCCCTGCGCGACGACGCTAACTTTGCCTACGTAGCGGCCTGGGAATACCAGGGCGAGAACCAGCCCGAAACGCTCCATAAAGAAATACTGGAGTTCGAAAACGTGAAGCTGACGCAGCGTAGCTATAAATAAATGATGGGTTTTCGGTTTTCGTTTTCCGGTCATCCCTAATCCGGGTAAAGACCCATCGAAAACCACAAACCGAAAATCCCGGCGGGGGACCGCGTAAAACCCATCAAACAATGAAGATCAACTTAAAAGTCTGGAGACAGAAAAATAATAATACCCCGGGCAAGCTGGTCGAGTACCAACTCGATAACATCTCGCCGGATATGTCGTTCCTGGAAATGTTCGACGTGCTGAATGGCGAGCTGACCAAAAAGGGCGAAGAAATCGTTGCCTTTGACCACGACTGCCGCGAAGGTATCTGTGGTTCCTGCTCGATGTATATCAACGGCCGCGCCCACGGGCCGCAGACGGGAGCCACGACCTGCCAGCTGCACATGCGTTCGTTCAACGACGGCGACACTATTGTGGTCGAGCCATGGCGGGCGCGGGCCTTCCCGGTTATCAAAGACCTGGTCGTTGACCGGTCGGCGTTTGACCGGGTTATTCAGGCCGGTGGTTACGTATCGGTGAACACGGGCTCGGCGCGTGACGCGAACGAAATCCTGATTCCGCGTACGGTGGCCGATGAGGCTATGGATGCCGCTGCCTGCATTGGCTGTGGCGCCTGCGTAGCGGCCTGCAAGAACGCATCGGCAATGCTGTTCGTATCGGCTAAGGTATCCCAGCTGGCTATTCTGCCGCAGGGTAAGGCCGAGAGCCAGCAGCGGGCCGAGCGGATGGTGGCTCAGATGGATGCCGAAGGTTTCGGCGCCTGCTCCTTTACCGGCGCCTGCTCGGTCGAGTGCCCCAAGTCGATTTCGCTCGACCATATCGCCCGCATGAACCGGGAATATCTGGGTGCCAAGCTGACCTCCGACAACGTTCAGGGATAAGCAGCGTAAGCACATCATACAAGCGGGCTCTTTCAGCGAAAGAGCCCGCTTTTTTTGTTCCTTTCTCTACCGATGCTGCGCTGTTAAGGCCCTAACGGGCCAGCGCATTGGTAGCATCGTTCAGGATCGCCCCTGACCCGTCAGGGTAAGAGCAGCGTAGCGTCGTCGGTGGCATCATCCGTTGTCAAGATCATCCCTGGCCCGTTAGGGCCCAAACAGCGCAGCGTCGGTAGCGAAGCGGGGTCAGCAAACACAATGTGCCGTCAGGTACATCACAGCGCAGCGTGGGTAGCATCATGGGAGCGGACCCCGATAAAAGCCATATACCGTCAGGGACATAACAGGTTAGGTACCTGACGGCACCTGGTTCCCACCTGGAGGGATGTTTTCTACCGACGCTACGCTGTGATGGCCCTGACGGGCCAGGGATTGATGGGCGCCTGTCGATTCTTACCGACGCTACGCTGTTTGGGCCCTGACGGGCCAGGGATGATCTGGGTACCCGACGGGGCTACCGACGCTGCGCTGTGTAGGCCCTGACGGGCCAGGGATGATCTGGGTACCCGACGGGGCTACCGACGCTGCGCTGTGTAGGCCCTGACGGGCCAGGGATGATCTGGGTACCCGACGGGGCTACCGACGCTGCGCTGTGTAGGCCCTGACGGGCCAGGGATGATCTTGACAACGGATGATGCCACCCACGCTGCACTGTTTAGGCACAGACAGGGCTTGGCTTTTGCCGGAGTTCACGTTAATCCAGAGTGATTTAAACTGGCAAAAAAGCCGTCTGTGTAAAAGGCAGGGATAACGGTTGAGGTTTACAGTACCTTTTAATCGCTAATTCACAGTGAGTTGGCAGTGGTCATTCACCCGGAGACGGTAATCGTATCATGTTTACAAAGAAAACAAAGGCTGGAAAACCGGCCAGCTCACCCAAATCTGCGCTCCGCGAATGGGCCGATTCGATCCTGTTTGCCGTGGTGGCCGCTACGCTGATCCGATTCCTGACCTTCGAAGCGTATGCCATTCCGACGCCATCCATGGAGCAAAGCCTGTTCGTGGGCGATTATCTGTTTGTGAGCAAACTGCACTACGGAGCCCGCACACCTAAAACGCCGTTGCAGATACCACTTACCCACCAGAAAATCTGGGGTACCGACCTGCCGGCTTTCAGTACCGCGATTCAACTGCCTTCGTTCCGGCTGCCGGGCTTTTCGCACGTAAAAAGGGGCGATGTGGTGGTCTTCAACTACCCCGCGCCCCGGGCCGATGAGGCTGGCTACCCCAGCGATCTGAAAACCAATTTTATCAAGCGATGCATGGCACTCCCGGGCGATGTCGTGGCTATCCGGGCGGGGCAGGTGTTGGTGAACAACAGCCCCCTGGCCGTTCCGGTGAAGGCGCAGCAAAGCTATTTTATGAAAACGACCGAAGTGCTCGACGAGCGCTTCTTCCGGAAATATGGCATCGTCAACGATTTCAACTCCGCGGAGGGGCCGTTTATTAACTGGCAGCCGCTGGAAGCCGTTGACGAAGCGACAAAGAGACCGGTGCTGGTAGGGTATCGGGTTCACGCCAGCGAAACCATCATCAATCAGTTTAAAACCTTTAGCTGGATAAGCAGCGTCGAACCGATGCTGGAACAGCCGGGTCGGGCACAGCCTGGTATCTACGGCTCGTCTGTGTTTCCCTGGAACCTGGATAACTTCGGCCCGCTTACGGTACCTAAGAAAGGTATGACCGTACCCATCAACGAGCAGACCATTGCGGTCTACGGCCCCGTCATCGAGCGCTACGAAGGCCAGACTGATGTGCGGCTAACTCCAGCGACGGTAACCATCGACGGGCGCGCCATAACGTCGTATACCTTTCGGCAGGATTATTACTTCATGATGGGCGACCATCGGCATAATTCCGAAGATTCCCGCTTCTGGGGCTTCGTACCCGACGACCACGTTATCGGAAAAGCCGTACTGGTCTGGCTGTCGATCGATCCCGTTCCGGCCGACGTCTGGCATAAAATCCGCTGGAACCACCTGTTCAGCCTGGTCGACTGAGGCAGCCTGGCCAGAACGGGTCAAACCGGTCGAGTCTATACGTTGATGGTGGCGAAAGGGCGTCAGCGTTTCCAGAAGTAATCATATGGAAATAATTAGGAATAGCCAGATCTAGTCACTGCTGATTTACGTATTTTGGGCAGCTAAACGGCTCAAAATGCGCTTCTTATACCTACTGGTTTGTCTTCCTTTGCTGAGTTTTGGCCAGCCGAAAGGCTGGCAGGAACTGACTATATCCGACGGTCTGTCGCAGGGTATGATCTTTGACCTCAAGCAGGACCGGAAGGGGTTCATCTGGATTGCCACCAAAGACGGCCTCAACCGGTACGACGGCCATAATTTTACAGTTTTTACCCACGACCCCTACAACGACTTTACGCTTTCGGACAACAGCTGCTCGACTCTGCTTATCGACCGGCACCAGCGGCTCTGGGTGGGTACTGTCAACAAAGGGCTCAACCTCTTCGACGATCGGACCCAGCGGTTTTACCATATCGACATCAGCGATCAGGCGGCTCCCGACGCGGGCAACTACGAAATCTGTTTACTGACCGAAGATCCCGCTGGCAACATCTGGGTCGGGACCGATAAAAATAAGGTATTCAAGGTCAGCTTACCGGCCCCGCTTCAGGCGCACTACCCCGACCGGCCTAACGTCACCAGCCAGGTCAGTATCAGCCCCGTTGCGCTGGACCGGGCCGACATCAACACCGAGAACAACACCAACTACGTCAGTTTTCACCCGAACGGAGAGGCCTTTGTCTGCACATCGGATGCGATCTACGCCATCAACTGGCAGCGCCCGGCCGGTGCAACCAAACTACCGGCGTTTGACCCGGCGTCTGTCGATATGCACTCGATGTACGAAGACCCGGCCCACCAGTTCCGGTTCGTGACCTACAGCGACCGGATTGTTGGGTGGTACCGGGGGCAGCGCAAAACGATCTGGTTGCCGGGGAAGGATTACTTCAGTGTGAAGCTGCGGCCCATCGATTCGCTGCAGGTGGCCGTTGCCACTACCGATCACCTCTGGATCCTGTCGCCTGCCGCCCTCTTCGGGCAGGACAGCCTGAGCGCCCGTACGGCCTTTGCGCAGTTACCCCCCAACCTGTATTCGGTCACCAATCTGATGAAAGACAGAACCGATAATATCTGGATCGGCACCAGCGGCTACGGGCTTCGGAAGTTCAACCCCCGCATCAAGTCTTTTCAAACGTATCTGCCCAAGACGTCGCTATCCGGTCTTTACGTTGACCGGCAGGGGCGTACCTACGTGCGGTATACCTATGCCTACGCCCGGCTGGACCGCGCTACGAACCAGATGCTGCCGTTTCTGAACGCGGATCTGCCAGCCGCCGACAAACGACAACGCTACCTGATGCAGGATCGTCGGGGTGATTTCTGGGCGTCGAACGTCAACTTCCAGACCCACGAAGCCTCACTGATCCGGTTCTCGGGCAATGGGCAGCTAATCAAAAAGTACCCCTTGCCCGCTCAGGCTGATTTCGGGTTTTACGGCAATCAGACGATCGAAGCCAAAGACGGCCAGCTCTGGCTTGGATGCACCAACGGGCAGTTGCTGCGGTTCAACCCCGTCACCGAAACCTTTACCGTCTTCAGCTACCAGGGCCTGTTACCCCGTAGCGGGGCCGAAATCGAAACGTACTCGCTCTGTGAGGATCGATCCGGCACGCTCTGGATCGGCACGCAGCAGGGGTTGGTCAAAGCCCGCCATTACCAGACAAAGCCCGCGTTTTCAATCTATAAAAACTCGAAAAAGGATCGGCATAGCCTGAGCAACGATTTTGTGCTGAGCGTTATCAACGACCCGCGCCAGCCCGACCGCTATCTGTGGGTAGCCACCAAAGGAGGGGGCCTGGAGCGGCTGGATAAACAAACCGGGCAGTTTATGCACATCACCGAAGAGCAGGGGCTGCCCAACAAGGTCGTGTACGGTCTGCTGGCCGACGAGTTCGGGATGCTCTGGATGAGTACGAACCGGGGACTGGCCCAGCTCGATCCGCAAACCCTCCGGTTCAAAACCTACACCAAGGCCGACGGTTTGCAGGACGATGAATTCAACACCAGCTCGTACGTCAGGTCACCCACAGGCGAGCTGCTCTTCGGCGGGGTAAACGGCCTCACCGCGTTTCGGGCGTCTGAGGTGGCCGGTACCTCGCAGAAACGACCCCTGATTCACATCATCGGCCTCCGGGTGAACAACAAAACGGTTTCCGTGGCCGACCCAGCGGCCATACTGACCCAGACCATCGACTATACGGACCGGCTCGAACTCGCTCATAACCAGAACCTGCTTACCCTCGAGTTCTCGGTCATGGACTTTACCAACTCGGCCAAAAACCGCTACCGGTACCGGATGGAAGGAATCGATCAGGACTGGGTCGAAGCCGGTACAACCCGCTTTGCCAACTACGCCCAGCTGCCCGACGGATACTATACTTTTCGGGTCATGGGGTCGGCCGACGGGCAGACCTGGAGCGAGCCGGTCGCGTTGCGGATTCGGATTCATCCGCCGGTTTACCGAACCTGGTGGGCCTATCTCCTGTACGCGCTGGCAGCGGGTCTGCTGGGCTGGCAGCTTTACCGGTTTCAGACCCAGCGCTGGAAACTTCAGCAGCGGCTTCGCTTCGAACAGCAGGAGGCTACCCGGCTGGCCGAACTGGACGCGCTGAAGACCCGGTTCTTTACGACCATCTCACACGAGTTTCGCACGCCCCTGACGCTGATTCTGGGGCCGCTCACCGATCTGAAACGGCGTTTCCAGACGGAGTCGACGGTGACGCTAACCCAGCAGACGGTGGCCCTGATGGAACGAAGCAGCAACCGCCTGTTGAGCCTGATCAACCAGTTGCTCGATCTGAGTAAGCTGGAAGCGGGGCAGTTCAGGCCCGAACTCGAGCGGGGCGACATAGCGGCTTTCTTTCAGCTGCTGGCTCACTCGTTCGATGCGCTGGCCAGGGATCGGCAAATCCGGTTCAGCTTTCGCCAGACGGCTACTGAATGCTGGGCCGATTTCGACGCCGACAAGATCGAGAAGATCGTAACCAACTTGCTGGCCAACGCCCTGAAATTCACGCCGGCCGGGCAGGACGTGTGTCTGACGGTCAGCTACCCCGAACCGCCCCGGACCGACAGGCTGCAGCTTACCGTTGCCGACACGGGCATCGGCATTGCGCCCGATCACCTCCCGCATATTTTCGAGCGGTTTTACCAGGCCGACGGGAAAGCCAACCGCCTGTACGAAGGCACGGGCATCGGGCTGGCACTGGTCAGCGAGCTGGTAGCCGTGCTGGGCGGTACCATCGACGTAGCCAGTACCCACGGGGCCGGTACCACGTTTACCGTCTGGCTCCCCCTGCCGTCAGCTGGTCCGCCGGTACCGGCTCAGCCCGTTGTAGTCTTGCCCGAACCCGAACCCACGGCGGTGCCGGTGCTGCCCGAACCCGCTGTTCCGCTGGGCGAGTCGGCCGACAGTCTGCTCATCATCGACGACAACGCCGACATCCGGGCGTATGTCCGCTCGGTGTTTGACGATCAGTATCAGATCATCGAAGCGGAAGATGGCTACGACGGCCTCGACAAAGCCACGGCCCTGTTACCCAGTCTGGTAATCTGCGATCTGATGATGCCCCGGCTCGACGGCTTCGGCTTTTGCCAGGCGCTGAAAACCCAGGAAGCAACCAGTCATATTCCGGTCGTGATGCTGACGGCCCGGTCTACCGTTGAGAAGCGCATTGAGGGGTTCGAGCGCGGGGCCGATGACTACCTGACCAAGCCCTTCAACCGGGTCGAACTCCAGACGCGGGTACGAAACCTGATTCGGCAGCGGCAGCGGCTGTATGAGTGGTTCGCTACCCGGCTGAGTACGCCCAGCGCCAGCCTGCTCGTACCGGCTCCGCTAACGGCCGAGCAGCGGTTCATCGATCGGCTGACGGCGCTGGTCATGCAGCACCTCGACGATACCGACTTCTCGGTCGAAGCCCTGGCCGAAGCTGCCAACCTGAGCCGGATGCAGCTGCATCGTAAGCTCAAAGCCCTGACAAACTCAACCGCCACCAACTTCATTCGGGACATCCGGCTGGACCAGGCTACCCGGCTGCTCCGGCAGGGCGATCAGAGCGTGACCCAGGTTGCGTATGCCGTGGGGTTCGACAACCTGTCCTACTTTGCCCGGGTATTTCAGGAAAAGTACGGCGTGCTGCCCTCCCAGTACCGCAAGCCCGGTGCGGCAACGGTCTGATAGCAGGTCGTTTATAGCGTCGAAGGCCCGGTTTTTCGGGCTTTTTTTATGGATTGTTACGAGGGTGTTAGCAGATGTTACGAGGGTGTTAGCGGATTGGAGCCGCCGGGCGCTACTTGCCGACCTAATCAGTTCGCCATGAAACGCTCTTTTTTTAACCCGTCAATGAAACAAATTCTCCTTTATTTATCAGCCGCTACGCTGCTGCTGGGTTGCGGCAAAAGCGACACCGACAGCCAGCCCGATCGGGTCTACGGGCCTTCGATAGCGATGGGAAAAGGAAAAGTCAGAACCTGGCTTTCGCGCGATGCTCAGGGTAATCCGGCCTCTATCGGGTTCACCATGACCAAAGAAGCGCTGGAAAGTATGCCATCCATCCAGACCGTCAGCGCGTTCATGCTGGCGCTGCCCGACGAGGCAACGGAAAAAACGCCCTTCAAACACGTGATGATCGACTGGAATCCGCAGGGACACGAACCGGCGGGCATCTATACGGTGCCGCACTTCGACTTCCATTTCTATATACAGCCGATGAACGAAGTGATGGCTATTCCGACCTACGATAAAGCCCCCGCCAAATTCGATAACGTACCGGCTGCGGCCTATCTGCCCGTCGACTTCGTGAAGGGGCCGGGCGGGGTTCCGGCCATGGGTGCACACTGGTCAGACGTTACCAGCCCCGAGTTCAAGGGCCAGCCCTTTACCGAAACGTTCGTATTTGGGTCTTACGATGGCAAGGTGACATTCTGGGAGCAGATGGTAACCCTCGATTTCCTGAAAACGAATCCGAATCTGGACAAAGCCATCCGGCAGCCCGCCAAATTCGAGACGCAAGGCTATTACCCAACCCGCTACAGCATCCGTACCAATGCCGACGGCAGTCAGGATGTGGCGATGGACGGCCTCACCAGACGCTAATTCTTTCTCCATACTTTATACTTTATTCTACCTTCCTCTTTTTCTCAATCCTCCCGTCGGTCTGATGGGAGGGTTGAGAAAACCATGTCTATGCGCCCGAATGAACACACCTAATTACACAAAATCGGCCTGGCTGACGCTCGGCCTCGTGCTGGCTTTCGTGGCCGGCTGGGAGTTATACTGGCGAAATCAGCACCTGCCCATTGGCTATAACGATGACGAAAGTATGTGGGCCAGCAAACGCAGACAGGTGTACGAGAGCAGCCCCACACGACCCGTTCTGATTGGCTCGTCGCGGATCAAATTCGATCTGGACCAGGGCTCCTGGGCTCGAATCACCGGCGAAAAACCCATCCAGCTGTCGATGGACGGCACCTCTCCGCGCCCGGTACTGACCGACCTTGGCAACGACCCGAATTTCAAAGGCACCCTGATCATCGACGTGACGGAGATGCTGTTCTTCAGCCCGGACGGGTCTTTTCCGGAGAAAGAAGCCATCAAACGGGTCAAGGCTTACCCAACCTGGTCGCTGTCGCAGCAGACCAGCTTTCAGATCAACCGGCTGCTCGAGTCGGGTCTGCTTTTTCTCGATGACCGGAATCTGGCGCTGGGGCCGCTGCTGAACCTGCTGCCGCTGCCCGCCCGGCCCGGCACCTGGGGTGGGCCGCAGTTTCCGCGCGAGTTCTTCGTGGTTGACCAGGACCGGCAGTCGATCATGACCCCGGCCTTCGTGGCCGATACGGCGTTGCAGAACAAAGTAAAAGGCGTCTGGCTGGATGTCGGCGCCCATAGCCCACCGAACGCCGTTACGGGCCCGGCCCTGCAGGCTATCCTGGACGCGACCAAACGGTCGGTTGAGCAGATTCGGGCGCGGGGTGGGCAGGTGCTGTTTCTCCGAACCCCGTCGGATGGGATCATGCGGGCGGCTGAGAACAAGCTCTACCCGCGGGAGCAGTACTGGGATCGGCTGCTGGCCTACACCCAGACGCCCGGCATCTATTTTGAAGACTACCCGGCCCTGACCCGCTTCAGCTGCCCCGAATGGTCGCACCTGACCCCGGCCGACGCCGTTCAGTTCACCGAAGACCTGATCCCGATCGTGGCCCGGAAAACGGGCTGGCCGCTGGGCGAGCCGCTGTCGGCCCTGCTTGGTCAGCCAATACCTACCTGTCGTTAATCTACCGCCGTTCTTCCTGATATGGTCTTCAACTCCTACACCTTCATTGTATTCTTCGCGGTCGTTCTGGGGCTGCATAATCTGCCGCTGGCCTGGCGAACGAAGAAAATTAACCTGCTGCTGGCCAGTTATCTCTTCTACGCCCTCTGGAACCCGCCCTTTATTCTGCTGCTGTGGCTTTCAACGGTGGTCGACTTTTACATGGCCCGCCTGATTGGCGGAGAGGAGCGGCCCCTGCGCCGGAAACTCCTGCTGACGGTTAGCCTCGTGCTGAACCTCGGTATGCTGAGCTACTTCAAATACGGCGGTTTCCTACTCGACAACTTTACGGCCTTGCTGTCGGCAATGGGTATTGCGTTTCAGGCTGCTCAGCCTGATATCATTCTGCCGGTCGGCATTTCGTTCTATACCTTCGTCACGCTTTCCTACACGCTCGATGTGTACCGCCGTAAGTTCGCGCCCGAGCCGTCGTTCCTGAACTTTGCGCTGTTCGTTACTTTCTTTCCGCACCTGGTGGCCGGTCCGATTGTGCGGCCCGAAGATCTGATTCCGCAGTTCGAAACCCCACGCCGGGCCACCGCCCAGCAACTGAGCTGGGGGCTGTTTCTGCTGTCGCTGGGGTTGTTCATGAAAGTGACCGTAGCCGATGGTCTGCTGGCCGACACGGCCGATCTGATATTCTCATTGCCGTTTCCGGTACAGACGCTCGACGCCTGGATGGGGGTGCTGGCCTTTTCGTCGCAGATTTTCTGTGACTTCGCGGGCTACTCGACCTGTGCCATCGGGGTGTCGCTCTGTCTGGGATTCGTACTGCCCGACAACTTCCGGTATCCATACGCGGCCATGGGCTTTCAGGACTTCTGGCGCCGGTGGCACATTACCCTCTCGACCTGGCTACGCGACTACCTCTACATTCCGCTCGGTGGCAACCGGAAAGGCCCCGTCCGGACGTATATCAACCTGATGGTGACCATGCTCATAGGCGGGCTCTGGCACGGAGCCTCCTGGACGTTTGTGGTCTGGGGCGCCTTACACGGGCTGTTTCTGTGCGCAGAACGGCTGATCCGGCAGGGGTTTGCGAACCGGCAGACCACCATACCTATGGCCGACGGCGCCGTGATGAGCCGGGCCTCGGTGGTACCGGCTTCGCTGGTCGCGCCCCTGGCCCGCTTCGGACTGGTATTGCTGACGCTCTTTCTGGTCAATATCACCTGGGTCTTTTTTCGCGCGCCAACCTTCGACGGGTCTATGCTGCTCCTGCTGTCTATGTTCGGGGTGATAAGCAACGGGCCTCCTATGCTGACCAACACGGCACTTCTGACGGTCGGTGTTGTAACGGTTGGGCTGGTCGGCTGCCACTGGCTCATGCGGAATACGTCGGTGGCCGAGCAGGCAAAGCGGTTGCCGTGGTGGGTGCTGAGCGCAGGCTGGGCGGGGCTGTTACTGCTGGTGGTGCTGAGCCAGAAAAGCAGCAGTTCGTTCATCTATTTCCAGTTCTGACGGGATCAACGCGCCCGATGCCGATAAGTCAACGCTGTTCCGTGGTTTAGCTGCCCAGCAGTCTGATCCTGTTCAGTTATCAGGTTGTTGTCGGTCAACAGCGTTTGGTCAAACGCAGCCCGAGCCGGATTTTGTTAGTGATACGCCCGCTGGTTCCAACGTTTCTGACCGGGTAGGGGTCTGTTCCAGTAAAGACCGGGCTATGAGACTCTACAGACTGGTGTGGTGTATGTTGATGGGCGCTATGTCGTGCGGCAAAGACGGCCCTAATCCGGACCTCGGGGCAAACACCCGTGCTTTACTGAATGATCAGCCGTGGGATGGGCTAGCCACGGCCTGGCAGCCGAACGTTCAGAACGACCCCTGCGCCGTTAACACCTTTACGTTATCCATAACAAGCCGTTACCCCCATCCAAAAGGGGCGCGGGTGCAGGCACCGGCGTTCTGCGTCGATTGCGGAACCCAGAGCCTGAATTTCAGCCGAATCCCCCGGGCCGTGGGGCAGTATACCTTTGCTCCGGCGCAGCCCTGCTCTTCGGCCGTCGCAGGCCGGGTAAGTGCCAGCAACATAACCTTGATTGGGGGCGATGTGATACAGGATCAGTATCGACCACACGCGACCCAGTCCGGCACGCTGGCCATAACCCGCTATGATACTGTCCTGGCCGAAATTGAAGGAACCTTCGATATTACCCTGGCTCGAGATACGACGCGGCCTGCCAACGCAGACGCGGCCCCGACAGCCCGCTTCCGGAATGGTCGGTTCAAGGTTAAGCTACAGTAGGGTCGACCAGTTTGGCAGCTGACGGGATGTAGCGTTTCCCGCGTTGATAACGAATCATCGGCCGCGTACCTACAACTGTGTAGTACGTGGCCGATGATTCGGGGTTAGCAGCTACGCTAGCGGTACTGGAGCAGGGTAGTCGCTTGGCAGGCTTTATCGGCTTTGAACCGGACCCACCGAGCCTGGAAACCGGCCGGGAATTTGTAATCGACGGTTTGGCCGGGCGCCACGGTGAACGACTTGTACGGCATCCAGACCCCCGTGCCGACCGGATCGGCTTCGACCGTGATCGTTACGGGCTGGGTCGCTTTGTGGGAGAGCTGCAGGCTGCGCTGGTCATAAAAACCAATCAGGTACGGATCGGACGCTTCGTCGGCTTTGACGGCGGTGTTTTTCCAGGGGCCACCCTGTCCGGTGGGTTTGCCCAGTTGCCAGAGGTCATCGATGGCCCCCGCCCAGACGGCCGCTTTTTTATCGTCCGAGACGATGATATGCGGATTTTTACCGGCCGCTTTCAGGTCGATGCCCGTCATGACGAGCAGGCCCCGGTACGAGGCATAATCGTTGATGCGCAGGGTATGCGACGCCACCGGTCGCATCTTGGCGTAGCCGTCGGCATTTTCGGCGGGTAGTTCGTAAAAGGTGCCGTGGCAGTTGAGCAGGTCGCGCTCGGTCGATACTTCCCGGCAGATGCGGAGGGCTGCCTGGTTGGTCAGGGGCGTAAAATCTGCATGGCCAAGGGGAAGCCGCCAGCGACGGCCTTTGTCATCGACGATCAGCACGCTCGACTCATCGATCGTTACCACCTGCTTCGGAATGGCGAATTTATCCTTGATCACGTCCAGCACCCCGGCGTCTTCTTTCCGAACGAGCTGCATACCGGCGTTCAGTTCATAATAGCCGACATCGGTAGCCTGACCGCCCTGGTACGACAGTGCCGCCAGACCCAGCGCCCGCCGGTTGTTGCCCAGACCGTACATCAAACCGCCCGCCGTACTGGCGCTGGATACGGAGCTGAGGCCCGAGAACAGGGCCCTGGGGGCGGTGCTGCGGGTATCGGTTGCCGAGTACGTAAACTGCGCCGATAGCGTGGTGGCTTTGTCCGACCGAACCCGAATCCACTCGCCGGGGGCGTCGGTACCAAAGGCGGTGTAGGCCGACTGACGGGCGCCAACGGCAACGGTTTGGAGGGGTGTCCAGGTACCCTGTCCGGTTTTGTCGACCTCGAAGGTAATCTGTATCGGCTGGGCGCCGGTATTCTGAACCCAGGCCGAGCGGTTGGCCCAGCCTGCAAACAGAAACGGTTCTGACGGTTCGCTGGCCTTAACGGATTCGTTGAGCCAGACAGCGCCTTCGGCCGTTGCGGGGCCGAGCTGATCGGGCAGGGTCAGGGGCGTAAACCAGAGGTTGGAGTTCGACTGGCCGGGGCCTTCGAGGTTGCCTTTGGTCTTCCGCTTGTTGAGGAATTCTTTCTGGGCCGAATCGTCGCAGCCGAACACCAGCTGATCGTTCCAGCGGGCGTAGTCGCCGATGACTTTCAGGTAGGCCGACCGCGGTCTGATACCGGCCGTGCTGGTAGCGCTAAAGGTGCCCGGAAACCGCCAGAACATGCCGTGCATCGTCATCAGGTAATCGGGTTGGGCGGCCGTGCCAACATCGCGGATCCGGGGCCATTCGGTGTTCCAGCCGTGGGCGCCGTCGTAGGCATGGCTAGCTTTGGGAAGGCGGAAAAAACGCCACCCGGCCCGGCTGTCCCGTACGCCCAGCAACACCGATTTATGGTCCCAGCCGGTGGCCCAGATGGGGTCGGTAGCGGGGTTTTTGTTGCCGTAGAGTCCCCCGGGGCCCGTCACTTCAACGAACTGATTCCGGCGGACAACGGTCCAGTCTTTGCCGTTCCACTCCGAAAGCGAGCCGGCATCTACGTCGAACTGGGCCAGCGCTTTGGGACCCGGTTCGCCGTTGTTCGAGTAGACCAGCACGCCCTGGCCCGAGTAGGCGCCCTTGCCGTGGGCGCCAGGCAGGAGGCTGTTTTGCAGGTTATTCGACTCGTCCGACTCTTTTTTGGTCTTCAGGTTCCCGTCTTCGTACAGCAGGGTCGGCGTCAGGCTGTTTACGTCTACTTCGTAAAAGCCTTCTTCCATGGTGGCGTAGTAGATCTTGTCTTTCGGGTCGGTCAGGTGTCGGGCATTACCGGTATGGCGTCCTGGCATGGCGCTGTAGGGAATAACCCGAACGTGGGCTTTGCTGTCTATGGCGTAGGGGCCAATAAAAAGCTGGTTGCTTTCGGGATGGATCATCCGGTTGGCGGGGGTTCCGCCGATACTTTCTGACCGGACAATCTGCTTCCGGTCGGGGGTTATTTCGTAGAGTTTGTCCGACGAGCCAAACGGTAGGTGCGGGCCGTAGGTAATTACCCAGAGCCGGCCTGCCCAGGGAACAACGGCTCCCGTTCCACACTCGCCTTCGTTGTTATACATGGCCAGCTGTGGGTAGATGCCGCTGAATGAGGGCTGTTTTTTGGGCTGTGCCAGCGATACGCCGGGGCGCATCAGCAGCCATCCAGCCAGGCAGGCCGAAAGAATGTACTGTTTCATTGAAAAATAAGTTGAGAATGAGCGTTTGATAACGGGACCTACTCCCAGCCCGCGTTCTGAGTCAGCCGGGGGTTGGCCTGGATTTCCTCCAGCGGAATGGGGTAGTAGCGGTGCTTGGGCTGGGGTGTCCGGGTGGGGTAGACGTCGTTTACGGCTTTGGGGATCACGGTCAGGAACGTATTGGTTCGGGTCAGATCAAACCAGCGGTCGGCCTCGGCAAACAACTCCCAGGAGCGCTCCTGCAGCACGGCGGCAACGAAGGCGTCTTTGCTCAGACCCGGCGTCAGATCGGGCAGCCCCGCCCGCCGACGAACGGTGTTGATATACCCGTAGGCCAGGGCGGTGGCGCCATTCTGGCGGGCTTCGGCTTCGGCTGCTACCAGGTACACGTCGGCCAGACGAATAATCGGGAAGTTGCAGTTATTGGCTTCGCCGATCGAGTTGGGGTCGCGGTATTTTCGGATCAGCACCCCTCTGGGCGTAATCGGGGTAATATCGCGCTGTGGCACCAGTTTGCCCGATACGTCGCGGTAGGTCGTGTCCAGCAGCTGCCGCCGTTTGTCGGTGGGCGAAAACGAGTTGAAGAACGACTGGTACGCAAACCACGAGCCGAAGGATACTTTGGCATAGTCGGGGCCGGAGCTGTTTCGGGGGCCGGCAATGCCCATGACGGTGAGCCAGCGGCTGGGGGTTACCCGATCGGCCTCAACGGCCCACATGTTCTCGATCCGGGCTGCGTCTTCCTTGTCTACGTCGAACACGTCCAGCACGTTCGGCAGGAGCGCGTATTTGCCCGAGTTGATGGTGGCCTGCGCCAGTTGCAGGGCTTTGGGCCAGTCTTCGTTGTACAGCGCTACTTTGGCATACAGACCCTGAATGGCTTCTTTGGAGGGCCGCCCTTTGACCAGGCTGGCCGAGTACGATGGCAAGCCGGCAATGGCCTGGTCCAGATCGCTGTAGATCTGTTTGTACACGTCGGCCCGCGGGCTTTTGGTGACGAGGGCTTCGGTTTCGCTGGTGCTGGGGCGGGTTTTTACCGGCACCTCGTTAAAGGTTTTGGTGAGCGTCCAGTGGTAGAGAGCCCGCAGCGCATAGGCTTCGGCTACGATCTCGGTCCGGCGTTGCGGGTCCATCTGGATGGCGGGCACCCGATCGATGACCCAGTTGGCGTTCTCGATGCCTTTGTAGCTAAACCGCCAGACCCCCTGCGGCCCCTCGGTTTCGTGACGCCCCGAATTGCGCTGAGCCGTGTAATACGGATCATACGAAAACAGGGTGATGGTGTTGCGGCCCACAACGGCGCGCGGATAGGCCTGATCGGCGGCAAAATCCGACACCGCCACGAGCGGAAACCCGTAGAGGTTGATCAGCGAGCCCGCTACCGACGCAATGCCCGCTTCGGCGTCGGAGGCCGTTTTGTAAAAGTTGGTCGTGAAAATGGACGAATACACCGATTCTTCCAGTTTGCTGCACGAGACGGTCAGACCAGACAGGGCCAGCAGCAGCAGAATATGTTTCTTCATGGACAGACGATGAATGAACGGGTGAAAACCTTTAAAATGTGACCTGCAACCCGCCCAGATACGACCTGGCAATGGGGTAGGTACCGTTGTCGATAAACTGGGTGGTGGCGTTACCGAAGTTGTTTACCTCCGGGTCGAAACCCGTATAATTGGTGAGCGTGAAGACGTTGTTGGCGCTGACGTAGAGCCGAATCTGGCTGATGCCTTTGATCCGGGGCAGCGTATAGCCAAGCGAGATATTTTTCAGCCGCACAAACGAGGCATCTTCTACGTACCGGTCCGAAACAGGCAGCCGCCCGCCCTGAAATCCGCTGGCATACTCGTTACTGGGATTCGTTGCCGACCAGCGGTTGGCCAGACCCGCCAGCACGTTCTGCTGGCCCAGCGCCGTTTCGAAGGTGTACCGGAACAGGTTCATCAGCTTGTTGCCCTGTACGCCCTGCATGAACAGGTTCAGATCAAAACCCCGGTACCGGAACGAGGAGGAGAAGCCGAAAATAGCCTTTGGCTGGGCGTTACCGACAATCAGCTGGTCGGCGGCTGTGATGGTACCGTCGCCGTTGACGTCTTTGACCTTATGACCGCCCACCCGGCCGTCGTAGCCCGGCACGATGGTTTCGCCGGTCTGGCTGATGCCGTCGAACAGATAGGTGCGGTACAGCCCCATGGGGTAACCAACTTTGAGCAGCGCAAACGCCGAGCGGGGCAGCTCTTCCAGAACCCCGTCGAGGGCCAGTACCTCGTTTTGGTTGAAGGTGACGTTGGCCGATGCATCCCACTGCAGCCCCCGGCCTCCGCCCGGTATAATGCGACCGTTAACCGCCAGCTCCAGCCCTTTATTCTGGATCGACCCGAAGTTACCGGTCAGTGCCGTGTAGCCCGACGACATGGGCAATACCTTCTCGAACAGCAGGTTGTCGGTGCGCTTGTTGTAGTAGTCGGCCACCAGCGACAGGCGGTTGTTGAACAGGCTGACGTCGAGGCCGATATCGACCTGGGTCGAGCGCTCCCATTGCAGG
This sequence comes from Spirosoma sp. 209, assembly GCF_002006735.1. NCBI lineage: Bacteria > Pseudomonadati > Bacteroidota > Cytophagia > Cytophagales > Cytophagaceae > Spirosoma > Spirosoma sp. 209. Next base: position 656,183 of record NZ_MVEC01000001.1, on the reverse strand, counting down.
TCGGGGTTCGGAATAGCCGTTGGGTTGATGCCGGTAACCGGGTTATGGTTGTAGTTGTAGTTCAGCCCCGAGGCACTGACCGTAGCCAGTGATTTGTAGGGGTCGATGGCGCCGGCGTTGCCGGTAATACCCCAGCTGCCGCGCAGTTTCAGGTCAGAAACAACCGGCACCGACTTCATGAACGGCTCCTCTACGATGCGCCAGGCCGCAGCAACAGCCGGGAAAAAACCGTACTTGTTGTTCTCCCCAAACTTGCTGGAGCCATCGGCCCGGGCCGTCAGATCGAGGAAGTATTTATCCTTATAGCCGTAGTTGATCCGGCCCAGATACGAGTCGAGCCGCGATTTACTTTTGTCGCTGGCGATGCGCTGGGTTACGGCCAGGCCTACGGAGTTGTTGGTGGTAATGTCGTTGGGGAAGTTCTGGGCTGTCTGGTTGTAGCGCTGGTCTACGTTGGCCTGGGTAGCCAGTACGGCGGTAGCGGTCAGGGTATGATCCTGAGCCAGGCGGGTGCGGTACGTAAATATGCTTTCGTGCAGGAGGGTCCGCCCGAAGGAGGTCGTGTTGGACGCGTTGCCGCCCCCCGATGCCAGCTGCGACTGACTCAGCAGCGACAGGGGCGAGTAGAACTCCGCCAGCGTATTGCCCAGGTCGACGTTAAAGCTGGGGCGGTAGGTAAACCCTTTGAATACGGCAACGTCGATGTATACATTGGCCAGAATCCGCTGGGTCGTTTGCCGGTTGATGGGAATGATAAAGTTCAGCGGGTTGGTGACCTCCTGATACTGCCCGTTCATCTGGTCCTGAAACGGGAAAACACTGCCATCGGGCCGGTAGGGGGTTAGCGTCGGCGGGGCAGCCACCGCGGCACCGAGTACACCCGCGCGGCTGCTGGTTACGTCGGAGCCCGTACCGCCCACGTTGACGCCGTTGTTGATCGAATAGCCGTAATACAGGCTGGTGCCGATCCTGATGCGGTCGGTGAGCCGGTGGTCGAGGTTGGAGCGGAACGAATACCGCGTGAAGCTTGAGTTTTTGATGATGCCCTGCTGATCGAAGTAATTCAGCGACAGTGCCAGCTGGGTTTTCTGATTGCCGCCCGTGACCGAAAGCTGATGACTCTGGATGGGCGCCTGCCGGAAGATCAGGTTCTGCCAGTCGGTACCTTCGCCGAGGCTGCCGGGATTGGCGTAGATGGGCCGTTTGTAGACTTCGTTCTCGAGCTGGGCAAACTGCTGCGCGTTCAGTACGTCGAGGGTTTTGTTGACCTGCTGAACGCCCGCGTAGCCATCGTAACTGACCCGCGTAGCGCCATCTTTACCCCGTTTGGTGGTGATCAGCACGACGCCGTTGGCCGCCCGGGCGCCGTAAATGGCCGTCGACGATGCGTCTTTCAGCACCTCGATCGACTCAATATCGTTCGGGTTGATCTGCGAGAGCGGGCTTACGTCGGTAATGCCGCCCGAGTTGGCAATCTGAATCCCGTCAATCACGTAGAGAGGCTCGGAGCTGCCGTTGATCGAGTTGGTACCCCGAATCCTGACGCTGACGTTACCGCCCGGCGCGCCCGAATTCTGGGTTATCTGCACGCCCGCCACCCGTGCCTGCAAGCCCTGAGCAACGTTGGCCACGGGCGTTTGCAGCAGGTCGGCGGCTTTGACCGAGGCAATGGCACCAGTGGTTTCTATTCTCCGCTGGGTACCGTACCCGACGACTACCACTTCTTCCAGGGCTTTGGTGTCGGGAGCGAGTTGAATGGTAATCGTTGTCTGGCTGCCAACGGCAACTTCCTGGCTCAGATAGCCAACAAAACTGATGACCAGCGTGGCCGCTCCGTCGGGTACTGCCAGCTGAAACATACCTTTGGTGTCGGTTACCGCTCCGCGTTGCGTACCTTTAAGCAGGACACTGACGCCGGGTAGCGTTATCCCTTTTTCGTCGCTGATGGTACCCGTAATAATCCGGTCGTCGGTCTGTTGCCGACGGGTACTGGCTGATTGGGCGGGTTCCCGGGTTAGGCTGGCCTCGATCGGACGGAGCCCGGTTACGAGGTGGGCAGGTTCCCGGGTGGCAGGCGACCCCGCCGGGCGGGCCTGCGCCAGGAGCGGCACCCATAGGCCCAGTGAGACGACGCAGTACAGTACACGTTTTTGTCGCATAATATTCAGATATTTATAAGTTTCGTACTACTTAGGTCGGCTTAGGGGTTGTTTTGAGTACGAGTATGTAAAGGTAAAGTTGCATTATACGAAGAGGATGGGTTGAGCTTACCCATTTTGTTAATCGAAATTATGAACAAGTCAACTCGCTGATAAACAGATAGCTATCCTGTATGATTACGGAAAATGGACAACCCGGAAAAGCCAACGCGTTTGCGTTTCTGGAGGTCTGTTGTCGGCGGGTGAGCGAAACCTACGGCAAACCCAACAGCGAGACCTGGACCAATAGCGATTACGTGACCCTGAGTCATATCCTTTTCAGGCAAACGCACGTACGCATCAGCCCCAATACCCTGAAGCGGATCTTCGGAAAAATCAAAACCGACTCGCGCTATTACCCGCAGAAAGCCACCCGCGACGCCCTGGCAGCCTACATCGGTCATCCGGACTGGGACCATTTTGTCGACGTACAGGACTGGGAAGCCCGGCAGACCAGCCGGCGTTCGGTTGCGCTTATACAACCGGAGACCCCGCCCGAACCGACCAGCAGCCGTATACAGGACGCTGTGCCGACTCGGAAGCCGACGCGCTGGTCGTGGATATGGCTGGCAGGACTAGGTATTCTCGGAAGTGTGCTGGTGCTCTGGCTCGTACGTCCGCAGCCGGCCACTACCGAACCCGCCCGGCTTATCTGCCGGAATCCGCTGGGCGAAAATCCCCATTCGGCGGTTTTTGTGCTCCAGCAAGCGGGGGCTACCGAGTCAGCTACCTATACGGTTCTGTTTGGCGACGGCAAGCGCGAGACCCTGAACGCCAGCGACAGCCTGCACACCCACTACTACGAGCGGCCGGGGCGCTACTTCGCCGTTCTACAGCAGGATGGCGTCAATGTCGATACGGCAACTATTTTCCTGAAGACCAAGGGCTGGACAGTAACGGCCAATATGATGCACGACTCCAGCCGGGTATACCCCATCGAGGTCGATGGCCTGTTTACCGGCGGCAAGCGGAGTGTGAGTGCCCTGCAGGCGGCTCATGCCGGCATCGACACAAACCGTACTTTTTTTATGGAGTTCATCAACAGCCACGCCACAGCCATCGACGGCGACAATTTCGAGCTAACCGCCTACGTGAAATCATCGCCCGACCGGGCGGGGGTTCGCTGCTCGCAGGTAGGCCTTACGGTCTGGGGCGAGTCGTCGCAGCATATCTTTGAAGTAATGAAGCCCGGCTGCGCCCACTGGATCAACATTCAGAATTCCGATATTCTGAAAAACGGACAGCGGGACGATCTGAGCTTTCTGGGCGCCGATTTGCGGTCGGGCGGGCGGCTGACGCTGCGGGTTGTCGGTAAAGAAGCCGTTGTTTTTATCGACAACCGGGAAGTCTACAAAACCCGGTACACCAGGCCATTGCGCCGGATTTACGGTGTCAAGATCCGGTTTGCGGGTATCGGCACGGTCAATTCGCTCTCCCTGAAAGACCTGAAGACGGGCGCCGTATTTGACGGGAATTTTTAGCGGGTTGTTTACTCCCTGTCGGTACTCTTCAGCGCCCACGCAATCAGCACCGGCTGAAAAAAGAGCCTGACAAACCGCTTCCGATCGGTATCCAGACCGAACGCGCTGCGCCGGTTCACATACTGGGAGATGTTACCCGGAAAAACAGCCGCGAAAAAAGCAGCCGCCACCCGGCCTACCGTTTGCTGCTGTTGTTCATTGGCCAGAATCAGGCTCGTGCCGAGGGCTATTTCGGCCAGTCCCGAGTAGATCACGGTATCATCTACGGGCAAAGGCACCCAATCCGGCACCTGCGCGCGGAAATCGGTTCGGGCAAACGTAAGGTGACTGACGCCGGCAAAAACCAGGTTGCTGCCCAGCAAAATCCGGCCAATATGTTTCGCGGTGCTCTTTTTCATGTGAAGTGTCTGGTCGTTCGGTATGGTATTCTCCGGCGCAGAAATCGTGCGGAATACGTTGTACTAGATACTCCGTTCCGGTTCGTTTTGTTTTCGTCGGCGGAGGTCACCGGTATAGGCCGGTACACTTCAAAAACAAACCCGACCAGCTCGCGAGCCGATCGGGTTTGTTTTATGAAATCCGGATTTTTCCCTGGCCCGTCAGGGCCGCAACAGCGCAGCGTCGGTAGCAGACGGTAGCCTCGTTTCGTGTTTCGGGATCATTCATGGCCCGTCAGGGCCGCAACAGCGCAGCGTCGGTAGAGAAAAGCCTTCGGATGTGAACAGGTGCCGTAGGTACCTAACCTGTTATGTACCTACGGCACATTGTATTTGCTTACCCCGAACGATTGCTACCGACGCTATGCTGTTGTGTACCTGACGGCACATCGCTGATCCCGATCTCGAACGAGGCTACCGACGCTATGCTGTTTGGGCCCTGACGGGCCATCGCTGATCCCGAATTTACAGAAAAAACCGCTACGCCGTTGCGCCTTCCTTGAGCCGTTCGGCGTTCTCGGCGATGCGCAGCTGTTCGATAAACTCGCCGATGTCGCCATCCATAACGGCGGGCAGGTTATAAACCGTCAGGCCGATGCGGTGATCGGTAACGCGGCTCTGCGGGTAGTTGTAAGTTCGGATTTTGTCGGAGCGGTCGCCACTGCCGACCATCGTTTTGCGCTGCGAAGCAATGGCGTCGTTATGCTTCTGCAACTCGATCTCGTACAGACGCGACCGCAAAACGGTCAGCGCCTTGTCGAAGTTTTTGAGCTGCGAGCGTTCATCCTGACACTGCACCACCAGCCCCGTTGGGATGTGGGTAAGCCGAACCGCCGAGTAGGTCGTGTTTACCGACTGGCCACCCGCGCCCGACGAACAGAACGTATCCTTGCGGATGTCGTTCATGTTCAGGTCGATATCGACTTCTTCGGCCTCGGGCAGTACGGCCACGCTGGCGGCTGAGGTATGGATACGGCCCTGAGTTTCGGTAGCCGGTACGCGCTGCACCCGATGAACACCCGACTCGAACTTGAGCTTACCGTACACGTCTTCGCCTTCGATCTCGACGATGATCTCTTTATAACCACCCGACGTTCCTTCGGTGAAGTCGACGAGCGTCATTTTCCAGCCCATTTTCTCGCAGAAACGCTGGTACATCCGGAAAATATCGCCGGCAAAGATGGCCGCTTCGTCGCCCCCGGTACCGCCCCGAACCTCCAGAATCACGTTTTTGCTATCGTTCGGATCTTTCGGAATCAGCATCTCCTTCAGCAGCTCTTCCAGTGGCTCCCGGCGCGGCAGCAGTTCGTCCAGCTCAGCTTTGGCCAGCTCCCGGAACTCTTCGTCTTTCTCGGTGGCAACGATTTGCTTGGCGTTGTCGATCTCCTCGAGCAGCTGGGTGTAAGCCCGGTACTGCGTCACGATTTTTTCGAGGTCTTTATATTCTTTGCTCAGCTTCATAAAGCGCTTCTGGTCCGAAACGACTTCGGGCTGCACAATTTGCTGAGCTACTTCATTGAAGCGTTCGCTGATGGCTTCTAACTGATCGAGCATATTGATTGATTGTTGTCCTAACCAGGATCACAAAAGCAAGGCAGGGGTTGCCAGGCTGTAACCAGAGGATGACAGATAAAATATGGACAAAAATACGAAAATTCCGGCGTATGGCCTTGGCTGCAACCGTTGACCTATCGAACGTGTTATAACTCTATAAACCAGCGTAACCCCATGAACGTCCCTCATTTACTTACCGGCCTATTTTTGTTGAGTAGCCTGTCTGCCTGCGATCCCGAACGGGTGAAGTACACAAACGAGCTGAAGCAGGAAATGGCCGACAAGAAAATAAAACGCATCACCAACGCCGACATGGTTGAAACGGTCAATGTCTTTGGCGAACGAATCAGTACCGTTGTGCAGAAAGAACTGGCTACCGAACTCCAGAAAGCTACCCAGCCTGCCGCTCGGGCCAGCCTCTGCCAGCTGACCAACCTGCCGCGCACCCGGGCCATTGAAGAGCGGTACGGCGTTACGATCAGCCTGCTCAGCGCGGCCGATGTACAAAACAAACGACTGAACCCCAAAGAGCGCGAAGTGCTGGACGCTTACCTCTACAATGCCGAGCAGAAGCTGCCCCAGATCTCGAATATCCAGAAAGTTGCCGATACGCTCTTCATTTACAACGCGGCCGTACCGACAGAGAACATAATCTGCCAAACCTGTTTCGGTGGTCAGAAGACACCCCTCGCCGTCTGGCGGATCGCTTTCCCGAAGCGCGAAGTGATCAGACGGTCCAGCGCCACGGTGAAGAAAAAACGATAACACCAGTACGCTCCACTCGCTGCTTTGTCAGCCTGGCTCCGCGGATACGCTTGCCAACGCCGTTTACCAAGCCACTGGCAAGCGCATCCGCGAACTGCCCATCACACCCGATAAGCTGGTGTAGACCTGTTTTTCGGCACCGGGATCGGTGTTGGCGGCCCGGGGTGAACTAGTACCGCAGGAGCTGCCCGACGGGTTGCCGGGCCGATAAGTAGGCCTGTAAGATAGACTACTTTGTACAACACGGCAAAGCTCCTTACCCTTGCCGATGGCGTTGTATGGAAAGACGAGTTGCACTCCGGCACATGGCGCTGGCCACCGGTGGTTTGCTGGTATTACCTGCCTGGGCCAACGCCTGGACACCCGCTGCGGTGCAGACCGCGCAGCCGCTACTGCCCCCGCTGCAGGCAGCTGTTCTGACCGGGTTTGTCGATACGCTCATTCCCGCTTCCGATACGCCCGGTGCCAAAGATCTGGGGGTTTCTGACTTCGTGCAGAAAATGGTCGCCGACTGTTACGAGCCAGCGGTGCAACAAAGTCTGAGCGCCGGTCTGGATGCCCTCGAAAGCGCTGCCCGGGCCACCTACAGCCGCTCGTTTCAGGACTGCGACACCAGCCAGCGAACAGCCCTGCTGACGGCCGTTGAGCAATCGACCGAGCCGGACCGTCATGCGTTTTTTGCGCTGGTCAAGAACCTGACCGTTCAGGGATATACCACCTCCGAGTACGTCATGACGAAATTTCTGAACTACACCATGATACCGGGTCACTACTACGGCTGCGTACCAGCCCCCGTCGCTATCCGATAACCGTTGATCAACCATGGCAAATTTTGCGATTGATGCTACCCCGGCCATGACCTATGACGCCATTGTCATCGGCTCGGGAATCAGTGGAGGCTGGGCTGCCAAGGAACTGACCGGCAAAGGCCTGAAAACGCTGGTGCTGGAACGGGGGCGGGATGTGAAACACGTGACCGACTACCCAACCGCCAACCTGAACCCCTGGGAGCTCGAACACCGCGGCCAGCTACCCCTGGCGGTGCGGGCTCAGTACGGTAACATTCGCTCGTTCATGCGGGAAGATACCGTCCACTGGGCCATCAAACCCGACGAGCAACCCTTTGTTGAGGAGCAGCCGTTTACCTGGACCCGCGGCTACCACGTGGGGGGCAAATCGCTGCTGTGGGCCCGGCAAACCCAGCGCTGGAGCGACTTCGACTTCGAGGGGCCCGCCCGTGATGGATTCGCCGTCGACTGGCCCATCCGCTACGCCGATCTGGCCCCCTGGTACAGCTACGTAGAGAAGTTTGCGGGGATCTCCGGCAACAAAGATGGTCTGCCCAACCTGCCCGACGGTGAGTTTTTGCCGCCTATCGAGCTAAACTGCGTAGAAACGCATTTGCAGGGCACCATTGCGCAGCACTATAAAGACCGCCAGCTGATTCAGGGCCGATGCGCGCACATTACCAAACCACAGCCGATCCATACCGCCCAGGGGCGAGCGCAGTGTCAGCACCGGACTTTATGCGTGCGGGGCTGTCCGTTCGGAGGCTATTTCAGCAGCAATGCCTCAACGCTGCCGTGGGCCGAACGCACCGGAAAGATGACCCTCCGGCCCCATTCGGTCGTACACTCGATCATCTACGACGAAAAGAAAGGCCGTGCGTCGGGCGTGCGGGTGGTCGATGCCAATACGCTGCAGATGATGGAGTTCTACGCCAACATTATCTTCGTCAACGGCTCGGCCCTGAACAGTAACCTGATTCTGCTGAACTCCATTTCGACCCGGTTCCCGAACGGACTGGGTAACGACAGCGGCCTGCTCGGGAAATACATTGCCTGGCATAACTACCGGGGCAAGATCTCGGCCCAGTACGACGGCTTCCCCGATAAAACCACCGACGGCAAGAACCCCAGCAACGGCTACATTCCCCGCTTCCGAAACCTATATAAGCAGGAAATGGATTTTCTGCGGGGCTACGCAACGGGCGTTGGCGGGGGGCGCAACCTGAGCCAGAACCAGGAAGGCATGGGCCTGGCTCTCAAAGAACGGCTGCTGAACCCGAAGCTGGGCCCGTGGCACATCAGCGGCTGGATGCAGGGCGAAACCGTGCCGCTCGAGAAAAACCACGTCCGGCTCGACCCCACCCGGACCGACAAATACGGTATTCCACAGCTGATTACGGCGGCTGGCTGGTCAGAGAACGACGACAAAATGGTGGTCGATTTTATGACGCAGATGACCGAGATGTTTACCCTGGCCGGGTTCAGGAACATCAAAGCCGTTGACACCCACTCGAACCCGGGGGCCGACATTCATGAGATGGGCGGTGTTCGTATGGGCAAAGACCCGAAAACATCGCTCCTCAACCAGTGGAATCAGCTGCATCACTGCAAGAACGTGTTCGTTACCGACGGCGCCTGCATGACCTCGACCTCGACCCAGAACCCATCGCTGACCTATATGGCGTTTACGGCGCGGGCGGCTAATTATGCCGTTGATCAACTTAAAAAGAAAAACCTGTAACCGTTTTTATGCTTTACAAAACCACACGCCGGCTGTTCGCAACCGCGGCCCTGTTGCTCGGCCTGAACGGGCTCGGCCTGACCAGCGCACTGGCCCAGTCGGGTAAGGCCCTGTACACCTTTCCGCTGGGGCTCCAGACCTATACCTACCGCAACCAGTTTCCGAAAGATGTAGTCGGAACGCTGGACCTGATCAAGTCGCTCGGCTTCAAAGAAATAGAAGGCGGGCCACCGAAAGGGATGTCGGCCGAGGAGTTTAAGAAGCTGCTCGACGAACGGGGCATCAAAGTAACCTCGACCGGGGCCAATTACGACCTCATTGTTAAAGAACCCGAAGAGGTGGTGAAACGGGCCAAAGCGCTGGGCGCGTCGTTCGTTATGGTCGCCTGGATTCCGCACGAGAAGGGCAACTTTACGCTGGTAAACGCGCAGAAAGCCGTTCAGGACTTCAACCGGGTGGGTAAGATCCTGGCCGATAACGGACTGACCTTCTGCTACCACAACCACGGCTACGAGTTTCAGCCGTATCAGGACGGTACGCTCTTCGACTATATCGTGAAAAACACCGACCCCAAGTATGTTTCGTTCGAGATGGACCTCCTGTGGGCCACCCACGGCGGGGCCGATCCGGTACAACTACTGACCAAATACGGTAGTCGCTGGAAACTCATGCACCTCAAAGACCTCAAGAAAGGGATCAAAGGCGACCTGACCGGCGGCACCCCGCCCGAAAACGACGTGGTACTGGGCGAAGGCCAGGTCGATATGCCCCAGGTGCTGAAGCTGGCCAAAAAAGTTGGTATCCGGCACTATTACATCGAAGACGAGAGCAACCAGGAAGATAAGCAGGTGCCGCTGAGCATCGCTTACCTGAAAAACCTGAGCGAGTAAAACGCAACTGTTCGTTTACAGTAGATGGTGTCTTACGGAGTAGCCCGCCTGGGTTGCTCCGTATTTGTTATGGCCCCTGTATAGATCGTTGCTGGAAGAGGGAGTTGCCGGTCTGGCCCGCCAACGATCAGTCCGCTATTTCTTCGATAACCGACTCGCCGGCAGCGTGGGTCCCGCTGGTCCACTGCCAGCGTTCGCTGAGCCGCAGCCGCCCGTCGGGGAGCTGATCGGGGGTCGATTTGCAGTGGCCCGTCATCAGTTCGTTCTGGTTGTTCACGTGCTGGTACGTAAACCGCAGCGAGCCATCGGGTCCGACGAGGCCCGTCAGCGTACCGAACCGGATCGACCCGCCCTGGTAGGTAGCCCAGACAAGATCATCCTGCTGAAAATACTGAAATACGGTCTCGCCCGAAACCTCGCCAGTGGGGGAGTTCGACACGCTGCGAAACCGTCGGTTGTGGTAGTTGATCATGAACGGGTCGGTTAGCGGGCCTGGGTGTTGGCCCAGTCGATGAGTTCCCGGGCGGTCTGCGCCGGATCGTTGGCCAGCACCTGAACGGTATGGATCATGGCGGGGTCGCGGTGAGAAAGCCCGTGCAGATACGCCTTGTCGTAATAGTCGAGCGTCAGGTCGGCCACGGTGGCGTAGTCGTACCGGGCCAGGGCGTCGAGGGCGTCTTTGGTTACTTTGCCGCCGAGCCGTTTGCGGATGCGTTCGGTGGCTTCGATCAGCAGGGCGTGGTCGATACCGGTATATTCCTGTACCAGCCGCTCGATCCGGACCGGCTTGGGTACGTCGACGAAGGCAACCGGGGCCAGCCGCATCTGCTGCCACAGCGCCATAGGAACAAAGCAGGTGCCTACGTTCCGGCTCTCGTCTTCGAGCCAGATGCGGGCGCTGGGGTCGAGCCGTCGCCAGTCGTTGTGAATCAGGTTTTCGAACTGCTCCGATGAGGGCTGGGGCAGCTGCCCGATGGCGCCGTACGACGATCCTTTATGATGGGCGAGGCCTTCCAGGTCGATGATCTGTTCGCCCTGCCGGGCCAGTTCTTTCAGGATGTCGGTTTTACCGCTACCGGTTTTACCACCCAGGATGATCAGCTGGCGCGGCTGGGCCAGGTCGGTGAGTACGGCGTTTCGGTAGGCTTTGTAGCCGCCGGCCAGAGTATCCGGGCTGAGGCCAGCGGTTTGCAGCAGCCAGGCAAACGAGCCGCTGCGCATGCCGCCCCGCCAGCAGTGAACCAGCACGTTGCCGCCGTGACTGTTGGTCAGCTTACGGGATTGTTTGACGAATCCGGCCAGTTTGGGACCGACCAGTTCCAGCCCGAGCAGTACCGCATGGTCTTTCCCGGCCTGTTTGTAGCGGGTGCCTACGCGGGCCCGCTCGTCATTGTCAAAAAGCGGGATATTGACCGCCCCCGGAATGTGGGCCTGGGCAAACTCGCCCGGCGACCGCACATCGATCACGGGCAGGTTCCGGGCCTGTTCTAAAAACGCATCGACAGAAAGCTGCATGATGTAGCATAAACCCCAACGGCTGGCTATGGTTCCCGACCGCTGCCCGGCGCGCCGGGGTTTAGCGGCTGGCCTCGCCCCCGACTCAGTTACTGTATGTTCCGGCCTTGACGGGCCAGGCCATTATTCCAGGCACCGTCTGTAGAGCTGGATGGTGTTTTCGAGGCCGAAATAGAGCGCGTCGCAGATCAGGGCGTGACCGATCGATACTTCGAGCAGAGCCGGTACCCGTTCGGCAAAGAAACGCAGGTTATCGAGGCTCAGGTCGTGGCCGGCGTTCAGTCCCAGTCCTGCTTCCTGCGCCCGCCGGGCTGCCCGGACAAAAGGCGCAACGGCGGCTTCGCGATCGGCCGCGTAGTGCGTAGCGTAAGGTTCGGTATAGAGTTCGATCCGGTCGGTTCCTACGGCTTTGGCTCCGTCGACCATCCGCTCGTCGGCATCGACAAAGATCGACACCCGAATGCCGTCGGCTTTAAAGGTATCGATCAGCTGCCGCAGGTGATCGGCATGGCGGATGGTATCCCAGCCCGCGTTCGAGGTGATGGCATCGGGTGCGTCAGGAACGAGGGTAACCTGTGCCGGTTTAACCCGTTTCACGAGTTCGATAAACCGCTGGTCGGGGTTGCCTTCAATGTTAAATTCGGTAGTAACGACCTCGTGCAGATCGAGTACGTCCTGGTAGCGGATATGCCGCTCATCGGGGCGGGGGTGTACCGTGATTCCCTGCGCGCCAAACCGTTCGCAGTCGAGGGCCACCTGTACCAAGTTCGGATTCGTACCGCCCCGCGCATTGCGGATCGTCGCGATTTTATTGATGTTGACAGAGAGACGAGTCATTTTTTTGAATTAGCGATTGAGCGAATGAGTAATTGAATGAATGGCTCTGCTGGTTTCGTAACTTTGCGGCCAGGCTGAAGGTTCAGCGATTGCTGAAAGGTCTGAATCACCCATTCACTGATTCGCACAATCATTCCATACGATCATGTCTCTCAAACAACAAATTGACGCCGATATCAAGCAGGCCATGCTGGCTAAGGATCAGGACAAACTGCGGGCCCTGCGCGCGGTGAAGTCGATGATTCTGCTCGAAGAAACCAAAGAAGGCGGCACCGGCGAGCTGAAGCCGGACGATGAAACCCGGATTCTGACCAAGGCCGTGAAGCAGCGCAAAGACTCGGCCGATATTTACCGGCAGCAGAACCGCGCCGATCTGCTGGCCGTAGAAGAAGTTGAAATTGCGGTCATTGAACAGTACCTGCCCAAGCAACTCTCCGACAGCGAGCTGAAAGAAACGATTCAGGCTATCATGACCCGGCTGGGAGCTTCGGTACCGTCCGATATGGGTAAGGTCATGGGGGTGGCTACCAAAGAACTGGCTGGTCAGGCCGACGGGAAAGCCATTTCGGCCCTGGTTCGTACCCTGCTGGCAGGCGGGTAAGAGCCGGGTGTCAGGAGTCGGGTTGTAGGGTACGTAGCCTGACGCCCGGTTCCTGACTCGTTACGCCAGCCCTGCGCATGTTTTGCCCCACGCCCCTATGTCTGCTCTCGATCTGTTCATGATTATACCCCTGGCCTGGGGCGCGTTCAACGGCTACCGCAAAGGCCTCCTGGTTGAGATCGTTGCGGTCATTGCGTTTATTGTGGCCATGATTGTAGGGTTCAAGTTCCTGGCCTTCGGAATCGATCTGCTGAGCCCGTACATCAGCCGCGAGCTGGCCCGTAAACTGCTTCCCTGGATGGGGTTCTCGGTCATTTTTTTTCCGACCATATTTCTGGTCAACCAGATGGGCTTCGCGCTTCGGCGGTCGCTTAAGTACACCATTCTCGGCACGTTCGATAGTGTGGCCGGTGCGGCCGTCGGTCTTTTTACGTGGCTGTTTGGAATTAGTGTGATTCTGTGGTTGTTAAGCTATATGGGCGTCAAAATGCCCGCAAAACATACCCAGAATGCCTTCCTGTATCCGTACGTAGTGCCCGTTGCTCCTAAAATCATGGACAAGGCCGCCGTTTGGGTACCGAAAGGAGTAGAAGCGGGAAAGACGTTTAGTGAGCGATTGAGTAATTAATGGACTGAGCCCGGCCGATGGCGGGAATCGACCCACAACGAATTCGCTCGATCACTCAGATAGCTTATGAAACAAGACATCCGTAAGACCAGCCCGGCTCAGCTGAAAGAGTGGCTCGTGCAACAGGGCGAGCAGGGCTTCAGGGCGAAACAGATACACGAGTGGCTCTGGAAAAAGTCGGCGCAGTCGTTCGAACAGATGACGAACCTGTCGATATCGACGCGGGAACTGCTCAACACCCACTACGAAATAAGGCCGCTCACGGTCGACCAGCAGCAGCGCAGTAACGACGGCACGATCAAGTCGTCGTTTCGGCTGTTTGACGGGAATCTGGTAGAGGGGGTGCTGATTCCGGCCTTACGCACTGATGACATGGACAGGATGACGGCCTGCGTATCGAGTCAGGTGGGCTGTTCGCTGACGTGTAAGTTCTGCGCCACGGGCTACATGGATCGCAAACGTAACCTCGACGCGGCTGAGATCTACGACCAGGTGGTGGCCATTGACCGGCAGGCTAAAGACGCCTACAATTCGCCCCTGACCAACATCGTCTACATGGGTATGGGCGAGCCGCTGCTGAACTACAAAAACGTGCTGGAGTCGGTAGACCGGATTACCTCGCCCGACGGCCTGGGTATGTCACCGAAGCGCATTACGGTATCGACGGCGGGTATCGCCAAGATGATCCGGCAACTGGGCGACGACCAGGTGAAGTTCAACCTGGCGCTGTCGCTGCACGCGGCCAACGACCAGAAGCGCGATACCATCATGCCCATCAATGAGAGCAACACGCTTCAGGCCCTGGGCGATGCGCTGGGCTACTTCTACAAAAAGACCGGCACCCGGATCACGTTCGAATACATCCTTTTCTACAATTTCAACGACACCCTGCAGGATGCGCAGGAGCTTTGGAAGTTCACCAAGCGCGTACCGGCTAAGGTCAATATCATCGAATACAACCCCATCGCCGAAGCTAATTTCAAGAATACCGATCCGCAGACGCTGGACCGGTTTGCGGGCTACCTCGAAGACAAAGGCGTAACGGTCAACGTCCGTCGTAGCCGTGGCAAAGATATCGATGCCGCCTGCGGCCAGCTGGCCGGCAAATCGTAACGTAGAGACGCGATGGCCGAAAGGGTGGGTTTCCTACCGGGCTGTCTATTGCTGACGCATGGGAGGGGCTGACGCATGGGAGACGCAAGGGGTTGCGTCTCTACAATCAGATGCGTAGAGACGCAACCCCTTGCGTCTCACACGCGTCAGCCCCTTACACGCGTCAGCAATAAAACCCCAACTAATCGACTCCGCCTACTCGCTAACGACAGCCCGTCGTAGCCAGTGGGCGGAGTCAGTTAGTATGCTGGTTTTATAATTATTGCGAATGATAGCTGACGCGTAGGGTTGTTGACGCATGAGATGGCTGATGCGCATGAGACGCAAGGGCCGGGCGGTTGCGTCTCTACTTAACAATTTGGTAATATGGCTTCGCTGTGTTTAGCTTACTTTTGTGGCAATCATTGGCTTACGATCTGGTCGTGGGCCTGTCACTGAAGATTCCCTCTCCATGTTTGGATTAGAAACGGATGTTTTTATCCTCCTGTTTATCAGCTTATTTGCTGCCTGTGCTTTTGAGTTTGTCAACGGCTTCCACGATACCGCCAATGCGGTAGCTACCGTTATCTATACCAATTCCCTGAAACCAACCGTTGCCGTAGTCTGGTCGGGTATCTGCAATTTTGCGGGGGTACTGCTGGGCGGCATTGGGGTGGCCATGGGTATCGTCAATCTGCTGCCGGTCGAACTGCTGGTCGACCAGAACGTGTACCATAGCGTGGCCATGGTGCTGGCGTTACTGCTGAGTGCTATCGTCTGGAACCTGGGCACCTGGTACTTCGGTTTGCCCAGCTCCAGTTCCCACACCCTGATCGGTTCGATTCTGGGCGTTGGGCTGGCCTTCTCAACCATGCCCGACAACAACGCAGGATCGGCGGTCAACTGGGAAAAAGCCGTCGAAACGGGCGAAGCGCTCCTGCTGTCGCCCCTGCTGGGTTTCAGCCTGGTTATTATTCTGATGTTCCTCATCCGGCGGATAGTGCCCGAAGAAACCAAAGATCAGCTCTTCAAGGAACCCAAGAAGAATACTCCTCCTCCATCGTGGATTCGGGGTATTCTGATCGTTACCTGCTCGCTGGTCAGTTTCTTTCACGGCAGCAACGACGGTCAGAAAGGTGTTGGCCTGATCATGCTCATTCTGATCGGTATTGTACCCTTTCAGTTTGCGGTAA
This sequence comes from Spirosoma sp. 209, assembly GCF_002006735.1. NCBI lineage: Bacteria > Pseudomonadati > Bacteroidota > Cytophagia > Cytophagales > Cytophagaceae > Spirosoma > Spirosoma sp. 209. The sequence continues at coordinate 640,463 of NZ_MVEC01000001.1, read as the reverse complement.
AGCCGGATCTTGACCCGCGCCTGCTGCAGCCTAATATCGAACGGATCGAGCAGACCATTGCGGCCCTTGACTCGAACCAGCTGGCGCCCGTCAACCGTGCCCGCCTGGCCCGTACCCGCACCGAACTGACCGAGCTAAAAACAATGGTCAATACCGATAGCGTCACGAACGGCATCCCGCAGCAGAAACGGCTCGACGTTCGGCGGGATCTGTTGCTGATCAACAGCAACATGAACAAAATTGCCGAAGATGAAGGGGCCAACCTGAGTGCCAATCAGCTGGCCACCCTGAAAGAAAATCTAGGCGAAAAAAACGGGCTGCGCCGGTTCACCGACTACGCCCCGTTGTGGGTTATCCTGATGATTGCGCTCTCGCTGGGGCTGGGAACGATGATCGGCTGGCGCCGGATTGTAGTAACGGTAGGCGAGAAGATTGGGAAGCAGCACCTGACCTACGCCCAGGGCGCTTCGGCCGAGCTGACGGCTGCGTTCATGATCGGACTGGCCTCGTGGCTTAAGCTGCCCGTCAGTACAACCCACGTGCTGTCGTCGGGGATTGCCGGTAGTATGGTGGCCAACAAAGGGATAAAAAACCTGCAGGCGGGTACGGTTCGCAACATAGCCCTGGCCTGGGTACTTACGCTGCCCGTGTCGGTGCTGCTTTCGTTTACCCTCTACATCTTCTTCCGCTGGCTTCTGTAACGGTACCCTGAGTACCGGGTACGGTCTTATTTCACCCAGGCCGGTGTTTCCTGCTCGATAGCCTGACGAACTTTGGCAACGATGTCGTCAACGCTATCGTCGGGGCTGATCTGCATGGGTGCTTTGAAGCGAACTGTCAGCAGGGTATTCCGTTTTTTGAAGCGCAACCCTTTCTTGTCGAAGGCCCGCCGAAAGCCATTGATGACAACCGGCACCACAATCGGTTCATTATTTTTGATGAGGTGACCCGTTCCCTTACGGATCGGCGCAAACGGGCTGGTTGTGCCCTGCGGGAAGCTTACGACCCAGCCGTGCGCCAGTGCTTTGGCAATTTTATCATTGGCGGAGGTATCGACCGACCGCTGTACTTCACGCCCCTCGGCCCGCCATGACCGCTCGATGGTCAGCGCCCCCCCAGCCGCAAAAATGCGCGGTATAATTCCCTTCTGCATCGTTTCTGAGGCAGCTACGTAGTACTGACGCGCCCGGGGGCCCAGCAGGTAGACCGGCGGCAGCAGGGTATTCTGAAAGCCCCACTTCACCGCGCAGAAGACGTGGAAAAACGCAATCACATCGGCAAAATACGTCTGGTGATTAGACAGAAACAGAACGTTGTTGATGGGCAGATTCTCGAGATGTTCGGTGCCTTCGATCTGAATCCGGTTCACCACCGTGTAGCGTGCGTACGTTAGCCAGCCTACTATACCAATCAGTATCCGTCTGATTAACAGTGAACTACCAAACGGGTCGCATTCAAAAAGCCCTAACACATCCAGCGGCATCAGGAACTTAGGCAGGTAACTGTATTTAGTCGGTTTAACGTACTTCATCACAGGTAAAGGTGTCGGTAATCAGTAAAGATAAAAGATCACTACAATGTTTTCAAGAAAAAATACAACGGTTCGCGGTCCGAAAAGAACGGGTCAGCGAGCCTGAAGCGAGTGGCCGCACAAAAATATTCGGACTGGATTAATCCTTTTTCCTCGACCTCTATCCAACCCACGAACAACGCAACAAACCCCGCTACTCCCAACGCCTATTGCCGACACTCTACACAAACTCGTTCAGCTTTACCATTAACCATTTTTTTCGCTTACAGTCATGAAACGAATTGTGCTTGCCGGTCTCATTGCGTTGGGCTTACTAGGGGCTCAAGATACTATAGCTCAGGTTCAGGTTGGCATCCGGGGCGGTGCGAACTGGGCTTTTGCCTCGAAACCTGAGTTTCTGGGCAGCTTTACCCCGGATTTTCACCCATCGCCGGGCCCAACGGGAGCTATCTTCCTCGATTTCCCCATCAGCGAGCGCGTCTCGATCCGGCCCGAAATTGCCTACGTACAGAAAGGGTTCATGGTCAAGGAAGGCTTTGAGCTGAACCTGGGCGGCTTTCCGCTGACGGTCGGAGCCCGCATTGCCTACCAGACCCAAACGATGGAAATGCCGCTGCTGGCCAAGGTAAACCTGACCGACGGCCCCGTTCAGCCGTACTTCATTGCCGGTCCCGCCATTAGCTACACCCTCGACGGACGGGTACGGACCCGGGGTACGGCCCTCATCACGACCCAGCCGATCGATGTCGATGTCAACTACGGGTCCATGCTGAACCGCTGGGACGTAGGCGCAGTAGGTGGTCTGGGCCTGGCCATGGATGCCGGTGCCGGTAAGTTCTTCATTGAAGGTCGCTATACACACGGTTTTACGCGGCAGGTACAGGTGCCGGTCGTTAACGTAAACGTACGCAACCGGGGTGTTGCGGTGTCGGTAGGCTACTCTATTTCAATCGGTTATTAAGGTGGAGTCGGTGCAGGTGTCGAGTCAGTGGGGTTGGCCTAGCCCGTTCCCACCACATAGCCTCTTCACGACATCGCACTGCACCGACGCCACCGACAGTCGTCATAGACATTTTGTTGAATCAACCTGAATAAGTAAAGGCGGAGCTACTGGCTCCGCTTTTCTTGTGTAGGCCGGGCTATAAACCCACCGCGACCCGCTCAAACCAGCTCATTAGCATCTGGTTAAAAATGCGGTGGGTTTTTAGACAACCCGTCGAATAACGGGGACAAAATGCTATTTTTACCATCCGTTACTTACCGAACGCGTACCGGCGACATCAACTATGGCAAGAGTAAATGATTTTGTTCGCTCCACGACTACGGAGCCACACCGCATTCGTACCCGGCAAATTCTGAAAGCACATCCCGAGATCAAGAAACTGATCGGTCAGAAAAACCCGGCCACGTTCTGGGTCATTGTGGGCTGCGTAACCCTGATGACGGCTATGGCCTGGCTCGTTCGTGACCAGTCGTGGTGGGTCGTTATTGCAGCGGCCTGGTTCATCGGGGCTTTTCCGGCGCATACGCTGTTTGTGTGCATCCACGAAGCGGCTCATAACCTGATTTTCCGTAAGCCGGCTGCCAATGCCTGGGCCGCTATTTTGGCCAACCTGCCCACGGCTTTCCCCACGGCGCTCTCGTTCAAGAATTTTCATATCAAACACCACGCGTTTCAGGGAGTACATGAGCTGGACGCCGACCTGCCCGACTGGTACGAAGCCAAGCTGATTAACAACTACGCCATTGGTAAAGCGTTCTGGCTGCTGATGTTCCCGATTTTTCAGGGTATCCGCACCATTCGGATGCGCGAACTGGCTGTCATCGACAAATGGGTCGCTGCCAACATCATCGTTCAGCTGGCCTTCGACGTACTGATCGTAACCCTGTTCGGCTGGAAAGCGCTGGCTTTTCTGGTGCTATGCCTGTTTTTCTCGGTAGGGCTCCACCCGCTGGGCGCCCGCTGGATTCAGGAGCACTACCTGACCCTCGACCCAGAACAGGAAACCTACAGCTACTACGGCCAGCTGAATACGGTCAACCTGAACGTTGGTTTTCACAACGAACACCACGATTTTCCGTCCATTCCCTGGAACCGACTGCCCGACATCAAGAAAAACGCGCCGGAGTATTACGAGACGCTGAAATACCACACCTCGTATGTGCGGTTGTTTTTCCGGTTCCTGTTCGACCAGGAGATTTCGCTGTTCTCGCGCATTGTGCGTAAAGAGCGCGGTCGGGTAGCCATTGCCGACGAGTCTAAACCGGATCTGGAACTGGTGCAGGCGCAGGCCATTCCGGCCAAAGCCGCCGTGTAGCCAATTCGAAATACGGCAACAGAAAGCCCCGCCAGATGATCTGGCGGGGCTTTCTGTTTATGAAGCAGGCTTACTGAACCTGGGCGTTAAACTTCGCTTTTCCCGAGTCCAGGAAGGCAACAAAGGTGTCGATACTGCGGTCGTAGTTCTTCGGTGCTACCAGCAGTTTCCCGTCGGCATCGACCAGGCAGTAATGGGGCTGGGCGTTGTTGTTATACCGGGTAATCTGCAGATCGGCATTCTGGGCGCCAATGGTTTTCTTTACTTTCTGATCATACGCAGAGGTGTACCACTCCGACTCGGGCAACTCGGTTTTATCATCTACGTACAGCGCCAGCACCACAAAGTCGTTCTGCAGCCGCGACAGTACCGCCGGGTCTGACCAGACGCGGGCTTCCATTTCGCGGCAGTTGACGCAGCCATGACCGGTAAAGTCGATGAACAGCGGTTTATTTACCTTTTTGGCATACGCCAGCGCCTGCCTGTACTCGAAAAAGCCCTGCAACTGATGCGGCAGCTCGAAGAGATTGCTGTATTTAGGCACCTCGCCCAGCGTGCTGACCGGCGCAGCGGCCCCCGTCGACCGGGCATTCAGGTCGAAATCCTGGCTGGTTTTGGGTGGCAGGTAGCCCGACAGCGCCCGCAGCGGAGCACCCCACAGGCCCGGAATCATGTAAACGACAAAGGCGAAAATCAGAATGGCCAGCAGCAGCCGGGGAATACTGACGTTCTTAACTTCGCTATCGTGTGGCAAACGAATCTTGCCCAGCAGGTAAAACCCGATCAGCGCGAAAATGACGATCCAGAACGCCAGGAAAATCTCCCGGTCGAGCAGGCCCCAGTGGTAGACCTGATCGGCAATGCTCAGAAACTTGAGCGCCAGCGCCAGCTCCAGAAAGCCCAGCACCACTTTAACGCCATTGAGCCAGCCACCCGATTTGGGCATACTTTTGAGCCACTGCGGAAAAGCCGCAAACAGCGTGAACGGGATAGCGAAGGCCGACGAGAAGGCGGTCATACCGATAATCGGTTTCACCACTTCGCCCCCGGCCGAAGCCACCAGCAGACTACCCACAATGGGGCCGGTGCAGGAGAACGAAACCAGCACGAGGGTAAAGGCCATGAAAAATACGCCCGCCAGACCACCCCGCTCGGCCCGGGCATCGGCGCTGTTGACCAGCGAACTGGGCAGAACGATCTCGAACAAACCCAGAAACGACAGCCCGAACACAAAGAAAATGGCAAAGAACAGGACGTTAGGCAACCAGTGGGTGCTTACAAAATTGGCAAAGGCCGGTCCGTTTATGCGCGACACAACCGTACCGATCAGCACGTAGATACCGATGATCGAGGCTCCGAACAGCAGCGCTTTCCAGCGACCGCCCGATTGGTTGGTGAAAAAACTAACCGTCATCGGAATGATCGGGAATACGCAGGGCGTCAGCAGCGCCACCAGGCCCGACAGAAAAGCCGCCACAATGAACCCCATCATAGACGTGTCGGTGGTTTCGCCAGCCTGGGCAGCCGCGTCGAGCGCATCGACGGGTTTGTCAGCAGCCTGTTCTACGGTGGGGGCGCTGGTGCCGGTAGTCGCGGTCAGGGCCGGATCCGGGGTCGTGGCGGCCACGGTGGTTTCAGAAACGGGGGGCGTAACGGCCGATGAGGCTGTAGGCGTTGCAGCTGCTACCGTAGCTGAAGTTGTAGCCGGACTCGTCACGGTCAGTTGGGCGCTCAGCTGAGCTTCGGCGGGGGGCAGGCAGGTGCCGTCTTTCGAGGAGCAGGCCATATACTCGGTGGTAGCGCTGAACTCAACCGCCGGTTTCAGCACCTTGATTTTCTGAACGAAGGTCGCCGTACCCGAAAACTGGCGGATTTTAGCGCCCCATACTTCTTCGAACACTTCTTCGACCCCAACCGGCACGACATTGCCGACGCGCTGCCAGCTATCGGAAGGGGTAAACTTGAAACTCGTTGGCAACGGACCGATGTTCGGGTCGAGGTCGTTCGAGTAGATATGCCAGCTATCGGCAATAGTGGCCCGGATGCGAACTTCCACGACGTCGCCCACCTTCGCGGGTTGCTTCGGTACCGAAACCGACCATTTCGTGGGATCTTTGGTAAGCTGGGCGAACGTGACTACGGACAGCAGCAGTCCGGCAACGAGCGCAACAAATGATTTCATACCGCTTTGGGTAAGTGTTGGTTTGATGGGGTAACAGCAATCCCGCAAAAATACTTCCATTTGTGCGGCTCCAAAAAAAATGCGCCCCAACACAGGCCGGGGCGCACCAACGAAACGAAAAGTTAGGTGTGTTTATGTATACGAACTGATCAGCTATGAATCCATATCAATAGCTGAACAGAACGGGGTTGATATCATCCTGCGGCTGGCTGCCAACGGGTACATTCGCCAGCCACCGCGCGTGGTCGGCTACCTGATACCGGTTGCGGGGCGGCATAATGACCTGGTTTTTGTCCATGTAAATCATGGTCATCACCTTCCGGGGCGAGTCCGATACGTTTGGCCCGGCCCGGTGAAAGGTCCAGCCGGCATGGTAGCTGACCTCGCCCAGCTCGAAGGGCGTGTCGTTGAGCGGAAAGTTCTGCTGCTGAAGCAAGCCAGACAGCACCGTTTCGCTCTCGTCGCTGATTTCGAGGTCGCGGCCAATCTCGACATGCTGCGATCCTTCGGCAAACGCCAGCGGACCCATCTCCATCGGGGTTGCCTGTAACGGAATCCAGACCGTAACGGTATGCGGTGACGCCAGCGGCCAGTAGAACTGATCGGCATGCCAGGGGGTGATGCCGCCCGAGGGTTCTTTATACAGCGCCTGGTCGTGGTACAGCCGGACGCCCTCAACGCCCATCAGATCAGCCGCCAGCTGGGCCAGTCGCTTCGAGAAAACAAACTCACGGGCCTCCTCATCTTCCTGCCAGAGATTCATGATCTGCAAAAAAGCCCGCTCGTAGGTCGTCCGTTCGTGCATCGGCTTATCGAGCGTATTGAGTCGAAAAACCAGCTCGGTAATGATGTCGCCATAATAAGCCAGCACGGCCGGACTGAGCACCTGCTTAAGTTTTACGTAGCCGTTCTGACGATAGAAAGCAATGGCTTCGGGGCTGACCGCATACGGACTCGCCAGCTCCTGCAGCAGGGATGTTTTGTCGATAGTCGCTTCCATAAGGGTTTTGATAGGCTATCAGCGAACCGGTTCGCTGAGCAGAACAGCTACAAAAGTAGAGGGAGAGCTGATGAGTAGATGAAGCAGGTTTTGCCTATTTGTGTAGTATTTTGACCATCGTTTGCTTACTATCGCTCACCTGTAGTCAGTATACTGTTTAAGATGAAAGCGCTATTCGAAAAAGTAACTATTGGTGATCAGCGCTCGCTGCTGGTTCGGCAGTTCCGGCTTCCGTACTTCGATGCGCCCTGGCACTACCACCCGGAGTACGAGCTGACCTATATTATCAGTGGCTACGGACACCGGTTCGTTGGCGACCATGTGGCGTTGTTCAGGCCGGGCGATCTGGTGCTGCTCGGCCCGGATTTGCCGCACTTCTGGCGGTGCGATGCCGATTTTTACGAATCCGGCTCCGACCGGCTGGCCGAGTCGATTGTGGTGCAGTTTCGGGCTGCGCTGGTTGACACGGTGCTGGCTCATTTGCCCGAGGCCGGCCCGCTCTGCGCGATGCTCCGGCGCGGTCAGCACGGCCTGCGGTTCAGCGAGACCTGTGCCACCCAGCTGGCCCCGCTGCTGACGGAGCTGATCGCGCAGACCCGGATGGAGCAACTTATGGGCCTGTTGCGGGTGCTGACCCGGCTTACGACCGATCCGGACGCGCAGCCCCTGGCCAGCGACGGCTATCGGCTGGCGCCCAGCGCGGGCGAGACCGAGCGGATGAAGCGGGTGCTGGAGTTTACCCTGGCCAATTTTCGGGACGAGATCCGGATCGAGCAGATTGCGTCGGTTGCCGGCATGGCGCCGGCGGCTTTTTGCCGGTATTTCAAGCGACGAACGCGTAAGCCCTTTGTCGAGTACCTGAACGAACTCCGGATCAGCCACGCCCGCAAACTGCTCAGCGAAGCCGACATACCCGTCGGACAGGCCGGTCTGGAGAGCGGTTTCAATAATATATCCCACTTTCACCGGCAGTTCCGGCAGCACACGGGGATGACGCCCCTGACCTACCAGCTCGTCTCGCGCGGGAAGTGAAAATCTTCGGCAGACTACCGTTTTCCGCCGTACCTTTGTCCCGTAAAAGGAGTTGTTTGTCGGTTTAGCGTGACGAACAACCGGACCGATAACTCATTGAACTACTTACGCGCATGACGACCGCAACCACCGCTGCCCGCGACACGCAGATTTTTGACCTGATTGCTAAAGAACAACACCGGCAGGAGTCCGGTATCGAACTGATTGCTTCCGAAAATTTCGTATCGCCTGCCGTTATGGAAGCGGCCGGGAGCGTGCTCACCAACAAGTATGCCGAAGGCCTGCCCGGCAAACGGTATTACGGGGGCTGTGAGGTAGTGGACCAGGTCGAGCAAATTGCCATCGACCGCGCTAAAGAGCTGTTCGGCGCTACCTGGGCCAACGTACAGCCACACTCGGGCGCCAACGCCAACATGGCCGTATTCCTGGCCTGTCTGCAGCCCGGCGATACCATCCTGGGATTCGACCTCAGCCACGGCGGTCACCTGACCCACGGTTCGCCGGTCAACATCTCGGGCAAATACTTCCGGCCTACGTTCTACGGCGTAGAGCGCGAAACGGGCGTTATCAACTACGACGTGGTCGAAGAAACAGCCAAACGGGAGCGGCCCAAACTGCTCATCTGTGGCGCATCGGCCTACAGCCGCGACTGGGATTACGCCCGGCTCCGCGCCATTGCCGACGAAGTGGGCGCCCTGCTCCTCGCCGACGTGTCGCACCCGGCTGGTCTGATTGCCAAAGGGCTGTTGAACGACCCGCTGGCGCATGCCCATATCGTTACGACGACCACCCATAAAACCCTGCGCGGCACCCGGGGCGGACTGATTCTGATGCGGAACGATTTCGAGAATCCGTTCGGTATCAAAACCCCCAAGGGCGAAACCCGCCTGATGTCGTCGCTGCTCGATTCGGGCGTTTTCCCCGGTACGCAGGGGGGGCCGCTCGAGCATATCATTGCTGCCAAAGCCGTAGCCTTCGGCGAAGCCCTCACCGACGATTTCTACGACTATGCCGTTCAGGTGAAAGCCAACGCGCAGGCCATGGCCAAAGCATTTACCGATCGTGGCTACTCGATCATCTCGGGCGGTACGGATAACCACCTGATGCTGATCGACCTGCGGAGCAAAGGCCTCACGGGTAAGCTGGCCGAAAACACGCTGATCAAGGCCGACATTACCATCAACAAGAACATGGTTCCGTTCGATGATAAGTCGCCGATGGTTACCTCGGGCATGCGCGTCGGTACGGCGGCTATGACAACCCGCGGTCTGAAAGAATCGGACATGGAGCAGATTGTCGTATATATCGACCGGGTGCTGATGAACCATGACGACAGCGCAACGCTGCTGACCGTTAAAGAAGAAATCAACGAGTGGATGAAAGCATTTCCGCTCTACAAAAGTTAATTGTGATTGAGTGATTGAGCGATGACTAACTTGCCGTTATAATCACTCAATTGCTCAATCAGTCAATCGCTCAACCAAGCATATGCCACTCGATCAACTGACCGACGAAGACATCGACACCGAAGGCAAGGAGATGTCTTTTCTGGACCATCTGGAAGAACTCCGCTGGCACATTATCCGGGCCGCTGCGGCTATTCTGGTGTTTACCGTCACGGCGTTCATTTTTATTGACGATATCTTCGAGTACGTATTGCTCGGACCGGCCAAGACCGATTTCTGGACGTACCGGCAGATGTGTAAGCTGGCCGACTATACGGGGTATGCCGATCTGTGTGTGAAGAAACTGACGTTCAAACTCCAGGCGCTGGGCTTATCGGATCAGTTTACCATGTCGCTGACGTCGTCGTTCTTCGTGGGCCTGAGCTTTGCTTTCCCGTATGCCTTCTGGGAAGTGTGGCGGTTTATCAAGCCGGGTCTGCGTCAGTCCGAGAAGCGGGCGGCTCGCGGAGCGGTATTTTTCGTGTCGCTGCTGTTTTCGATGGGCCTGCTGTTCGGCTATTTCATCGTATCGCCCCTGGCTATCAACTTCCTGGTCAACTACACCCTGTCGAGCCGGATCGAGAACAATATTGATATTACCTCCTATATCGGCGTAATCGTGACGCTGGCGCTGGGTTGCGGCCTTATTTTTCAGATGCCGATTGTAGCCTTCGTCCTGTCTAAAGTTGGGGTGTTAACGCCTGCTTTCATGCGTGAGTATCGTCGCCACTCCTGGATCGTGATTCTGGTCGTCGCCGGTATCATTACCCCATCGCCCGATCTGTACAGCCAGATTCTGGTGGCCCTGCCGCTGGCGCTGCTGTATGAAATCAGTATCGTGGTGTCGGGTCGGGTACAGAGAGCACGGCTTAAAGACAACGAAGCGCTGATGCAGTCATAGAGAGATATGTTCTTTTGAAAAAGGCCGGTCGTTCGATCGGCCTTTTTCGCTTTATACCGGCTGTCGTACCTTTGTGCCGGGAGATTTTACCCTAACGAACAGAATCAGACATGCCCCAGTACGATTTTCGCCGATACCATATCCGGTCCATCAACGCGGCTGATGATGCCGAGCGAGCCGCCATCAATCAGGAGCTTAAAGAGGTATACGCCAGCCTAAGCGATGCCGAAAAAACCGAATTCAACGCCCAGCTTCAGGCGTTTCTGGCCAAAGAAATGGGCCGTATCAAGTCAGATTACGAATCGGTCAAAGGCGGATTGAGCGACGCCGGTCAGTAACAGGAATCCGGGTCTGAGGGGGCCATGTGTGACGGTCGATATCCGTTCCGTTGGGTTTTTTGTGCGGTCAGGGTTTGTTGACATGCCGCCCCGACCGGGGATTTTTGGTAATATGGCCGATAGTAATCTATTAACATATTGCCGTGTTGGGGCTTTTTTTGGGGCGGTACGGGTTAAATCATGTTCCGGGCTTTTAGCTCGAGGTACTTATTTACGGTGTTGGCGGTCAGGTTCTGTGGAGCGGTCAGAATAGTCTGGATGCCATACTGGCCCAATTCTTTGACAATCTGCTTTTTCTCATAGGCAAACTTCTCCCCAATGGTTTTCAGGTAGATGGCTTCGGTGTCGGGGGTGGGCTGATCAAGCAGGGCGCGGAGTTCGGTGTTTTCGAAGAAGATGACCAGTAATAAATGATCTTTAGCCAGTCGGCGGAGGTACGGAAGCTGCCGCTGCATACCGCTTACCGTTTCGAAATTGGTGAACAACAGCAACAGGCTTCGCTGGCGAATGTTCGTGCGGACGGTAGCGTATACACTCTCGTAATCGGTCTCCTGGAAGCGGGTTTTCTGGCGGTATAATACTTCCATGATCTTGAGCAGCTGGCCCGCCCGCCGGTCGGCGGGCAAGAGCTGGCCTACGTGGTCAGAGAAGGTCAGGAGGCCCGCTCTGTCCTGTTTGAGTAAGGCGATGTTGCTGAGCACCAGACTGGCGTTGATCGCGTAATCGAGCAGCGTCAACCCTTCGAAAGGCGACCGCATGACCCGGCCTTTATCGATCAGGCAGTAGACCGGCTGCGACCGTTCATCCTGGTAGGCGTTGATCTGCAGCGAGGCCCCCCGCGGATCGCTGCGCCGGGCGGTAGCTTTCCAGTTCACCGTCCGAACATCGTCGCCGGTAGTGTAGGGCCGAACCTGCTCAAACTCGGTGCTATGTCCCAGCCGGCGTATTCGCTTCACGCCTACTTCGTTCAGGCGGTTCGTAGCCGCCAGCAGCTCATACTGCCGCATTTGTAGAAACGACGGGTATACGGCCACCAGCTTACCCTGCTCAAACTGATACCGGCGTTTCAGCAACCCCAGTGGCGATAGCACAAAGACGTTGACGGCGCCAAAGCTGTACTCACCCCGGCGCGTAGGGCGCAGTTCGTAACGGATAGCGCGGGTTTCGCGGGCCTGTAACTGCGCCCGGAATAGCACGTCGCGTCGCTGAAACTGAAAGGGAATTTCATCGATCACTTCGGTATCGACCCGAAACGCGTACCGGTTTTCGAGGTAGACCGTGAGCGGGTTCTGATCGCCGTTGCTGAGCCGGTCGGGCACTTCACGCCGGGCAAACAGGCCGGCTTCGGTTCGGAACAGCAGCCAGCCATCCAGGCCAATCAGGAACAGAAAGACGACAAACGCTACCTGAACCAGCGGAAACAACAGGGGAACGGCATAGGCCAGTACAAACGCCAGCACAAAGCCAGTCAGCGTGAACCAAAGGCGGAGCGAGATAAACAGGGGGCGAAAGAAGTTCATGGGTTACGCCGGTTTTGTTCTATAAGTACTTTCTCGCGCTCAATCTCATGGCGCAACTCCTCCTCGCTGGGCAAAAACAGTTTATACTTTGACGCAAACAGCTGCTGACTTCCGTTCAGAACCGAGTACTTCACAACGGTCTCGTTCTTCTCCGTACATAAAATCAGTCCAATGGTCGGGTTGTCGCCGGGTTGTTTGTGCTGGTCTTCGTACATCCGTACATACATATCCATCTGACCAACATCCTGATGCGTTAGTTTGCCGACTTTTAGGTCTACCAGCACAAAACAGCGCAGTATATAATTATAAAACACCAAATCAACCCGAAAACTGTCGTCGTCTTCTACCATACGTTGTTGCCGCGCCACAAACGCAAACCCCTTACCTAATTCAAGCATGAACGTTTGCAGGTTGTCTAAGAGAGCCTGTTCAAGGTATTTTTCGTAAATTTTCCAGTTCGGTTGCAGGTTCAGGAATTCAAGTATATATGGGTCTTTCAGTACATCTTCGGGTTTAATCTGCAACGGCTTCGTTTTTTCGTCGGCCTCCTGCCGGATGTCTGGCCGATCCGTTTCGCGGGTAGCCAGCAGCCGCTCGTAGTATAGCGAGTTGATTTGTCGTTCCAGCGCCCGGCTGCTCCACTGCTGTTCGGCGGCTTCGTTCATATACCAGGTGCGGGTGTTGGCGTTGTCAACTTTCGACAGCAGGCGGTAGTGCGTCCAGGTCAATTCGGGACGCACTGCGTCCCGAATTGGAAACTGCAGATAGAACTGGCGTATTCGACGCATCTCGCGTTCATCAAACCCCTTCCCAAAATCGGTAGTTAATCGTTGGGCGAGGTATTTGAGCAGACTGGTGCCGTATTCGGCGCGGCTTTTTCCCTGCTGTTCTTCATCAACGATGAGTCGGCCAATGTTCCAATAGGCGTCGACCATAGCGAAGTTTACGGCCCGGAACGCGGTGGCGCGGGCGTTCTGCAATACGCCTTTAATGCTTTCGTAGAATGGATTCATGTTGTGTTACGGTTTAAGTTTAAGCTGGTCGATGGCAGCTTCGATTTCAGACTCGTACAGGGGGAAGAGCTGATCCTCGGGTATAACGGCTTGCCCGGCCTGCAAGGCTTCGACCCGCTTGGCGCCGAAAAAAAACTGAGCGTCCTGAAAAGCCGATTTAGCTTCGGCTGTTCGGCCAAGCTGTACCAAAGCCAGACCCCGGTGGTAATACGCCAGTGCGCTTTTTTTGTAGTTGGCAACCGCCTTATCAAGGTCATCCAGAGCTTTTTGAGGTTGACTGGTTGCCAAGAACGCTCTGGCCCGGCTCACGTAATAACGGTAGTTGACCCATTCTGAACCATGTTTGCGTTCGATATCGCCAATCGACTTGTTTAATTGCTCGATAGCCAGCGCAAACTCGTTTGTTTTCAAATAGATAACGCCCCGGTAATAACTAACGGGGTTGTTGCCTTCTATATCGTCGAACGTGGGTGTCAGCGCGTCGTAGGCGTTCAGGTATTGCATAGCCCGGCTGTAATCGTGCAGAAAAGCCAGATGAACGTAGCCAATATAACCCTGGCGTTTTGGATTCAGCTGAGCAGCTTGCTGGTACAACGGAACGGCTTTATCAAAATCACCCTGATAGCGGTACCGTTCGGCTTTGCGGAGTACTGTTTCTGAATGTTCGGCGAGACCGTCCGGCTGCTTATTACCCGACAGTACCTGATGGTTTTTAATCAGCAACAACTGCGTCATCTCGATCTGACGCGCATTATCCTGCGCCAACAGATACCCCGGCCAAATTAAACTAATCAGCAGAAAACGCTTCATAAGAAAACATCGGTTATGGTGCCGTTGCTGAGCCGAACGTTTAGCAATACGTCTATGTCTGACTGCTGCTGGTCGGTCAATGGATCGCGTCGCCAGCCGGCCGGTAGCTTTTGGCGGCAAATGGTCAAAAGCTGCGCTACAAGTTGCGGATCGAACGACTTGGCTTGATAGTCGTTGTCGAACCCCTTCACCAGAAACCGCCCCATACGCCCGTCGCAGTCAACGGCAAACTGAATCTGAACCAGGCCCGACTGCCCACTGGCCACAACCGGTTTGTAGTATTGCTCAAACGCCTTCCTGATGTCGTACAGCATGGGTTGATACCTTCGTAGAAACGGTTCGGCAACCGAATACCGACTCCCATCAAAACAGTTGGCGCAACGCTGAAACTCGTTTGCTGGGGGCATTTCGGAGAGTTTGAGCGGACGAACCAGCCGAAAGGTTTCGGTAGCTACTGCCTGGCCGTTCCAGCCGATGGCCCTGAACTGTTGTTTTCCTGACTGGGTAAGCTGCCAAAGCGGTTTGTAGTCGCCTTCGCAGGTATGGGCGTTGCCGCGCGTTACCAGAAACACAGCGGTTCCGTACCGGGCTAACTGCCAGCAATGCACCGTTTGCTCGTAGGTTTGGCAGTTTTCCCAGAGCAGTTTCCCGTTGGCAAACAAGGACAGGCGTAGGCTATCCGTCTCCCAAACCCGACCGTTCAACGTCTGAAAGGCTGCGGTCGAATCAACGGCTATCTCCTGAAAGCGTCGAAAGAGCATCGGCGAGTCCTGCCCAATTCGTAATACATCGTTTGTCAGCGAAATCAGGTCGAGGGCATAAGTCAGCACATCGAGCCGCAGCTGGCCCGCCTTCATCGCCCAGGTCATAACTTTGGGAGGGGCCTTACCGTCGACCATACCCAGGTAAAACGAACCATCGCTTCGCAGGTCCAGGTAGGTTGATAGCGGACAAAGAGACGCGTTGTTTAACTCCGCGTGTACGCCGATCCACTGGCCTGTTAACTGGTCGCGGGTAAGTGGCTGAGCCGTAGTCGTAAGCCAGAAACCAAATAAGAACAGACCAGGCAGCGCGTATTTTTTTCCATTGCGCCAGCCCTGCTTTTTCATCGGGGTACCTCGATTTTCTGAACCAGCTGGGCAATTACGTCATCGGCCGTGCCGCCTTCCATCTCGCGTTCGGGCGTGAGCAGAATCCGGTGACGCAGTACGGGAGCCGCCAGTTCCTGCACATCTTCGGGCGTTATGAAGTCGCGACCCCGCAGCGTAGCCAGCGCCTTCGCGCTGTTCAGCAAGGCGACCGATGCGCGTGGCGAAGCCCCCAGATACAGCGATTTGTTGGCGCGGGTGGCCTGTACAATCTGGGCGATGTACTCGAAAAGCTTATCTTCTACGTGTACCTGATGAACCTGAGCGCGCAGCGAAGCCAGCTGGCCGGCGCTGAGTACCGCCGAAACGGCCTGTACCGCATCGGTCAGGTTTCGGCGCTGGTGATGGCCTTTCAGAATGTCTACTTCAGCGGCTGCGTCGGGATAGCCAACCACAATTTTGAACAGAAACCGGTCGAGCTGGGCTTCGGGAAGTCGGTAGGTACCTTCCTGTTCGATAGGGTTCTGGGTAGCCAGCACCATAAACGGTTCGTCGAGCGGGTAGGTGGTGCCGTCGTTGGTGATCTGGCGCTCTTCCATCACTTCGAACAGGGCAGCCTGGGTTTTGGCCGGAGCCCGGTTAATTTCATCGATCAGCACCAGGTTAGAGAAGACAGGCCCCTGCCGAAACGAAAAATCGCCGGTTTTGGGCATGAAAATCGACGTTCCCAGCACATCGGACGGCATTAGGTCGGGCGTGAACTGAATCCGGCTGAAGCCGACCGATAATGTTTTGGCCAGCAGCTTGGCGGTCAGGGTTTTAGCCACACCGGGAACGCCCTCGATCAGCACGTGTCCGTCGGCGAGCAGGGCGGTCAGCAGCAGGTCTATGGTCTGGTGCTGGCCCACAATAACGGTGCCCACTTCGGCCCGGATGGCGTCAACGGCGGTGGTAAGCGGGGTCAGGTCGATACGCGAATTAAAAGACTCCATTCAGACAGTTTGATTGAATTTTTCGATGGCACCGTTCAGTGTCAGTAAGTCGTATTCAGATAACGTAACGCTTTTCTGGGCGTTGCGCAGGAGCCGTACCAGCTCGGCGGTCTGATCGGTGGGTAAACCGCTTTTACGGGCCAGGGTCTCGGTAAACTCGTGGTCGAGCTGATTGGTGTTCAGCCCGTAGCGTTCGCGCAGGTCGGCCAGAAAGTACTGGACTTTTTTGCGGGCCATGTTGTCGTGATCGCGTTGCTGAAAATACAGCCGCCCTACATCTTTCACAAAATCGAGGGAGGTATTGCGGGGTGGCTCCATGACCGGAATGATGCGCTGCGTTCGTTTGCCGGCAAAGATGACGTAGAGCAGTAACCCGATCACGACCAGATAATAGGCCCAGGTCAGCGCCGGCTGCGACCAGATGTACCGCAGAATGGATTGCTGATCTTCGTCGAAGCGGCCTTGTTTCTGGTACTCATCCCAATAGGTTGGCCAGGCCGGCAGGTACGACAGGGCTTTGATGGCATAGTCGGACGAGGGGTGGTTGAGCAGGTAGTAGTTGGTGAAGGCCAGGGGCAGGTTGTGAATAAAAAAGTGCCCTTTCCCGTACTGTACCCGGATAAAGACCGGCTCCTGGCGGGCGTTGCGCCCCAGCACGGTAATGCCCCCGGTTTTGTTGATACGCAGGTAATTCCGGCCATCGTCGCGCGAGAACCGATACCCGGCCGGTTTTTTGAGAGCCGGGTTGACGAAGTTCTGGCGCAGGCTGGAGTCGGCCCGGTCGGGGGTGCGCAGATCGGCTTTGAAGCCCAGCGCTTTACCCAGCGAATCGGGCATGTCGTAGGCCGAAATCAGGCAGTTGTTACCCTGCTTCACGTAGCGGAACAGCTGGCGGAGGTCGTTGGCATCGGCTTCGAAACTGCGGCAGATAAACACGTAGTTGCTGCGGCCCGCCGGTCTGGTCTCGGTCAGGAAGTTATAGACCGGTAGCCGAACCGTTTTGACGGCCGGTTGCTGCATGAGCGAAGGCAAGAGCTCGAAGAGGGCCTGCGTGCCGAACGGAATCCGGTCGTCGTTTTCGTACGTTGGTGTCCAGTCGATGGGGCGGGGGCGGTAGTACTCAACGAGCGCATACGCCATCACCGTGACGAGCAGGAACAGCAGGTATTTATTGGGTTTACGCAAAACAGATCAGCAGTTTTTCAGTGAGTAGTCTTCCCGGCAATCGAGTTCATGAACTGGCGGAACCGGGCCTGAACAGCGGTAAATCGCGACTCATCGATGGGAAAGCTGCCGTACCAGACAAACTCGAACTGGCGGGTCAGTTCGTCAAAGTCGGCCTGCCGGGGCGACCCGGCCAGTTCATGAACGTACTGTCGGTTGGTCTTATCGGCTTTGTAGCTGATCTGGCCCATATCGGTCAGGCGTTTCAGGCTCTGCAAATACAGCAGCCGGGTCGCCAGCCGGTAGTTACGCAGCCGGGCGGCTTCGTCGATGGCTTCGTCGAAGTTAATCTCGTGAATGTTCTCGCTCAGGTTCTCATAGTCAAGCCCGGCCGACTGAGCCCGCTGCGCAAACAGAAACCCCAGCACCTCGGCCTTCATGAGCCAGTAGATGACCAGACCGGCAATAGCCGCCAGCAGAACGTATTGACCTACGTTCTGATAGGCTTCGCTGGCCAGCAGATCCCGCAGTTTACCGAAAATATAGGCGATAAACCGACCCACCGGATTGTCGGGGGGCGGAGCGTCGGTACCGTACTGGTAGTCGCGGCTGGTTTCCAGATCGCGCAGGCGCTCCGCATCGGGTTGGCGAACCCGGATCGGGCTCCGGTCGTCGGGCGCGCTGACAACGGCGGTAGTAGCCGCGGGTTTCTGCTGGGCATAGAGCAGACTGCTGGCTGAAAGCTGACATCCCAGCAGGATATACAGACAGACCGCCCGATACGCGCGAAATAGCTTTTGTACGTTGTGGTGCATGCGTTGATTAGTACTCACCCTCGTCCTGCGCGCGGGGTTGGGTGGGGGCGGTCCCGATCGAGTCAATGGCCGACAGCAGCCCCCGTCCTTCCTGCCGCTCAACCAGGTTGGTATACTGGAAACCGATGGCAATGTAGATCAGCGCCCGCAGCAGCGTACCGCCAACCGTCCCGATTACGTTACCCAGCACGAGCCAGATACCCGATGCGTCGGGCAGGAGTTTAGCCGCTACCAGAAAGTTGATCACCCCGGCCGGTATGGAAAAGAGCAGCCCGATAATGCCGGAAATGATTCCCATAACAACGACCAGGCCAAAGGTAGACCACCACTTGTCGCGGATGAGCTTGAAGCAGCGCTCCCAGGTCTGGCCGAAGTCGGTCCCTTCAAAGGTGGTTATAGCCAGCGCCAGCACCAGTACCACCGCGATGTATATGCCGGGGATGATGAAAAACATAAAGCCGATGGCCGTAACGATACTGCCCAGAATCGTGATGATGAGCGCCCGGCCCATGATAGGCTGGATTTCTTCCCATACCTCGGCTACCGTGACGAAACCGCCATCTTTGCGATTGTAGAGTTTCATGTGGGCGTAGCTCACCAGGCTGACGGCCAGCGCAGCCAGGATACCAAACAGGATCATTAGCCAGAAGGCGGGGGAAAAAATGCGTTGAAATACATCGAAAAAAGCCGACGGGTCTGCCGGGTCGCTATCTCCATCGCGGGCTATGTTGGTCAACTCCAGAATGTTCGATTGCAGAATGCCCGACGCGATACCGGCTATCAGCGCAACCGGTCCTACGATATAAAGGAGCGACAGACCCAGACTCCGGAAGTTGTCAGTCACGTATTTGAAGGTGATATTGAGCTTATCGCCAAAGTCGCGTTGCTGAAACAGGTTGATCATGGGTGTATACGGCGGTTAAGTTGAATAGGATAGAGAATAAAATACCAGATAATGAAGGCAGCCGACGCGAGAATGATGCTGCCGCTGACTACCGGCGGCAGGGTGAGCCGGGTAATGAAACTCTCCAGAAAGCCAGCCATGATGAAGATCGGAACCAGCCCTACCGCAATGGTCAGCCCTTGTTTGATACCCCGCCGGAACGACACGATCCGCGAGAAGGTGCCCGGAAAGAGCAGGCTGTTGCCTACCGTTAGCCCCGCACAACCGGCAATGACGATCGCCGATATTTCGAGCGTACCGTGAATCCAGATTTTCAGGATCGAGTCGAGCAGCAGGCCGCGCTCGTAAAAGAAGTATTGAAACGAACCCAGCATCACGCCGTTGTAGAACAGCATGGCTATCGTTCCGAAGGACGCGAACAGGCCGAAAATAAACGTTCGAAACGCTACATAAATGTTGTTCAGGGTGATTTGGATGAACATGGTGCCCTGGTCCATGCTGTTGTAAACGCCCAGCGGATCGCCTTTTTTGATATTCTCGAGGGTCATGTTCACGTACTGATCGCCCAGAATCAGCCGCACAAAGGTGTTGTCATGGGCCGCCGATACCCAGCCCAGCAGGCCCGCTATCAGAAACACCCCCGCCGATACGGCCAGCAACCGGTGCGACTGCCGGAACAGCATCGGTAATTCGTATTGCCAGAACGTAAGGAAGCGGTTGCGGTCGTCGCGCCGGTTCTGCATCAGCCCCCGGTGCATCTGCGCGGCCAGCCCGTTGAGGTAGCGCGTCACGTTGGCGTCGGGGTAGAACGTCCGGGCGTAGGAGAGGTCGTCGGTCAGTTCTACGAAGCGCGCCGTCAGTTCATCGGGGTCGCGGGTCGGGTTGTCCTCGATGGCCTTCCATTTGTCGGCGTTGCGTTTCACGAACAGGGCTTCGCGCATGGGGTGCGGGTTTGGCGTCAGGTTCTGAAAATTGGCTATTTGTTCATCAAGAACCAAAGAAAGGATGCTATTTTTGACGATCGGCCCGTGATCGCTCCCTGCCAACAAAAGTCCTGTCAATGTCCGTTACTATTCGCACCTCTCAAAACGTAGTTGTTGAGTACGAACCTGCCAGCGTTGGCGAACGAATTATAGCTACGCTGATCGATTACCTGGTCTTTTTCGGGTGGTGGCTGCTGGTGCTGGCGCTGCCGGCTGGTATAGGTATCAATACCAGCCGATTTTACGTGGTGGCGGTGCTGCTGCCGGTTGTGTTCTACGACCTGCTCTGCGAATATTTTCTGAACGGCCGCAGCGTCGGTAAGCTGGCCATCGGTATTCGGGTGGTGATGCTCGACGGAACGCAGCCGGGCCTGGGGGCCTACCTGCTGCGGTGGCTGCTGCGGATTATCGAGTCGGGCAGTTTTATGCTGGGTATCGTTCCTATCATCACCGTCGGCGTTAACGGAAAAGGCCAGCGGCTGGGCGATATTGCTGCGGGCACCTCGGTGGTCCGGCTCAAACCCGCCGTATCGCTGACCGATGTTCTCGCCCGCCCCGTACCTGATAATTACAGCCTGCAGTTCCCGGACGTACGACTCCTGACCGATCGCGACGTTAGCATTGTACGGGAGGTGCTGCTGCGGGGTGATGAATCTGTTCTGGCCCGCACCGCCGACAAGATCAAGGCCGTAACCGGTATCGACAGTACGCTGTCGAACCGGGCGTTTCTGGAAACGGTCCTGACCGATTATCAGTTTATAACCACACAATAGGGCGGGAGCTACCCGTCCGTCACCTGTAGTCAAGCGGCTTCCGGGCCGCCTTTCGTATGCTCGACTCCATCAAAACGCTTGCCCGGCAATACGCTGCCGATATCGTTCAGACCCGCCGGCATCTGCATGCGCACCCTGAACTGTCGTTTCATGAACACAACACCGCCCGGTACGTAGCCGATCAGCTCAAAGCCATCGGCATAACCCCCCAGGAGGGCGTAGCGGATACGGGCCTGGTAGCCATTATCGAAGGCACCCGCAACGATACCTCATCGCCCCGGCGCGTGGTCGGGCTGCGGGCCGATATGGACGCCCTGCCCATCCACGAAGCCAACGAGGTTTCTTATAAATCGACTGTAGAGGGTGTTATGCATGCCTGCGGACACGATGCGCATACGGCCAGTCTGCTCGGCGTGGCGCGTATTCTGCACGTCTTGCGCGATCAGTTCGACGGAACGGTAAAGCTGGTTTTTCAGCCCGGCGAAGAGAAAGCGCCGGGTGGTGCCTCGCTCATGATCCGGGAAGGCGTACTGGAGAATCCGGCCCCGATTAGCATGATTGGTCAGCACGTAGCCCCCAATATTCCGGTGGGTAAAATCGGGTTCCGCGAAGGCATGTACATGGCCAGCACCGACGAACTCTACCTGACCGTACGCGGCAAAGGCGGCCACGCAGCCATGCCCGACAACCTCGTCGATCCGGTGCTGATTGCTTCCCATATCATCGTGGCGCTCCAGCAGGTGATCAGCCGCAATCGCCCCCCGGCCAGCCCCAGCGTCCTGTCGTTCGGGCGGTTCATTGCCGACGGGGTCACCAACGTGATTCCGAACGAGGTAACGATTCAGGGTACGTTTCGCTGCATGAACGAAGAGTGGCGGGCCGAGGGCAAACGGCGCATGGTCAAACTGGCCGAAGGCATTGCCGACGCCATGGGTGGCTCGTGCGAATTTACCATTGTGCATGGCTATCCGTTTTTGCAGAATCAGCCCGAGCTGACCCGGCGGCTGCGGGCGCAGGCCGTCGAGTACATGGGGGCCGATAACGTAGTCGACCTCGATCTGTGGATGGCCGGCGAAGACTTCGCGTTCTACTCGCAGGTGGTCGATTCGTGTTTCTACCGGCTGGGCACCCGCAACGAAGCCCGGGGCATCACTTCGGGCGTTCATACCCCTACCTTTGATATTGACGAGTCGGCTCTCGAAACCGGCGCCGGGCTGATGAGCTGGCTGGCCGTACAGGAGTTAGCCACCCTATAACCGACCATGCACCATGCCAGCCACTGACCGTTCAATCTACTACGCGCCCACCCGCGCCGACTGGCGGCAGTGGCTGGCCGAACATCACGCCACCGAAACCAGCGTCTGGCTGAAGATTTACAAGAAAAGCAGCGGTATGCCCAGCGTCACCTACGACCAGGCCGTTGACGAAGCCCTGTGTTATGGCTGGATCGACAGTACATCCGGTCGGGGCGATGAGCAGTATTACCTTCAGTTCTTCGCGCGCCGAAAACCGAAAAGCAACTGGAGCCGGGTCAACAAGAACAAAGTAGCGGCCTTAACGGCTGCCGGACTGATGACCGAAGCCGGCCAGGCCATGATCGATCTGGCCCGGAAAACCGGCACCTGGACCGCCCTCGATGCGGTAGAAGACCTGATCTGCCCGCCCGACCTGCAAACGGCCCTGGAGGCTAACCCCACCGCCAGAACCTATTTCGAGGCCTTTCCGCGCTCGGCCAAACGCGCCCTTCTGGAATGGCTACTGAACGCCAAAACCGAACAAACCCGCGCCCGGCGCATCGACGACATTGTCAGCAAGGCCGAACGGAACGAGCGGGCCAACCAGTACGTGCCTAAGAAGTAAACCCGAACCGCTGGGAGCCGTCGTGAAAATGAGTTATTTTACGGCCATACCTACCTGTTCGCAGCTACTCTTATGACCAGACCATTCCTGCTTCTGTTTACGCTTACCCTTGGCCTGTGGGCCTGTCAGACAAGCGACTCCGGTAACGCTTCCTTCGGCAAACTGGCTGACGAGTACGTGGATGCCTACTTGGCCAGCAATCCGGGCGAGGCCGTTTATCTGGGCTACCACGAGTACGACGGAAAACTGATCATCCCCACAGCCCAGACGATAGACCGCCAGCTCCAACAGTTGCGCCAGTACGATTCGACCTTTGCCCGGCTGGATACGACGGGCCTGTCGGTCGATGAGAAGGTGGATTATAAGCTGCTGACGGCCAGCATAAAATCACGCATTCACGACATCGTGACGATGAAGGTGTACGAAGACCCGATGACGTATTCGGTCAACCTGAGTCCTTACATCGAACGCAACTTTGCCCCGGCGGCCGACCGGGCCCGCTCGGTGGTAGCCATTGCCCGCCAGCTTCCGGCCTACTTTGCCGCGGCCCGGCAGAATCTGGGCAAAAACCCGCCCCGCGAGTACGTAGAGGTGGCCATTGAGGGATTGCGGGGCAGCGCCGACTACATGCAGAACGACATTCCGAAGGCGTTTGCCTCGGTGGCAGACGCAACGGTGCAGGCAGATCTGAAAGCCGCCCTCAGCCAGGGTGCCGACGCTACCAAGGCCTTTGCCACGTACCTCGAAACGGCCGTGCTGCCCGGTGCCAACGGGTCGTTCGCCATCGGGGCCGACAATTACCGCAGGATGCTGCTGTATAACGAGTGGATCACCGCCGACCCCGACAGCCTGCTGCAGCTGGGCATGGACCAGCTCGCCCGCGAGAAAGCTGAATTTGCGGCAGCCGCCCGCGTTATCGACCCGGGCAAAACCCCCATGGAGGTATTCAAAACCATCCAGGCCGAGCACCCCACCGCCGATAGTCTGCTGGCCGCTACCCGTAACCACTGCGAAGCCATCCGGCAGTTTCTGATTGACCGGCAGATCGTGACCGTTCCGTCGGAGGTGCGGGCAACGATCACCAAAACGCCCGAATTTATGGTTGGCTCTACCGCGGCCATGAACACGCCGGGGCCGTTTGAGCGCCCAGCCGCGTCAGAAGCCTATTACTACATTACCCTTCCCAAAAAAGAATGGACGCCCCGCCAGCAGACCGAATGGCTCACCCTGTTCAACCGCTACGTGGCGGAGGTGATTTCGGTTCACGAAGCCTACCCGGGCCACTACGTCCAGTTCCTGCACCTCAACGCGTCGCCGGTGAGCCGGGTCCGCAAGATGTTTGCGAGCTATGCTTTTGTTGAAGGCTGGGCGCACTATACCGAGCAGATGATGCTGGAAGAGGGCTTCGGGCAGGAAGGCGACGCCGTTACCCGGGCCAAATACCGCATGGCCCAGCTGTCGGAGTCGATGCTGCGCTACTGTCGGCTGGTCTGCTCCATTCAACTGCATACTCACGGCTGGACCGTGGCCCAGGCTACCCGGTTTATCATGGACAACTGCTATTACGAAGAAAAACCAGCTTATGAAGAAGCCCGCCGGGGTACGTTCGATCCGGGTTATCTGTCGTACTCGCTCGGAAAACTGCAGCTGCTGGCCCTGCGGGAGGAGGTAAAGAAAAAACAGGGTAGTTCATTCGTGCTCAAGACGTTCCATGATCAGCTGCTCGATCATGGCATGCCGCCTATAACTCTACTAAGCCAATTGCTTAACCTGTAAGTAATTCATCCTCTAATCGTACAATCCAGTCTCGGATTGTTATATATTTGTTGCTCCTATTAACGTTCTAGTTGAAAGATTAACTCGCTTTACGCAGATGAACAGAAGAGACGCCCTCATGCGGGTGGCCGCGCTGGCCGGAGCCACCATGTCGTTACCCGCATTGGCCGACACCCTCGAAGCCTCGGCTGCCCAGCGCGCCCTGACCAACAAACCGGTTTTCTTTACGGCTGATCAGGATGCCACCGTGGCCGAGCTGGCCGATACTATTATTCCGACGACTAGCACGCCCGGAGCCAAAGCCGCCAAAGTAAACGAGATCATCGATATTCTCGTGAAAGACTGCTACAAGGAAGCCGACCAGAAGGCGTTTCTGGAAGGACTGGCCCGGACCAACAAACTCAGTCAGGATGCCTACGGAAAGGCCTTCGTACAGCTTGACCCGACTCAGCGTATCGAGATCGTGAAAAAGCTAGAAGCCGAAGCCAAACAGCAGAAGGCCGACATGGCCGCTGCCAAGGCGCAGAACGCCAGCGGTCAGCAGGATGTGCAGATGCCCGGCGAGAAACGCAAGAGCGCGACGCCCTTCTTTACCATGATCAAAGACCTGACGCTGACGGGGTACTTTACCTCGGAGGTAGGCGCTACGCAGGCACTGGAGTACGTGGCCGTTCCGGGTCGGTACGATGGTTGTGTACCGCTCAAAGCGGGTCAGAAAGCCTGGGCCATCTAATCTAACTTAACGCACAGTGAACGATTGCCGGCAAGAAGGCTGCCGCTGAGGAGCCCCCGTCAGGCCGCATCGTTCCTCATCCATTTCGAGAATCATGAACCTTAATATTGACGCACAAAAAGATATGACCTACGACGCTATCGTTGTAGGTTCGGGTATATCGGGTGGCTGGGCCGCTAAAGAGCTGACACAGAAAGGCCTGAAAGTGTTATTGCTGGAACGCGGTCGCGATGTGAAGCACATTGAAGGCTATCCTACCGCTACCAACAACCCCTGGGATTTCCCGCACCGGGGTCGCGTAACCACGATGGCCGCCGAAGAATACTGGGCCAACATGCGTACCGGCTATACGGCCAATGAGGAACACCGGCATTTCTTCGAGAACGATAAGGAAAACCCGTACCTCGAGAAAGAAAACCGCAAAGTAGACTGGATTCGCGGATACCACGTGGGTGGCCGGTCGCTGATGTGGGGTCGTCAGAGCTACCGCTGGAACAAAGAAGATTTCATGGCCAACCTGAAAGAAGGCGTTGGTGTCGACTGGCCCATCCGGTACGAAGATCTGGCGCCATGGTATACCTACGTAGAAGGCTTTGCCGGTATTTCGGGTAACAAAGACGGGCTCGATGTATTGCCCGATGGTAACTTCCTGCCGCCGATGCAGCTGAACTGCCTCGAGAAAGAAGCTAAAAAACGGATCGAGAAAGCGTTTGGCAAACGGACGGTGACCATTGGCCGGACGGCCCACCTGACCCAGCCCAAACAGCTGCACTACGACCTGGGCCGGGCGGCCTGCCAGTTCCGGAACCAGTGTATGCGCGGTTGCCCATACGGCGCTTACTTCAGCTCGCAGTCGGCTACCCTGCCGGCGGCTTTCAAAACCGGTCGTCTGACGCTGCGCCCCGATTCGATCGTATCGGAGGTGATCTATGACGAGAAAAAAGGGAAGGCAACGGGCGTTCGGGTCATCGACCAGAACACCAAAGAAGTACGCGAGTATTTTGCCCGGATTATCTTCCTGAACGCGTCGGCTTTTGCGAGTACGTCGATCCTGATGAACTCCAAATCGCGCCGGTTCCCGAACGGCCTGGGTAACGACTCCGACCAGCTGGGCCGTAACATCATGGACCACCACCTGGCAGCGGGTGCGTCGGGTATGTTCGAGGGCATGGAAGACCAGTACTACTACGGCCGTCGCGCCAATGGCGTATACATTCCGCGCTACCGGAACTGGGCCGGCGACAAACGCGATTACCTGCGTGGCTTCGGCTACCAAGGTGGCGCCAGCCGCGGAGGCTGGAACCGCGGAAACGGCGTAGATGGTTTCGGTGCTGATTTCAAGGAAAGCCTCACCACACCGGGTCCATGGTCGATGAGTCTGGGTGGTTTCGGCGAGATGCTGCCGGATCCCAACAACCGCATGACCCTGAGCTCCGATAAGAAGGATAAGTGGGGTCTGCCGTTGATCGTGTTCGATGCCGCCTATGGCGATAACGAGCACAAGATGCGGATCGATATGATGAACGATGCGGCCGAGATGCTCGAAGCCGCTGGTTTCAAAAACATATCGGCCTATAACGACAAGACCAAAAATCCAGGCATCGGTATTCACGAAATGGGTACCGCCCGCATGGGTCGCGATCCGAAAACGTCGGTTCTGAATTCGCACAACCAGATTCATACCGTCAAGAACGTCTTCAACACAGACGGTGCCTGTATGACCTCGGCTTCGTGCGTAAACCCGTCGCTGACGTACATGGCCCTGACCGCCCGTGCGGCCGACTTCGCCGTGAAGGAAATGAAGAAAGGCAATCTGTAAGATACAGACCTAATAAAAGCAGGAAAGCAGCGGGCGAATACCCCCGCTGCTTTTTTTGTGCCCTACGAAATAAAAAGATTAAAATCTATTTATTTGACAGACTAACAAAACAATTCAGTTTTTAGGCGAGTTATGTTAGTGAATGTCAAGTAAATTGATAAACAGAAATTTTGCTCAACTATGAAAAAGGTAATAGTAATGGGTTGGATGCTGGTAGCCGGCATGGCCCTCAACGCAACGGCACAGACCACTAATTCAACGACAGGTTCAGGTTCGACGGGTACGACCGGTACCGGAACCACCGGAACGGGAACCTACTCCAGCGGTACGAACACCGGAACCAACTCGGGTACGTATCAGACCCAGCCACCGACCACTAACTCGGGTACAACCGGCTCGGGTACGTACAACTCAGGTACGACCACCGGAGCCGGCACAACGACCGGATCGGGTACGATGAATAACTCGGGCACCACCACGGGCTCAGGTACGTATTCGACCCAGCCGCCAACCTCGACCAATACGGGTACAACCACGGGTTCGGGCACCACGACCGGCTCGGGCACGATGAACTCAGGTACAACTACCGGTTCGGGTACCTACAACTCAGGCTCGACGACTCAGCCGCCGACCTCTTCTAACTCAGGATCATATTCGACCGGTACCGGTACGATGAACAGCGGCTCGACCATGTCGACCGACTCGCAGTCGGGCACGACCGATCGGATGAATAGCGGCTCGACCGGTAACAATACTAACCGGAAGAAAAGCAGAAGCTCACGCTCGTCGTCATCATCGTCGACCACCACAACACCCCCGCGTAAGTAATTACCAGGAGTGAATTCGAGCACCGGGCGGTATCCTTCTCAGGAAGGCATACCGCCCGGTTTTTTATGCCCTGTCGGGGACGGTTGCGCCGATTTCTATTTCCATACTTGGCATGGTTTGTGATAATTGGGAGGACGATGATTTGTTAACGAAATTTCAGCTTGGTAACATCTCATTGGTTCAGCTATTCACTTGTTTATGTGACCTGTTTTGGTGGGTCGCTTACAATTGATGACTTGGCATGATATTCGACTGATCCCTCACAGGCTGATTGTAGAGTATGACGAAACAAGTACATTTTACTTTTCTTAGGAGTATTGGGTGGATTATAGGCAGTTATCTGATAGTGGTATCGGCGCTGGCTGGTACGACCGGGCCTGTTTCTGCTGATACCTGTCGGCATCCGGAGCCGCCAGTGCTTACTGGCTCGGCTACGTCGGTTTGTCGTTATGAAGCGGTAACGCTAAGCGCCACCGGCTGCGCAGGAACGGTAGTCTGGTCAACGGGTGATACCGGCCCGACACTAACGGTTCGACCGGCCCGGTCGACCACCTATACGGCCATCTGCCGACTCAAACCAGGCTGCATCAGCTGTTTCTCCGAACCCTATCTGGTTACCGTCAAAACGCCTTCGACGCCGGCCGTTACAGCCTCGGCCACCCGCGTCTGCCCGGGCGATCCGGTTACCCTCACCGCCAGCGGCTGTGCCGGAACCGTTCGGTGGCTCGGTCCCGGTGATGCGGAGATAGGTATCGGCTCAACTTATTCAGGTACGCTAACCCAGAGCGCTTTTTTTCGGGCCGTTTGTGAACAAAACCAGTGTCTGAGCAGCGCATCCCGACGAACGGGGGTCGAGGTGGCCATACCAGCCGTACCTCTTGTGGCCACCGATAAGTCGACGGTTTGTCTGGGTCAGGCGGTGCAGCTAACGGCCTCGGGCTGTCTCGGTACGGTTCGCTGGTCAGACGGCACAACTGGTATCACAACCCGGGTAAAGCCGGCCGCATCGACCACCTACAAAGCCGTTTGTCAGATTGGCACCTGCCAGAGCGATAGTTCGGCCGGAGTGCGGGTAGAGGTGCAGCCGTCTGACAAACCGCTGATCCTGCTGACGAGCCTGCAAAATAGCTGTCCGCTGATGACGGCCGATCTTACCAAAGCTATTCGTGAGTCAGACGCAGCCAGCCAGCAGCTGCGGTATTCGTTCCGGAAAGGCACGCAGCCAGATGCGCCCGCCGTACAGTCGCCAACGGCTGTTCTGGCTGGTACCTATTACATAATCGGGCAGGATGAGAACGGCTGCCTGACCGAACCGAAGCCGGTTCTGGTATCGATTTCGGCCTGTGCCAATGCAATACCGCCCTGTTTGAGCAGCCCGGCTACCGTACGGGTCTGGATCGACTCGCTCAACTGGTCGGCCGGGGTCGTAACCCTGCGCGGCAGGCTGGGCGGCTCGGCCGAGCGGGTCGAGTGGCAAAGTTCGGGTGGGGGGCTGTTTACGGATGCCGGCCCCGCTACCCGCTATCTGCTATCGGAACAGGACCGGCAGCGCGGAGCAGTCACCTTTACGGTTCAGACCCCTGATCCCGACGGCAACGGCCCCTGCGTAGGAGCCTCTGCGCAACTGACGGCCCAGGCTCCGCATCCGGAAATGATTGGACTCAGTATGGCCGTCAGCGAACCGCTATGGCTAACGGGAAGCAAAGGTCGTCTGGTCGAGTTGACATACCG
This sequence comes from Spirosoma sp. 209, assembly GCF_002006735.1. NCBI lineage: Bacteria > Pseudomonadati > Bacteroidota > Cytophagia > Cytophagales > Cytophagaceae > Spirosoma > Spirosoma sp. 209. The sequence goes on along the minus strand of NZ_MVEC01000001.1, from coordinate 610,907 downwards.
GCTCAGCGTAGTGAACAGCGGCCGGAATCCCCTTCAGCACGTACAGCTTTCCAATAACCTGGAGACCGCATTCGGAGCGGTTGGTGCCCGGCTGGAGGCCGTAACCGTTCGGGCCGATGCGGGTCTGCTGCTGAACGCAGCCTATACCGGACGCGGGGCCGATACGACGCTGTTAGGGGTCGGTAACCAGTTGTTGGCAGCCGCCCGGGCCAACCTGTGGATAACCGTTCGGCTGGCGGTAGACCAGGCGCAGACGCTCACCTTTACCAATCAGGCCCTCGCCTGGGCCACCGATCTGAATGGTACCATATGCCGCGATCAGTCGACCAGCGGGGTAGAGGCCGATCCTGACCGAAACCAGGACCCCACGGATAATAGCGAACCAACCCGGGTAACGATCCACAGCCTGCCTCCCGGCGAATCGGCAACCGCCTTGTTTATTCCTGATGGTTTTTCGCCCAACAACGACGGGATCAACGACCGGTTCGTGATCCAGCAGGTACCGCCGGGCGTGTCTATCCGACTGGATGTATATAATCGATGGGGGCAGCTCGTTTATCGTCAGAACGAGTATAAGAACGACTGGGATGGTACTGCTAATCAGGGCACTGCCGTTACGGCCCGACAGGGCCTGCCCGATGGTACCTATTATTACCAGGTGCAGTTGAGTGACGGCAGGGAGTTTAGTCGTGTCCTAACACTGATGCGGTAATTTTTTCCAGGCGTGTTTTGTATGCAAATTTGTTTGCCGATTAAGTATATCTACCAGACTTGACAGGCAGACCAGTATTGATAGCAATGAGTAAGAACCTGATTAGTTGGATCGTAGGCGTGGGTATGTGGCTGAGCAGTTTGACTGCCTGGGCACAGGTCGATTCCTTGTTGAGGCAAGCCGACCGCCTGCTCAACTATAAAGCCTATGGCCGGGCTATTGATGCCTATACGCAGCTTTTAACCGACCAGGGTGCCCAGCTTAGCCCGGCTCAGAAATCGACGGTTCAGGGCCGGCTGGCTTATGCCTATCAGCAGGTAGGCGATGGACCCAAAGCCGAGCGATATTACCGCGAAGCCCTCAACAGCAGCACTGGCGACGATCCGCAGCAGACCCTGCAATACGCGCAGACCCTGGCCGGCAATGGGAAATTTCAGGAGTCTCAGCAGCAGTATGAACGGTATCTGAAGCTGAAAGAGAAAATGCAGGAGCGCCGGGCCGATGCCGGAGCGGTGGGGCTGGGCGCGCAGGCTGGCGGTCGGAACGAGTCGATCCGGTACCGGCTCGAATTTCTGGACCTGAACTCGTCGGGCGAGGAGTTTAGCCCTGCTTTTTACCAGGACGGGCTGGTCTACGTGTCGGGTACCAAGGGTGGCTCGACGATAGAAACCAGTGGCAAGGGGGGCGGTTCGGGTTATCTCGATCTCTTCTATGTGCCTAACCGAAACGGGCTTAAGATTGCCAGCATCATCAACGCCGACGGCAGCACCAGTAAAGTCGAAAACCAGCGGGTCAGAACCGGTGGCGTTGGCCGGGATCATTATACGCCCGGTACGGCCAACGACTCACGCATCGTTACCGGTTTTGAAGGCGGGGTCAACATTGCTCAGGGACTGGGCTACGACGTTCGGCCCGTTAGTCCCTCGCAGCGGTTCAGCAAAACCCTGAACACAAAATACCACGAGGGCCCGGCTACGTTTACCCGCGATGGCAGCCGGATCTATTTCACCCGCAACAACTACAACGACGGACGCTCCCGGAAGAGCGCCGAAGGGGTTAATAAACTCAAGCTGTATACCGCCCGCCAGCAGAACGGCGCCTGGGCCGACATCGAAGAACTGTCTTTCAACAGTGATGAATACTCGGTTGGTCACCCTACGCTGAGCCGCGACGGGCAGCTGCTGTATTTCGCGTCCGACATGCCCGGTGGTTCGGGTGGTACCGATCTGTACGTAAGCCGTTATCAGAATGGGCAGTGGGGCAAGCCGGTTAACCTGGGCCCTACGATCAACACCAAAGGAAACGAGCTGTTTCCGTTCGTCGACGATGCGGGTAACCTCTACTTCTCGTCCGACGGGCGCCGGGGGCGGGGCGGTCTCGATATTTTCTTCGCAATCCTGACGAATGGGAGCAACGTACAGGCTGTTGAGGCACTCGGCGAACCGATCAACTCACCCCAGGACGATTTCGGCCTCATTACCGATGCGAACCGGCAGGGCGGCTATTTCAGCAGTAACCGCCGGGCGGGCAACGACGATATTTACCGGTTCGTGCGCGAGAGCTCGCTGTTCGAGTGCCGCGACCTCACCATCCGACTCTACGATACCGAAACGGATCAGGCGCTCGACAGCGTAAGTGTGCTGGTCAAAGCCCGGGGCGAAGGCCGCGCCGACCAGACTCTCATTACCGACGCCGGTGGGTTTGTGCGCCTGTGTCTCGAAGCCAATAACGACTTTATGTTCCAGGCCAGCCGCGACGGCTACGTCACCAGTACGATCGGCTTTTCATCGCGTGACCTGGCCGACGATCAGCCCAGCCGGATCGAGATGGGGATCACCAAACCAACGGTGATCATGGATACCATTGCGGCCAATCCCGTCAATAAATATACGGCCGGGCCGCTGACCCGATCGCGCGTGCGGGGTATGGTCGTCAGCGAGCGCGACCGCCGACCGCTGGAGGGGGTTACCGTTCGGTTGCGTAACGAATGTGACCGGAGCCAGCGCGAGTATGTTACGGGCGCCGACGGCCGCTATCTGTTCGATATTGTCGAAGGCTGCGACTACACCCTGATTGCCTCGAAAGCCGCATTCGGCACCAATACGAACCGGATCAGGCGCCTGCCGAAGAAAACCAAACCCAAGGAGGTATCGGCCGACCTGCGGATGCTGAGCGTGGGTGACGTGGTTACCATCGACAATATCTACTACGATTTTGGGGGCGTGAGCCTGCGGGCCGATGCTACCCGCGAGCTGGAAAAGCTGGTGGCGACGATGCGCAAGTACCCATCGCTGATCATCGAAATCCGTTCGCATACCGACAGCCGGGGTGAAGCTGCGCGTAACCAGGTCCTGTCTGAGCAGCGCGCCAAAGCCGTTGCCAATTACCTGGCCTCCAAAGGCATCAGCCGCCGGCGTATTACCACCCTCGGCATGGGCGAAACCCAGCTGGTCAATAACTGCACCGACGAGGTGATCTGCACCGAAGCTGAACATCAGCGCAACCGCCGAACCGAATTCCGGGTCGTCGAAATCAAATAGCCGTTATGACTGCGGACGCCGGGATACATACACAACCGCCGGGGACTCCGTCAGGGAAGAAAGTATCCGGTTCGTTTCCGGTACGTGAGTACCATATACCGCCACATACAGGCGATTCCTGGAATCGAGATGCAGGGCATTGATTCCGTGCCTGAATGGAAGCGCAAGCAGGGTAGTTCCTTCAGCTGTCTGCCTCAGAATATCGGCCGGATTAACGTAGGCTGATAATGGGTCTTCGGCCTTAGGTGTTGAGTTTTCTCTGATGGTATAGACCGTTCCGTCGGTAGCAGAGGCAGCATTGATTTGCAGGCGTAGCTCAGTTGGGTTCATATCTTTTTGCCAGGTCTTGCCGCCATCGACGGTATAATCGGCATATCGATCATACACGAACTTTTGCTGTGGGGTACCGCCCCCGTTTGTTACATTCCAGAGCGTGTCATGCCTGAGAATGATCCCCTGCGGCCCATAATGACGCCTGCGAATCAGCTCCCAGCTTTTACCCCGATTGCTTGTTTTATAAATCTCAAACGTGGTTGCCACGAATAGCGTACCGTCCAGGTCGCCTGCTACCTGCCTGGCTTCCCCGCCGGAGGGGATTTCCAGCCGGAGCCAGTCCGGATCGGCCGGGGTGACAGACGTAGCGGTATCGACACAGGCCGCGAGGGCCAGACTGGTCAATAAAAAGAAGAAAAACGATTTCATACCGTATCGGTAAGCTAAGCTCTCATCATATATAATAGATGTCAATATATACATTCGTTTCTCATCTTCTCCAAATAAATAAGGGTAGTTTTTCCGTTCTCTCTGATCTGCCTGCCATATTCGCTGTTCATTTCCTGCTCTTGTTCTGATGCTGACGTTCCCTAACGCCAAAATCAATATCGGCCTGCGCATTACCGATAAGCGGCCCGATGGATTTCATAACCTGCAGTCGTGCTTTTACCCCGTTGGCTGGACCGACGTGCTGGAGATCATTCCGGCCGACCAGTTCGGGTTTGCCAGCAGCGGCATAACCATTCCCGGCGACGAGCCCGGTCGGGTCGACGCCAATCTATGTGTGCGGGCCTATAGGCTGCTCAGGGCCGATTATCCCGGCTTGCCACCAGTACAGATGCATTTGCACAAAATCATCCCGATCGGAGCAGGGCTGGGGGGCGGCTCGGCCGACGCAGCCTTTGCGCTGAAAAGCCTGAGCGAGCGCTTTGGTCTGAACCTGACTGCCGATCAGCTGGAAAACTACGCCCGGCAACTGGGAAGCGACTGCGCCTTCTTTATCCGAAACCAACCCGTATACTGCACTGAAAAGGGCGATGTGTTCAGCGAAATAGGCGTCGACCTGACGGGCTATTATATACTGCTGGTCTACCCCAATCTGGCTATATCGACGGCCGAGGCCTATGCCGGCGTGCGCCCGCGCCTGCCCGATGTACCCCTGCGCGATCAGTTGCTGGAACCCGTCAGTATCTGGCACAAAACGGTTCATAACGATTTTGAAGACAGCCTCTTTCCGAAGTACCCGGTGCTCCCGGCCATCAAGCAGCAACTGTACGAAGCCGGCGCCGTTTACGCCAGCATGAGTGGTTCAGGATCTACACTTTACGGGATTTTCGATGCGCCCATAGTCATCCCAAACCAATTCCGGGCGTACCGCGTTTGGGAAGGGAAGCCCGGAGCAGGGAAGTAGTTGTTTGAGTACGAATCTGAACGCATCCGAACCAACCGAAGTAAACAGCCGGGACGCTGAAAACGGAACGACATGAGCAATTTTGTGACGAAACGGCGGGAGCCGTTCCGCTTTATGGTATGGCTGGGTATTGCCAGCAGCGTGATGTTCTTCACGATTCTGCTTGCTTCCTACATCATTCGTCGGGCCGGGGCGGGCTGGACCGACGTAAAGCTTCCCAACGTCTTTCTGATCAGTACGGTAGCGATACTGCTGAGCAGCCTCACGCTCAACAATGCCAACCACGCCTTCCGCCACGAGCGGTTCAAAAGTTACCGGACCAATATTGCCAGTACGCTGGTGTTGGGTACGCTGTTCATGCTTCTGCAGGGCTGGGGGTGGCGGCAAATGATTCTGGCCGGTATTGGACTGTCAGGTAATCCGGCCGGTGGTTTCGTTTACGTCATTTCAGGCATTCATCTGATTCACATCCTGATCGGTCTCGTTTTTCTGGTCATCGTGCTGGTCGAGGCTCTGCGTCGCCGGCCCTACGTCGATTCATTCGTATACAGTGTAAACCCGCCCAACCGGCTCAAGCTCCAGCTGATTACCCTCTACTGGCATTTTGTCGATATTCTCTGGATCGGCCTGTTTGTGTTCCTGATCGCCCACCACGGACTGGCCTGGTAAGTACGCTTGTTTTGCTACATGCTGATGGTCAGCATATTGTGGATCAACTTTGGCTTGACTTACAACGACAGCCGCTTTCTGTCGTTATTTGTATAAAATTCTGTTTCATCACGTGTTCATGAAAAAAATCATTCTTGGGGTGGGCCTCTGGATGGCTTGCCTGACTGGTTTTGCCCAAACCACACCCTCATCGACCCGGCCAGGTTCCGGATCGGCTGGCTCGCAATATGACCCACTGGCCCTGTTCCATCCGCTGTTTAACATGCAGCCCGGTAACGATTACCGCACGGGCAGCGGAGCCCCTGGCCCCCGGTACTGGCAAAACCGGTCCGATTATCAGATCAACGTTACGCTGGATGATCAGCAGAACACCGTTACGGGCGAGGTTACCATTACGTACCGCAACAACTCGCCCGAGTCGCTGGCGTACCTGTGGCTTCAGCTCGACCAGAACGCCTTCAGCGATACGTCGCGGGCGGCCCGTACCACCCCCACAACGGGCGGGCGGTTCGGCAACCTGGGCTTTGCGGGTGGCCTGACCATTACGAGTGTGCAGGTAGAGCAGGGTAAAAACAAATTCGCAGCCGCGCCGTACGAGATTACGGATACCCGTATGCAGGTGCGCCTGGCCGAACCCGTAAAACCCACCGATGGGGTCGTACGGGTAAAGGTGGCCTACTCGTTCAAGATTCCGGAATACGGCTCCGACCGGATGGGGCAGCTTCGGCGGAAAGACGGGGTGATCTATGAAATTGCCCAGTGGTATCCACGGATGTGTGTATACGATGATATCGAAGGCTGGAACGTGCTGCCCTACTTGGGTGCGGGCGAGTTTTACCTAGACTACGGCGATTACGAGTACAGCGTTACCGTGCCCTGGAACCACATCGTAGTTGGCTCTGGCGAGCTGCTGAACCCCAACGATGTGCTGACCGGCGAGCAGATCCGGCGGCTGGCTCAGGCTGCCAAGAGCGATAAGACGGTGATGATTCGCAGCAAAGAAGAAGTGAACGACCCCAACACCCGGCCCAAGAAGTCAGGTACGCTGACCTGGCGATTCCGGTGTCAGAACACCCGCGATGTGGCCTTTGCCAGTTCGAAAGCGTTTGTCTGGGATGCTGCGCGCATGAACCTGCCGAGTGGTAAAGCCTCGCTGGCCCAGTCGGTCTACCCGGCCGAAAGCGCTACCAACGACTCCTGGGGCCGCTCGACCGAATACGTAAAAGGCTGCATCGAGTTCTACTCCAAATACCTCTACGAGTACAGCTACCCTGTGGCTACCAACGTGGCCGGTATTGTGGGTGGTATGGAGTATCCCGGCATCGTGTTCTGCGACCATAAAGACAAGAAAGACGCGCTCTGGGGCGTAACTGACCACGAATTCGGGCATAACTGGTTCCCGATGATTGTAGGTAATAACGAGCGTAAATTCCCCTGGATGGACGAAGGCTTCAACACCTTTATCAATACGTTGTCGACGGCTAACTTCAACAACGGCGAATACAACCGGGAGCGGGGCACCATGCACGACATTGCGCCGGCTCTGTTTTACCCCACCGAGCCGGTAATGACCATTCCGGATGTGCAGCAGTCGCGTGCGCTGGGAATTCTGGCTTATTACAAGCCCGGTATGGGTCTCAAACTATTGCGGGACGTAATTCTCGGCCCCGACCGGTTCGATTATGCGTTCAAACAATACGTAAACCGCTGGGCCTTCAAGCACCCCACGCCCTATGATTTCTTCCGAAGCATGGAAGATGGCGCCGGCGAGGACTTGGGCTGGTTCTGGCGTGGTTTTTTCTACGAGACCTGGAAACTCGATCAGGCCGTTCGGGACGTGAAATACGTAGATGGATCGGCCACGAAAGGATCGCTGATCTCGATCGAAAACCTCGAAAAGATGGCCATGCCCGTTACGGTTGAGGTGACCGAAACCAACGGAAAGAAGAGCCGGGTAAACCTGCCGGTCGAAGTATGGCAGCGGGGCGGAACCTGGACGTTCAAATACAACTCAACGTCGCCCCTGAAAACGGTGGTGGTTGACCCGGACCAGAAACTGCCCGATATTAACAGCCGCAATAACACCTGGCGCGGAGAAGCGCAGTAATAGCGCAGCATAGCATTGAATAGGGAGAAAAGGAACAGTCGCAGCGACTCCCTTTTCTCCCTATTTTATTGTCGATCTGGAATAAGCCCCAACCCGTCAGGGCCACAACAGCTTAGCGTCGGTAGAATCGACAGGCACCCGCAGACAATGACCCGTCAGGGCCACAACAGCTTAGCGTCGGTAGAATCGACAGGCACCCGCAGACAATGACCCGTCAGGGCCACAACAGCGCAGCGTCGGTATAAATCAACTGGCACCCCGAAGACAATGGCCCGTTAGGGCCACAACAGCGCAGCGTCGGTAGGAATCGACAGCCACCCATCAATATATGGCCCTTTAGGGCCTTTACAGCGTAGCGTCGGTAGCCTCATTCGGGACCAGCAACATGGATGTGCCGTCAGGTACATAACCAGCAGGCACCCCGCTACATGCCCACGGATGATTATTTTTGAATAAGCATCGCGCCGAACGAGTAGCCGCCACCGAAAACGGTTATAACGATGCGATGGCCTTTCTGGAAGGTGTCCCACTGTTCGGAGAGCGCAATGGCACAACCCGCGCAGCCCGTATTGCCGAGTCGCTGAATGTTGGAAATCAGCTTTTCTTCGGGCAGGCCCAGGGTGTTCATCACATTACGCGAAATGCGGAGGTTCGCCTGGTGGGGCAACACGTAATCAACGTCGGCCAGGGTAAGGCCGCAACGCTCCAGAATCTGCAGGCTGGCTTTGGGCATGTACTGGCAGGCGTTGATGAAGACATCGCGGCCAAACGGCATGGCAACGCCCCCTTCGTTTGGGCGCATGGTCACGCCCGTAGTGGCTTTAGGCGTATGAGCGGCTCCGCCCGTAAGCAGTCCCATAATCTCGAAATCGTCGTCGCTCTGCCGCTCTTTGGTGATCAGGAGCGCGGCTGCGCCATCGCCCCACAAATGACCCGAGATCGTATCTTCATCGTTGTTGTAGGCCGTGTTGTGCTCCGATACGATCACCAGCGCCCGGCTGGCTTTATTCAAGGCAAAATAGCCTTCTACCACCTCGATCGCATTCAGCAATGACGAGCAGGCCGTCGAGATCGAAACGACCGGTATATCGGCAATACCCAACATATGCTGGGCTTCGTGGGCCAGCGATACGATGGTATCATAAGGCGTATACGTAGCGCCAACGATCAGGTCGACCGTAGCGAGATCGGCTTTGGGTTGCAGGCGCCGGATCGCGTCGATGGTCATCGTATTGGTATTCTCACCCGGGGCCGCTTTCCGGCGCTCTTCGATGCCGGTACGCTCAATAATCCAGTCGCTTGACAGGCCGTTGAGTCGGGTAAAGTGTTCGTTGCCGACTACAGCTGTAGGTAGGTAGTGGCTTACTGCATGAATGTACATCAGGTCAAAAAAAAGAGGGCGTTCAGTACTTCCACCCGTAATTCAGACCGAAAGTTAAATCCTTCCGGGAAAGCGTGGTACTTGTCATTAGAACAATACCAAAATGTGTTTGTTTTGTCTTGTTTATCGGGCAAAAAATTATCTAACTGCGTTGTTTCTTCAACACCAGTTCGTAAAAATCGAGCAGTTTAGCCGACTCGGTAACCCATGAGTAATGGGTTTCGACGGCTCGTCGGCCCCGCTCTCCCATCGCTTTGGCCAGGGCGGGGTGCTCTATCAGATACAGCAGCGCCCGGGCAATGGCAGCGGGCTCTTCGGCCGATACACACAAGCCGCAATCATGACGTTCGACAACTTCCCGATATAGCGGAAAATCCGAGGTGATCACGGGCAGCCCCAGCGCCATATACTCGAACAGCTTGGTTGGATACGACTCGGGATAGTCGCCAACGGGTTTGAGCAGGGCAAGACCGGCGGTGGCCCCGACTGCCTTCAACAAGGCCTGGCGCTGGTCCGTATAGCCGTATAGCTTCACCGCTGAACGAATGGCCGACAAAGATACGAATTGCTCTATATACGTTGAAGGGATTGCCTGCTTACCGAACAGATGGGCCTCCAGATGGGGGTACCAGACTACGACCCGCTTCAGGGCTTCGATCAGGGTATCGAACGCCCGTTCGGGACTCAGCAGGCCGATCAGCAACAACGATGGCTGGTGCGGACTGGGCTGGTACGGCTGCCGAAAGGGCTCCAGAAACGATAGCAGCGGGTAGTTGTAGATAACAGCATGCGGCTTGCCCAGCCGGGTATAGGTGCTCAGGTACCCGTGTTCGGTGAAAATCAGATACAGATACCGGCAGGCCAGCCGATCGAACCAGCGAAAAGCCCGCTCGAGGATTACCCCCCGGTTTAGCGTCCTGACATGTAATTTCCTGTGCAGATTTTCCTGCACCTCATAGATAACGCGTATGCCCAATAGCCGGCAGATAAGCGCAACCGGCAGCAGTTCGGGTACATAAATATGAATCAAAGCGGGACGCAGCCGGATGCTGTGCCACCAAACCAGCGGACCCGTCAGCAAGACCCGCCAGATCACCCGCCGAAAGTACGGAAGCCGGATAAACCGCACGCCGGCGCAAACCGTCGGGTCGGCCCGCGGCAGGGCGCAGAAAACCTCGTACCGATCGGCCAGTGTCGGACATTGTTTGAAAACAATGCGCGGATCGGTAGCCGGGTGGGCGGTACTGACGAGAAAAACGCGGGGCTTTTTCACTTCTTCACCCCAAACTTACGCAGTTCGGCATCGATCTTCTGGTTCCAGCGCTCCTGAGCCAGCTGGTTGACGCTGTGATTGGTTTCGGCATCATACTGCTCCTGCATCCGGTTCATCTCCCGAAACGATTCCAGAAACTGGTATTGAATGATGCTATTGTAATCTTCCAGCGTCAGGCTGTCCGGATGAATCTTCTGCTTGAAGCGTTCCGTAATGAGCCTGGTGATGTCGAAGTGGCGCTGCTCGTGGTTGAGGGCGTAGGGGTTTTTGGCGTCGGCCCGGCCCCAGGATGAGTTCTTGAGCATGTAGGCCTTGGTCGTCAGCTGAATGGTGATGACTCCATCTTTTACGGTGCTCCGGCCCTCGTAGGCAAAACTGGTGAAGACCTCGGCCGCGTAGTGGCTGCCCCGGCGTGGTTCGGCCCGGAAATCGGCCCAGGTCAGCGGACGCTCCGGATTGTACTGTACGGTATCGTCGTTGGTAATCCGGCTATCATCCAGAAAGACAACCCGCAGGCGTTTGGCCAGCTTTTCGTTCTGGCCGGATTCGCGGTTCATGTAGTCGTTCAGGCTGCGCAGCGATGCCACAACCGCCTGCCGGATGGTGGGTTCGATAATAGTTGTCTGACCCAGGGGGCGGGTATAGTTGGCACTCCCCCGGTATTCGGTCAGGCGGGTGCTGGTTTCGCTGCCATCGTCGGACTTGCCCAGCAAATCGAAAACTGCGGCAAATACGAACTGGCCCGTTACCCGATTGCCCACGGCCGTTTCGGTAAGCCGGAGCTGGGTAATCCGCATGGCAATGGGCCGCAGCGATTTGTTCTGCTTCAAACTTTGGTTCACGAACTGGCGAAGGCCGGTTGCCACACCCCCCTCAATATCGACGGGTTGGGGCGCCTGCCCGGGCGTGAGGGCCAGTCGTGCTATAGCCCCCCGGTCAGCGCGCTGGTCGGTGACAGTGGCCATGTAAAATTCGTTGGGGGTAAACGAAATCGACTGCGGCTGTAAGCGAATGGGCGCCCTGCCAGGCTGCGAAGCCGTCAGGAACAGACCAACAAAAAGCCAGCGTAGGTACAGAATCGGGTTCATCGGACCAGCAGGCCAGCGGTTCGGACCTGCGTATGAATATAACGAAATCAGGGCATCAATCGTGCCGCTTTCGCCGTGCCAGGGGCTGGCTCAAGACCGATCATCTCCAAAAGCAGCAACCCTCTGATCGATACCGGTCGGGCACCAATCAGAGGGTTGACAGGCGGAGCGCGTTGCCGACTTTTAGTCGATCAGCATGGCTTTCCCGCTCAGCACATCGTTTTCTACCGTTTTGAACTTGACATCCCGTTTTACGGAACCGTCGGCATATTGAACGTTCACGCGGGCGTTACGGTCGAGCTTGGCCACCCGCATCGGTTCCTGACGCGGAGCCATCGGAGGGGCTCCGGCGCCCATGGCGTTGTTTTCGGCCATCCGGCGGGCATACTCTTCGGGGCCCGTAGCGAGGTGGTCGTCGTCGAAATCGTCAATATTGGTTTGCAGCTTCGGCTGGGGTTCGGGTCGGCGCTGGGCCGGTGCCTGCCGGATCTCCTGCTGCACTTCAGCGGCATCCTGCGCCGGAATATCGGCTTTGGCCAGGAAGCTGATCGTATCGAAGTTGACTTTGTTCAGGAACCGTTTGAAGAGCTCGACCGATTCGAACTTATAGACCAGCAGCGGGTCTTTCTGCTCGAATACGGCGTTCTGAACCGACTGCTTCAGGTCGTCCATCTCGCGCAGGTGCTCTTTCCATTCCTGGTCGATTACCGACAGCGTTACGGCTTTTTCCATTTCCGTTACCAGCAGACGACCACCTGTTTCCACCGCTTCGCGCAGATCGGTTACCACCGTCAGTTCATGCAGCCCGTCAGAGAACGGAACCACGATATTTTTGATCTGGTGGCCCTGTTCGTTCAGGACCTGCGTCAGAACCGGCAGTGCTTTTTCGGCAATGGCCTGGTTTTTGGCCTGGTAATGAGCTTCGGCTTCGTCGTACAGGCGCCGGATCGCGTCGGGTTTCTTCATCCGGCCAAACTCGTCGGCGCTCAGTTCGGGGGTTACGCCGAGTGTGGTCAGGAGCTGGAGTTTGATCTCCTCGTAGTTGCCTTCGGCGTTGTTGACCGTTTCTTCTACCACGTCGTACATGGTATTGGCAATGTCGAGCGGCAGACGATCGCCGAAGAGCGCGTTCCGACGGCGTTTGTAGATGGCCTCGCGCTGGTAGTTCATCACGTCGTCATACTCGAGCAGGCGTTTCCGAATGCCGAAGTTGTTTTCCTCGACTTTTTTCTGTGCCCGTTCAATCGACTTTGTAATCATGGAGTGCTGAATCACTTCGCCCTCTTCCAGCCCCATCCGGTCCATCACCTTCGCAATCCGGTCAGAACCGAACAGGCGCATCAGGCTATCTTCCAGCGACACGAAGAACTGCGACGTACCGGGGTCGCCCTGACGACCGGCGCGACCGCGCAGCTGCCGGTCGACCCGGCGCGATTCGTGGCGCTCGGTACCGATAATGGCCAGACCACCCGCCGATTTCGAGTCGGGTGTCAGTTTGATGTCGGTACCCCGACCCGCCATGTTGGTCGCAATCGTAACCGTACCCGGCTGACCGGCCGAGGCTACGATCTCGGCTTCGCGCTGGTGGTATTTGGCGTTCAGAACCTGGTGCTGAATTTTGCGGAGCGTCAGCAGGCGGCTCAGCAGCTCGGAGTTTTCGACCGAGGTGGTACCCACCAGTACCGGCCGACCTTTCTCGACCAGCATGTTGATTTCGTCCACCACAGCATTGTATTTCTCACGGACCGACCGGTATACCTTGTCTTCTTCATCCTGGCGGCTGATGGGGCGGTTCGTCGGAATAACGACCACGTCCATTTTATAGATCTGCCAGAATTCAGAGGCTTCGGTTTCGGCCGTACCGGTCATACCCGCCCGCTTGTGGTACATCCGGAAGTAGTTCTGGAGGGTTACCGTAGCGTAGGTCTGGGTAGCGTCTTCGACTTTTACGTTTTCTTTTGCTTCTACCGCCTGGTGGAGACCATCGGACCACCGGCGACCTTCCATAATCCGGCCCGTCTGCTCATCGACGATCTTTACCTTACCGTCCATGATGACGTATTCGGTATCCCGTTCGAACAGCGTATAGGCTTTCAGAAGCTGGTTTACCGTGTTGATCCGCTGGGTCTTCACGGCATAATCACGAACAACGGCTTCTTTGCCGAGAATTTTCTCGGGTTCCGACAGCTCCGGATTTTTATCGATGGCATTAAGATCGATCGACAGATCGGGCAGGATAAAGAAGTTCGGGTCCTCGCCGGAGCCGGTGAGGTAGTCGATGCCTTTCTCGGTCAGGTCGATGCTGTTGTGCCGCTCGTCGATCGTAAAATACAGGGGTGCGTCGGCCTCGGGCATCAGCTTCTGGTTTTCGGCCAGATAGATGGCTTCGGTTTTTTGCAGCAGCGCCTTGTTCCCCGTCTCGCTCAGGAACTTGATGAGCGGCTTATGTTTGGGTAATCCGCGGTGGGCTCTGAACAGCGACAGACCGCCTTCTTTTTCGTCGCCGGCGGCAATCTTCTTCTTGGCGTCGTTCAGGAAATCGAAAACCAGTTTACGCTGGGCTTCGACTACGCGGGCCACGCGCGGCTTCAGTTCAATATAATCCTGCTCGTCGCCACGCGGAATCGGTCCCGAAATAATCAGCGGGGTACGGGCGTCATCGATCAGGACGGAGTCGACCTCATCGACCATGGCGTAGTGATGTTTCCGTTGTACCAGTTCGCCGGTTTCGCGGGCCATGTTGTCGCGCAGGTAGTCGAAGCCGAATTCGTTGTTGGTGCCGTAGGTGATATCGGCCAGGTACGCCTGTTTCCGGAAGTCGGAGTTAGGCTGGTGTTTGTCGATGCAGTCGACGCGCAGGCCATGAAATTCGAACAGAGGAGCCATCCACTCCGAGTCGCGTTTGGCCAGGTAGTCGTTGACCGTTACGATATGTACCCCACGACCAGCCAGTCCGTTCAGAAAGGCCGGAAACGTAGCCACCAGCGTTTTACCTTCACCGGTTGCCATCTCGGCAATTTTACCCTGGTGAAGCACTACGCCCCCGATGATCTGCACATCGTAGTGAACCATGTCCCACTTGATGGGCGTACCGGCGGCATCCCAGCGGTTGGCCCAGTGGGCTTTGTCGCCATCAATAACGACGTTCTTTTTCCGAAGGGAGATGTCCCGGTCGAAGTCGGTAGCGGTGACGGTCAGCTGGTCGTTTTCGGTATACCGGCGGGCGGTTTCTTTCACGACGGCAAACGCGCGGGGCAGAATATCGAGCAGTACGCGTTCGAGTTCTACGTTCCGGTCCGCTTCGAGTTTATCGATGCGGTTAAAGATTCGCTCCTTCTCGTTCACGTCAACATCAACGCTGCTGGCCGCGGCCGACAGTTCGGCCAGTTGATTGTCGATATCGGCCAGTTCAGCGGCAATCTGCGCTTTCAGGTCGGCCGATACCTGCCGTAACTCATCGTTCGACAGGTCTTTCAACCGAACAAATTCAGCATTTACTTTTTCTACGTACGGCAGCAGCTCCTTAATGTCGCGCTGCGATTTGGTGCCAAATAGCTTGGCTATGAAATTGATCATCTCGTATGGTCGATAGTCGATATTCGTCAGTTAGAAGCGCTGAGCTATCGGAATTTGCTGATCATGGCGTTGACCAGTAAACCTGATTTTTTTACAAATTTAGTGCATTAGCCCCGGACTGCAAGACTGGTGACACTCAGGCTAGCTACCTTACTATACGGGAATACCGTTTTAGCAGGAATCTATTACTTTTGTGAATCAATTTTTGGCCCAAGGGCCGCCATTCATGCGTACTAAGGACAAATTGTCACGTTATTCTCACTTCAGTTGCCTGTTCTGCCTTGTTTTTATCCTGTTCAGCCTGACAGGAGTGAGTCCCGCCATCGCACAGCAGGCCGGGTCAAGGGTCGATCAACTCAGCGATGAGCAGGTAGAAGAGTTCTACCGGCGGGCACAGGCCAGTGGCTTAAGCGAAGCACAGATCGAACAGGCCGCCATGTCGCAGGGGTATACACTGACCGATATTGCCAAGATGCGTCGGCGTATTACGGAAATCCGGTCGCAGACCAACCGGAATCGGGGCCAAAGCTATGCCGATACCAGCCTGGGCCGTACCCTGCCGAACGGGTTGTCGCGCCGGGTTATCGATTCGCTTCCTTACACCGCCCGTACCGATACCAGCCGTAAAATCAAAGTCTTTGGCGCATCCCTGTTCGAGAATGCCAATTTGTCGTTCGAACCTAACCTGCGCATCGCCACCCCCCGCAACTACATCGTTGGCCCCGACGATGAGATCAGCATCGATATTTCGGGCGCATCGTCGGACAGCTTCCGGCTGAAAATTACCCCCGATGGTACCGTAAAAGTGCCGAACATCCCGCCCATTTTTGTCAGCGGCCTCACCATCGAGCAGGCCGAACAGCGCATCATCGACCGGCTGCGTAAGGGTGGTTACCAGGGACTGGGCAGTCCGGGCAGCGGCACCTATGCCAACGTATCGCTCAGTAACATTCGCAGCATTCGGGTAACACTGGTTGGCGAGGTCGTACGGCCCGGCACCTATACCATTTCGTCGCTCGGATCGGCCTTCAACGCGCTGTACCTGGCGGGCGGGCCTAATCCGGAGACCGGCTCGTTCCGGAAGATCAGCATCATTCGCGGCAACCGCGTGGTTCGTACCATCGACCTGTACGATTTTATACTGCGGGCCGATCAGCGCGATAACATTCGGTTGCTCGACCAGGACGTGATCCGGGTTGCCGACTACGAAACGCGCGTTGAACTGACGGGCGAAGTGCGCCGACCGGCCATTTTCGAGGTGCTGCCGGGCGAAACCCTCAAGAACGTACTGAGCTTTGCGGGAGGCTTTGGCGACGAAGCGTACCGCGCCAGCATCACCCTCCGGCGCAACACCGCCCGCGAGCGCCGGATCGTCACCATCACCGAAGAACAGATCGCCAGTTTCGTACCCCAGCGGGGGGATAAATACTTTGTCGGCAAGATTCTGGAGCGGTACGAAAACCGCGTACAGATAGCGGGAGCCGTTATGCGCCCCGGCGACTACGCGCTGGAACCCGGTCTGGAAACCGTAAAACAGCTGGTTAACCGGGCCGAAGGCTTGCGTAAAGACGCCTTTACCAACCGGGCCACCATTATCCGCGAGCGGGCCGACATGGATCGGGAAAACCTCTCTTTCGATCTCGGTAAGCTGATGCGGGGCGAAGTGGCCGATATTCCCCTGCTGCGCCAGGACAGCCTGACCGTACTATCCATTCAGGATCTGCGCGAAACGTATTACGTGACCATCGAAGGAGCCGTTAACCGCCCCGATACGGTCGAATTTGTCAACAACATGAGCGTGGCCGACCTGATTGCGCGGGCCGGTGGCTTTCAGGAAGGCGCCAAGCCCAACCTGGTTGAGGTCGCCCGGCGTATCCGTCAGGACTCGGCCGGTATCCGCACCACCACACTCGAGATGTACCGGTTTGCCCTCGACCGCAACCTGCAGATGAGCCCATTGGAAACAAATCCGGCTTCTGCTTCCGACAGTGCTGCCGGTTTTCGGCTCCAGCCGTTCGATATTGTGTACGTCCGTTCATCGCCGAACTACGAGGCCCAGCGGCAGGTGTTTGTGTTCGGGGAGGTGCTGCACCCCGGCAACTACGCCATTTTCAACCGCCAGGAACGTATAGCAGATGTAATTACCCGAGCGGGCGGGTTGAAGCCGGGTGCTTACATGGCCGGTGCTCGTTACAGCCGACAGGGCCAGGTAGTAGGCAGCGATCTGCGCCATATCCTCGACGATCCGGGCGCTGAAGAAAACCTATTGCTCAACGACGGCGATACGCTGTTTATCCCCCGTCAGTCTGAGGTGGTAGCCGTTGAAGGGGCTGTGCTGAACCCGTCGGTAGTGAGCTTCAAACTAGGTTATGATTTTGACGATTATGTAAGTGAGGCCGGTGGTTTCACCGATAACGCCCGTCAGCGAAAGGCTTATATTATCTATCCGAACGGACGAAAAGACAGAACCCGAACGTTTTTATTTTTCAAGTCGCGCCCGCGGGTAGAGCCTGGTTCTACGATCGTAGCCCCGTTCAAACCGATGGATACAAACAGGCTGTCGGGCGTAGAGCGGGCCAGCATTTTGTCTATTGTTGGTACATTGGTCATCACCGTTTTGAGTCGGTTTTTCTAGGGTAACGCAGCCATGACGACAAAAGAACCTATGACTCCAGGCGAACTTAGCGCTGACGAAATTGAAATCCGGCTGGGCGATATCATTCAATTTTTCAAAGATAGCCGTCGGACTTTACTAGTCTGGACGGCTGTCTTCCTGGTAATCGGAGCTGTGTATGCTTTTTCTCTGCCAAACGAATTTACATCGACCGTACGGGTGATGCCTGAGCTAAAAACGCCGGCTGGAGCTGGCGGTCTGGGTGATCTTAAGTCTCTGGCCGGATTAGCGGGTGTTAGTTTCGATAATCTAAGTGGAACATCAGAGGCAATACGGCCAGATTTATACCCAGATATTGTGCAAAGTGTTCCTTTTTCTCTGCATTTGCTCCAGCAGCCAGTTACATCAAGAAGTAATGCCAAAAGCCAATCCTTAGAACAATATCTGATACAGCAGGATAAAAGTTGGATAGGGAGTATATCAGGGGATGGGGGTACAGAAGAAACGTCTCTTCGGCCTAGTGGATCTGCTCTGCAATTGACCAAAAAGCAGGAAGAATTAAGCAAAAAGGTTAGTAAACGGGTAAGTGCAACAATAGATAAAAAGTCAGGCATTGTCACCATTACTAGTCAGATGCCTGACCCTGTGGTGGCTGCCACTACGGCAAACCAAACACTTAATTATCTCACTACCTATGTGACTAATTACAGGACAGGCAAGTCAAGGAAACAGGTTCAGTTCTTATCTCAACAAGTTAATAATGCCCGCCACCGTTACCAAGCTGCTGAATTTGCACTTTCCAGCTATCGTGATCGCAACCGGAGTTTGTTTTTGGAAACGGCTAAGATAGAAGAGCAGCGTCTACAGGCCGATTATCTGTTGGCACAAACGGTGTACAATGATCTGTCGAAACAACTGGAGCAGGCTCGAATAAAGGTACAGGAAGAATCTCCAGTTTTTCAAATTCTTGAACCTGCGCAGGTGCCCCTACTAAAAAGCGGTCCTAAACGAACACTGATCGTTTTAGCATTTGCGGCTATTGGAGGAATACTTGGCTTTCTATATGCGCTTTTTAGTAGTTGGCGAAGATATGCTTTGGCTACTAACGTGTCCAGGCAAACCACAACAAACCGCATATGAAAAGGGCCTTAATCTGTGGGGTTTCAGGGCAAGACGGCGCTTATCTGGCTAGATTGTTAGTGGAAAAAGGGTATGAAGTATATGGCGGGTCTCGGGATGCGCAAATGGCTACATTTCGGAACCTTACTCGTTTAGGGATTCATCAGGACATCAAAGTACTTTCCATTAGCGTTGTCGATTTTAGAAGTGTTTTACAGACACTTTTAAAAGTGAAGCCTGACGAAGTGTATAATCTGGCAGGACAGAGTTCGGTAGGCTTGTCATTTGAGCAACCTGTTGAAACTTTGGAAAGCATAAGTGTAGGCACCTTGAACCTACTTGAAGCTATTCGATTTAGCGGTTTACCAATCCGGTTCTACAATGCTGGTTCGAGCGAATGTTTTGGCGACACAGGTAAAGAAGCAGCTAACGAATTGACACCGTTTCGACCGCGTAGTCCATATGGTGTGGCTAAGGCGGCTGCTTTCTGGCAGGTTGCAAATTATCGTGAGGCCTATCAACTGCATGCAAGTACAGGAATCCTGTTCAATCATGAATCCCCCTTACGACCAGAACGCTTTGTCACACAGAAAATAGTGAAGGCTGCATGCCGGATCGCTAATGGTAGTACAGAAATATTGACTTTGGGTAATATTGATATTGCCCGCGATTGGGGGTGGGCACCTGACTATGTCGAAGCAATGTGGGCTATGCTGCAACAAGATCAAGCTGATGACTACGTTATTGCTACGGGGCAAACGAATAAGCTTCGCGCCTTTATCGATGTTGTATTTCAGGCAGTTGGTTTGAACTGGCAGAATCATGTGCGTGTAGATCCAGATTTATTTAGACTGACTGATATTGCTGAAGGGTATGCTAATGCTGATAAAGCTCAAAAAAAATTGAAGTGGGCTGCCCATCATACGATGAAAGAGGTAGGTAAGCTGATGGTTGATGGATACCTTGAACAGAATTAAGATTCGGACAAACTCTAAAAGCAAGTTCGAAACAAACAGATTCTAGATCACTAGAAACTATAAATCTCAAAAGTAATCACTAGTTCAATGATAAAATGTTGATTTAGGCAGAAAAATCAACAAGCTTATATGAGCGATGAAAGCACAGAAGATTTAAAGTCTCAATATTAGTGTTGAATCTTACGTAAGATGAGTTAAAAAAGTATGATCAATATAGTAGATAAGTTAAGTGGAACGCAAAAAAAGATTGGCGCAAATCTAATTGCACTAGGCTTTGTGCAGGTTACTAATTTTGTTATTCCAATAATAACTTTTCCATATTTAGTGCGTGTAGTAGGAATAGATAAATATGGTACTGTAAGTTACGCCTTGACAATTCTTGTTTATCTGATAACTGTAACTGATTACGGCTTCGGCATATCCGCGACAAGGGAAGTTGCACAGAACAAAAATAACTGTTTACACATAAGTGCTCTCTTCTTTAATGTCTTAGCGGCAAAGATATTTTTATTACTTATCGTTACTATAGGTTTAGCAGGTGGTATTATTATTTATCCAAGGTTTGGAGCGGAACCTATAATCTATTCTTCTGGATTCTTGTATATACTGGGTAATGTACTTCTACCGACGTGGTTTTTTCAGGGAGTGGAGCGAATGAAATATATAACATACTTAAATATAATATCTAAACTTCTAATATTGATTTTGTTATTTCTGTTTATAAAAGAAAGAGAGAGTTATAGATACGTTGTTTTTATATACGGTGTTGCAAATACCTTAACTGGGATACTTGGTACTTATTTAGCTATAAAGAAGGAAAAATTAGAGCTAAGAATCCCTACCATAGCAGCTGTAAAAAATCAATTAACAGAGGGCTGGGCTTTCTTTGCTTTAAGCTTATCGTCACTTATTTCTAATAGTTCTACTATAGTAATATTGGGATTTTATGTAAATGATTCAGAACTGGGGAAATATAGTATTGCAGAGAAGGTCACTTTTTTACTTTGGCAATTGTTAATCATAGTATCTCAGGCAATGTATCCGCATGTGTGTCAATTAGCTGGGGAGTCGCATGAGCGGTTAGTTGGATTTGTCAAAAAAATAGCTTTTTCTCTTAGCTTTACCATGCTATTTTTATGTATTGCGCTGTTTGGGGCATCTGAATATTTGGTTTATCTTATAACCGGTTCTTACCAAGCCGATATAGCTTTAGTATTAAAAATATTAAGTTTTAACGGATTCATTGTATCATTGAACATTCCTTTTTATCAAACACTACTTGCTTACAAATTACAAAAGCATACTGCAAATATATTTAATATAATGGTGTTTGTTAGCGTTTTCTTAACAGTAGTTCTGTGTTGGAAAGCAGGCATAATTGGTGCTGCAGTTGTTGTTGTTTTAACTCAAACTATTATTGTTTTATCTTTAATAGTTTTATTAGAATATAAATTCCCTCAATATTCATTATGGAGGACCATTTCTAAAGCTTGACATTTAAACACACAAATGACTATGAGCCTATACAAAATTAAGCAGGAAGAGTACTTTACACGAGTAAGGCATGATTTGGTAAGCTTAATGCCAAAAACAGGCAGTATAAAGGTATTGGAGATTGGATCTGGGGGCGGAGATACTTTAGTGTATCTGAAACATAGCAATCGTGCTAGTGAAGTTGTAGGCGTAGACGTATTCAAACTTGAAGGAACAAATCAAGACCATGAGCTAATAGATCAGTTTATAATAGCTGATATTGAAAATCAAGAACTTGATTTAGAAAAAGAATATTTTGATGCAATTATCTGCGGAGACGTTCTGGAACATCTCGTAGACCCATGGACAGTTCTATCAAAAGTAGAAAAGTTTTTAAAACCTGGAGGTCAGTTAATTGTGAGTGTGCCGAATATTCGCTTTTATAAAGTTTTGTATAAAATAATATTTAAAGGAGATTTTCAATATGACCCTTTAGGAGGGGTTTTAGATAAGACTCACCTGCGTTTTTTTTGCAAAAAAAACTTAGTGGATCTGGTCAGTCTACCGAATTTCAAATTCGAGCTTGTAACCTCAATACAGCGGTTCCCAGGTCATCCAATGAGTTGGAAAGTGAATTTGTTCAATAAATTGACTTTAATGATTTTCGATGACTTCTTCGCTTCACAGTTCATTGCAGTTTCTAAAAAAGAAGGATGAATAATCATAGTCAGATAAAGGTTGCAGGTGCGATTGTATTATACAATTCAGAAATTTCTGTTATAGATAATATAAAGTCTTACATCAACCAGGTTGATACTCTATTTGTTGTTGATAACTCAGAGACAATCAATGAAAGCCTGATTATGTCCTTGGAGACATTTTTCAATATTAAATATATTTTTAATGGACAGAATTTAGGTATTGCCAATGCACTCAACATAGCTGCGAATGCTGCTATAAACCATGGTTTTGATTATCTCCTCACTATGGACGATGATACCTTGGTTCCAGATAACATGGTAGCAAGAATGGTCACTTTTTTAAGTGAACGAGAATCGGACAAAATAGGTATACTGGCAGCGCAATCAACACCACATTTAGCAGGCGAATCACACCGATATGTTTATGTTACTATTACTTCGGGGAATTTATTGAATTTAAAGGCTTATAAACAGTGCGGTCCATTCTTGGAAAAACTCTTTATTGATTGGGTAGATCATGAATATTGTATGAGACTCGCAAGAAATGGATATAGTGTGATTGAATTGAACTATCTACTGCTCAATCATAGATTGGGAATACGAAAGCATGTGTCTATCCTCGGAAAGACAATTCACTGGACCTCACACAACCCAACTCGCGTCTATTATAGATTCCGTAATACGTCCTACGTGATGTGGAAATATGCATTTTATATACCCAGTAAGTACTATTTAATATTTATGTATGAGTTACTCAAAGACGTGAGCAAAAATATGTGGCTGGAAGATAAACGATTATACAGGAGTAAAATGATGTTGAAGGGGGTACTGGATTGTTGCAAAGGGAAAATGGGGCGATACGATGGCTAGTATAAGTCATAATAAGAGGGTATCAATTGCAATGACTACCTATAATGGTCAGAAATACATAGAGGAGCAGTTGCATTCCTTATGTGCACAGACATACCCTATTTATGAAGTTATCGTATGTGACGATATGTCAGAAGATAACACTATTGATGTAGTATTGGGTTTTAAAGATGCCTTGCCATTGAAAGTTATTAAAAATAAAGATAGACAAGGGGTAGTAAGAAACTTCAGACAGGCCATAGCGAACTGTACTGGTGATTTTATTGCCTGTTGTGATCAAGATGACATATGGCTACCGGATAAACTGGGTGATTCGATAGAACTCATACTTCCAATTACTGGAGGTAGACCTGCCTTGGTCTATACAGATCTGCAAGTAATAGATAGTAAACGGCAAATTATAGCAGAATCGTTTTGGACAATGAGGGAGATTGATCCATCCAAAACAACCTTTTATTCTCTTCTGTTCGGTAACACTGTAACTGGTTGCACAATGTTATTTAACCGTAAAATGTCAGATGAAGTGATGAAAATGCCTGATCAGGCTACGATGCATGATCACTGGATAGCCTGCATAGCTTATTCTATAGGTAAAGTTAGATTTCTAAAAAAACAGACTGTAAGTTACCGACAGCATGAAACCAATGTTACAGTTAACAAAGAAGTAAATTTTAAAAACCGGGCAGCTAATTTATGGAGCATGATAAATAATGGCTTTGGCGACTTCCTGTCATCTCAATTGAATCAGGCTAAATTGTTTGATCGCATTTACCAGGGCATTTTAAATGAAGACAATGCCGGGGATTTAAAAAGATTTATAAACTGCGAAAAGTTATCACCAATGTTTAGAAAGTTGATGTATCATTACATGCTACGCCAACAGAGAGATTAATATTCATATATAATTTTAGTAGTGTTAATTATCTAATGTTAATTTTTATTGTACATTTTGATGAATACCATCTTTATATTGATCTCCGGATCGTAGAACAGAGGATTTCCATTAATCTTAAAATACGAAATTTTGTTGGGTGTATTGTGGCTAAATAAATCACGATAGGTATTCAGATTGTTAACATACGAAGAAATAATTAAATTCTCGTTTGCTGTTTTTCTAACTAACCTATGCTCGCCATAGGGCCTTCCAAGACTATCAAACATAGTAATAGACAAAGGAGGTATTTTATAGAAAAAGTTTAAGATCTTTCCAGCTAATGTCTGGTGAGCATCGACACTACAAACTGTATACGTACCTTTATAGCTTACAACTGATAGCTTTGAATTTAATGTGTATTTTTTTACAGGTAATTCAATGTAATTTTGAATCAAAGGTCTTTCTTGAAGTTTTAATAATAAATAATTGTTATTGTGGTTTTCTACAGGTTGATATCTAGATAGGAGCATTAGATTTAGTTCTGGCTCATCATACAAAGGATATCTGTTATCAATAGACTTATATTGGTAGATTATATATTGGGGTGCATATTTTGATGAATACCATTTAGTGTTAAGTGTTGATAATCCTTCCGTATAAACAGTATAGGATTGAAATACAGGTCTAGGTTTCCAGTTCGCATTATAGGCGTAAAGAGTAGATATATCCCAAGGCATAATATCGACTCGTGATTTCTGGTCGAATATCTTCTTCGTTTGTTGACTAATCGGAAAGTTATTTTTTATAAAATCTTTATTTTGCTTTAGTACTTCATCTAATTTGTCTGTTCTCAATGGTAATAATATATGATTAGAATTAAAGGAAGAATAGGGTGTGACGACAATCAAACACAGAATTGCTATGCCTATAAGCTTGTTAGATATGCTTGATCTGTACTCTGTAGATATGTGTATATAGTAGACAAAAATAGTAACTAACAAAAGCTGTGAATAAAATAACACTAAGTGTCCGCCATCAAATCTAACAAAACCTTCTTTAAATGATAAAAATACAAGAGGTGCACATAGCAACAAATTTTTCCTAAGTGTATTGTTGCTAAAAGTTCTATAAGCAATCCATGCGTAGATTAATAAAATACTAATAGATGTAATTAAAAAAAATAAATCGATTAAGTTAGAGAAGAATGAAGTGTTATAATCCCAAAAGGGAGTAGCCATTGCTTCACTGTACCCACTTGCAATATCTAACCCCCTTATTATGTAACTGTAGATATCTGTAATACTCTGATCATTCACTAACCAGAGGCCAGTCAAAAATATCACATAACTTAAAATATAGATTGTAGAATATAGGAATTTTTTTCTGCTCGATATTACTGGAATTAATATAAACAAGCTAATTGCAATTGCAACATAACTAAATTTAACTAGCGAGGCAATAGCTAATAAAAAACAAGCAGAAATTACCTTTATGATAGTTAGTTTATTAATTTTATCAATTAAGCTCGATAATAAAATTAAAATACACATATTTATGTAATCTAGGAGCTCAAAATTGAATAATAGTAATATACTAATAGTGATGGTAATCTGCCTAGATGAGAATGCACTATGTTTATGGTTTAACAAAATGAATTTATATATAAAAGAAACTACAATGCTGTAGATGATTAGGGTGATAACAAAGTATCTGGATATATGATCTGGGGTAAGAATCACTGATGGCTTAACCAACCAATACATAGGTCCGTAGGTGAAAATAATATCTTTTCCCCATTTGTAATCTAAATTGCTAGACCAGTTTAAAGCTGTAATCCATGAAGGGTCTAGACCGCTTTTTAATTCATTTAGATGGAAAGGGGTTCTTACTATCGTCCATATTATACACAATGTCCATAACAGGTAATACGCATACGGAGGAATAGCTTTAGAATCATACCTTACGTAGTTATTTTTGATGAAAAATAAAGCGAATACACTCAATAATAGGATTATAGATCTACTGCTATCTATCAACTTTGTATAAAGTTGATAGTCTCCTGACCAGTTAATGATCTTTCTAAAATATGGAAAGCTAGATTTCACTTTGAATTCCTCTGTTGGCGCTAGATATAATGTTTTATCGAGATATTTTTTCTTATACCAATTTACTGTGATATATCTTAAAGGATACACGTATGTATTAGAACCTATCTTAATATTAAGTGTATCCGTGGTCAAACCGCAGCCTTTAGGAATGTCGATGGCAATACTGTTGTAGAATATCTTATCATTATCCGAGCTTATTGTTAATGTATTTGTCTTATTATCAATCTGCTTTGCTGCAAGCAAGCTGAACTTACCATTTAATGAACAACGCCAGATGTTTATTTCGTCAATGCATATAGGATTTGTCGACTTTAAAATTACTGATATTTTCTCTACATTGTTTCTATCCTTTATTACAATTATTGTATCAATTGATAGCTTCAAAAGAAGAAACGAAATTGTGCATATCCATAATTTCCCTACAGACAACATTACTTTTAAATTTTGGTAATAATCTCTGCAATATAAACTGAAATTTTAGCACTGATCTATTTGGATGAAGATAAATTTGCATATAGATATAAATGGTTACTTTATGGGAGTACTAGATTGTTGGTATACGTAGACTAGCCTTACAATAGTATTCATATATATATGATATGATAATTTTGAGTGTTTGGTTTATATTTGTAGCTTAGATACTTAATATTATATGACTTAAATTTGCGATTAGGCGATGCATATGTTTAAGTAAACAGTATCGCCCACTGTCTTAAGAGCAATAATAGAGTTGCACCATGAAACTTCCCTTGGCAATCAGTATAGAAAATATTACCTCTATTAACAAAATAATTTTTTCTATTTTGTTAATAGAAATGTTTCTGGGTGGTTCAGGCCGTTTTACTGAAATTACCTCATTCTTTACACTTCGTATGGCTTTGTGGTTAACAGGACTATCCATAGTAAGCGCACATATAATCATTTATAGAAAGGTCAGAAAAAATATTGTTATTGTTATTGCTGCTTATCTGTTGTCAATGTTGTTTTCCTCATTATTAGGTATTGTTAATGGCGTAAATAGTACTTTTTTATTTTTAGATATAAAGCAATTTTGTTTTTTCATCATCATTCTATACTTTTCCTTGAGTATAAATAGTGAGAGAGATATAGAAACGGTTGTTAGATTGTTAAAACGTAGCTCATTGATCTTAGCCTTGTTACATGTAACAATTGTTTTTTTTGTTGTTTTAGATATTTTTAATTTTGGTCAGGTATGGTATTTTTTTAATATCTATGCTACCGGACAGTCTGATATTGATAATCCTGTTTCTAATGAAGTATTTTTTAAAGGATCGTATGGGTTTATATATTATAAGGGCGACTTTTATTTATGCGTCGGTTTATTTTTCTGGATAGATTCAGGTATTAAAAATTGGAAAAATAGAATTTCAGTATTAGTTATTTCTTTTGCAATATTTCTTACAGGTACAAGAGGTTTTGTTCTAATGGTAGTGTTAACTTATTTAGTGAGTTGGTTTGTCAATATCAAAAATATAAAAATGTTACTTCGTAATAAATCTATTTTAGCGTTAATTACATTTGTTATTACATGTTTCTTGTTGGCGTTGTACATCTTTAATCTTGAATACAGTCAATATATAGGTGATAAAGAAGAAAGCGATGCTATTAGGTTTATCCAAATTAGCCAAGTAGTTGATGAGATAGATTTTATAAGCATTATTTTCGGTCATGGTTTTGGGTATGGTATACCTATTAGAAACTCACATATGGAAATTGCTTACTTAGAGATTTTACACAAGCAAGGTATAATTGGTTTAAGCCTCTGGTTATTATTATTGGTCTACATACACAGATTATATTTACTCACGAAGGGTGAAAAATTTTCTAGACCATTTTGGTTAGCTGTACTATTTACTTACCTTCTTTCAGCAACGAATCCTTATGTTAACCATCCTTTAGGTTTCACTTTGCTAAGTTTGTGTTTAGTTGTTTATAGTGTTTATTACAAGAATAGACAATTTGAAGGGGAAATTTAATCAACTCAAATAAATTTTGCGTATTATGGTTAGTGTTTGTATGGCGACTTTCAACGGAGAATTGTATATATTTGATCAACTCCAATCTATTTTAAAACAATTGTCACATGAAGATGAGGTGATAATCTCTGATGATTCATCAACTGATAGCACAGTTGCTATTATCAATTCTTTTAATGATGAGCGCATTAAATTATTTGAGAACCAGAAATTTAAAAGCGCAGTTCTTAATTTTCAATTTACACTCTATCAGGCTAAAGGAGATTACGTATTTTTAGCTGATCAAGACGATGTTTGGCTATCTGATCGTGTATCGACCATGCTTGAACATTTGCAACAGCATAAGCTAGTAGTATGTAACTGTAAATTTATAGACGAGAAAGGTTTTTCTCTTCATCCTAAATCCTTTTTCAATATTTACAATTCAGGTCCAGGAGTAATAAAAAATTTTGTGAAGAACACGTATATTGGAAACTGTATGGCATTTAACAGGGATATTTTAAACTTCGCATTGCCATTTCCAAAAGCCATAGACTTTTATCCTAATATAGACCACGGTATGTGGATTGGGATACTAGTTAATGTCTTTTATACTGCAGATTTTATACCTAGTATTCTAGTTTTGTATCGTAGGCATGAAAAAAATGTAAGCCCAACTAATATTGAAGGAAAAAGCCCTTATTCTTTGAAAATCAAGGTATTATCTAGATTTTCGTTGGGATTTTATTTGCTACAACGAGCACTTAGTCACGCATTTAAAAAAATACATTAATTTTGATGACAAGTCATTTATATATTTCTATGACCTAAAGCAAGTTTATTATATTAATGGCATTGATGATTGCTACCAAAGTATTTGTACTAAGGCAAACCACTATTTGATGAAATGCATGAACTTACTAAAGGATCAGGTTTTGAACCAATCAGACTAACTGCTGCGACGAAATATCTTGGCTCACATATTTTGCGAATTGATTTTCTTTATGCCAAATAATAGTTATGAAAAAGTTAAAACTTTTGTTTTATGCAGCAAATTTCACTCCCGAATTGACAGGTAGTGGTAAATATAATGGGGAGTTAGTTGACTGGTTGGCCCAAAGAGGCCATAGTATTGACGTAATTACGACTCATCCGCATTATCCAAAATGGAAAATTGATCCTGCTTATCGTGGAAAACTTTGGACTGTCGATAAGTTAAATAATGTGACTATATACAGATGCCCTTTGTATGTACCTATGAATCCTTCTGGTTTTAAGCGTATTTTACATGAAATCTCTTTTGCTGTTAGTTCATTTCCTGTGTGGTTAAAAGTTTTTTTTTCTAATTATGATGCAGTAGTATGTGTTTCACCTCCAATGTTTATAGGCTTGTTGCCTTACTTATATGGCAAATTAAAACATATCCCTTATCTATTTCATATTCAGGACTTGCAGGTTGATGCAGCTCGAACACTTGGTTTAATTAAAAATGAGAGACTATTATATTTACTTGGTAATATAGAAAAATTCCTACTTAAGAAAGCTACGGTAGTTTCCAGTATAGGCTTAGGAATGAGGCATATGATTCTTAGTAAGGGGGTACAATCTAATAAGTTCTTTATGCTACCCAACTGGGTGGATACTAAATTTATTCGGCCTTTAAACAAACATGAGTCATTCCGTTCCTTGTATGGGTTTCAGCCCTCTGATCTTGTAATAATGTACGCTGGTAACTTAGGCGCTAAACAAGGTTTAGAAATTCTACTCGATGTTGCAGAGATACTTATTTCAAACAAGTCAATTAAATTTCTGATTAATGGGGAAGGTGCAATTAAACAAATGCTTTTAGCTGATTCACATAAACGAAAACTATCAAATGTTTTCTTTGGCCCTGGTGTCCCTTATGAGGATCTTCCTCGGCTAATGTCTACTGCAGATATACATGTTGTTATTCAAAAGAGAGGTATGACTAATATTGTTATGCCTTCTAAACTAACAACTATACTAGCCTCTGGAGGAGTTACTATTGTTACTGCTGAGGAATCATCTCTTTTGGCTCAACAACTAATTTCTGATAATGTCGCCCTAATTGTCCAGCCTGAGAGTGCTGAATTATTAGCGCAAGCCATACTAGACTTAGCTATTTCAGATAATTTAGTTAAATTAAAGGAAAATGCACGGCGTTATGCTGTCTTGATGTTAAATAAGGACACTTTATTATTGCCTTATGAAAAAAAAATAATGTCTGTTAGTAAGCGTAAATAAAGGGTTTGGCATGAATTTTGTGATCGCTAATACCTCTTCAGTTTTGGTTAATATTAGTTGTAAGATTCTTCACAAATAACTGCCTTGTAAGTGCCAACCGCAAAACTGTACGTTGACTTGTTTTTTAAAGTTAAACTTGTAACGATGTTGCACAGGTAATATAAATTGAGCAAATTTAACGGATAATACAAAACATTCTTCAAATATGAGAAAAATTTACTTACAAGCTGTTCTGATGTCAGCATTGCTGTTTGGGTATAAAGGCCTGTATGCACAAGGAAATTTAGTTGTCACAGCACCTGCATCGTCTACACCTGGATCAGAAAATACCTTGATCGGTGTGGGAGTTGGTAGTCTCAATATGACAGGAGCCAGTAATACTTTAATTGGGAGTGGTGCTGGAATCAGTAATATGGCAGGTACTAAGAACGTGTTTACTGGTGCATTATCTGGTAGAGCGAACTCTTCTGGACAGAACAACTCATTTTTTGGGTATGGAAGCGGATTTGGTAATATCACGGGGAATCAGAATACATTTTTAGGCACTGAGGCAGGTTATTCAAACGCCTTGGGTTACAACAATGTCTTCGTCGGACATAGGTCTGGATACTTTAATAATGGAGCAAACAATGCTTTTTTAGGCACTGGAGCAGGATATTCCAACTCTTCCGGAAATGATAATACATTTATCGGATCTGATGCAGGTGGAAGTAACAGTAGTGGCTATAGTAATACATATATTGGATCTCTTTCTGGTGCATCAAGTACAACTGCGGTTCAAAACACATTTATAGGCGCTAATTCTGGAACAAGTAATGCTGGTCAAGCTAATACATTTGTCGGTTATGGAGCAGGGCAAAGTAATCAGTCTGGCAGCAATAATGTGTTCATTGGTTTTAATACGGGGCAAAGTAATACCATTGGAGGCAGTAATTTATTCATGGGCCAGTTAGCTGGATCTGGAAACACGAGTGGTAGTTTTAACCTGTTCATCGGTAATGCCTCTAGTTTAAATAACAAGGGGGGTAGTGGTAACACTACTATTGGAGACGGGTCTGGTTATGGGAATGTTTCTGGTAATAGAAATGTGTACCTTGGCCAGTATGCTGGTTTTTTTGGCGTGTCATCGGGTTCGGACAATGTGTTTGTTGGGTACCAATCTGGGGTGAGTTCAAACTCTGTAAACGTAACTAATGCAATTGCTATTGGATCTAACGCTATTGTTAGCCAAAGCAACAGTATGGTTTTAGGAAATGCAGTCAACGTTGGCATCGGCACCTCAGCGCCTGCCAATAAACTGGAGGTGGTTAGTGCCAGTACAAACACGTCGGGCCTGCGGTTGACCAACCTGAAATCGAGCAGCCCGGCTACGGCCTTGAACACTACCAAGTTTCTGACTGTAGACGCCAACGGTGATGTGGTACTAGGTAGCACAAATGGTTCGGCCCGGATGGCCGCAGAAGAAACGGCCTGGGTAGCTGACGGCGATAACCTGGTGAATACGAACACCGGTGGGGTCGTGATCGGGCCGGGCGTGTCTAAAACGCCAGCGGGCTACCGGCTCTATGTAGCCGACGGCGTGCTCACCGAAAAAGTAAAAGTAGCGGTTAAAAGCACCAACGACTGGTCTGACCGGGTGTTCGATGCCAGCTACCGGCTCCGTAGCCTTAACGAAGTAGATACATACATACAGCAGAACAAACATCTGCCGGGCGTTCCGTCTGCCGAGGAGGTTGTTAAAGAAGGCGTCGATGTAGGGCAGATGCAGGCCAAACTGCTGGAGAAAGTTGAAGAACTAACCCTCTACGTCATCGAATTGAAAAAGCAGAATGACGCTTTGACGAAGAAAAGCCGTCAGCTGGAGCAGCGTATCAGTCGTATACATGGTAAAACCCGGAAATAAGATGCGCACGCTACTCACTCTGTTGATCTGTTGCTCATCGCTATGGTGTCTGGCCCAGGCGCCAACCCAGCATCTCCGTATTCAGATCAGTTACGACCGCGGCAGTCAGCATCTGGAACAGGCTGTTGAAACGATCGAAGCCGTTAATGTGGTTAACGCGGCATCTACCGTCGACTATCAGGCGGGCCGGTCGGTGACGCTACTGCCTGGTTTCGAAGCCAGACAAGGGAGCACCTTTACGGCCTTTATCAAACCCGTAACCCTGTCGGCCGGCCGATCGGAGTTTCCGCTTAAGCTCAATGCATTTCCCAATCCGTTCGATCAGGTAACGACCATCGACTACTACCTGCCTGCCGACGGAAAAGTCAACCTGTGGGTAACGGATGCGCAGGGGAAAGTGGTCGGGAAACTGCTGCAGGACGAAACCCAGGCAGCGGGCCAGCATCGCGTGGAGTGGAAACCTGCTTCCCTGTCGTCGGGCGTGTATATGCCTATTGTAGAAGCAAACCAACAGCGGGCGGTGAGCCGGATTATTAAGAAGTAACTCTATAATACATAGGTCATAAAGGCGAAGAGACCCACGTACCGTACGTGGGTCTCTTCGCCTTTATGACCTATATTTGTCCGCGGCCTCAGGCTCAATTCCTGATCAGGCTGGCAATAAAGGCCCTGCTCAATCATTATTATTGTATGTTCTTTCTGGAATCAGACTTCCTCTCTAATGCGTATTTTCCCCTCTAGGTGTCTTCTGTACGCATGGATCAGCACGGCTGCTGTTTGTTCTACCCTACAAGCCCAGCCACTTCGGCAGCCTACCCAATACTCCATTGAAGCAGGCACGTATCTGTCCTCGTCGACTGCCACTCCTTTCTGGTTGCGTGCCAACCAATTCGGTATCGTCCCGAATCAGTCGCCGGTATTTACGGTCAGGGCCGGTATATACAGCGAATACGATAGCACCGAATACCGCTCCTCTCCGAAAAAATATGTTTTTGGGTACGGCCTCAATGTGGTAGCCAATGCGGCTCAGAACAAATTACCGTACGAGCGCGCGGTGCTGTTGCCCGAAGCCTACTTGAAAGTACGCCGGGGTATTTTTGAAGCCTACGTAGGCCGCCGTCGCGAACGGTTTGGGCTGGCCGATTCGACCCTGTCTACGGGTTCTTATGCCTGGTCGGGCAATGCGATGCCGGTTCCCAAGATTCAGATCGCTATCCCGGTGTTTACGCCGATTGGCTTTACAAAAGGCTGGGTGGCTATTCAGGGTACTTATGCGCATGGTTACCTGGCCGCATCGGGCTACATCCGCAACACCATGCTCCACCAGAAGTCGTTATACCTCCGGCTGGGCCGAACCAATGAGGTATTTCGGTTTTATGGCGGCTTCAACCACCAGGTAGTCTGGGGCGGGCAGGCGGCTGATCCAACCGGGATACCCGGCACCATACCCGCCGGGGGCAAACTGCCGTCGGGGCCAATCGACTATTTTTACGTAGTGACCGGCATCAATAAAGGGCGGACCGATACGACTAAATATACGTTTTTCGACCAAACCAACCGGGTCGGAAATCATGTTGGCTCGATCGACATAGCGGCTGAGATCGATCTGGTTCGCCATACATTATTTATGTATCGGCAGAGCCTGATTGAAGACGGCTCCATATACTCGCTCATCAATGTAGCCGATGGGCTGAACGGAATACGCATCCGACGGAACGACCCACATGCCCTGGTTCGGGATATCCTGTTCGAAGTATTGAACACAACCAGCCAGGGTGGACCGGAATTTGTGCTCGAAGATCCCAAACGTCGGGGTAAGGACGATTACTTCAACCACCAGCAGTTTCGCGACGGGTGGGCCTACCGACAGCACACGATCGGAACACCGTTTATTCCGCCGGCACTGGGTCCGAACGGGGAATATCCGTACGGTACCTTTACGGTCAACAACCGGGTGACGGTTCTGCACCTGGGACTGGCGGGTGAACTTCCTGTTCGGGGATCGGCCCTGCAGTCGCCTATCTCGTATCAGCTCAAAGCCTCGTTTAGCCGAAATCTGGGAACGTATGATGAGCCATATAACCCCGCCCGTAACCAGTTCTCCGGCTACCTGGGTATGGTTGTACCGCTGGCCATAGCGGGCGGACTGGACATAACGGGTAGTGTGGCGGTAGATGCAGGCACTTTATACAAGAACGGAGTGGGTACATTTTTGAGTCTTCGTAAGGTTTTGGCGTCGACGCCCTGACGCGTTGGGAGCTCAGCGCCCTTTAATAAATGTCATATACTCACCCCCTGTTTTCTTCGTAATTTGCGGACTCGCCACACGAACCGTAGGATAATTTAGCAGGTGTTGGTCAACCGAATGCCTTATTTTAGCGTAGGTAGTCCATATGATGAGTCAATAGAGTCCATCTGGATTTGCAAAAAGGTATGAGGCATCGTTATTCAATATTGTTCTTTCCACTGCACGTAATTGCTGATTTTCTCAGCCTGAACGCGGCTTTTGTAGGGGCATACTGGATAAAATTTAGGGCCATCGAGCCTGTTTCAGAACCGCCCTATGCGCTGCTGTGGGTGTTGTTTAATCTGGTGTGGCTGGTTGAGGTGTTGCTGTTCAAGCCCTATACGTTTCCTCGTCAGCTTTTTAAAGCGGACCATTTAATAAAGAAATTGCTCTTCCTGATGGCGCTGCATATAGCGGTCATCTCTATATGCTGGGTAGCTATAAAAGGCTATTATTACTCCAGAGAGCATTTATTGATAACGTACGTGCTGTTTACCAGTATGGCTGCCGCTTTTCGGATTGGCGGGCTGGTCTTTTTGAAAGAGTATCGGGCGCGTGGATATAACAACCGACGGTATATCGTGGTCGGCTATGGCAAGCTGGCCAGTACGATTCAAAGTTTCTACGAACTGCATCCCGAAATGGGATTCCGGTTTCAGGGATACTTTGATCATGCCACCGACGAGAACAAGTCTATGCTGACCGGCGGTTATAACGACTTAGCCCGTTATATCAAAGAACAGAATATAGACTGTGTATACTGCTGTATGCCCTACATTGATAATAATAAGTTGAAAGAGATTGTGGATCAGGCCGAAGACGAAAACTACCAGGTAAAGCTGCTGGTAGACTTTCGCGGATTTTTGACGCGGGGCGCTTCGGTTGAGTACCATGATTTCCTGCCGGTTCTGAACCTGTCGTCGCAAATGCTGGCCGACTTCAGGGTCAACATGCTGAAGCGGGGGTTCGATATCGCCTTTTCGCTGGGAGCGCTTTTAATTGGCATGCCGATATTTCTGGTGCTGGCATTGATTACGAAGTTGACATCGGAAGGCCCTATCTTTTACGCACAAGAGCGAATCGGACGGGGTGGCAAGCCGTTCAAAATCATCAAGTTCCGTAGTATGTACGTGAACGCTGAGAAAGCGGGCCCATCGTTGTCGGGTGGCCTGGCCGATAGCCGGATCACGCCCTGGGGGCGGTTCATGCGCCAGACCCGTCTGGATGAAATACCTCAGTTCGTTAACGTGCTCAAAGGCGACATGTCTGTCGTTGGCCCACGGCCCGAGCGGCAGTTCTTCATCGATCAGATCGTTGAGGTTGCACCTGAATACCGGTCGCTGCTGAAGGTGAAGCCCGGTATCACATCGATCGGTCAAATTAAGTTTGGCTATGCCGCCACGATCGATGAGATGGTTCAGCGCCTGCGGTACGACTTGCTGTATCCCGAGCGTCGGTCGTTCTTTTTTGATATGTGGATCATTGCGCAGACCCTGCGTGTCATGGCCCAGGGACGTGGCAAATAAATAGCCAGCCTGTAATGCAACAAAACGGTTTTGACCAACGCAGAGCCGTTTTTTATCTATGAGGATAACCCGTATTTTATTGCTGGGGCTTTGGCTCGTTACGAGTCATGGCCTGCAGGCTCAACGTCAACGAACGAATGCCTATCATCTGGAAGCGGGCGGACTGGTAGCTTCTGATCAGACGCCCTTCTGGCTCCGGGCTAATCAGTACGGTACAGTACCTCTGAATGGCTCGATCGCCCGCTTTAGTGCCGGCCTGAAATCAGACTACAGAGCTGCCGACAGCACTGGCTACCGGCCTAAAATCGACTGGGGTTATGGCCTTGATGTCGTTGCCAATGCCGGAGCAACCAATCAGGTTTTAGTACCGGAGGCTTATATAAAAGGCAGACTGGGGGCTTTTGAACTCTATGCGGGTCGTCGGCGCGAACTGGTTGGTCTGGTCGATACCCTGCTGACAACCGGTGCCTATGCCTGGTCGGGTAACGCCCTGCCCATTCCGAAAATTCAGATCGGCGTTCCTACCTTCACCAGTATTCCATTTACCAGGGGAATTATCTCCTTTCTGGGCGCCTACTCGCACGGATGGTTCGAGAACACGGGGCGTCAGATCACAGGCTCTTTTCTGCATCAAAAGTATCTGTACGGCCGGTTAGGAAAAACCACCTGGCCGTTTCGACTCTATGCGGGCTTCAACCACCAGGTAATCTGGGCAGGTCAGGCTGCTCCGGGTGTACTTAGTCCCAACGTGGCCGTTAATGGTCAGCTGCCTTCTACGCTTCGCTATTATCCGGCGGTAGTTCTTGGTTCGCGGGGTAACTTCCAGAATGATAACGTAGTTACTTCGTTTGAAGAAAATCGGATCGGCAACCACCTGGGGTCTGTCGATCTGGCGGCTGATGCTGATATTGGTGGCTGGAATGTGTACGTGTATCGCCAGTTTCTGTACGATGACGGATCGCTGTTCTACGGTACAAACATCGCCGACGGCCTGAACGGATTGCGGTTGAAAAACAGGAATATCCCGGCTGAAGGGGCTTTCTCTCTCCGTCAGATTACGTTCGAGTACCTGTTTACGGGTAGTCAGGGCGGAGATGAGTTCGTGATCGATGATGACCGTCGGCGGGGGCGGGATAATTACTTCAATCACAGTCAGTTTCAGGACGGATGGGTTTATTTTAGAAGAACTATTGGTACACCTTTTTTGACTGCTGCCGACGAATCGCGCCCTGAATTGTCAACAGGTACCGGTATTGTAAATAACCGGGTTAGTGCGTACCACCTGGGGGTTAGCGCCCTGCTGTTCGGTACGGTCGATGTAACGACCCGGCTTTCGTACAGCATCAATGCCGGTACCTACCCATCGCCTTACCTGACTCTTCCTACGCAGTTTTCGGGATTGCTGACGGCATCTGTGCCCCTAAATATACTGGGCGGAACGACCCTGAACGGCTCGTTGGCGCTCGACTCGGGTGGCTTGCTGCCCAACAGCGTAGGAGCCTACCTTGGATTGCGGAAGTCGGGCCTGTTCAGCCGGCCGGCCAATTCTCAGGCTGCTAGAAGTTCTTATTGATCGTGAAAAGATTTTTTACCCCAACTTGGTTATTCCCCGTCGAGGCCATTGGTAAGTTTTTGCCTATTATTTGTGGCAGACCGGCAAAGTGTAGTAATTCGCTTTGGTAAGAATCCCTATTTTTGCTCAAGTTAGTCTGTGTAATTAGCCTATAATAGTGCGTGAGGATGGTGCGGATGAGTCGTATCGGTTATAGTATCTTGTTTCTTGTCACTGTCGGGTTCTCCTGCGGTCAGAATTCTCAGAAGGAATTGAATAAGTCGGCGCGCGCGCTGCGCTCCTGTGCTGATGAACAGGTTGTTTCAGCCGACGAACAACAGGCTATTCGACGGCAAATCAATGCTGAGCAGAAGTCGCAGCAGATCGAAGCCATTTTCCGGCAGAAGGTTCGGGAGGGCCTTAACGGCAATGTGCTGGTGGCGCAGAAAGGCATCGTTCTGTACCGGAACTGTTTCGGTCTGGGCCATTTTGAGCGAAATCAGCGGGATACGCTGGTCGATGACTCTAAATTCCAGCTGGCTTCGCTGTCGAAAACTTTTACGGCGGTCGGTACCCTGAAGCTCATCGAAGCCGGTAAGCTCTCGCTCGAAGACACCATTCAGAAGTTCTATCCCGACTTTCCGTACCATGGGATTACGATACGGGAGTTGCTGAGCCACCGGAGCGGACTGCCCAACTACGCCTACGCTTTCGACGACAGTATGAAGGTGAACTTCTACAAGAGAGAAAAGCCATATCCGACCAACGCGACCATTATGCATTGGTTTGCTACGGTGAAGCCAACCCCTAAAGCCTACAATATTCCGGGCCGCGGCTTCAGCTATAGCAACACGAATTACATGGTATTGGCGTCAATCATTGAGAAAGCGACCGGGCAGAGTTACGAAGCGTTTATCAAGAAAAACATTTTCGATCCGCTGGGCATGCACCAGACCTTCGTGGCCACCACCAGGAACGACTCCATCAATCACCATCGAACGGCGGGTTACCAATGGAACCGCCGGATTCCCAAAGATTATTACGACGATGTGGTAGGGGACAAGGGCATCTACTCGACCACGGGCGATCTCTTCCGATGGTACCGGGCGCTGAACGGCGATTGTCTGCTCCAGAAAAAGACCCTGGCCGAAGCCTTCATTCCGCGGAGTTTTGAACGGAAAGGGGCCAAAAATTACGGGTACGGTTTCCGGATGATGCTCGACGGTCTGAACAAACCTGAATACATCTACCATTCCGGCTGGTGGAAGGGCTATAACACCATGTTCTGGTTCAGTCCCAAGGATGAGTACGTCATCATTATTCTGGGCAATCGCTATAACAAGACGGTTTACCGCGTAAAGGAGCTGATCGAGGTGTTGAACAGCGGCTCGAAAGAAGCGACCCCAACCACCGACAGTGAGGTAGAAATATGAGTAGAGCCGCCCGAGCTGTTCGCTTTGGAACTGTGTAGGTGCCTGTTGGTTTGTCGGCCTACCTCTGTTTACATGCGCGCTTTTCTTCTTACTGTAGTCATGACCACCGTACTGGGCTCCGTAGCTCACTCACAGGAAGTACTGAAACTATGGCCTGACGGGGCTATCCCGAATGCACTCCCCAACGTATCGATTACCGAAAAAGCCGAAACCACGGACGGCATTCTACGGATCAGCAACGTGTCGGTTCCGACGCTAACGGCCTACCTGCCGCCGAAAGGAAAAGCAACGGGAGCGGCTGTAATGGTTTGTCCCGGTGGCGGTTACAGTATTCTGGCCGCTAGTCATGAGGGTGAAGATATTGCGCGCTGGTTCAACCAGATGGGGATCACGGCGTTTGTGCTGAAGTATCGGTTGCCCGATCCGAAAATTATGACCAATCAGCACGAGGTACCGCTGATGGATGCTTTGCAGGGGCTGACGCTGATTCGGCAACAGGCGGGCCGTTACGGTATCGATCCGGCCAAAATAGGGATCATGGGTTTCTCAGCCGGCGGTCATCTGGCCGCTACCGTATCGACCCACTATCAGCGACCACCCGCGTCAGCCCGACCGGACGCGGCCCGACCAGACGTGGCCCGACCGGACGCGGCCCGACCCAATTTTGCGATTTTGTTATATCCCGTCATTACGTTCGGTGAGAAAGCCCACACAGGGTCGCGCGATAAGCTGCTGGGTACTCTCAATAAGTCGCCCGAACTGATTGCTGATTTCTCGAATGAGCTACAGGTATCGGCGCAGACGCCCCCCACCTTTCTGGTACACTCCGAAGACGACAAGGGTGTGCCTGTGGAGAATAGCATCCTGTATTATCTGGCCTGCCTGAAACACAACGTACCGGCCGAAATGCACCTGTATCCGAAAGGGGGGCATGGATACGGTTTGCGTACGCAAAAGTTTGGGTCGCTCAACAGCTGGCCCAGCGCCTGTCAGGCCTGGCTCACCGCCATGGGCCTGGCCAACTAATATCTTTTGTACCTAAAGCAGGCAGCCACCAGCGTGAGTCCTGTCAACGGGTGGTACTTCTCCTGATGTCATCCGCCACCAAGCCCCGGAGGGGCAATATGTTCATAGATGCCGCTACCTGTTTCCCTGTACCCAGCCCCAGCGGGGCGGTATCTTCGGGATCGATGACCATCCAGACAAGCTGATCGATACGGTCAGACCCGTAAGAACAATTTTTGGCGGTACAGCACGTACAAAAAGCCCCATTTCACGGCCAGAAACGCCAGTACCCCACCCAACGCCCGAACCGGCTCGCTGAAGAAGGCCAGCAGCCCGCCAAACAGGTAATGAGCCGCGTGCTCGAAATCAATCACTTCGCCAGCCAGGTAAATCAGGATCGAGTTGGTGCCGATGACAACGAAGAAAAAGGCCCACCGACGGCTGTCCTGTATGTCGATGATCCAGTAAAAAAGGGCCAGCATCAGAAAACTCCAGCCGCCCGCCACCAGCACAAATGAGCTGGTCCACAGGTTTTTATTGACCGGAAATACGAGATTCCAGAGCCAGCCCAGCGCCAGACAAACCACCCCGGCCAGCACGAGCCACTGAAGCTTGAAACGGTCGCTCACATCGCGTCGGTGGAGGAGAGTACCGGCAAATATGCCCAGCATAGCGGTTCCGATGGCGGGAAGGGTAGACAGGAGCCCTTCAGGATCGTGAATACCTTTATGAAGCCGGCCGGGCACCAGCAGCCGATCCACGTAGCCGACCCAGCTGCCTTCCATCGTCAGACTACCCGCTGCTCCGGCTCCCGGTACGGGGATCAGCACCAGCCACGCCCAGTAACCGAGCAGGATACCGGCAAACAGCGCGTATCGGCTACGCTCATTACGAACGTAGAGGTAGATCAGCTGGGCAAACATGCCCGCCAGCCCGATGCGGCCCAGCACGCTCGGAAAACGGAGTTCGGCAAACGGCTTCACGAACAGACCATTGTTGTAGATAACCCCCAGCAGGACCAGAATAAGCCCCCGCTGAATTACTTTGCGCGCCAGCGCAGCCCGGTTATGACCACGCGCCAGCCGGCTCCCGAGCGAGTAGGGCGTTGATACACCTGCCAGAAACAGAAAGAGCGGAAAAATATTGTCGTAGGGGCGGTATCCGTTCCAGGCAACGTGGGTGAACTGGTCGGCCATTAGTACGGCCCAGGCCCAGCCCGTTGTTCGGGCCAGGACGTGAAAAATTTCTTCACCACCCATAATCCAGAACATGTCGAAGCCACGCAGGGCGTCGAGGGAGAGCAGCCGCCGGATCGGGGCGGGTTGAGCCAGGGCTGGCTCCTGGGCCGAAGAAGGAGCAGTTTGCATAGGGAGGAGCGTAACGGCAGAACGGCTGCTTATTTATCGGTTAGAAGTAATGGCGTAGTACCCCGCCCGCCCATGATGATGATTTTGGCGTTAGGCGAAGCCGCCAGTTCACGTTGGGCTTTGATTTGCTCGTACTGGAGTTGCCGGTCGCTGAGCCCCGTTGAGAGGATGCGTTGATAGTCGGCAATGCCCTGTGCTTCGACCCGTTTCCGTTCAGCTTCCTGCCGCTCCTTAGCCAGCACGAACTGCATCTTCTGGGAGTCCTGTTCGGCGTTGATTTTTGATTCGATGGTTTTCTTTACCGATGCGGGCAGATCGATGTTGCGGATCAGCAGTTGCTCGAGCAACAGGCCTCGCTTCCGGAAATCGGCCTCTATGGTTTTGTAGATGCGGTTCTGAAACTCATCGCGCCGGGTAGAGTAGAGGGCCACAGCGTCGTAGTATACGGCGTTGTCGCGGATGCGGGTCCGGGTAATGGGGCGAACCACCTTGTCGGTATAATCTGTACCGATCAGCGCATGGATTTTCGGGGCGTCGGTGGCAATAACCCGGTACAGAACCGTCAGGTCGATGACGACTTCCAGCCCGTCGGCCGTCAGTACCCGAATGGCATCATCGCCCTGGCGCTCCCCTTCGTCGTGGGTGGCCGACATGGTGTAGTTCTGCGTCTTGATGTCGTATTCGGTGACCCGGGCCAGGGGGTTAACAAAATTGAGGCCAGACTGAAGAGCGCGGTCGTCGACATTGCCGAACAGGGTGATAACGCCTACCTGACCTGCGTTGATCTGCCGGATGCTGGATGTAAGGAAGCCCAGTACGATCAGGATGCCGCCGATCAGTTTGAGGGGGCGCGCATACCGCGAAAAAGTAAGAGCCGGTGTATTAACGGCAAAGCCGGCAATCAGGATCAGGAGGCCAAGGATAGGGAGAAACATGGGGCATATCAGTTAACAGTGGGGTATGTGGGTATGCGTAAAAAAAGAGCCCCGTTTCAGGCCGGTCTCTTGGTACAAGTTATCCCTAAGGTACGAAAAAAGGCATCCGGTAAACGACCAGATGCCTTTCTTGACCACACTATTAACCCTTCAGCGTGTTAGCGTGAAGTCTTGGTGCTTTTTTTAGCGCTTTTCTGAGCTGGGGCTGCTGCCGGAGCGGCTGCGGTAGCCGCTTCTTTCTGCGAAACAACCTCGCCTTTCAGATACAGAACCGTTTGTCCTGACTCGGCATTGCTCGTTACCGTTACCGTTTTGGTGAACTGACCAGCGGCAGCGGCATTGTACGTAGCCGAAATCGTGCCGGTTTTGCCGGGCATCACCGGCTCGCGCGAGAAGCTGGGCTTGGTGCAACCGCAGGAAGCCTGCGCGTCGTTGATGATGATTGGATCGGTGCCTGTATTTTTGAACTCAAACACATGCGTAGCGGGTTTGCCCTGCTCGATCTTGCCGAAGTCATGCGTTTCTTTCGCAAACTTCATGACTCCTTTTTGGGCGTAACTAACTGCGACCAGCACAAATAAAGCTACGAAAAGTGAAAAAATCTTTTTCATTGGACTAAACGGAATTATGGTTTGGTTGTTAAGATACTTTGCCGATTAAATGTTGTCAGAGCAAACAGTTTGCCAAATTCTTGTTGGTCGCTGTCGGGTCAACAAAGAAACAGAGAAAATCGTTTTTTTGAAAGCTGCTAACTTTTATCTTACTTTTACTTTTACATGGTTGTAGAACGTTACCACCCTGTAGCACTTCATCAAGAAATTAATTTCCGGACTTTTTCAACCCGTAGCTCTGCTGTGATAGCAAACGAACAACTCCGCTCGGCTGATATTCTAAGTCGTGAAAAAATCCTATCTGACTATCGACTGGCCTGCGAAAGCCGACAGGTTAGCCTGTTAGGTCGGCGCGATGTTATGGGCGGGCGGGCCAAATTCGGTATCTTCGGTGACGGGAAAGAACTGGCCCAGCTGGCAGCGGCCCGCTCGTTTAGCCGGGGTGATTTCCGGTCGGGGTACTACCGCGATCAGACCTTTGTAGCCGCGTTGGGCGAGCTTCGCTGGACGGAGTTTTTTGCCCAGCTTTATGCCCATACCGACGTTGCCCACGATCCGAACACGGCCGGGCGTTCCATGAATGGCCACTATGCCACGCGCTGGCTCGATGAGCAGGGCCTCTGGCGCAGTCAGACAGATCAGTATAATTCCGTATGCGATATTGCACCGACAGCCGGGCAGATTCCCCGTTCGCTGGGGCTGGCGTACGCATCGCGGCTGTTCCGGCAAAATCCGGCGCTGCACGACATGCCGGCCTTCTCGCACCATGGCAACGAAATCGTGTATGCCAATATCGGCGATGCGTCTACCTCGCAGGGTATGTTCTGGGAGACGATGAATGCCGCCGGGGTGCTGCAGGTGCCGCTGCTCATGTCGGTTTGGGACGATGGATACGGTATTTCGGTGCCCGTTGAATATCAGACCACTAAAGGAAGTATTTCGAAGGCGATGGCCGGTTTTCAGCGGGATCATGCCGACGAGAAAGGCTTTGAGATATTTACCGTTAAAGGCTGGGATTATGTGGCGCTGCTGGAAACCTACCAGCAGGCCGCCCGCATCTGCCGGGAGCAGCACGTACCGGTTCTGGTCCACGTGCAGGAGCTGACCCAGCCGCAGGGCCACTCGACCTCAGGTTCGCACGAGCGGTACAAGTCGAAAGAGCGGCTGAACTGGGAAGCTGAGCACGATTGTAATCTGACGTTCCGCCAGTGGATTCTGGAAAACGGCTACGCTACCCACGACGAACTCGATGCCATCGAGGCCCAGGCCAAGGAAGTGGCCAAGAAAGCCCGGATCGACGCCTGGAACGCCTACCAGCAGTCGATGAAGGCCGACCACGACGAAGCCCTCGATCTGCTGCAGCGATCGGCCCGTAATCATCCGAAAGCGGCCGAGCTGATGGCCATCCGCGAGGAGCTGCGCAAGACCAACACCCTGCTCCGGCGCGATTCGGTAGCGGCTGTTCGTAAGGCACTCCGGCTGCTGCGCACCGATACCGGTACGGCCAGGCAGGGCTTGCGGACCTGGCTCGACCGTACCAATGCCGAAAACGCCGAACGGTTCAGCTCCCATCTCTATAGCCAGTCGCCCGAGTCGCCGATGCGGATTACGGGAGAGCCCGCCCGGTATTCGGACGAGAGCCCCGTGGTGGACGGCTACCTGCTGATGCAGCGGTATTTCGATAACCTCTTCAGCCGCGATGCGCGCGTAGTAGCCCTGGGCGAAGACGTAGGGCAGATCGGCGACGTAAACCAGGGATTTGCCGGCTTGCAGGAGAAATACGGCGAGATTCGGATTACTGACACCGGCATCCGCGAAACAACCATCATTGGACAGGGCGTTGGCCTGGCCATGCGTGGGCTGCGGCCTATTGTCGAGATTCAGTATTTCGATTACATCTATTACGCGCTGCCCACCCTGACCGACGATCTGGCAACCTTGCAGTACCGCACCCGCGGTGGTCAGAAAGCGCCGGTCATTGTGCGGACGCGTGGCCACCGGCTCGAAGGCATCTGGCATTCGGGTTCGCCCATGGGTGCCATGCTCGGCAGCCTGCGCGGCATGCACGTGTTGGTGCCCCGTAACATGACCCAGGCCGTTGGTTTCTACAA
This sequence comes from Spirosoma sp. 209, assembly GCF_002006735.1. NCBI lineage: Bacteria > Pseudomonadati > Bacteroidota > Cytophagia > Cytophagales > Cytophagaceae > Spirosoma > Spirosoma sp. 209. The sequence continues at coordinate 566,170 of NZ_MVEC01000001.1, read as the reverse complement.
TACCCTCATCAAAGGTGACGATCCGGCGCTGCTGATCGAATCGTTGAACGGATACCGGCTCAAGGAGCGGGTGCCCGATAACCTCACCGAGTTCTCGCTGCCGCTGGGCGTACCCGACATATTACGATCCGGTACTGACGTAACGCTGGTTACGTACGGTTCCATGTGCCGGATTGCGATGGAGGCCGCTACCCAGCTGGCTGCTATGGGCATTAGCCTGGAGGTGATCGATGCGCAGACGCTGCTGCCGTTCGACGTGCATCATTCGATCGTAGCGTCGATTTCGAAAACCAACCGGGTCGTGTTTGCCGATGAAGACGTGCCGGGTGGCGCGTCGGCATTCATGATGCAGCAGGTGGTCGACGAGCAGGGCGCCTATCGGTACCTGGATTCGGCTCCGCGTACATTATCGGCAAAAGCACACCGGCCACCCTACGGCTCCGATGGGGATTATTTTTCGAAACCCAGCGTTGACGACGTGATCGAGGTCGTTTATTCGCTCATGAGCGAAGCCGACCCCGCCCGGTTTCCACCCTTATAAGTTGTGAATGGGTGATTGAGTGATTGTGTGAGTTACCAACCTGATGCGCTCAATCATTCAATCACTCAATTGCTCAATCATCAATGTCATACATCAGGGATATACGATCCGGGATTCGGACAACGCTGAAAGGACTGAGCTTAACCTGGCGGCATTTGCGCCAGGCTACCCACCGCCGAACCCCGGAAGGCATTGCCAGTGACAACTATTTCGATCAGCAGAATGGGCTTGTAACGCTGCAGTATCCGCACGAGCAGCTGCCGATTCCCGACAACGGACGCTACCGGCTTCGCAACGAGATCGACGACTGTATCGTTTGCGACAAATGCGCCAAGGTATGCCCCGTCGACTGCATCACCATCGATGCTATAAAAGCAACGGAAGAAGTAGGCCGGGCGTCAGATGGCTCCCCGATCCGGCTGTATGCCGCCAAGTTCGACATCGATATGGCCAAGTGCTGCTACTGCGGCCTCTGTACCGTTGTGTGCCCAACGGAGTGCCTGACGATGGACAAGACCTTCGATTACAGCGAATTTGAGCTGGGTAAACTCACCTATAGTTTCGCTGAACTAACTCCCGAGGAGGCCGACGAAAAGCGCGCCCTCTACGAACAGTTTGTCCGCGAGAAAGAAGAAGCCAAACAGGCCGCTGCGGCCAAACGCGCTCAACCGACTCCCGCCAGTGAGCCAGCAATGGCACCCGCTGCCAAACGTCCCGTGTTTCGGCCGACGGCCAAACCCGCGGCTCCCGACCCAACTGCCAACTCGACCGACGGGGCTATTGCTCATCCAGCAACCGATGCGACTCCCGACGAGATGCAGCAGATTGCGCAGGGTGGGTTAGAAGCCAAAAAACGACCCGTATTCCGCCCTTCGCAGAAGCCCGCCGAGCCGCCCGCTCCAATCGCGCCAGCTGACGAAGAAAAAGCCGAACCAGCGGCCACCGAGCCGGAGAAGCTGCCCGTTTCGCCTGCTAAACCGGCTTTCCGGCCAACGATGAAACCGGCGGCCAAACCTGCCGAACCCGGCGCGGAAAAGACACCGGAAGACCTGCCGAAGCCGAAACCAGCCGGTTTCCGCCCAACGATGAAGCCGACCCCTCCGGTTCCGACCGAGCCCGCACCGGCCGCGACCCCGCCCGCTCCTGAGTCGACCGATACACCGAAGCCTCGTCCGGCTTTCCGGCCAACGATGAAACCGGCTGCGCCCGCAGACAGTGAGAAAGCACCCGATACGCCCGAAGCACCTCCGAAACCGGCTGGTTTTCGGCCAACTATGAAACCGAAGCCCGCCGTTCTCCCGGAGCCAGCAATGCCCGCTGAATCTGAATTGGAAAAGGCACCCGAGCCAACGGATACTGCCCGGCCCCGGCCTGCTTTCCGGCCAACGATGAAGCCCAAACCCGCCGAGCCCGAACCGAAGCCGGCCGAAGCGCCATCGGCGGCAGCACCTACACCGAAGCCGGCCGGTTTCCGACCGACGATGAAGCCCAAACCCGCGGCTCCTGCACCGGATGCATCGGCCGACAAACCGGCGTCGGACCCAGACGCAGCCGAATAACCTGACCAAACCGCCTACAACCTGTGATTCAACTTGCTTTTTATGGTTTTGCCGCCCTTACGCTGGTCAGTGCGCTGGCGGTGCTGCTGACCCGGAATGTGATGTACGCGGCTTTTTTTCTGCTCCTGACCTTGCTGGGGGTGGCAGGCCTGTTCGTACTGGCCAGTGCCGACTTTCTGGCCGTAGCCCAGATCATGATCTACGTAGGTGGGGTACTGGTGCTGGTTATTTTTGGCGTCATGCTGACCAGCAAAGCCGGGTCGGGAACGAATACCGACAGCCAGCGGCCCAACCAGATTCCGTCGCCTAACCGGATCGGCAACTCGTGGGGTATGGCGTTGCTGGTGTCGGGGGGCGTGTTTGTGGCTTTGTACACGTTGCTGGCGCGGGCCTCCTTTGCCCTGCTGAACCAGCCGGTTGGCTGGGAAAGTACGATCAGAACGGTAGGCCGTCAGCTCATGACCGAGTACATTGTTCCGTTCGAAATCGTTGGTATTCTGCTGCTGGCGGCTCTGGTCGGGGCTACCTATCTGGCGAGTAACCGACTGACCCGATAAGCCTCATCCATTCTGACAATTTCTGCTAAACCCCGGCAAACGTGCAATCTGTAGATAGCCATTTATTTCTGATCGTTGGAGCCGCTCTATTCAGCATTGGCCTGGCCGTAGTGTTGCTGAAACGACACGCCATCGTGGTGCTGATGGGCATCGAGCTGATGCTCAACGCCGTCAATATCAACCTGGTTGCGTTCAGTCAGTACGATCCCGACCGCATTCAGGGCCAGATGCTGGCTTTGTTTGTGATGGTGGTCGCGGCTGCGGAGTCGGCGGTAGCGCTGGCCATCGTGCTGCAGGTGTATCGTCATTTCCGAACGGCTCAACTCGACGAGCTGAACGAACTGAGGCAGTAGTGATAAAGAGCCGCAACCTGAATATACCTATGAACCAGCCTGATAACGAACTCCCTGTTCACCAATATGAATCCATCATCGATGGCATACTGAACGAAGGATACGGTATTGTCGATGAGTTTCTCTCAGCCGGCGAAGTGGCCTCGCTGGCGCAGCAGCTGCATCACCGGCGGCAGGCTGGTCAGTTTCGGGTGGCGGGTATCGGCAATGAACAGGTCACCGTACAGACGGCCATCCGGGGCGACGAGATTCTGTGGATCGACGAGGCCACCGCAACGCCGGACGAAGCGGCTTTTCTGGGTCGGGTCAATACCTTTATGCACTACGTTAACCAGACCTGTTTTCTAGGCCTGCGCGACTACGAATTTCACTACGCCCTGTATCCGCCGGGTACGTTCTACAAACGCCACCTCGATCAGTTCCGGAGCGATTCGCGCCGGAAGCTGTCGGTCATCTGTTACCTCAACGCCGACTGGCAGGAGACCGATGGGGGCCAGCTGGCATTTTATTTGCCCCAGACCGACGGGAGCGAACAGCTGATCCGGGTCAACCCGACCGGCGGGCGGCTGGTTTGTTTCGAGAGCGCCCGGCTGGAACATGAGGTGCTGCCGGCCACCCGCGACCGCCTGAGCCTGACGGGATGGCTGAAAACGGCTGGGTGGTAGTTGGTTTCCCATCGATGAATCGGGATATTTGCGGCCTGAGACGCCAACCTTCTTCGGAATGCTCCAATCGTTACTAGCTGTTTGCCTGTTACTGCTGCCGTTTGCCGGATTCCTGACCGTATCGCTGGCCAACCGGCGCCTGGCGGGACCATTGGCTGTGGGGCTGACGGCGCTGGGACTGATCGGGTCGATCGGGCTGGCGGTGAACCTCCCGGAGCAGCCGCTTACCTTACAGGCCGACTGGGCAACGCTGTCGGGAATTTCATTCGATATTGGCTTCCGGGTCGATGGGCTGGCGGGGCTTATGCTGGTTATCGTACACGGGGTAGCCCTGCTTGTACAGATGTATTCGCTGTCTTACCTGCACGATGAGCCCCGGCTATCGCGCTATTTTGCCTATCTGCAACTGTTTATCGGCGCCATGCTGGGCATCGTTCTGGCTGGTAACCTGCTGGTGATGTACGCCTTCTGGGAGCTGGTTGGGCTGGCTTCGTACCTGCTTATTGGTTTCTACGCTGACCGGCCCGCTGCGAGTCAGGCCGCTAAAAAAGCGTTTCTGATGAACCGGGTTGGCGATATGGGCATGCTGATCGGTATTTTTCTGACCTATTACTACTACGATACGCTCGATCTGGCGCAGCTGACCCATACCGATCTTTACGCTGTAGCCCCCACGGCGGTAGGTTTGTGTCTGTTCATGGGCTGCGTGGGTAAGTCGGCTCAGTTTCCGCTGCTGACGTGGCTACCCGATGCGATGGAAGGGCCAACCCCGGTGTCGGCGCTGCTGCATGCGGCTACGATGGTGGCGGCTGGTGTATTTCTGCTGGCTCGTATTCAGCCGCTGCTATCGCCCGATGCGCGGGCTGTCATTGTGCTGATCGGCACGATCACTACCATCTGGGGTGGCTATTCGGCCCTCTTCCAGACTGATATCAAGAAAGTGCTGGCCTTCTCGACGGTTTCGCAACTGGGGCTGATGGTGGCCGCCATGGGAATGGGAAACGTGGGCGGGGCGCTGTTTCATTTGCTGACCCATGCGTTCTTCAAGGCTGGGCTGTTCCTGAGTGCCGGGTCGGTTATTCACGCCGTACATACGCAGGATATGCGGCAGATGGGTGGGTTGAGTCGGGCGTTGCCGGTTACGTTTGTGGCCTATACGGTCTGTGCCGCAGCGCTGGCGGGCGTACCGCTTTTCTCGGGCTTCCTATCGAAAGAAGCGATTCTGGGCGGAGCCTTCGCCTGGGCCGAAACCGCCGATATCTCCCTGGCTGCTGGTATTCCAGTACTGCTGTTGCTATCATCCGGACTGACGGCGCTGTATATGGCGCGGCAGTGGCGACTGATTTTCCTGGGTCAGTACCAGCCCGAAGCCGCACCGCTGTCGGGCGTACACGAAGCAGACGGACTGATGCGCGTACCGGTGGTCATACTGGCCGCGCTGTCCGTAGCTTTCTGGTTTTCGATCAATCCTTTTTCCGCGCATGGGAGCTGGGTTTTTGGCCTGCTGCCCCTGCCTGCCGAAGCTGAACTGCTCTGGTTACCCCCTGTTTCTGTGATGCTGGTGCTGCTGGGCGGCTGGTTCGGCGTTCGGATGCGGGAGCCTAATCCAGCCCGGCTGTATGTGCAGCTCTCGGTGCAGTACGGCTTTCTCGACCGGGCGTACCAGTGGTACATCATCACACCGGCCATCAAAGCCGCGACCTTGCTCAACCGGGCTGATCAGCGTCTGGTCGACGGAGCCGTAAACGGCGCGGGGATAGGGGGCGTTGTGCTGGCGCATCTGGTCCATGCCTTTGACCGGTTCGGGGTCGATGGGCTGGTCAACGGGGCGGCCTGGCTGGCGGGTCGGCTGGGTCGGTTGACGCGCTCGGTGCAGAACGGCCGGGTGCAGTCGTACATTACAGCGGCCGTTGTAGGGCTGCTGATCGTTCTTTGGTGGATACTATAACCGGACATAGCGTTCGGTCAACTAGATGATTACTGGCGGTTCAGGACCGCGCTAGACATGCTGCTTTCGTTACTCATATTTCTGCCGCTGCTGGGTTCGCTCGTGGTGGCCCTATTGCCCGAACGCCAGACGGCCGCCTTTCGATGGGTTGCGCTGGGCGTTACGATCCTCGAAGTAGGGCTGGCGGGGCTGGCCTATGCCGCCTTCGACCGGTCGGCAGGCGGTTATCAGTTGCTCGAACAGGCCGACTGGATTACGTTGCCACTGGGGCGGCTCGGTATCGCATCCATCGATTACCTGGTGGGGGTAGACGGCATCAGCCTGCCGCTGGTGGTGCTGTCGGCGGTGGTGATGCTGGCGGGGGTTGTCTCTTCCTGGACCATTACGCACCGGCAGAAAGCCTATTATGCCTTGTATCTGCTGCTGACGGGGACGGTGATGGGCTGCTTTGTAGCGCTCGACTTCTTTTTGTTCTTCCTGTTTTTCGAGTTCATGCTCCTGCCGATGTATTTCCTGATTGGCTTATGGGGCGGCCCCCGACGCGAATACGCGTCGATCAAGTTTTTTCTCTATACCCTGCTCGGTTCGCTGCTGATTCTGCTTGTCATGATCGGGCTGTATCTGTCGGTCATGGACCCGGTCAGTACGGCGCTGGCAGCTGGCTTCGTCACCGACCCCTCGGCCCTGACCGATGAGGTGATCCGGCTGCTGCAGGCGCACATACAGGCGGGGCAGCTCAACCCGGCCCAGATTGTACACACCTTCGATATGCGCTACCTGGCCGATGGCCGTAATTACCTGCCCGATGCGTTCCTGAACCCGGCGGCTGAGCCGATCGTGCTGGGTATGCCGGCCCGTATGCTGGCGTTCTGGGCCGTATTTCTCGGGTTTGCGGTCAAGCTGCCGATCGTACCGCTGCATACCTGGCTGCCCGACGCCCACGTTGAAGCCCCCACGCCTATTTCGGTGGTGCTGGCGGGGGTATTGCTCAAGATCGGTGGCTACGGCTTCCTGCGAATCGCCTGGAATTTCTTTCCCGACGGAGCTGCCGAATATGCCACCGGCCTGGCGGGGCTGGGGGTGCTGTCGATCGTGTATGGCGGGCTCAACGCGCTGGCGCAGACTGACCTGAAGAAAATGATTGCCTACTCGTCCGTATCGCACATGGGATTCGTGCTGCTGGGGGTGGCGTCGCTCACGGCCGAAGGTATCAACGGGGCGGTTTATCAGATGGTCAGCCACGGGGTGCTGTCGGCCATGCTGTTTCTGCTGACGGGGGTACTGTACGACCGGACCCACGACCGGCGAATCGACTCGTATCGGGGGCTGATGCAGCCGATGCCTCAGTTTGCGATCCTGACGGCGGTTGCCTTTTTCGGGTCGCTGGGGCTGCCCGGCTTTTCGGGCTTTGTGGGCGAGTTATTCACGCTCATGGGCAGTTTTCAGTCCGAATGGATACCGGGCTGGCTGACCGTATTGGGGACGTCGGGTATTCTGCTGGCCGCGGCCTATTTTCTCTGGACGTTACAGCGCATGTTCTTCGGAACGGCCTGGTCCCGCCATGATATGGCATCGGTCCTGACCGACCTGACGCTGCGCGAAAAGCTGCTGCTGGTGCCGCTGGGGGCGTTGGCGCTGGCGCTGGGGCTGTTTCCCAATTTGATCTTCGACCTGACCAGCCAGACCATAGGCCAGTGGCTGATTCGTTTTGCCGTTGAGTAAATCGTGTATACTTTTTCCAGTGACTAAATAGTGAATTGTGTTACTGCTAGGTTGTATGGACTTTGTTTAAGAAAATAATATAATATTTTGTGAAAAGTTAAATAGGCCGAATAATAATCACCTATAGTCGATAGTTTATTTTAGTTTATTGCCTAATATCGTGGCCTTTGGCAGTACTCCTGTCCGGTCTTTGAAGTCCTCGGGAGATTGTCTAATTTTATCTGAAAAAAATAAAACAGATATCATGTCGTCATCTCTAACTCGTCGTGACTGGCTGCGGGCCAGTGGGTTACTAACCGCCGGACTTACGGCTGGTTTACGCGTTGCTAAAGCCGATGTGCAGCGTATGCCCGGCCATTCGGTCTTCGTCAATGAGTTTGCTCCGTTGACGTCTCCTCCCGATACGATGCCCAAGCTGCGGGCCCGGCTGCTGGCCAACGAAAACCCGCTGGGTATTGCACCCAGTGCTAAAGAGGCTCTCATCAAAGCCAGCGAGATTGGTAATCGATACGCCTGGATGGAGTTCGCCCAGCTGAAGAACCTGATTGCGGCCGACGAGGGCGTAACGGCCAGGCATATCATGATGTCGCCGGGTTCGTCAGACATTCTGATGGCAGCCGCTTCGCACTTTGCCAAAGGGGGCGGTACCATCCTGACCAGTGCCATGACCTACGACGACCTGCTGGAGCGGGCGCAGCGCATGGGCGCCAAGATTGTGTCGATCCCGATGACCAAAGAATACCAGTATGACCTCAACGCCATCAAGTCGAAGCTGACGCCCGAGGTGAAAATGGTTTATCTGGTCAACCCCAATAACCCCACCGGCACCGTTGTGCCAACGGCCGATCTGGAAGCTTTTTGTAAAGAGGTATCCCCCAAAGTGCCGGTCTTCGTCGACGAAGCGTATATCGACTTTTACGAGCCGGCGGCCCGCCCCAAACTGGGTAAGCTGGTGGCCGAAGGGCAGAACCTTATTCTGGCCCGTACGTTCTCGAAAATCCACGGGTTTGCCGGTCTGCGGCTGGGCTATGCCATCGCACAGCCGCAGATGCTGAAGCTGCTGAAGCCGTACACCAACGGCGAGTTTGCGGTAAGCATCACCACCCTCATGGCCGGTATCGCCAGCTACCAGGACAAGGCATGGCAGGATCACTGCCGGGCCGAAAACGCCAAAGCCCGCGATTTTACCACCAAAGCCCTCACCGCCCTGGGCTACGAGGTGATTCCGTCAGCGGCCAACTTCATCCTGTTCCCCATCCGGATGAAGCCCAAAACGTTCGAGGGCCAGATGTTTGCCAATGGCATCGGTATCCAGACGCGTGATTTCAGTGGCCAGCCCTACTGCCGGGTCAGTGTGGGTACTATGGATGAAATGGCCATGTTCATGGACAGCTTCAAAAAAGTAGTAGGTTAATTACAGGAGTCAGGCAGGAAGGGGCAGGAGAGAGGCACCGGACATTGTTCAGCCGATTCGCTCCTCCTCGCTTCCTTCAGCACCCCCGGCTCCTCTCTTCCCCCGTTCTATGACTCGTCGTGACTTTATTAACCAAACATCTGCCAGTTACGCTAGCTTACTGGCATGGGGTCTGCTGCAGCCAGCCCCCGCTTCGGCATTGAGCCTGCCTGCTAACGGACGTACCAGCGATGGAAAAGGGCGTAAGGTTGTTGTTCTGGGAGCCGGGCTGGCCGGTATGGCCGCGGCCTACGAACTCGGGAAACTGGGGTATGAATGCACCGTGCTGGAGGCTCGGGGGCGTTCGGGTGGGCGCGTCTGGACGGTTCGGGGCGGTACTGCCGAGACGGAACTGGGTGGAGGTACGCCACAGAGCTGCCAGTTTGAAGAAGGACTTTACTTCAACGGCGGAGCGGCCCGTATTCCGCACCATCACCAGCTGACCCTGCAGTATTGCCGGGAGCTGGGGGTGCCGCTTCAGATCTTTAACGGGAATAACGAAGCCGCCTATCTCTATAACGACGGTGGCACGGGCCCACTGGCCAACCGGCGGCTGCGTATCAAAGAGTATCACAACGACATGCGCGGCTATACGGCCGAGCTGCTGGCCAAGTCGCTGGACCAGAGTGCTCTCGATCAGCAGCTGACCAAAGAAGACATCGAGAAACTGGTCGATTTTCTGAAAAACGAAGGCGACCTCAACACCGCCCACCTGTATAAAGGCACCAACCGGCGGGGCTATAAAAGCAGCCGCGAACCCGGTGCGGGCCAGTCGCCCGGCGAGATGACTGACCCGTTTGGTCTGACCGATCTGCTGCGCTCGGGCTTCAACCAGCCCGTATTCTACAACGTTGGCGATTACATCTACGAACAACAGACTACCTTGCTTCAGCCGGTAGGCGGCATGGATGCTATTCCGAAAGCACTGGAGAAGAAACTGGCCGGTAAAATCGTATTCAACGCACCCGTTACCGAGTTGCGCAAGACCGAATCGGGCGTGCGGGTCGTTTACCAGCGCAATGGAAAACCCGCTGAGCTGACCGCCGAATTCTGCGTCTGTACGCTCCCGCTGCCGATGCTGAAGAATCTGGAGTCCGATCTGTCCGGTACCGTCAAGCGCGCGGCCGATTTTGTCCCCTACATCAAAACCGGTAAGATCGGGCTGCAGTTCAAACGGCGTTTCTGGGAAGAAGACGACTGGATATACGGCGGTATTTCGCGTACCAACATGGACATCAACCAGATCTGGTATCCGTCGTTCGGGTTCCAGGGGCGCAAAGGGGTGCTGATTGGCTATTACAACTTTTACAGCCGGGCCGAAGCCGTTGGGGCTATGTCGGTTGCCGAGCGCGAGAAGCTGGCGCTGGCGCAGGGCGGTAAAATTCACCCCCAGTACCCCGCCGAATTTGAGAATTCGTTCTCGCTGGCCTGGCATCGGCTTCCCTACAGCGCCGGTGGCTGGGCTACCTACGACGACGCTACCCGCAGGAAATACTACCCCGCCCTGCTGGAGCCCGATGGAAACATCTATTTTGCCGGTGAACATACAACCTACCTGACCGCCTGGATGGCCGGTGCCTTTACGTCGGCTCGCCGGACGGTCGAAGCCATTGCGGCCCGGGTAGGCTAACCAACAACCAAGTCAACTATGAAAACTAACCTATTTGCCATTCTGCTCTTCGTTGTCTGCGCCGTTACGACGCAAACCTTAAGCCAGCGCGTCTGGGCGCAGTCGACTGCCACCAGCATGGGCATGACCGCCGACCAGGCTACGGCGGTCAAAGCCATCAAAATTGCGAACCTCGACAAAGACACCTATTTCAAATCGGGTGGGTTCATCCTGGACCGTTACGAGGAGCGTCCGGCCTATGTCTTCACCTACAGCGATGGAATTACCCGGAAAATCTACCTCTACAAGGTCTTTACCGCCCAGGATACCAAAGAGCTGGGACTGCTGGCGATCTACAAAAACGAGAAGTCAGGCGATGTTAAGTCGTTCGTCATTCCGGGCGCATCGGCCGATCGGAAAGCGTGGGACGCCTACATCGACGACCTGAAATACGTAGGGGAGAAAGAGCCCGGGCTGATGTCGACGCTGACGTTTGTGCTGTCGCGCGAGATGGCCGGACTGCTGGCCGGTGGCAGCGGCAAAAGTGAAGAGGGGGGCGACAAGAAAAAAGACGAGTATAACTTCTGCTTTGCCGCCGACGCACCCGTAACGCTGGCCAACGGCAGCTCGAAACCGATCAGCACCCTACAGGCCGGTGATGTGGTCCAGGGCTATGCAGCCGCTACCAAAACCGTTCTGCCAACCCGGGTTACGAAGCTCAACGTCCACGAAGCCGGTTCATTTACCATCGCTGGTGTATGGCTGAGCCCGGCGGCTGAACTGACGGCCGGTACGCAGGCTCAGCCCACCGCACCCGTACTGTTCGAAGCCACGGCGAACCACCCTGTTTTGACGGCTACCGGCCGCAAAGCCCTGGGTGAGGTAACTACCGGCGAGTTGCTGTACCGGACCGAAAACGGTCGGGCCGAAGCGTACCGGGTTGTCCGGACAGAAGCCGCCGTTCGTACCGTTGACCGCGTGTACTCGCTGGCTACCGAAGCCGGCGCCTATGTAGTTGGCGGAACCGTAGTACTCGATAAATAAAACGACTAACCTAACCTACCTGGCCGCTGCGCCCGTCCGTCCGGATGGGCGCAGCGGCTTTTTTTGCTCGGTCGGCCGATGGGTCTCTTTTTTTATCTCTGTCTTTTGCCTCCCCCGGTCCTTAGTCGGGATGACAAAAACGCGTGAAAACAGAGCGGATGACAGACAACGCGGGGGATGGGCGTTATTTCTTTGTCCGGTTCTCGAACAGGAACACGCCGTTTTTATTGGCGATCACGATGTCCGGCTTTTTGTCGCCAGTCATGTCCTGTACCACGATGTTGAGGCCCGCGCCGGAGTCGGTGTCGATGACGTGTTCTTTGTAATAGGGAGCCTGGCCGGGCGTAAACTCAAACCACAGCAGAATGGGTGAATCACCGTCGCCGGGGTCGCGGCCGTTATGGGCCAGAAAACGCTTGCCGGTGATATAATCGGCGCGACCGTCGCCGTTCAGATCAGCCATGATCGACGAGTGAGTCTGGGACGTGGTGTTGCTCATCAGGTGCGTTTTGAAGTTGATCTGGCCCTGCTCGTCGATTACCTGCTCATGCCACCAGATGCCCAGTGCATGGGCCGACGCACTGACCACATCGTTCCGGCCGTCGCCGTTGACGTCCAGTACCTGCATGTGCGAGCAGGGTTCGCCCAGATTAGCCGGGTGGAATACCCAGTTGCCTCCCTTGATATCGGTAGTGCCTTTGTACCAGCCCTCCCGCACCACAACGTCTTTCAGCCCATCTTTATCGACGTCGCCATAGCCGATCCCGTGCGAGAAAATCTCGGTGCCGGGCACGTTCTCCTGGCTCAGCGCAAACCGTTTCCACTCGGTTTCGCCGGGTTTGGCGGGTGCTTTCAGCCAGACAATCTGCTTTTTGGCCCGGTCGCCACACAGGATATCGAGACGGCCGTCGCCATCGATGTCGATAAAGCCCGGCGACTCGTTGGCGATACCCATCGAATCGGCGAGGATATGCCTGGGCCAGGCGCCGGTTTTTCCCTGCGGGTTCTCGAACCAGAAGCCGGGTTTGCCAGGAAAGTCGACAATGACCACGTCGTCCCAGCCATCCTGATTGACGTCCATGCCCAGGTTCAGGAATGACTCGCTATACTCTTTGCGCGGGTCGAAAACGCGGGATGGGGCCATTTCGTGCCGTGTCCAGTTGGGTGCTTCGAACCAGTAATAGCCCGCCACAATATCCATCCGGCCGTCTTTGTTCAGGTCGGCTACGGCTACGCCCTCCGACAGAAAATCGCGGGTAAGCGTCGTTTTCCGGAAGTCGCCCGATGGCACAACCGCCCTGGCCGGTGTGGGTGGGGTTGTTGCTGTGCTGGCGGCCTGCTGCCGGCGTACGTTGAACAGTGATTTCGACTGGCCCTGTGCGCCGGTAAGCCAGCCGAGCAGGAGTGTCGTGATGATCAAGGTCTTTTTCATAGTCGGCCCGGGCTGTTGATCGGGTTGTGTAAAGATAACACCGTAGGGAGTTGCGGGGTAATCGGTTCGAGTTTCCGGTTCGTGGGGACACGGACCGGGGTGGGGTGATTGTTTCGGGCTTCCGGTCCGTGGGGACACGGACCGGGGTAGCGGGCGAGTGTCTCTAGTCTTCCAGGGCTTTGGCGATCAGCGTCTGAAGTTCGTGGTTTTCGGGCGAGTGATCCCGTTTGCCCAGGCGGTCGTTCAGCTCTTTGAGTAGCTTCTTCGCATCGTCGGTACCGATGGCGGCTATACGCTGAACCGTATAGGTCAGTTGCTTGGGCATTTTAGACTTCTGGGCCATCTCGAGCGCGCGTTTCATGTCGAGCGCGGCCAGCGGTTCAGATGCGTACCAGACCATCAGCGGCAGGTTGTGGTCATCCTTATCCTCAACCCGCTGCACAAGGGCGTCCATCACCTCCCAGCGCTGCGCCGGTTCGAGCCGGAGCATGGCTGAGGTGAGATAGAGCCGTACCAGAGCTGAATTGTCCTGCCGGGCCATGGTCGCCAGCCGCTTCAGCCCCTCGGGCGAAACCGCTTTGTTCTCGGCCAGCAGCTGGATGGCCCAGCTTCGGATGTACTCGTTCTCGTGCGCCAGCAAGGCCGTCAGTTCCTTCTCACTCAGGCCTTTGGTGACGTGCAGGGCCCAGAGCGCGCGGAGCTTTCGGGTCGGGTCGGGGTTGCTGGTCAGGATTTCCTTCAGCGCTTTGTGGACTTTTTTGTCGGGGCCGCGCTCCTGCAGCAGGGTGCGGGCCTGCCGTACGTACCATTCGTTCGAATGCAGCTGGTAGTTGACGAGTTCGCGGCTGGAGGCACTGGCCAGGTCGACCTGTACCCATTTGTCGTTCTGGTGGGTGATCTTGAAGATCCGGCCCATCGTCTTATCGTGCACGTCGGGGTTGGGGCTGTGGCACTGGTTTTTGTCGTACCAGTCGATGGCCCATACCGAGCCGCTGGGGTCGTATTTCAGGTTCAGCCATTGCGACCAGGAGTCGTTCATGACCAGGAAATCGGGGCGGTGGTTTACTTCGTAGCCCGACCCGGCGCGGGCCGGATGATCGCGGTTGAGCCGGGCCCCGTTGATATTGTTCATGAAAATATCGTTGCGGTATTCGCGGGGCCAGCTCTCGCCACCCAGGTAGATCATGGCACCGGCATGCGCATGACCACCTCCGGCCGACGCTGACCGGAAGTTACCCGCATGGGGCCCCCGTTCGCCCACCCAGTGTACGTGGTCGGCGTGGGTTTTGATGTCGTCGTAGGTATAGGGGTTGAAGTGATTCCCGGCCTGGCGGAAATAACGCCCGCCCTGAATCATGTTGTACATATGTGGAATAACGCAGGCTGTAACGAAGGCGTGGCCGTAGTCGTTGAAGTCGAGCCCCCAGGGGTTGCTGGTGCCTTCCGAAAAGAGTTCGAACCGGTGGGTCGTGGGATGAAACCGCCATACGCCGGCGTTGAGTTTGGTTCGTTCGGCATCGGGCGCGCCGGGCTTGCCTACGTTCGAGTGCGTAAAGACACCGTGGGTGCCGTACAGCCAGCCATCCGGTCCCCACCGCAGGCTGTTCAGCACCTCGTGCGTATCGTCGGTGCCCCAGCCATCGAGCATCTTCTGGGGAGGGCCGGCGGGCTTATCGGTTTTGAAGTCGGCCGGGATGAACAACAGGTACGGAGCCGCGCCAAGCCATACGCCCCCCATCCCCACTTCGATACCACTGACCAGGTTCAGACCTTCGGCAAAGACCTTTTTCTTGTCGAGCGTGCCGTCGCCGTTGGTATCTTCAAAAATAAGGATGCGGTCGCGGCCCTGGCCTTCGGGAGCCGGAACGGGGTAGGTATGCGACTCAACTACCCACAGCCGGCCGCGCGGGTCGAACGTGAAGCAGATAGGTTTTACAATGTCCGGCTCCGCAGCGGCCAGGGTAATGCGAAAGCCCGTGGGCAGGGTCATGGCTTTGGCTGCCTCGATACCCGACAGCCCGGCGTTCAGCACCGGGTCGAGGGGCGGCAGAATAATGATGTCTTTCTGTTTCAGCTCGTTGGCGAATACCGGCCGGGTCGGGTAAAACAGAAACTCATCGAAGTTGATATGCGCCCACTTGTCGTGCGGGATATACGGAATCTGCGAAATACCGGTCTCGTTGTCGATAATCCGGATAAATATGTCCTGATCCTGATAGGCCTGCAGGTCGACCACAACCGGCTGAAGCGTGGCGCGTCCCTGGCCGGTGCTATGAAAAATGACCTTGTTCGTACCGGCCTGTACCAGCTCGACCCGCGTATCCAGCAACGCACCACCCGACACCCGGAAGGCGGCAAAGGGCTGCGTGACCCGAAACGGCGCCGAGGTCAGGGTGCCGGTCTGCTTCGCGTTTACCGTGCCGCCACTGCTCAGGAAGTACTTGCCGCCGAAGCCGATGGTCATGTCTTTCTCGTGTACCGGCGACGGGTCCTGATCGATTAGGGCGTTCGCAAAGGCATCGCCGGTGGCGGTCCAGTCGGTCAGGGTGCCGGTCTCGAAATTCAGGTTCATGGGTTTGCCGTTTCGCATCGGCAGCTGGCCGGCCACGGTTGCGGTAGCAATGGCGCCTTCAACCACCTCGAACGTGCCGACCATACCAGCCGTCCGGTGGCCCGGCACGGTGCAGAAGTACGTATCGCTTTTGTCGGCTTTGAAGGTGATGCTGGTGCTGGTGCCTTTTTCCTGCAGGGTTTTGCTTTTGATGCCGAGTTTTTCCAGCGCGATATCGTGCGTCATCAGCTCGCCGTTGGTAATCGTAATCCGGACCCGGTCGCCTTTGTTGGCACGCAAGGTCGGGTTGCGGGCGCCGTCTTTGGCAAAATAGCCGAGCATCGTGGCTTCGAGGGCATAGTCGCGGTCTACTTTTTCGGTGTCCTGGCCGGGCTTGCTGGCTGGGGTCTGGGCCGTGCTGTCTGGCCTGGTCAGAGACAGCGAACCGGTGAGGAGGAACAGGAAAGTGAGTTTGTTCATGGGGTATGTCGCGTCTAACAGATACGGAGCAGCACTACTACGGGCGGTCAGAGTTCGGTCAGGGTAAGGTCGCGAAATTCGACCTGGGCCGCTCCTCCGCTATGGATCTGAACAGCAATGACCCCGCGTTGCGGAATCCGGCTGTTGGTTTCGGTATAATCGGCGGTTTTGACGCCGTTGATGTACAGTTCGTGTCGGTTGCCCCGGCAGCGGATGATGTAGCTGTTCCAGCCGTCTTCCTTCAGGATACGTTTCAGCGTACTCAGATCGCCACCGACGAGTTTTCCCCGCCGATGTTCGTCGTAGATGTCGCCCCAGTAGCCGGTGCCTATGTCGGCCTGGTAGCCAACGATCGAGTCGCCCTGCAGCACCGACCGGTATTGGATACCGCTGTTGATCATGCCCGTTGCCGGATTGCCCGACAGCCGAAAGAGGCAGCGAAACTCAAAGTCGCCGTATTGGTTGATGGTATGCAGATACGTATTGGCGGGTATTTTCCTGACGCCATCCCCGCTCCGGATAGCGCTGTCGGCCACGTACCACAGGCGGGCATGGGTGGGGTCGACGGTTTTCCAGCCGTTGAGGGTCTTTCCATCGAACAGCGAAACGGCTTTTACCGTCGACTGGGCCGAAGCAGGGCCCAGGCTGCCCGCCTGCATCAGTATCGCGAGGCAGATGGCCAGCAGCCCGTTCGACAGAACGGGCCGGGAGGGATGAGGCTGTTGGTCTGGGTGCATCCTGTCGATAGCAAGCGGGTAACCCCTGAAACAGATAGTGTATAAAGGGCTAAACGTTATTTCTATTACTCATCCATGATTCGATTATACGTTTCGGGGTCAAACACATCGGTAGCCCTGAATCCGGATGTTGGCATAACTAACCGGCTGCAAACGGGTTGATAAACCGGGTGGTGCTTTTGTGGCATCGCCCGGCCCCGATGAAATACGTTTCCGAGATTTACACCCGCCCCGCGCTGGTAACCAGCGAAACGCTGGCCTGGCAGGGCGTACGGGTAGAGCGCTATCAGCTGGAAGCCATGGAGCTGCCCCCGCACTATCACGAGCAGCACCTGCTGATGCTGCACCAGATGGACGCTCCGGTACTGGCCCAGCGGCAAAAAGGAAGTCAGCTGCAGCAGGCCGTATTCCGCACGGGAGACTTAGGTCTCTATCCCGGCGGAGAGTACGGCCGGGTAGCCTGGACCGGCCCGGCCGATACCATTCATCTGTCTATCGATGGTCAGCATCTGGAACGGCTGGCCCGGCAGGGGATGGACATCGGTTTATTTAGCCTCCACGACCGGTTTCAGTTCGAAGATGCGCTGCTGAGTGAGCTGGGGCGGCAACTGCTGAACGCGGTTGGTACCCAGCACGCCCTGGGCCTGCTCTACGTCGAGTCGCTGACCAATGCGTTGTGTTATCACCTTATCGAACACCATGCTACCTGTCAGCCACGCACGGAACCGGGACGGCGGTTGCCGGAAGCGGTACTACATCGTATCGATGCCTATCTGGAAGCCCGTGCCGATCAGCCCGTAACGCTCGATGTACTGGCGGGGCTGGCTAACCTCAGCGTGTTCCATTTTGCCCGTCTTTTTAAGCGCACTACGGGTCAGTCGCCGTATCAGTACGTAATCGGCTGGAAAATCAGACAGGCCTGCCAACTGTTGCAAGCCGACATGGCCTCCATAACCGACATCAGCGATGCCCTGGGGTTCAACTCATCCACCCAGTTTTCGGTCGCGTTCAAACGCGCGATGGGGGTGAGTCCGCGCGCTTTCAGGCGGGGACAGGCTCGCTGAGGTCACGGTATCGACACGGGGCGGGTTCTGGGTGGCAGCGCTGTTGCCGATCGTTCACGAAGCCGAAGAAAAGCAGGATATAGCCGAAAGAAAGCAGGAATTCGCCGGTCGGTCTGCGTGGCCGGTCAGACCTTTGTCGCTGCAACATATATCAACACAAGCAAATCACGAAACAGGCAATGGCAACAACAATTCTGGTAGCGGGCGGAACCGGTAATCTGGGCGGACGAATCATCAACGCCCTGCTCGATCGGGGTGCGGACGTTCGGGCGCTGGTTCGGCTCAGCTCCGACGATGATAAAGTACAGGAACTCGAGCAGCGGGGCGTACGCGTTTTTCGGGTCGATATGAACGATCTGGCTCAACTGACCAGCGCGTGCGAAGGTGTTTCGTGCGTTGTCTCGGCCATTCAGGGGCTGGGCGATGTGCTGATCGATACCCAGTCGAAGCTGCTCGAAGCGGCCGTGGCGGCTGGGGTGCCGCGCTTTATTCCGTCCGATTTTTCGAGCGATTACACGCAGATTGCCGAGGGCTACAACCGCAATTTCGATCTACGGCGGGACTTCAAGACCCATCTCGACCAGGCTCCTATTGCGGCTACGTCCGTTCTGAACGGCGCCTTTGCCGATATGCTGGCCTACATCCCGCTGCTCAATTTCGAGAAAAAACAGGTAACCTACTGGGAAGATGCCGACTGGCGCATTGACTTCACGACCATGGACAATACGGCCGCCTATACGGCCGAGGCTGCCCTGGACGCTAGTACGCCCCGTATACTCCGGATTGCCAGTTTTCAGATCAGCCCCAACGAGCTGGCTGCGGTGGCCGGCGAGATGACCGGTCAGCGGTTTGAGGTCGTTCGGCTGGGGAGTCGGGATGAACTGGCGGCCTACAACCAGCGCGAACGGGCTGCGCATCCGGAGGGCGAGCAGGAGGTCTACCCCAGCTGGCAGCAAAGTCAGTATATGCACAGCATGTTCAGCGCCCAGAACCAACCGCTCGACAACGACCGCTATCCCGCCATTCAGTGGACAAGCGTACAGGAGATTTTGTCGGCAAGTCGCGGACGTCGATAAGTGATGAAGGGCGTTGGGAACGGGAAATTGACATGCTGTCCCGCAGAAATTTTGGCCCGGCAGGTTTTTTTTGACAGGTCACCCCGCCGATTGACGTGTCGCCACCAGGACCGGGTGAACTAGTTTGTTCGTCGGCAGAGGCCAAAGTTGACCAGGGTTGCCGTATTTAGCGTCAAATCACCCGCAAACGCATCATATGGTTTCCATCGAACGATTCCGCCAAATGGCCCTGTCGTTTCCCGAAATGACGGAGGCCCCCCATTTCGACAAAACATCGTTCAAAGTCGCGAAGAAAGTCGTCGTGACTTTGAACCAGAAAGAGAATCGGGTCTGCCTCAAACTGTCCGAGCGGGATCAGGACCTGTTCTCGACCTTCGACCGGACCGTTATCTACCCCGTACCGAATAAGTGGGGCCGCCAGGGCTGGACCCTGGTCAGTCTGGGTAAGGTAGCTGAAGAAACCCTGCTCGACGCCCTGTCGGCCGCCTACCGGGAGGTTGCGCCCAAACGATTATCGGCGCTGCTGGAACCCGGGCCCGACGAGTCAATTCTATAAAAAAAGCGTCCTGACACCTGTCAGGACGCTTTTTTTATAGACCGTAAGCAGATGCCTATTTTCTATATATCGTAGTTATCTGACCCTGGACCGTTGCCGTCGAGGAAACAGGCAGAGTATAGCTGACGGGTGTCGTTAAGGTCAGCTCTTCAATGTTTTTGTTTTTCGAGTACGTATATACATCCTGATCGCCGGTGTCATACTTCAGGGTCAGGCTATTGTTCGAGAACTCCCAGGTGCCGGGGGCATCATCGACCGTAACGTTTTTGTAATTGGTGTTGAAGGTATTATCCGCGTAGATGTCGATGGTTGAGCCGAGCGACTCGAAATAATACAGATCGATAGCTGCTCCGTTGATGTTTGAGGAAGCCGGAAATCCACTAAGCAGTCCCCGGCTCAGCTCCCACCGGCCGACAATGGGTGAAACCGGAGCCGGGTCATCATTTTTACAGGCATTTAACAGCGTGATGAGGCCGAGCAGACAAAACACGTACAGGGAACGCTTCATAGACAATGCATTTTGATGGATTGATCGAAAAGACAGACAAGAGACTCTAAAGTACAAAAAAATCAATACAGCCCGTCGGAACACTAGCGAAAGGCCAATTTCTTTCCATACCTACTGTACGCAGTTTATCCGCCAACCGATGCATCGGTAAGCCGGAATCAGAACGCGAACCGGCCCGCCGAAAAATTATGGCGAAACATATTTCCATTTACGGCTCAAATGACGACTAATGTGTAGCTGCGAGTGTGTACGTAACCTATTCTATATCTGTTATTTACCGTTTACTAAATAAGGCAAAAATCCTGGCTTCATTTCATCCATATTCATGAACACACACACACCATTTGCCCGAAGTACGATGAAAATTTATCAGGATGGCCTCATTATTGACGGCGATGCGGCTACGTTGCTGACCGAGGCTGCTACCGAACGATTTACTCCGGCCGAATCGGCTCCCGCAACCAGCCCCTGGGATCGGGCGCACCTGGCGCGCCAGCGGTCCAGCGTGGCCTTTGCAGAACCCGATTACATCAACCACTATCCGTTCCGGAACCCGGCCTACGACGACCGGCTGCTGCAGCTCGAATCGTTCGGCGATACGGGCGATGTCTGCAGCCGTAACAACGATTACGATCCACACTGGACTTACCCCACCCGCGACGGCCGGGCCGAAAAGCGAATCTGGCACCTCGGCAGCGATTTTTCCCAGCTCAAAGCCGCCCGCGACCAGATCAACGCCCAGCCCGGTCAGGTTGTGCGGATCGCTCATCTCGACACGGGCTACGACCCTACGCACCACACGTTTCCGGATACGATTATCCGGCACGATCTGGAACGCAATTTCATTGAGGGCGAAGCGCCCGACTCGGCCGTTGACCCGCGGTCGGGGGGCGCTACCAACCAGCCCGGCCACGGAACCGGTACGCTGTCGATCCTGGCCGGCAAGCGAATTCGACTCGATGAGGCCGGTTTTGACGATAGTCTGGGACTGGCCGAACACATCGAGATCGTTCCCATCCGGATCGCCAGGAGCGTTGTTTTGTTTCGGTCGCGGGCGTTTGTGCAGGCCATGGAGTATGTAATCCGGCTCCACGACGACCCCGCCACCCGCTGTCATGTCGTGACGATGAGTATGGGCGGGCTGGCTTCCAACGCCTGGGCCGATGTCGTGAACGAAGCCTACGAGCGGGGCATCTTCATCGTGTCGGCGGCTGGTAACAACTTCGGGCGGGCCACCCCCCGTACGCTCGTGTACCCCGCCCGGTTTGGCCGGGTTACGGCGGCCTGCGGAGTTACCTTCGATGGGTCGCCCTACTACCAGCCCGACGCGCCGGTCAGTCTGATGCAGGGTAACTTCGGCCCACGGCGGCTGATGGACCGATCCATTGCCGCTTTTACACCGAATGTGCCCTGGGCCAAGATCGGCTGCGATCATGTGGTCAGTCTGGCCGGGGCCGGTACGTCGGCGGCTACGCCCCAGGTGGCCGCAGCGGCAGCGCTGTACCGGCTGAAGTACTTCGATGAGCTGGCGGCCCTGCCCGGCTGGCAGCAGGTAGAGGCTACGCGTCATGCCCTGTTTACGTCGGCCCGCAAGGCGATAGCGCCCGGCTTCGACAATGACATTCGATTGTATTTCGGCAACGGTGTGCTGAAGGCCGCCGATGCGCTGGCCATACCCCCCACGGCTTCGCTGCTGCACAAAACCCCCGCCGATGTGGTGGCCTGGCCCATCCTGAGCATACTGGCCGGTTTTGTGACCCTCGAAACCATGCCCCGGCCCGAGAACGAAGAAGAGCAGATGATGTTCGAAACGGAAGTGCAGCAACTGATTCAGCTGTCGCCCCGGTTGCAGGAGCTGCTGGACAACGAAGAAAAGCAGCCCGACGACCTGAGCCCGGCTGACCAGCGTCTCTTTCTCGACACGCTGCTGGCCATGCCCGAAGCCTCGCTCCGGCTGAAAGTGTTTATTCAATCTGTAATCCGCTGATCCTATGCTACCGGCTCTGTCACCTGCCCAATCGTTCGCTGATGCTTACAAGGCCACCCGCGTGATCGAAACGCTGGAAAATTATGCGGTTGCTGACCAGCTTGACACCAGTCTGGCGGGCGGGCGGGCCCAGTCCGTGATGAACGTCACGCACGAATCCGATTTCTGGCGAACGATACTGGCTAATCCTGATAACACAGCCGATATTCCCGTTAGTCTGAATCAGTTTACGCTTAGCGACTGGGTACCGCGGGTGCCAGGCCTGTTCTGGAGCGGGAACGCCACCCGAATCCGGATCCGGGTGGCCGACGGGCGAGCCATCTATGACCCCTTTGGGAAGTCACAGTTTGTACTGGGTGGTATCGGAACGAACCTACTGGCACCCGATCCGGGCGGACAGCGGGTAGCCTGTCTGGTTCGCGGCAGGGATGTATCGGGCGGCATCCCGATGGTGATATCGAACCGGATCTGGCGCAGGCTCAGTCTGGAACCCGGCCTGGTTCTGACGCTGACGGAGGTCTGGTGGCAGCTCATGACAGAGGAGTGGCAGCAGCGGTTCGACTCGGTCAAAGACATTCCGCGTGCGTATCTCTGCGTCGACGATGAGTCGCAGGTGCAGGTGGTCGGTAAACGAGAAGCGCCGGGCTATCAGCCCTATTCGCTGATCGAGTACGTGAAAGACGACGTGTTGCAGTACGACTACGTGTTTCGTACAATATACCCCGGTGACAGCCGTCAGGAGGTGGCCGATTTTTTTGAAATGTACCGAACGAGGTACGGCTACAACGGTCGCTATCTGATCAGCCCTGACCCTGTCAGTCCGCTCTTCGACGCTGTCTACAGCTCACCCCTGCAACTGCGGCAGGCCCGAAGTGGAGCTCAGTTTCACCTCGAACTACTCAAGGAAAATATTCGGGAAACGTATTTCGGTGGTACACGGGGCGCCGACATCCTGAGCCTGCTATCGCGCTCGTATCGGGATACGGCCAATATTAACATGGTGGCTACCCAACTGGGATTTCCAACAGGCACCTTCGCCAGTTCAGTACCCACTGACCAGATTGCTCAACTGGTCGACTGGTGCGTGGATACGCCCGGTAAAATGGAAGAGCTTATCGACAAACTGACCGGTAAACAACCCGAACTCCTATTACCATAACCTTACCCTGTATGAACTGGAACGAGACCCTTACCATACTGAACTACCGGCTGGCCCGGCTTTATCGGCAGCCGAACGCAGCCATTGCGGTTGTGGAGCGGGCCAACTACAACACCCTGCAGATCGATATCAGCGGCAACCCGGCCGTTATGTGGTTTAACATCCTCGACTACGCGCGCACAACGGCCAACAACTGGAACAAGATCATCGCCCTGCTCGAAGTCGTGACCAGCCCCAACGAGATGGGCGCCGAAGATGAAACGCTGAAAGGTATCCTGGAGAACCTGAAAAAAGGGCAGGTGCCCGTTGAGCCTCCCAAACCCGTAGCCGTAGCGGCCGTACCGCCGGTAGAGGAGAAACGGCTCGAGAAAATCATGGGTAGCAAGAGCACGCTGCTGCCCATCAGTTTTCTCGAACAGGGCCTCGTTTGCGCCCGCGCCGTAGTTCGCGTGGTTACCCCCGCCGGGCTGGGGACCGGCTTTCTGGTGGGCGACAACTACGTGATCACCAACAACCACGTCATCGACAGCATCGACACGGCGCGGCAGTCGGTGCTTCAGTTTAACTTCCAGAAGACACTGCAGGGGCTGGATGCGCCCTTGGAAGAGTTCAGCCTCGACCCCGACGCGGCCTTTACGACCAGCACCGACCGGCCCGAAACCGCCGTGCTCGATTATACGATCGTAAAGGTGAAAGGGAATCCGGCGGCTAAATACGGGACGCTGACGTTCAGCCCGACGGCGGCTAAAAAAGAAGATTTTGTCAACATCATTCAGCACCCGGCGGGCGGCCCCAAACAGATTGCGTTGTATCATAACGTGGTAACGGGAGTCGACGAGCAGGTGGTGCAGTACCTGACCGATACGCTGCCCGGCTCGTCGGGCTCGCCCGTATTCAACTCGGCCTGGCAGGTCGTGGCGCTGCACCATGCCGGTGGCGAGCTGGTCGATCCCGAGTCGAGCCAGACCGTTGTGCGTAACCAGGGGATCAACGGCCTGCGGGTCAAGGAAGCCTTCGATCAGCTGATCGCTTAACCATACCGGTATGCCACTGACTCCCCGCGAACGGTTCCGGCTGAAAATTTCTCTGGCGCAGAAGTACCAGCAGCCCGACGCAGCCCGGCAGGTAGCCACGGTGGCTGGGATCAACACGCTGAGTATTCCCTTCAACGGAACGCCCCCCATCGATCTGTGGGAGAAGATTATTCTGAAGGCCGAAAAGAGCAACCGGCTCCTGCCCCTGGTTAAACAGGTGGCTACCCAGCACCCCGACGATACCGAATACCCCGACTGGCTCCGCGAGCTGGAAACGGGTATTCCGGAGCGGCTCCGGAAGCTGGCCCAGTCGATCCGGGATGGGCATTGCCTGTTGTTTCTGGGGCCGGGAACGCTGCTCTGTGAGGTGCAGGAAGCCGACGGCGGGCCGTTGCAGACGACCACCTTCAACCGGGCATTTGCCAAGGCGCTGGCCAGCGATATGCAGCAGCAGAACATCTATTACGACGAGCGCGAAGCGTCTAACCTGGCCTATATCGCGCAGCGCTACAGCGACCTGACCCAGAACATTCCGGGTATGCAGGCCAAGCTGGCGCAGGAGTTCTACGAAACCTGCCAGCCCGACACGCGCCTGTACGAACTGCTGGCGCAGCTGCCGTTCCGCATCGTGATCAACACCAACCCCGACAACGAACTGGCAACGCTCCTGAATCAGCAGACGCCGGGCCGGTGCGTGCATCGCTACTACAGCCTGGCCAATGCCCAGGACGGGTTACCACCCACGGGCCCGCGACCGCTCGAGCCGGGTCAGCTGCTGCTCTACAATATTTTTGGGTGGTTCGGCGACCGGCCGTCCATGATCCTGACCGAGAGCCAGCTGCTCGATTTTACGAACCGGATCCTGAACCGAAACCCGGCCCTCGATCCGCAGGTGATGGAAGAGTTTACGGCCGGCGAGGATAGTCCGAAGTCGTACCTATTTCTGGGGTTCGACTTCGATCAGTGGTACGTCAAGATTGTGTTTCAGACGGTTCTGAAGCTGATCAAGCAGAAAGACAGGGCGTTTTCCATATTTCCGAAAGGGCTGGATTATAAACAGTTTAACCGGGAGTTTTTCGAAGAGGAGTTCAAGTGCTATTTCATCGACGATGATCTGGGGCTCTTTCTGCGGAGTTTACAGGCCGAATATGAGCAGCTGCCGATGCCATGAATCCCGACCGACCCGCTACCAAAGACCGCTACCCGGGCCTGTGCTCATTCGAGGCCGACGAACACCGGATTTTTTTCGGGCGCAGCCGCGAAACGGCCGAGCTGCTTCAGCTGGTTCGGGCCGAGCAGGTGGTTGTGTTGTTCTCGAAGTCGGGCCTTGGCAAAAGCTCGTTGCTGAGCGCGGGTCTGTTCCCGAAGCTGATGCCGCTGGGATATTACCCGATTCGGGTCCGGTTTCAGCAGGAGAATGCCAAAGACACCGCCGAATCGGGTGGACACGTGCCGCTCCAGGTCCTGCATGATATACTGACCGAATCCTGGTCGGTAGCCTGGCAGCAGGCGGGCCTGCCCGAACCGGCCGTTACCATACCATTCGATGCCGCCAACCCGAAACTTTGGGAGCAGCTGCGGGCCCGGCCCTTTCCGAACGGGCTTATTCCGATCCTGGTCTTCGATCAGTTCGAAGAGTTCTTTGCCTATCCGCTGGCCGACCAGCAGGCGTTTGCGTCGCAGCTGGCCGAGCTGATGCACGACCAGGCCCCGGCCCGCGTGATCAACTGGCTCCTCGATCTGCCAGCCGCCGACCGCACCCCCGCGGCCATTGCCTGGAGCCGCCAGCCTGCCGTGAAGTGCATCATGGCGATCCGGTCAGATCGGCTGGCCGAGATGCACAGCCTGAAGCCGTACATCACCCTGATTTTGCGCAACCGCTACGAACTGGGGCCGCTGCGCGAAGAAGCCGCCCGCGATGCCATCGACCTGCCCGCCCGGCTGGACCAGACCGAAGGACCGTTTGCTACGCCTGCCTTTTCGTTCGATCCGGTGGTTCGCGAAGAGATTATCCGCACGCTCAGCAACGAAAACTGCGAGATCGAAGGATCGCAGCTCCAGATTGTCTGTCAGCATGTAGAGAGTCGGCTGAAGGAGGAGTTTCGGGAAAGCGCGGCCCGTACTGAACCCTTCACCGCCCTGGTTGACCGGTCGGTTATTTCGGGCGAGAAAGAGATCAACCGGATCCTGGACAAGTTTTACCGAACCCAGCTTCGGACAGTGGGCGACGGCCCGGAACGCGCTGCCGCCAGCCACATCATCGAGAACGAACTGGTAGAAGGCGGCCGGCGCGTTGGGCTGTCGAAAGCCAAAATGCTCCGTTTACTGGGCGATTTCCCGGACGAGCATAAAAAACAGATCATTCAGAAGCTGCAACTGGCCCGGCTCATCCGCTGCGAAACGACCCACCTCGGCGAAACTTACGAACTCAGTCACGACTCGCTGGTCGAACCGGTCGAGAAGGTACGCAGCCTGCGCGAAGCGCTCGTCAAGCGCCGACAGTTGCGCGAAGAAAGCGCCCGTAAAGACCGCGAACTGCGCGAACAGGCCATCAAGCTGCAACGGGAAACACGGGCCAAAGAACTGGCCATTCAGCTGGAACGGGAAAAAGACGCGCAGCTTACCAGAATCATGGCCCTGCAGGCGGCCAACGCTGACCTGCTGAGTCAGGCCAACCTAAGCCGTCGGCGCTACAAACGGCTGACGTATTTCTTCGCGCTGGTGTCGGTAGGGGCGCTGGTGTCGTTTCTGTACTGGTACAAAACCTCGCGACAGAACAAGCGTCTGTTTGCCAGCGCTATTCATGCATCGGCCCTGCCGCAGTACGAACGCGGTCGGCATGGAGTTGCCTTCCGGCTCTGGAACGAGATCGACAGTATCGGCCAGCGGCCGTTTGCGGCTTATGTAGGGCGGGATGTGCGCATGAGTGCCAGTCGGGCTTACGTAGGCACGCTCTACGCCGACGAAACGCTCGAAATACGACAACGGCGGCCCGGTCGGCCCGATACGATCGTTTACAAGGCCCGTGCCGCTGCGTTTCGGCTGGCTGGCCACTCGCTGGCGGTCTATCAGAAAGATACGGTGCCGGGCTACAGGCTTCGGATTATCGATCTGAAAACCGGGCAGGACAATCTGCTGGCTCCGATGGCGGTTGCGCATACATCGGCTACGGCGCTGTCGGACGATGGTCGATACGCGGTGGTGGTCGACAACTATCAGCAGGCGCATCTGTACCAGCTGACCGGCAAACCCACCGATGAGGTCTGCCACTTTCTGGAAACGCTGTCGGTCGATTCGCCCGATTTTTCGCGGGCCGAGTTCAGCGTCAGCTTCGTCAATGGAGTTGCTCCGTCGGTGGTTGTCAGCAGTCAGGATCGCTTGTGGGTCTATGACCTTCGTCAGAACGTTATGCGGTACCGGCTCACCAGCGTGGCGGCCTATCAGCTGTCTATGTCGGGCAATCGGCTGGCTGTCGTCACGAACGATCAGCTGGTGGTATATGACCTGGGTCAGGGAACGGTACGTTTGCTGGGGCCGCGGCTGGAGCCGTTCGAGCTCATCACGATCCAGGCTTTTTCTCCCGACGAGTCGGCGGTACTGATTCATACGCAGCAGCCCGGCAAGGCGGGTATGAACAGCGCCCTGCACGTAATCAGCCTGCGTCTGAACCAGCGTACGTTATGGGTACCTCAGGCGGCTCAGCACTGGGTTTATCCGGCACTGGGCCAGCTGATCTATACGACCCGTTCGTTCCCGGGGAAGCCCGTGCGCTACGATCTGGCGGGGCAGCGGACGCTTACGCCCTGGCCCGGTCTGTTCTCGCCGGTATTGATCGGTACATCGCACGGCCTGTTCCGGCAGCGGAATGGGGAGCTCGTGGTGCGCGACATGCGGGCCGACAGTCTGATCAGCCTGTCGCTGCTATCGGTCCCGTCTCGTTCCGATATCTTGTTTTATGCCGCCGACGGGCGAACCGATTCGCACCTGCTGGTTCTGTACCGGGATAGCCTTCGGGTCATTGACCTTCAGACCGGGCAGTCGTCGACGCTGGCTCAGCAAGGAGCGCCGAAGCCGTTTGGGCGGATGTCGATACTGGGCGATCTGGTCCGGATCAGGCTGGGCGATCGTATCCTGAAGGCCGGAACCGACCCCGAATATTGGTGTTTCTTTATCGACCAGGACAAAAACAGGCCGGCCTATCTGTGTCAGTACGTATACCCGGCCCTGACGGAAGCCCAGCGGAAGCAGTTTGGTTTGCTGAAGACAAAAAAGCTGGAGGAGGAGTGCGGCACGATCCGGGAGCGAAGTACAGGATCTGGTGGCCAGTAGCCCGATCAGCCCGCCAGTTCAGTCAGCGCCCGGACAAAGGTATCCAGCTCGGCGGTCGTGGTATAGAGGTGGGGCGTTACCCGAACCCCCCGTACGTTGGCGTTATCGATGGCAACGGTGAAGATCCTGTATCGATCGAAAAGTACTTTAGCCAGTTCGGCCGGCGTTTTTCCGGCTATACCCACGTTGGCAATGGCGCAGGAGCGGGCCGGGGTTTCGGGCGTGTTGAGGGTGATGTTCGGGTGCTTACGTACCTGATCGGTCCAGTAGTGTTGCAGGTAGCGGAGCCGGGCTTCCTTGCGGTCGATACCGATGCTGGTATGAAAGCGGATCGCGTCTTGAATGGCGAGGTCAGTGGCTACGGGGTGCGTACCGGTATGGTTGAGTTTCCGGATGTCGGTATCGGGCACGCTGCTGTCGGCGAAGAGTGGCCATACGGGGGCGATTTTATCCCGGCGCACGTAGAGAATACCGGCGCCGAGCGGGGTGCCGAGCCATTTGTGCAGGCTGCTGGCGTAATAATCGCAGCCACCCAAATCGGCTATCGAGAAGGCCAGATGCGCGAACGCATGCGCCCCGTCGACCAAAACCTCAACGCCGTGTTGATGGGCCATCTCGGTAATTTTACGGACAGGCAGAATCTGCCCCGTAATATTGACCAGGTGGCAAACCATCAGCATCCGGGTTTTGGGCGTTATGGCCTGTTCGTAGAGACGCACAATCTCGTCGTCAGACTGGGGGTGATTGGGTAGCGAAACCAGTCGGTTCACCGTGCCGTAGCGCCGGGCCTGCTGACGAAACATATCGAGTATGGCGCCGTAATCCTGCTGAGCCATGACGACCTCATCGCCGGCTTTCCAGGTCAGCCCCGAAATAACCGTATCGAGCGACTCGGTGGTATTGCGCGTAATGATCAGCTCATCGGTCGAGCAGCCCAGCAGCTGAGCCAGCTGTTCCTGAGCCAGCCGTTTGTCGCTGAACTGCCGCGTCCGCATGTAATAGGACGACACTGCGTTTACCTGCTGGATGTGTTGCAGGTACCCCTCCAGTACGGGCCGGGCGGCCAGCGAGTAATAGCCATTTTCGAGCTGGGTAAACTCGTTCGTAACCGGATATAGTGCCCGGATCTTCAGCCAGAAGTCATCATCGCGGGCCAGCTCAGCCGCGGGCCGTTGCCCTGCCGAGGCCAGTGCTTCGGTCAGACCCGACCACTGCCCGGCCGTCAGCGTCGTTGCGCCGACCATCGTTTTCAGAAACTGTCGCTTGGAGAGGGTAGACATAGGCATACGGTGGAAAAACTACCGCAGGTTCGGGACGGGCAGAACGGGCAGGCTTTCGTTGCCGTCTTCGCTAACCGCCTGAACGGCAAAGTAGTAGTTGTCTTTCGAGTAGGGCAGGGTCATGCCCAGTTTGGTCGTGAAAAACTTCTTCTGCCAGAACGGCCAGTAGGTTTCGCGCATCAGGACATAGTAGCCTTTGGGTTTGCCAATTTTGGGAGCCTGCCAGTACAGGGCCGTGCTGTTGGTCAGATTCCGGACGTCGATCGTCACGGCCTGCGGAACGGCGGGGGCTTTGGCGAGGTTGGCCAGGGTAGCCAGGTTAACGGCGGTGTTCTTGCGGAGGTAGTCGAAATCCATGAACTTGGCGTAATCGCCGAACTCAACCCCGTTTTCTGTGCGCAGATCCTGATGCTGGTGGTTGTAATTTTCGTTCATCTCCGTCAGGCGAACGGCCGCAAAACCGCGCTGTACGTAAGGCGTATGGTCGCCCCCGCGCAGGTACCGGTCATTGCGATAGACCAGCACGACCTCCAGGTTTTCGACGTAGCGCTCGCCGAGTTCTTTTACGTAGCGGGCCAGGGTGCGGGCGCGGCCGTCGTTCTCGTTGCCGAAATTCCGGATCTGGGCAATGCGGCCGGTGGTGTCTTTGAGCATACTGGCCGGTAGCCCTTCGCTGAACACGCGCAGCCGGGTGTTGTCGATGATGTTGGTTTCGTTGCTGTGGTTGCTGCCCATGATGTCGTTGTTCAGCACCGCTTCGAGGCTCCACTTTTCTTTGACGGCCCGCTCGGCCAGGTGTTCGGCACCCAGGAGGCCCTGTTCTTCGCCGGTGAGGGTGGTGAAAATGATCGTAGCCGGAAACTGGCTGCGGCTGAGTACGCGGCATAACTCGATAACAGCGGCTGTACCCGAGCCATCGTCGTTGGCGCCCGGAGCTACGGCGGTGCGGTTCATGACGCCCGTTACGCGGCTGTCCATGTGGCCCTGTACAATAAAGACCCGGTTATCGCTGGGGTCGGTGCCTTTCAGCGTAGCCATCACATTGCCCATATCGGCCGGTTTGTCGATCCGTCGTCCGTCGGGCTGGAGCGTCCAGGTGTCGAGCGTCGCGGTGAGCCGTCCGCCCGACTGTTTGGCGTATTGCTGAAACTTGCCCAGAATCCACTGCCGGGCGGCACCAATGCCTTTCTGTTTGTCGGAGGTGGTACTCAGCGTGTGGCGGGTGCCGAAGCTAACCAGCCCGTCGATATGCGCGCGTAAACTGTCGGCCGATACCTGGGCGATAAGGTCGGCAATCTGGGGGTCGCGGTTGACCAGTACAGTTTGGGCAAAAGATGGATAAAAGGAGACGAAAAGAAGGCAAACAAGAACGATGTACCGGTTTTTCATAGGTCAGATGATTGGGTAAGCAAAATACCAAAAAATAGCTCACCGCCGTGTCATCGACCGTTTTAAAACGCTCCCGATAAAGCTGCCGACAAAGGTCAGCCCCATGGAGCCGTACAGATTGAATGCTTCCAGCTCCCGTTCGCCCCCGTTGGCGGGTGTTTCGGTCAGGAAGGTGTAGCCGAGCCAGATCGAAGCCGCCTGCAGCAGCGCCAGCGACCAGCCTTTCCGGGGTTCGGCAAAGCCAATGGCGGCCGCCGAAATAGCCGCCATCAGATACGGCCAGTGAATTACCGTCGATTCCTTGATCACATACAGCAGCGCTACGCTATGGAGCAGCACAAAGGCCGCATTGATCAGCAATCGTTTGTCGAAAAAAGCCGTTGACGCGGGTGGGTTCATGGGGTCATGTTGCTGTTCGAGGACGGTGGCCTGCTCCAGATCCTGTTCAGCTTCCTGAGGCTGGTGCAGCTTCTGACGGGTCAGGCCGCGCCAGTAATAGGGCATCGATTCGCGCCCCTGTGAGTGAAAAACGGCCTGGTCAAACTCGGTGAACGCGTCGGCATAGGCCCGCTGGTCGTAGAGAATACGGCCAATTTCGGTATGAATATCAACAACGGTGTTGTCGTAACTTTTGCCGGTTTTGAGATCCTGCAGGGCCGCGTCGGTATCGCCCAGCCTGAGCAGACACCGGGCGCGGTACAGGTAGGCGATGCTCGACTGCGGGCGCTCCTGAATAACCTGGTCGAAGTAGTGGTAAGCCGCTTCGAGCTGGTCGGTATCGTACAGGCGGATGCCGAGTTGGAGCCGTTCCCGCTCTTTATCCGGTTCGGTACGAAGGTCGGCATAGTAGCGGAGGTAGATGATATAGCCGATAACAGCCGCTGTAATCAGAATCTCCATAGGAATCACGGTTCGTTCCTGATAAATAACGGACCAGGGCACGAATGGGTTAGAACGACCAGGCCACGCCTGCGCCTACGGCCCCCTGACCCGTTAGCGGAACGGGAGCTACTGACAGGCCCACCCGGGGCTGGAGCAGCATCTGATTATACCGCGTCACGGCTTTATTGACCTGGCTGTTGCCGATAATACTGAACGTCAGCGACGCCACGACCGAACTGCCAAATATCGTCCAGTAGGTACCGTTATTGCGGTTCTTGGGGAGAAGGACATAGACCAGCGGGGCCAGACCGACCAGTCGCCCCAGCGTCGTCATCGTCCGGAAGGTCTGGAAATGATGCGTAACTGTCGGGTCGCTGAGTTCGTAGAACGGAATCTCCAGCGAGTAGGGCGACGACAGTTTCTTGCCCCCGTAAAAATACACGCTGCCCAGCGCCGAAGACCCAGCCGCCCGTTCGATCGGCATCAGGTGGGCCGGTACCGGCGCCGTGCGATAGTGCGACGTGTCATCGGCGCGTCGGCGTTGCTGGGCGTAGGTAAGGCTACTCAGCAGCAACAATGTGGTGAGAAGGGTCAGGCGGTATGTCAGGGGCATCTTTCTGGAATTCATGGCAAGAACGTCGTTTCCATTGGTAGAGACGCGACCCCTCGCGTCTCATACGCGTCAGCCAGAGCCACATCTACCGGATGATGCTGCCTGTCGAGAAACGTTGCTGACGCCTATGAGACGCGAGGGGTCGGGTTGCTGACGCCTATGAGACGCGAGGGTCGCGGTGCTGACGCCTATGAGACGCGAGGGGTCGGGTTGCTGACGCCTATGAGACGCGAGGGGTCGCGTCTCTACTTAACAACTTTCAGGGTGCCCTGCATCAGCGACGAATGGCCGGGGAAGGTGCAGACGAACTGATAATCGCCGGGCTCGGTGGGCGCTACGAAATAGATGCTCTCGTTGCTCTCGGGCTGCAGAATGTTCGTATGGAACAGCACATCGGCCGAGTTGGGCACGTAGTTCATCTTAGGACCATTCAGGTTCAGCCGGAGGGCTGCGTTGCCGACGGCATTGGCCGCGCCGGGTTTGGTGATGACGCAGTTGTGCAGCATGTCGTCGTTGTTGTTGAAAACCAGCTTCACCCGGCTACCGGCTTTCACCTCCAGCTTCTCGGTGTCGAACTTGAGGCCCGGCTTTGTCCCGATCGTCAGGGTCTGGTCGGGGCCGTTGGTCCAGTCGGCGGGAAGCTCCGTGATGCGTTTGGCGCGCTGCGGACCAGCGGTGGCGCGGCTGGCGGCAGCGGGTTTGGTGCTTTTACCTTTGGTGGCCATGCCGGCATCTTTGGCGGTACTGGCCATCATGGCGCTGTGGTCGTGGCTGGCCGAAGCAGGGCGTGCTGCCACCGTAGCCCGCTCACCGGGAGCAATGGCGTTGAGCGTATAATAGCCGGTGGGATGGAGTAAGGCCAGGTTTCCCGAAGCCGACCGAACGCCTTCCAGCTTCACCTCATGGATGTACCCTTCGCGCAGGGCCGTATCGGCTACAATGCGGGCGCTCATACCATCCGGAGCCACAACGATACCCCGGATCGGAACGGGCCGCGCATCTTCGATGGGGCTGCCGTAGGTTTTGTGGTAGCGGTAGGTGAAGCTGTTGAGGCTGTAGCTGGCCGGGTCTTCGGCGGTTTTGCGGTCGACAGGCAGCGTGAACGTCACTTCAAAGCCATCGGGCTTCGAGCGGATGGTCTTCATCTCGAAGGGTGTTTTGCCGGTCCAGACAAGCCGCTGGATACCATACGGGTCTTTGCCGGTAGCGGCCCAGCCCCGGCTCGTCATACCCACGAACATCGATCCATCCTGCCCCCATACGGTGCGGATAATGCCCGACTGGAAACCCTCGCGGAACGGAAAACAGGCACCCTGCCACTCGCCGTTGACTTTCTCCAGCGCCACCCGCATGATCTTGCTATGCCCCTGATCGCCTACAAACAGCTGACCGCTGAATGGTCCGAAGGCTCCATTGGTGGTATCTTCCTTGAAATCTGACGTCGAGATGCCCATCAGCGTGTGCGGAAACCAGACCGCCGGTACTTTCAGCTCTTTGATGGTCTTGGCCACCTCGTGCATAGGCTTGCCTGTACTTGGTACATCACTTGGTTTGAGCGTCAGGGGAGAGCCCGGCTCGCTCGTCCAGCGCAGGCCTGCCGGGTTACCCGCAAACGCGCCCTTGGTGAGGTGCGTCATCCGGCCCGACCCGACCCAGTCGCCTTGGTTTTCGGTATAAAAGATGCTGCCGTCGCGCAGGACGCCGAAGCCGGCCGGCGAGCGCATGCCCGTAGCCCAGGGCGTCATCTCGCCGGTTTCGGTCAGCTTTAGCATCCAGCCGCGCCACTTGGCCAGGCTGGCTCCGTAGCCGATCCAGTCGAGGTTGAGGGTAATGACCATATCGCCATCGGGCAGCAGCACGGGACCGTAGCTGTACTCGTGGTAATTGCCCGACAGGGGCCATTTGTAGAACGACTTGTACTCATCGGCTACCTCGTCGCCATCGGTATCGATCAGCTTGGTGACTTCGCCCCGCTGGGTGCAGAGGAGATAGCCTTTAGGATGCCACATCAGCCCCAGCGGCTCGTGGAGGCCGGTCGCAAACCGTTTGAAGGTCGGTACCCGGCTTCCCTGCATGTAGGGATTGCCGATCAGCCAGACCTCACCCCGGCGGGTGCAGGCCGCCAGCCGACCGTCGGGCAACGGGGCCAGACCGCCCACTTCGAGTTTTATATCTTCCGGAATCGGGAGGGTAATGATTCGGTAATAGTCGCCTTCCGTAGCCGGCCTGTTCTGGCCAGAAGCGCCTGCGTAGAGCAGGGTCAACGAAAGGGTAACGAGCGTGATGAGTTTTTTCATGGTTTTACTAAGCGGCCAGCCTTCTAGACCTGAATGGGCGGTTCGATCCGTTCAGGGGTTGTTTCAAAACATCAGGCAATGCGTAATCCGTTTTCTGTAGGTCGTTCGGTTTGTAAGAGCGTAACGGTGCCATCGTCGGCAACGGCACCCAGCACCAGACATTCGCTCATGAAGGTGGCGATCTGTTTGGGCGGGAAGTTCACCACGGCCACGAGTTGTTTACCGACCAGGTCTTCCGGCTGATACAGCCTGGTCAGCTGCGCCGAGGTCCGTTTGGTGCCGAGCGTACCGAAGTCGATGGTCAGCTTGTAGGCGGGTTTGCGGGCCTGCGGGAAAGGCTCGGCCGCCACTACGGTTCCGGTGCGGATCTCTACCTTCTCAAAGTCAGCCCAAGTTAACGTGTTCATCAGAATAGAATCGAGTACTGGGCCGTTCCGGCGCCGTTTTTGACCGCCACCGGCAGCAGCAGTTCCTGTTTGCCATTGCTCTGCCGGAGCTTTGTTTTTGCCTTTGGGTCGAACTGTACGTAATAGCTGTAGTCATCGATGGCATACAGGCCTTTGCCCACTTCCTCGATGGTTTTTCCGGCTGCAATCCGGCAGTAAGGGGTACCGTCGGGCGATCCGTTCAGGGTCAGTGTCCGGTCGAGGCCGCTCCGGCCGGCGCTTTCCGGGCGGGGCCGAACGGCGTCGGTCACGGTAGCGCCAGCCAGCGTGTATTCGACCGTTGGGTAGCCAGCCTTGTCGAGTGTATAGCCTTTGTATTGCAGGGTGTTCTCGCCCAGGCTGTCGGGCCAGGCGGTGGCGTCGTTGGTCAGTACCATCAGGCTGGTCTGCGCCGGTAGCCTGACCACAGGGCCCAGCGGACTCAGAAGCTGAGGCTCACCCCGCTCATACCACATTTCGGTGGCGTTGGCAAAATCGCCTTTCCAGGCCTGGAGCAGCGCCATCTGGTTCAGATCGAGCGTGAAGTGGTAACCGCCGGGCGACCCTACCGACAGGCTGTGTGTACGTTTGTAATTCTCGCCCGGCACCTGTACAAACGAACGAATCAGCTCAGGTCGGGTCGAGGGTTTTACGCTCACAACCCCAACCGGATCCGGCTCGGGGAGCGACGCCAGGGCGTGAAGCGGCTGGGGGCGCGTACCGGCCTGCGACACAAACAAACCCAGCCCCGGCCGGAACCAGGAGCGTGAAAAATACACCTCCACGTCGTGTGGACCGGCGCTGAGGGTTACGTTGCCTACGCTGGGCTGGCCGAGTTCACGGTGGCTGATGGGAATGATCTCTTTCCCGTCGATCCAGACGCCACCCTGGCCGCCCTGATTCAGCTCGAACTGGTAGTCGCCCGCCTGTAAGGTCGTTAGCTTGCCGGCAAAAAAGATCGTGTACTGACGCGGCTGGCCATACGACACTTCGTAGTTGATGGTGCTGGTCGTATCCTGCTTCAGTACTTTGCGGGTGCGGGCTTCGGCGCGGTTGTCGATGTACTGCCCTTCTACGATGGTGTAGCTGACCGGACTGCTCCACTGCGCCACCCGGCGGGGCGACAACACCCGGTACCCGGCGTTCCGCACGGCTACCGACCCTTTCGGGCTCACAATGGCTACCGTACCGGCGGCTTTGCCAGCCAGTGTCTGGCCTTCGCGTACGGTTATGCCGTTGATGATGAGTTTTTCGAGAATGGCCGGGCTGTTGCCTTTGGGGGTTTTATACCAGACTTCTATTTTTTGCCAGAGTCCCGGCGCTTTCATGAGCCGGGCCAGGTCGGCGACCCGATTCAGGGCGAGCGTTTGGCCGGTCGGCAGCAGCAGTGACACCTCGGCGCCAACGGTCGTCAGCAGCTCGAAGCGCAGCTGGAAATCGTCGGTAGGGGTGGCCAGCACCAGCGGCTCACCGGAACCCACCAGCAGGCTGCTGCCAGACTTGGTTTGTAGCGACGTGCCATCGGGGTTGGTACCTACCGAACCCGCCAGCTGCCAGCCCGCCGGTCGGCTGAGTTGAGCGATCGGTAACGCAGGCAGATCAGACTGGGCAAACAGCGGGCCCGAGAGCAGCCCACCCAGCAAGAGAGCCGCCACCCGGCGACTCACAGATAGGGAAAATGAGGTCATATGGAAAGCAAAGCGGAAATGCTCAAAATTGTACTCTAAAAGCCAAAAAACCACTACTTTTCCTGTCTTTCGACGAAAACTTTTGCCCAGCTCGCTCCGTTTACCCCACGTATCTGAGC
Source organism: Spirosoma sp. 209 (assembly GCF_002006735.1). Classification (NCBI taxonomy): domain Bacteria; kingdom Pseudomonadati; phylum Bacteroidota; class Cytophagia; order Cytophagales; family Cytophagaceae; genus Spirosoma; species Spirosoma sp. 209. The sequence continues at coordinate 529,113 of NZ_MVEC01000001.1, read as the reverse complement.
TTACTACATATTACTCCCATGAAGACGTCCTATTTACTGATAACGGCCGCGGCTCTGCTGGTCGGCACCACCGCGCTGGCCCACGACGGCTCTCCCCGTAAACCGGCAAAGCCCGCTCCGTCCCGAACGGCGGCTGCCGATCCGGCAGGTATAAAATTGACGAGTGGTTTTCAGGCAACAGTCTATGCAGATAACCTCGGAAAGGCCCGACATATTGCGATAGAGCCTACAACCGGAACGGTATTCGTGAAGCTCGACCGGCTCAAAGACGGCAAAGGCATTGTTCAGCTCTCCGATACCAACGGCGACGGTCAGGCCGACCAGACCTCCATGTTCGGAACCTACCCGGGAACGGGGGCTGCTATCTATAACGGCTACCTCTACGCATCGGCCGATACGGCTGTTTTTCGGTATAAGCTGACCAACGGCCGCGTGCTGGAAACTACTCAGCCCGAAACCATTGTAACGGGATTGACCCTGCAGCGTCAGCACGCCAGCAAATCACTGGCGGTATCGCCCGATGGGAAGCTCTACGTCAACTTCGGTGCGCCCTCGAACGCCTGCCAGGAAAAAGACCGGACCCAGGGCTCCAAAGGGCAGGACCCCTGCCCGATTCTGGAGAACTACGGCGGTATCTGGGTCTTCGATGCCAACAAACCCCGGCAGCGGCAGGCCGACGGTAAACGCTACGCCACCGGTATCCGTAACGCCGTAGCTCTCGACTGGAACACCGCCAACAACACGCTGTATGCGCTTCAGCACGGCCGCGATATGCTGGCTACGCTGTATCCCGGTATGTACACCAACGAGCAAAGTGCCGAACTGCCGAGCGAAGAGTTCCTGATGGTGAAGGAAGGGTCGGATTTCGGCTGGCCGTACTGCTACAACGACCAGAATCAGAATAAGAAAGTACTGGCTCCCGAATACGGGGGCGACGGCAAAAAACAGGACCGCTGCGCCGGTAAAGAAAAGCCCATTATGGCGTTTCCGGGCCACTGGGCTCCTAACGATCTGCTTTTTTATACCGGTAATGCCTTTCCGGCCCGCTACAAAAACGGGGCCTTCGTTTGTTTCCACGGGTCGTGGAACCGGGCTCCGCTGAATCAGGGCGGTTACTTTGTGGCCTTCATTCCGTTTGGCAAAGATGGCCGCCCGTCGGGGCCGTATGAAGTGTTCGCCGAGAACTTTGCCGGGGTCGCCGAACAGGGACAACCCGGCAAGAACGCCAACGCCGGTAAACTCGAGCTGGCCAGTCCCGGCGACGCCAAAGCCCGGCCGGTCGGCCTGGCGCAGGGCCCCGACGGTTCGCTGTTTATTACCGATTCGGTAAAAGGTAAGGTCTGGCGGGTGACGCATACGGCGAAGAAATAGCCGTATTCAGGGAGGCCGGTTCGTTCCGCATCGATGGCTCAGGCTGCTGCGGTATGGCTGGCCTTTCTGACTAGCCGGCGGATTTTTTTGGACGAGACAGCTCTTCGGGTAAAACCGATCAGCCGCAAACGTCAGGCGTGATGGGTACTTTCCTAGAGGAGTAAGGGTATTTTTGGTTAGTGGGCCTATAGGTTATTGGGGAATTGAGGGCAAATACTCATTTTTGTAATTGATCAGATCGTCATAGTTGACCTGATATTACGAATATGTCTCTGAAAGGCCCCATTATTTCCATTGAAGATGACCCTGACGATCAGTTTATGATCGAACATACCATCCGTAAACTGGGCGTCGCCAACCCAATTCGTTTCTTCGGCAATGGTCAGGAAGCGCTCGACTACCTGGAATCTACGACCGAGCAGCCGTTTCTGATGTTGTGCGATATTAACATGCCGATCATGAACGGCATCGAGTTGCGGCAGCGTATCAACCAGAGCGAATACCTGAGCCGAAAAGCTATTCCGTTCGTATACCTGACCACAACGGCCAGCGAAGAATCGGTCAATGCGGCCTATGCTGCCATGGTACAGGGGTTTTACGAGAAAGCCCCCAGCGCCAGCGCCTTCCAGGATCAGCTCAAACTAATTATCGACTACTGGCAGAACTGCCTGCACCCCAACCGATATATTCATTTCGTCTAAATCTCCCGCAGCCGCCCGCTGTAAAGTAAGGCGCATTTATCATCGTGGTCAGTGCAGATACGGATTGTGGCGGGGTTGACGTACCGACGGGGTACTACTCAAACGCGGTCAGGGTGAGGGTAGCGTAGTAAAAGCCGCCGACAGCCGGGCCGGCCGTGAAGGTGGTATACGGTCGGTTGAGCAGGTTCGTACCGCCGATTTTGATGGATAAAGGGCCAACAGCCCGGTCGGGTTGGGCGAGGGTATAACTCACCTGCGCGTCGAACGTGTTGATCGGCGGAACGATACCCGTTGCCAGCGACGATTGCCACAAAAACGATGACTGGTATTTGTAGTTGATCGAAAAACCGATGCCCTTCCAGAGGGCTTGGTTGCCGATGCCGACGTTCGTAATCCACTGGGGGGTGTTAAACGCTTCTTCGAGACCGTCGCCCTGGTCGGTGCGGTCGAGCCGGGCCAGCGACGCATTGCCCGAAACAACCCAGTTACGTCCTGCCGAATACCGAATACCCAGGCTGGCGCCGTAGTTGTAGACGCTGGTTTTTGAGTTGGTCCAGAGCCGATAACGGTCCTGCCGGTTACGATCGGCCAGGTAGTAGGCCACCGAGTCGGGCTGGGAGCCACGGGGAATGTTAGCTTCTACCTGAGCTATGAAATTCCGGTATACGTTGTAGTAGAAATCGGCGTCGATGTAGAGCTTCTGGCTGAAAAAAAGGCCTTTGTAGCCCAGTTCAAGGCTGTTTACCTGCTCAGGTTTGATATAGGTATAGGTGTTTGACTTCAGCAGCCCTTTATTCTTCTGAATGGCCTGTTCGGCGGTCAGCCGGTTGGTGTTCACGTCGGTATTGATCGCGGCCTGAAAGGCGTCGACAGACGTTCGGAAATACGAGTTTTCGAAGATGCCCTGCGACATCACCCGCAGGCCACCCACGCGCTTTACCCCGCCTGAGTTGACGTTGGAAAACGCTTCGAAGAGCGACGGAAACCGGTAGCCGCTCTGGTATGACGCCCGGAGCGTATGCTGGGCCTGCAACGAATAGACCGCCGACAGCCGCGGATTTAGCCGGGCGTCGAAATATCGGTTCTTGTCGAGCCGGAGCGATCCGCCCAGCTTCAGTCTCTCGCCGAAAAACGAGCGCGAGGCCTGTACAAATCCCCCTATTTTGTAGTAGACCAGGTTGCGGTCGCTGCCGTCCGGGTTGATGAAGTAATTGCCATCGGGGAAAACGACGTACTGGCGGTAATCGAACCCCATCAGTAGCTGAATGCCGGTTTGTTCGCGGAACCTGGCCCAGTGAATCTTCGTCGGCTCAATCTGCCCTTCGGCATGGTAGAGCCACGATCGCACGCGCAGGGCAGCGCCAACATCCCAGTTGTTGATGTTGCGGAGTTTGTCCATTTGCTCCCTGAACTGCTCCGAACCGGGTTGCGGTCGTCCGGCATCGGCGGTGGTGCGGGCCGCCCGGAGCGCGTCGGTTACGGGCTGTCCGGCCCGGGTGCTGGCCAGAAACTGGCTGGTAAAGTCGCTGAACCACTGGTTGTCGGACTTGTAGCCCCGGTCGATGTTTTCGGCCATGGAGCGGATGTTGTACGAGTCGCCGGTGTTTTCGCGGCTGTGGTAGATCCGGATCTGGACCGAGGGCGATTCGAGCGTAACGCCGTGCTGGTCGAGTCGGTAATTCTCCAGCCGGAAGCGGTTGGTACGCTGGTAAACATTGTCGAGGGTGGCGGCTTTGTACCGATACGAGAGGGTGAGCGCAGGACGAATGCGCCAGAACACGCCCACATCGCCCCGCAGGTTGTTGAGCCGCAGATCGGTCGTTTCGTCTTCAAAATAACCCGTTCGGGCTATGACGTAGCGCTGGCCGTTCAGCGTCAGCGACCGGCGGTTGGCCGATTCGTTGCCGTACGAATTGACGGCATCAGCGGCCGGATTCGCTGCGCCGGTCAGACCGAGCGACAGATTGGCGTTGGGATTCAGGTCCGTTGCGTCGCGCGCGATCCAGTCGTAGCCACGCTGGTAGGTCAGGTTGATCCTGACAGCCAGCCGCGGGCCGAGCGTACGGGCGTATCGGAGGCTGGTTTCGCTATACGCCCTGGCCGGGGTGAGCGGACTGCTGAGGTGATTGACGCCGGTTTTCTGGCTAACGCTCAGGCCGGCTGACGTAAACGGGTCTTTGGTGATCAGCTGCGCCAGGCCGTTCAGCGCATTCATACCGTAAAGTGCCGAAGCCGCACCGGGTACGATCTCGACGCGTTCAATATCCAGGTCGGACGGAGCCAGGGCGTTGGCGATGGGCGCGCCGATATGCGGGGCCTGATTGTCCATACCGTCGACCAGCTGAACGAAGCGGACGTTGGTGGAGTTGGCAAAGCCGCGTGTGTTGTATACTTTGAAACCCAGGCTGGGCGTAAGCAGCTGAACCCCTTTCAGGTTTTCTATGGCATCGAAATAGGACGGTTGCGCCGACAGCCGGATCTGCCGCTCGTCGAGCCGTTCGATGCTGACCGGCGAGGTCATCAGGCGTTCCGACACGCGCGAGGCCGATACGACGATCTCATCCAGCCGAACCAGACGAAGTGAATCTACCGGTTTGATAGTACTGTCTGGCTGAACAGCCCCCCGTGTAAGGGATGTCACGAAGAAAAGCAGCAGGCACAGGTGCTTCATGCAGATCGTTATTTCTGACGAAATATAACGGCCGTTCTGGTTCGACGGAAATAACGGTCCGAAATAATGACGCAACGGGTGAACCTGTGCGCTGCTGTCTCGCGGTGTGGCGTTGTAGAGACGCAACCCTTTGCGTCTAGCGCCCGGATGGTTTGTTGCTGTCGCGCGCGTGGGCCAACTACGCGTCCCGGTGCGGACACGCCCCACGGTGGTGGGGTTGTGTCTCCTGTTCGGATGGTTTATTGCTGTCGCATGGGTGGTCCAACTACGCGTCCCGGTGCGGACACGGACCACGGTGGTGTAGACCACGCGTCCCGGACTACGCGTCCCGGACTACGCGTCCCGGTTTTTATTCGTTGGGAAGCCGGCTGAGTTCGTTGGTCAGGAACTGTTGGAAACGTTCGTGCAGAGCCTGGTAGTAGGCGAGGTATTTCTCGCCCTCGGGGGTAACGATGGCGCCACCCCCTTTGTCGCCACCGGTTTGGGTCGTGACCAGCGGGGTGTCGGCCTGGGTGTTCATCGAGTGGACCAGCTCCCACGCCCGTTTGTACGACATACGCATAGCTTTGGCGGCCTGGTTGATAGAGCCGGTCTGCTGAATATGGCCCAGCAATTCGAGTCGGCCAATACCCATGAACCGTTCGGTACCATCGGCAGAGGTGGTTTCGAGCCAGATGCGGCCGTTGACGCGGAGCTTGTTCATACGAAGGACAGAATAGGTCGAGCCGTCAAAGTAAACGATAGATTTTCGAAACCCCTGCCTGAGTCGGGTCGTTTACTGACCTATGAACGCAACGCCCTTTAACTATAGCCTGACCGAAAGCCGGGAAGAAACGCCGTCGCAAACTGTCGTACGGCCCGACCCCGGCGTTTTGCCCCGTGCCGTACAGCGGTCCGATGCCTTCCTGCTGCTGGATGGCGAATGGGCATTCGCGCATGACCTCGACGACCGGGGCCTGACCGACAACTGGTACCTGGGCCATACGTATGAGCGAACGGCGCACTGGCCAGGATCTGTAGAAAGCCACCTGACCGAAGCCAAAGAGATGCCATCGCCCGGCTGGCAGGATACGGTCGTGGTCTGGTACGAACGCGAGTTTACCCTCCCCGAATTCCCGGATGAACTGGCCGACCGGTCCATCTATCAGCTGACTTTCGGTGCCTGCGGGTACGACACGCGGGTGTGGCTGAACGGCCTGCCGCTCCGGACCATCGAAGACGAAGCCATTCACTACGGTGAGTACACGTCGTTTTCGTACGAGCTGAGCACCGAGCAGCTCCGGCCCGTAAACCGGCTGACGGTTCGCGTTGCCGACTCGATGGACGCCGAGATTCCGCGGGGTAAGCAGGAGTCGCACGTCTATAAGCGCGGGGGCATCTGGTACCAGACCTATACGGGGGCCGTACGCAGCGTCTGGATCGAAACCGTGGGTCGTAACCGGCTGCGGTCACGGGTGGGGGTGGTAAGTGTAATCGAAGATCAGCTCGTGCGAGTCAACGTGACCCCGCGCATCCACGATCCCGGCGACTATATCATCCGGCTCCAGGTGTTCGGCCCCGATGCGCCGGCCGACGAGCCGCCCATGGCCTCGTCGGACTTCCCGATCCGGCTCGAAGCGGGCCAGAAACAGCAGCGGCTGGTGATCGAGGTGCCGGGCGCTGAATTGTGGTCGCCCGGGTCACCCACTTTATACCGACTGGTTGGGCAACTCATCGACAGCAGTGGCTATGTCAACCAGATCGAGACTCACTTCGGGCTTCGAAAAGTGGAAGCGCGGGGCTGCTGCGTATACCTGAACGGCAAATCGACCTACCTCGACGGCATTCTGTACCAGCCTGGTACGGCCACCTTCGAGGAGATGCAGCGGCACTTTGCGGCCATGAAAGAGCTGGGCTGTAACCTGGTTCGGGTACATATTGCCGGTATCGATCCGCGGCTGTACACGCTGGCCGATCAGATGGGGCTGCTGCTGTGGGTCGAGGTGCCCAGCCCCCACTCCTCAACCGCCCGGAGCCGCGAAAACCACCGGGCCGAACTGCTGCGTATGCTGGCCCTGATGGAAACGCATCCGTCGATCATTATCTGGAGTCTGTACAACGAAGACTGGGGCGCGCAGGACATTGCGACCAATATCGAAACCCGGCAGTACATCACCGATCTGTACCACTACATGCTGATTCACCACCCGCAGTTTCTGGTGATCGATAACGACGGCTGGCACCATATTTCCTGCGAAGGGCGGCTCAAGTCAGACCTGCTTACGGCCCATCTCTACACCCCCGACATCAACCACTGGCGCGACCTGCTCGACCGGCTGACCCGGGGCGATACCGAAGGCGTGGCCGCATTCCCGCTGGTGGTGGGCGACCCATTCTTTTACCGCACGCAGGTGCCCCTGGTTGTCAGTGAGTGGGGCGGCTTTGGGTTCGTTAACTACGGCGGTCCTACCGATACCGACGACCGGGTCGAGCGCATCCGGCTTTTCAAGGAAGAATTACGCCAGCGGGCCATTGCGGGCGATGTATATACCCAGGCCACCAACATCGAAGAAGAACAGAACGGCCTGATCGAGTTCCATACCGGCGAGCTGATGGTACCCGCCGGGCTCCTCCGTTCGCATAACCGCTGAACGGTCAGGCAGAGGGAGCCTATGCGATCGGCACATTAATCTATTATATCTGTCCACTTAAAAGATTAAATAAACCAATGCGGGAAGGAGCTGTTAGCCAATGAACGGCCGACGCTCATTAGTAGCAGGTCGGGTCGATTCAACAACGTTATGGTATGAAAGCAGCAGTCTTCCACAAGATGGGTGATATCCGGTACGAAACAACGGAGGACCCTACAATCGAGGAATCGCGGGATGTTATTCTGCGGGTTACGTCTACCGCCATCTGCGGATCGGACCTTCACATTTACGACGGGTTTCTGCCCCAGCTTCGCAACGAGGTCCTTGGCCATGAGTTCATGGGTATCGTTGAAGAGGTCGGTTCCGGGGTTACGAACCTGAAAAAAGGCGACCGGGTGGTGGTGCCGTTCACCATTGCCTGCGGCCAGTGCTATTTCTGCCAGCACGAGTTGCAGATGCACTGCGAACACTCGAACCCCGAGTTCTACGGGCCCGACGGTGGTCTGCTGAGCGAGAAGGGGGGCGGCCTGTTCGGCTACTCGGACCTCTACGGCGGCTACAATGGCGGGCAGGCCGAATACGTTCGGGTGCCTTATGCCGACTATGGCCTGCGCCACGTGCCCGAGGAGCTGAAAGACGAGCAGGTGCTGTTTCTGTCCGATATCTTCCCGACCGGCTGGAGTTCTATCGAGTGGGGCGAACTGCGCGGGGGCGAAACCGTAGCCATTTTCGGGTCGGGTCCGGTGGGGCTGATGGCCCAGAAATCGGCCTGGATACAGGGTGCGGGCCGCGTCATAGCCATCGATCCGGTCGAGTATAGGTTGGAGCGGGCCCGGCGGGTCAACAACGTAGAAACGCTGAATCCCCGGGAGGTAGACGTGGTCGAAGCGATTCGGAGTATGACCGAAGGGCGCGGGGCCGACCTCTGCGTCGATGCCGTCGGTATGGAAGCCGACCGTACGATACTGGATAAGGCCAAAGCCGTTATCAACCTCGAAAAAGGAACGACCAGCGTGCTGGAACAATGCTTCCGGGCCGTTCGGCGGGGGGGTATCGTATCGGTAGTGGGCGTTTACGGCTCGCCGACCGATAACTACCCCGTTGGCCGTATTTTCGACAAAGGACTGACGGTTCGGTACGGACAGTCGCAGGTGCACAAAAACATCGATCACCTGCTCGATCTCGTTGTGCAGGGTAAGGTGGTGCTGGACGATATCGTATCGCACGTGCTGCCGCTGGCCGAGATTTCCCGCGCTTACGACATCTTCAAGAAGAAAGAGGACGACTGCACAAAAGTCATCCTGAAGCCTTAATTCTAACAATCGTACCAATAACTTACAGCACCTGGGTCAGGCGATCTGTCGCGATGGCATGGCCCAGGTGTCTGCTTACTCAAACTCAACTATGGAAACGCAGACAAACGGAAAAACGGTTCTGATTACGGGTGCATCGAGCGGTATCGGTCGCGAACTGACGCGGCTTTTCGCCAAAGATGGCTACAACCTGGTGCTGGTGGGGCGTGATGAAGAAACGCTGCAGCAGCAGGCCTATAACTTCAAAAATCAATACGGCACCACCGCTACGATCATCCGGAAAGACCTGGCCGATCCGAACGCACCGGAAGAAATCTACGCCGAAACCAGCGGACAGGGTCTTCAGATCGACGTGCTGGTCAACGATGCCGGGTTCGGTGAGTACGGCCAGTTTGCCACCCAGACCGATTTGCAGAAAGAGCTGAGCGTGGTGCAGGTCAACGCCATTGCGCTCATGCACCTGACCAAGCTGTACCTGAAAGACATGGTGAGCCGCAACGACGGCAAAATTCTAATGCTGGGTTCTGAAGTGTCGGTTTTCCCGAATCCAATGATGGCGGTTTACGGAGCCACGAAGGCGTTTATCAAGTCGTTCTCGGAAGCGATCCGGGACGAGCTGAAAGACACCAATATAACGGTTACGGTGCTGATGCCGGGCGCTACGAACACCAACTTCTTCAACGTGGCGGGTGCGGCCGACGTAAAAGGCGCCGATCCGCAGAAAACGGCCGACCCGGCTGCGGTGGCCAAAGAAGGCTATCAGGCCCTCATGGCTGGCAAAGACCACGTGGTGGCGGGCTGGATGAACAAGGCCCGCGTAGCCATGGCCCACTTGTTGCCCGATCCGCTGCTGGCGGCTGGCGTTCGCAGGGACATGACCCCGAAAGACGAAGCCGAACAACAGCAGAAGCAAACCATTGCTATTGCGCTGGGCGTAGCGGCCGCCGTAGTGGGTGGTATATGGCTGTTATCACGCAGTAACCGGCTGTCGGTGCCGACCATCAGTCCGTACGACAAAGCCCGGTACCGTTACAAAGCGCACAAAGCCAGCCGGTCGGCGCAAAACGCGATCGGCGCGGTCAGCGACTCGGTAAAAGGAGCCTACCACAACGCCAAATCAACCGTAGAAGAGGCCCTGGCCTAAAAGCCGACCCCACCGTGGTTCGCGCGTCTCTACAACCCTGGTCTGTGGGAACACGAACCAGGGTTGTAGAGACGCAACCCCTTGCGTCTCCTGTCCGGATGGCGTGTTACTGCCGCACGAGTGGTCCGACGCCTGTTTGATAGACTAGTAAAGTAATACATTTCCCGGAGCCGGTCTGGTCGGCAGAAGGGCAGAAAAATGGTATGGAAGCAATAAAAACGAAAGCATACGGAGCGAAAGCCTCGCTCATCGACTCGCTCAGCCGCCTGTCCCGGATGGACATCGAGCGGAGCGCTCCCCAGGCCGACGAAGTACAGATCGATGTCCTGTACTGTGGCGTCTGCCACTCCGATCTGCACCAGGTCAAGAACGACTGGGGCAACACGATTTATCCCTGCGTACCCGGCCATGAAATTGTTGGGCGGGTGGTACAGGTAGGCAGCGCCGTTCGTACGTTCAACGAGGGCGATCTGGTAGGCGTTGGCTGTATGGTCGACTCCTGCGGGCAGTGCCACTCGTGTCAGGAAGGGACCGAACAATACTGCGAAGGCCCCGTTGGCTGGACGGCTACCTACAATGGCTACATGAAGCCCGACGGGAGCGGCTACAATACCTTTGGCGGCTATTCAACGACCATTGTGGTTAAAGAATCGTTCGTGCTCCGCATCCCCGAAGCGCTCGACATCAAGGCCGCTGCGCCCATCCTCTGCGCGGGCGTAACGACTTATTCTCCGCTGAAGCACTGGAATACCCAACCGGGCGATAAAGTAGCCGTGGTCGGTCTGGGTGGCCTTGGTCATATGGCGGTGCAACTGGCCAAAGCGATGGGGGCCGAGGTGACAGTCATCTCGCATACGGGCGACAAAAAAGCTGATGCGGAAGCGCTGGGTGCACAAACGGTCATCGTCTCGACCGATAAAGAAGCCATGAAAGCCAGTGAGCTGGCGTTCGACCTGATCCTGATTACCATTCCCGACGCCTTCGACATCAACCCCTACGTCAAGCTGGTCAAGCGCGACGGCGCGCTGGTCGTTGTGGGTATGCTGGGTAAGTTCAAAAGCGCTTCCAACAACATGGAAGTGGCGTTTCACCGGCGTACGCTGTCGGGTTCGCTGATTGGTAGTATTCAGGAAACGCAGGAAGTCCTCGATTTCTGCGCTGAACATGCCATTGCGCCCGACATCGAACTGATTCCGATTCAGGATGTCAACAAGGCTTACGACCGGATGCTGGATAACGATGTCCGGTTCCGGTTCGTCATCGACATGCAAACGCTCAAAGACGAAAACTAACCTACCGATATGGTTCAAACGTATTTTCGGGCCTTTGGTCTGGGCGTGGTAGCGGGCATGCGCTCGCTGGTCGCCCCGGCCCTGCTTAGTCATAAGCTAGCCCGCACGATGCCGGCCAAAGAGCCGCAGAAACCGATTCATTACCTCACGTTGCCGCCGGTCTCGCTGGGCCTGAAAGCCATTGCCGGTATCGAGATACTGGGCGATAAAATTCCGAATGTGCCTGACCGCACTTTCGCGCCTGAATTTGGCGCCCGCATTGCCTCGGGGGCTACCTGCGGAGGATTCCTGAGCCAGGCCGAAGGGGCCGACATTCCGGTGGGCGCCGTAGTGGGCGGACTGGGTACAGTTGTTGGCACGCTGGCATTCTTCCGGCTTCGGCAATGGTTAACCCACGAGCTGGGCGTGCCCGATCCGGTAGTGGCGCTGGCCGAAGACGCCCTGGCCATCGGGGTGGGCTGGTCCATCGTTAACGCCATGCAGCCCGCTCCGCAGCTGAACCGGGCTCAGTAAACGAACTCGAAATTATATCGGCCGCAGCCAGCTCCCAAACGGGGTCTGGCTGCGGCCGGACTGTATACAGACGTAGGCTTATCCGCGCGAGGTACCGGGTAGTTCCAGAATCAGGTCGGCTCCGTACAGCCCGGCGGGGGTCTGGTAGCCAGCCTTCCAGTTTCCGTTCAAAACATGCCGGGTAATGGTCAGGGCGGCCTCGGCGGTGAGCGTATAGCCTTCGGGCCCGTGCTGCCGGGCTTCTACAGTCTGGCCCTGGGCGTTGCGAGCGCGACCCCAGACGTGCGTACGGGCACGCTGCCGAACCGTTTCGTCGGGGCCGGTAACGCGGCTGGCGATCTGACGACGCAGAAACGACTGAACCCACGGCAGGCGTACGAGCCAGCCGAGGTAATTGCCCAGCCGGGCCATCCGGATCTGCCGGGTTGTGGTGCCCATGTAGGTTTCGATAGTCGGGATGCCGGTCGTACGGTAGGCCGTCGAGAGGTCGCCCCACGGAATCGCCATACAGGGCTGCGGTTGGCCGTTGCCGAAATCGACCGTTAGGGTATGGTGGACGTAGGGAACCGGAACGAGCCGACCGTTCTGCCGAATCATGCCGCCCGCGCCCAACCCTTCGAGTGCCGTTTGCGCCGTACCGTGCGATAGGGCACCTTCTTCATTGGCGAAAGCCAGTTGGAGGTGGGTGGCATCGGGTAGCCGCTCGTGCAGATAACGCGCCATACAGTCGGTCGGCACCACGTCGAAACCCACGCCCGACATCAGCATGATATTCCGGTTTACAGCCGCTTCATGCAGGGAGAACCCGTGTTCAAATACGGCCACCTCGCCCGTAATGTCGAGGTAGTGAGTTCCGGTGCGCAGGCAGGCTTCCTGCATGGGAGCTGCCGTTTGGGAGAAAGGCCCGGCGCAGTGCAGCACCACCGGCATGTCGGCTAAGGCCGCATCGAGGGCCGTGGCATCGCTCAGATCCGCCACCCGGTATGACAGGCCATACTGCTCGGCCAGGGGGCGGAGTCTGGCTTCGTTACGCCCCGCCAGGACCGGCCTCAGACCAAACGCGGCAAGCCGGTCGAGCATGAGCCGGGCCGTATAGCCGTTGGCGCCGTACAGCAGAAAGGTGTTGGTAGCCATAGCGAATTAGTGCGTATACCGACGTCGGCGAACTACCTGCCAGACCAGACCGACCAGCCCTACCAGCGCCAGCGGACCGAGCAGGTTCAGCAACTGCCAGCCCGTTCGGTTGGCGTTGAGCCGGATTTTGTCGAGTGGGCGCAGGGCTACCGACCGGGTACGGGCCGCGATGACGCCGTTCGGGTCGACCAGATAGTCGACGGCGTTAAGCGCGAAATCCTTGTTGGCAAACGTACTGCGCGTGAACCGGTCGAAGCCGAGCGGATAGGGCGTGTTTCGTTTGTAGTCGACATCGTTGATGACCAGATCGCCATCGGCGCAGATCAGTACCCGGCTCGGCTCGCCACTGGCCCTGAACCCGGCGGCCCGCGCATCGCCCGGCAGAATCCGGTTGGCGTATACGGACTGAAACCGGCCTTCGAGCAGGCAGCCCACCAGCCGAACCCCACCCGTGTAGGTTTGCGGATCGGGTTGCTGACGGGCTTCGTTATACGAGATCAGCGCGGGCGTTTTCAGCACCTGCGTGTAGGGCGAAGTCATCAGCAGCGGAATTTTCCGGATGCCCGGCGCCTGTACCGTATCCAGGGTGCTGATGAACCGGCCCAGTACCGCGTCGAGGTTTCGGACAATGGGATTGCCGGAGGTGCCGAAGTTGTTCAGCAGCGGAAAAAATCGCCACGGCAGCAGCTGAATATTGGGTTTGTCGCCGAGGTTACCCACGTTGAGCGGGATGGGGGCGCAGTACATATCTTTCACCACATCGCGGTTGACGCGCACGCCCCATCGGAAAAACAGCTCGTCGAGGTTGAGGTTCAGCGGCTGGGCGTAGTTGCCTTCGTTGCTGACACTGTCGATGCGCTGGCCGTCAACGAAGAACAAGGCCCGTCCGCCGTTGACGACGTACTGGTCGAGCTTAAAGAGTTCGTCGTCGGAAAAAGGACGATCGGGTTTGGGAACCAGCACGGCGTCGAGGCCCGTAATGGGGCCGGGTTTGCTCAGATCGATGAAAAACAGGTCGTAGCTCTGCTGCACGGAGGCCAGCAGGTCGGCAAAACGTGACGGCGGCACCTGCGTATGGCTGTAGAGTAGCCCTACCCGCCGACGGTTACCCTCGGTTTGGGTCAGCTTCCGGATGGCCGACGCCAGTTCGAACTCCACCCCTTCGTACGACTGGTTCAGCTGTTCTTCTTTCGAGGCCGCTTTGTTGCCTTTCAGCAGCAGTACGGCCGTTTCTTTGCCCTTGTAGGAGACGATAGCCCCCGGAAAAACCAGCTTTTCGGTGCGTTTGCCGCCTTCGTTCGCAACCAGGTTGGTGGGGAGCAGACCGCGCTGCTGGAGCCGATCGATGAGTTTGTTCTTTTCGTCTACGTTCGTAACTACGTCGGGGTCGATGAAGCGGAAAGTAACGGTCTTGCCCGCCTGGACCTGAAACTCGTCCAGCGTTTCGCGCACGGCGTTTTCGAGTCGTTTAAACGCGGGGGGCAGATCGCCGGTGAGGTATACGTCGACGTGAATGTCGTCGGGAAGTTCGGCCAGGAGCGTGCGGGTAGCGTCGGAGAGGGTATACCGTTTCTCTTCGGTCAGATCGAGCCGGAAAAACACAAAAGCAGACAGCACATTGACGGCCACCAGAGCCGCCACAATCAAAAGCGTTTGTACCGAAGCGGATTTCATACAACTATAGTAACGAACAAATACCCCCAAAATGTCTCCCCTGTAGAGACGCGATCCCTCGCGTCTCACATGCGTCAGCCATTGGTTTCGCGTCTCACATGCGTCAGCCATTGGTTTCGCGTCTCCTATGCGTCAGCCATTGGTTTCGTAGGAAAATTGGCTGGCACCCAGGAGACGCGAGGGCCGGTGCGATCGCGTCTCTACGCAGGGTTCCGGTGGGCAAGATACGGGATTTTGGCGTGTGGTGCCTGCCAGGCTGTTTCCACGAGCGCCATAGCCCGCCCATGCCCCAGGCTCATATTTGCCTGGTCTTCTTAACATTCCCTAAATACTCTGGTTAAAAAGTAGAGTAAACTAACTACCCGATCATCATGGCAAAAACAACGGAATTAGCAAAAAGTGGTGTGCTTGATATAGCCCCTGTCGACCCGATTCCGAGCGGATCGAGTCTGATCAATGTCGGACCGACCGAGCGCTACCTGTCGGTGGGAGCCGGTGCGTTGCTGCTTACCATAGGGCTTCGGCGCGGAGGGCTGGGCGGATTGCTCACAGCCGCCCTGGGTGGCGTACTGACCTACCGGGGGGCCACTGGCTACTGCCCCATCAACAGCGCCATTGGCCGCGACACATCGGGCGAGAAAACCGAAACCGACGTGGTCGAAATCAGCAAAAGCGTTACCATCAATAAACCCCGCGAAGAGGTGTACCGCTTCTGGCGTCAGCTGGAGAACCTGCCGCTATTCATGCAGCACCTCGAATCGGTTACCCAAACCGACAACCTGCGGTCGCACTGGGTTGCCAAGGTGAGCACCGGCAATGCGCTAACCCGGGCTTTACCAGCCGTGGAATGGGATGCCGAGATTGTGGAGGAGGAAGAAAACAGCCGCCTGGTCTGGCGTTCGGTACCGGGCGCTACCGTCGATAATTCGGGCGAGGTCCGGTTCATCGACGCGCCGGGCAACTGGGGCACCGAGGTGCATGCTACCATCAAATACCGCGCGCCCGAAGGCATTATCGGCGAAGCGGTGGTAAAGCTGTTCAACCCGGCTTTCAAACAGATGATCAAAGAAGATATTCGCCGGTTCAAACGCCTGCTCGAAGCGGGTGAAATACCGACGATAACCGGCCAGCCGTCGGGCCGGGCGAACGAGCACGAGTCGATCCCGAAGAAACAACCCACTAAACACAAGGAACATGAAGGCGTTGTGCTATAACGGAAAATACGACCTGCGCGTGGAGCGGGTACCTGACCCGGAAATCCTGAATCCGCGCGATGCCATTATCAAAGTCCGGAAGACAGCCGTTTGCGGGTCAGACCTGCACCTGATCAACGGCTACATCCCCACCATGCGTGAGGGTGACATTATCGGTCATGAATTTATGGGCGAGGTCGTAGAGACGGGGTCCGGCATCACGAACCTGAAAAAAGGCGACCGGGTATCGGTGGCGGCAACCATCGGCTGCGGTCATTGTACCTACTGCTCAACGGGTTCCTACTCCCTCTGCGACAACTCGAACCCCAACGCGTTCATGCCCGAAAAAATTATGGGTGATTCGCCGGCCGCCATCTTCGGATATACCCACTCGTTTGGCGGCTATGCGGGTAGCCATGCCGAGTATATCCGGGTTCCGTTTGCCGATGTGGGCATGTTCAAGGTAGACGAACGGCTGACCGATGAGCAGGCGGTATTCCTGGGCGACGCGTTTCCGACTGGGTTCATGGCGGCCGACATGTGCGGTATCCAGCCGGGCGATACGGTAGCGGTATGGGGCTGCGGTGGCGTTGGTCAGATGGCTATCCAAAGCGCATTTCTGCTGGGGGCCGAGCGGGTCATTGCCATCGACCGCGAGCCCAACCGACTCGAAACCGCCCGGCGCGTTGGCAAAGCCGAAACCCTCGATTTCTCGAAAGTCGACGTACTCGAAGCGCTCCGCGAGATGACCGGCGGCCGGGGTCCCGACCGCTGTATCGATGCCGTTGGCCTGGAGTCGGTAGATGATAGCGTACAATACTATTACGATAAAGCCAAGCAGTTTGCGGGGCTGGAGATCGATCGGGCTATTGTTTTGCGTCAGGCTATCATGGCGTGCCGCAAAGGCGGGACGGTATCGATCGTGGGCGTCTACGCCGGATTCATCGACAGTATGCCGATGGGCGCAGCCATGAACAAAGCGCTCACGTTCCGGATGGGGCAGCTCCACGCGCAGAAATACATGCCCCGGCTCATGGAGTACGTAGCCAACGGACAGGCCGACACCGGGTTTCTGGTAACCCACCGCATGTCGCTGGACGATGGCATGAAAGGCTACGACCTCTTCAGCAAACGTGCCGACGATGTCATGCGCGTCGTATTCACCCCGTGATTATTGAGTGAGTTGTCTATTGAGTGATTGAGTGAATTGTTTTTTGTGTCGACCAGGCCGTCCACTCAATCACTCAATAGACAACTCCCTCAGTTAAAACCCGCCCCGGTCGTAGAAGCTGCGACGGCGGCTCAGTTTGAGCTCCTGCAGAATGGACGAGCGGGCGCGCAGGTCGAAGGAGTAGTTGCCAGCCCGGATGTTGCTGCCGGAGTAGGGCGTCCAGTTGAAGGCCATCTCCCAGCAGTGGAGGTCGCGATTGATGCCGATGGTCGTAAGGGTCGGGCTGCGGAACTGGAAGTCGTAACCGGTCTGCACCGTTATTTTCCATTTGGGCGTCAGGCTCAGGTCGCCCGTCAGGGTCAGTGCCTGAACCACCTGCGATAGCTCCGGCGTGAGTTTGGTAAGCCCGAAGGTGTAGCTCATGTTGATCGACCACGGAATATTGAAGTCGACGTACAACTCGGGGTTGTTGTTGATGGCCTTCATCTGGGCCTCGCTGGCGTTGGCGCTGGTTTTGGGCTTGTCGGCCTGTTTGGGCGCAAACCGGGCACTCAGATACGCCTGTATGTTGGTGAGCCGCAGCAGCCCCTGTCCGGCCTGAAAAGCGTACAGGTTGGGCACCCGAACGTACTGCTGGTTGACGTATTCGGTCGTGTTCAGGATCAGGGGCGAGTACGTCAGGGGCGGAACGGGTATGGTACCGAACGTATAGGCCTGGAGCAGATACTGCGGAGTGCCGCCGTAGCCCCGGTTAGCATACGGATCGAAGGTCGACGAGAAGTTGAAGCTGATGTTCTTGAAAATCTGCGTGTTGGCGTTGACCGAAATGGGCGAAAGCTGGTAGTCGGGCGCCAGAATGTTGTAACTGCCCGTCAGGCTGATATTGTCGAAGATCGGCACCTTCTTGAAGTCCTGCCCCGTTGTATCGCCCCGCGTTCTGACTTTCATCTCCAGCTGATTGACAATGCCGAATGAGATAAACGCCGACTCGGTACTGCCGCTGCCACCGCTGCCGCCCAGGCCCCTGAACCGGGAGAGCGTACGGCGATAGTCGGGCAGGGCGGCCAGGCTTCCTACGGCCGGCAGTACCTGAAACTGCCCGAACGAGGGGTTCGTAAAGTCGGGTATGTAGCTGAACGATATGGAGGGCGCTACCGTATGGCGAATGGCCTCCACGCGTTTGCCGCGGATGAAGTACGTGCCGTAGAAGCGCGTGTTCATGCTGGCGTTGACCGAGAAGTTATACGACGGGAAAAAGCCCCGGGCCGTATCGATCCGAACCGCGTCGTTTTCCTGAACGTAAACATAATCGAGCCGTTTGCTGTAGATATCGCCCTGCAGGGCGAAACCCGGCGTCAGGTTGATATACCGGAACAGCTTCAGGTTGGGCAGCGAAATTGGAATGCTGTAGCGGGCCTGTACAACCCGGTTTTCCCAGATCCGGTCGGCGTTGGCCAGGCTGAAGGCAATCAGGTTCGGGTCGGACTCCACGATACCCAGCCGGATGTTGTTGGCCCGGCGGGTGCTGTCGAGAATCCGGTCGATGGCGCTGATGGTTGGGATGTTAGTGATAACCGGAAAACCCAGTCCCGTGGTGTCGACCTGCCGGCGGATGGTATTGTTGATCGTGATGGACCCGCTAACGTCCAGACCGACCCGGAAACTCTCGTACCAGCGGCCCGTACCCCCTTTGAGCGCGAAGGGCGAGATCTGGTTGATGCCGAAGTTGAAATCTGACGACACGTCGGTTTTGCCGTTCTCGCGCACGCCGGTGCGCTGGTTTACCTGCCCGAACTGCTGGTTCACCCGGACGTTAGCCCCGGCCCGTGCAAACTGCCCGAAGGTGCGGCTGTACTGGACCGACGAACCCGCCACGTTGGAGATGTACTGCTGCTGGTTGAAGGAGTTGAACTGGTTGTAGCTGTTGCTGCTGACGTTTACGTTGGCCGAAAAACTACCCCGCCCGCGCGGTACCGGCGAGTGCGACCAGGTAAAGGCAAAGTCATTACGCGGGGTTTGGGTGGTATCGACCCGGTCGCCGGAGCGGTTTCGGTTAAAACGCAGGTCAACACCCCCGCTGTAGCGATACCGTTTGTTGTAGGCCGAAGCGACGCCCAGCCCCCAGCTCCCCCGCGAGTAGATCTGTCCTTTGAACTGAAGCCCCAGGTTCTCGCTCACGGCCCAGTAATAGCCGCCGTCGCGCAGGTAGAAGCCGCGTCCGTTGGGTTCTTCGCCGTACTGCGGCACGATAACGCCCGATACCCCGATTTCTTTTCGCTTCGGAAACGGGAAAAACCCAAACGGCAGCCCGATCGGAAGCGGAATCTGGTTGATGACCAGGTTGAAGGGCCCGGCCACGACCTGCCGGTTATGAATCACCTTCAGTTTGCTGGCATTGATGTGAAAGTGGGGCGTTGCCAGATTACAGGTGGTGTAGATCGCCTTGCCGATGTAGAGGTTATCTTCAGCATCTTTTTTTACCGTAGTGCCCCGAATGTTGCCCTCGCCCTGCTGCGTAATGACGCCCTGGATGCGCCCTTTCTTGCTTTTGAAGTTGTAGCGAATCTCTTTGGTATCGTATTTTCCTTCGCCATCCTGAAAAATGGGTCTTCCGATTGTCTTCTTTGTTGTCGAATCATACCGACCTTTGGCATATACTTCGTTAGTAAGATAGTTTAGACGGATATAGTCGGCTTTTAGCGAGATGTCACCGTATTCAACGCTGGCATCGCCGAACAGCTCGACCGTCTGGCCATCGGCAGCGTAGATGGTAGAGTCTTTGGCCTGATACTTGACTGTTGTACTGAACTGATCGGCCTGGGTCGTATCGGACAGGGCGGTGTCACCGGCGGCTACACGCAGCGAGTCACCACCCACCCGGCGCTGGGGCCGAACGGTGCTGGGCGATACAAGACCGGGTTGCAGGCGTCCGCGGGTGCTGGTCTGGGAGGCTGGGGTAGTGGCCGTGGTGGTCGTCGCGCCGGTCGATGTGGTGGAGGCCGGGTTATTGGAGCGGGTGGCCGGGTTAGCGACCGAGGGCACGCCGGAGGCTGCGTTCGGCACGCGCTGGGCGGGTACCGTGGCGGGGGGAAGTCCACCCTTGTCGGGCTGTACCGACGTTGACTGCGGAGAGGTTGTTGCCTGTGCCAGTGCTACATAGCTGCCGAAGAGCAGAAGTAAACAAAGTGCGGCTCGAAGCCATGCCGGACGTGCTGGAAGGGGCCGCAAAATAAAGTATCCTTTTTTCAGTTCTATCAAAAAAATTACATTTGCCAATTGGCCGTTAAGCCTATGGCTTACAAAGGTATTCACGAACAATTATCCCACTATCGCTTTGAAACGTTTTCAGCCGTTAAAAATTATTAAATCAACCGGTGTTCGGGCGTTGTTGCTGGCTCCCGGAAAAATGACAACCGGTTTGCTGATAACGCTGCCGCTGCTGGCCATGACCGTGGTCTCTCCGGACGTTGTTCAGGCTGATCTGAATCAGGATACTATTCGCACCAGCCAGGAAAGCAGCGAGGAGTCTGCCGCCCCCAACCGGCTCCGCACCATCGTGCTCGACGCCGGTCATGGCGGTAAAGATCCCGGTACACACGGCCGATATGCCAAGGAGAAAACCATCAACCTGGAACTCATATTGCAATTAGGCCGGAAAATTAAAGCAAATCATCCAGACGTTCGCGTTATCTACACCCGGGTTTCGGACCACTTCGTCGATTTATACGAGCGGGGGGCTATTGCCAACCGGAATCGGGCCGACCTGTTCATCTCCATTCACTGCAACGCCAGCCCATCCAGCAACCGGGTTTATGGCACCGAAACCTACACCCTGGGGCTGCACCGAACCCAGAGTAACCTCGACGTGGCCCGGCGCGAAAACGCCGTAATCCTGCAGGAAAAAAATTACCAGCAGACCTACAAAGGCTTCAACCCCAACTCGCCCCTGGCCACCATCATGCTGGCCAATTATCAGCATGCGTTCATGGAAAGCAGCATCAACTTTGCCGAAAAGGTAGAGCGCAGCTTTCGGCGGAATGCCGAACGGAAAAGCAACGGCGTAAAACAGGCCGGGTTTATCGTACTCTGGAAAACCACTATGCCCAGCGTTCTGATCGAAAGCGGCTACCTGACCAACCCGGCCGAAGAACTGTATCTGAAGTCGGACGAAGGCCAGAAAACCATGGTCAACGCTATTTACAAGGCGTTTGAACAGTACAAAGAAGAAATTGAAGCCAACGGGTAAACCGACGGATCGGCGGGCGGAAGCCTCCAGACACGACACGGGACGAACGGTGTAAAATTGCCGTTCGTCCTTTTTTCGGCGTTCAGGGGCACAAACAGGCGCCGAAGATGGTTATACGTTAAGTCTAATTGGCAGGTGTACCCCGAGCAAGGCGGCTCACCTTCTTCACACGCATGAAACTATCGCAGGAAGTAAAAGTTGGTTTACTGGCTGTCGTCTCGCTGATGATGCTTTATTTCGGATTCGAGTTCTTGAAAGGGTCCGATTTCTTTTCCAATAACCGAACCTATCAGGTCATCTACGACAACGTAGACGGGCTGACATCCTCTAATCCCGTAAGGATCAACGGCTTGTCGGTTGGGCAGGTCAAATCAATCGATATTCTTCAGGATCAGGGCAATAAGCTGCTGGTAACGGTGGAGCTGAAAAACGACATCCGGGTTACGCAGGGCTCGCAGGCTATCCTAGCCGACGATGGGCTGCTGGGCGGCAAATCGATTCGGCTGGTCGTTAAACCCGGCACGCCCCAGCTGGAAGAAGGTGGTCAGCTGGTCGCTACCAAAGAAACCGGCCTGACAGCTCTTATCCGCGAAAAAACCCTGCCGGTGCTCAACAACGTCGACTCGCTGACGTACCAGCTCAATCGGGTGGTGGCTCAGTTTGACCAGACGGGCGTTGTGCTGAACAAGACACTCAACAGTGCCAATGCCGCCGTTGGTACGCTCGACCTCACCATTGCCGAGAACCGCGCTGGCCTCCGAACCACGCTCGCCAATGTGAACCGGCTGTCGGCTTCGCTGATCGAGACGGAACGCCAGCTCAAGCCTATTCTGGCCAAAGCCGATACGTTTGCCGACTCGCTGCAGGGCCTGCAGCTGAAGCAGACGCTCGGCAGCGTGAACAAAACCGTCGACAACCTGCAGCGGATTCTGGGCGACATCAACAACGGTCGGGGTTCGCTGGGTAAACTGGCGTCTGATGAGCAGCTGTACCGGAATGTAAACGCTACGACCGCCAGCCTCGAAAAACTCCTGACCGACCTGCGCGAGAACCCCAAGCGCTACGTCCATTTCTCGCTCTTCGGCCGCAAAGACAAAACCGGCACGGCCACCGGGACGCAGCCCACCAGCACAACAGACGCCACCAGCCAGGCCGATTCTACCAAGTAAAGCACAGCGCAGGCCGTTCCATCATACCACCCCTTCCATGGCCTCAACCGCATAGCGTCGGTAGAGGTTGAGGTACGACGGCGCCTGCAAGACCATGGCTCGTCCGGGCCTCCACCGTGCAGCGTCGGTAGAAATCGACGGCCCACCCGCATGACCAGGCGACCAGGCCCGTCAGGGCCTATACAGCGCAGCGTCGGTAAAATCGGTGGGCACCCGCAGGATCAGGCCCGTCAGGGCCTATACAGCATAGCGTCGGTAAAATCGGCGCGCCCACCCGATCTATGGCCCGTTAGGGCCTATACAGCGTAGCGTCGGTAGAAATTAACGCCCCACCCGCATGACCAAGGCCCGTAGGGCCTACACAGCGTAGCGTCGGTAGGGCGATGCATCCAATATTTCATGAGCCGTCAGGTATACCACCGCGATTGTGATGTACCTGACGGCTCATGTGCCGGGTTAACCCTAAACATTGCTGATCAATTTCTACCGACGCTGCGCTGTATAGGCCCTGACGGGCCTGGTCGTACGGGTGGGCCGCCGATTTCTACCGACGCTGCGCTGTATGGGCCCTGACGGGGCATTCGTTGGAAATCCGTTAGTTAACCAGGACAACGCCCTTGTCTTTGGCCATCTGGTTGATGCGCATGAGGTTGGTTTCTATGGTCATTTTGAGCTTCCCCAGCTGGGCGTCCACTTCCTGCGTGAGCTGACTACGAACCTCTTCGCCCTGTTTGGTTGGGCGGAAGTCGCCCTGGGCCTGCTCGCTCATGAGGTGCGCCAGCCGGTTGTTGAGCTTGATACCGTAGTTGAGCGGGTCCTGCACACTCATGTTCCTGGTCTGGTGAATGTCGTTCTCGATGGTCTTGAGCTCGTCTTCAAACTTCTTAATGACGTCGTTTATGTCTTTGTTCTTCTCGTCGGACCCCATCTTGTTTTTGAGATAGGTCAGGTCTTCCTTGATCTTCCGGAGGTTGATGATGCCTTCGTTGGCTTCCGTTACCTTGTTACGCACTTTCATCAGGAAATCGAACTGGGCCTGATAGTCGGCCGGTGTCGTTTTCAGCCGGGGGTCTTTGAGGATCTCGAACGGCTGGGTCTGCGATTGCCCGTTTACCGTTAACCTGACCTGGTAATTGCCCGGTACGGCTTTGGGACCGAGGTTGGGCGATCCGTAGAAGACCATACCGGGAAAGGTTTTATAGCCGGGGTAGCGCATGTCCCACACGAAACGGTCGCCCCCCGATTTGACTTTCAGCAGGTCGGCTTTTTCTTTCGCTTTCGTGCTGAACGAGCGGATCAAGGTACCGTTGCTTTCGAGAATGTCCAGCCTGACCTCCGCAGCCGGGTCAGTTTTTTTGATAAAGTAATGAATCATGACGCCGTTGGGGTGATTTTCGCCTTCGAGCTGCGCGTCGCGTTTGCTGGTACCGGCCATGCGATAGGTAGGCATCGGCTGGTAGAGAATGGCTTCTTTGGCGGCCAGGTCGCTCCTGAGCTGGTGCAGGGGCGTCAGGTCATCGATCAGCCAGAAGCTACGGCCGTGGGTGGCGGCAATGAGGTTATCGTTCTTGATGGCCAGGTCGTGGATGGGTACCGGAGGCAGATTAAGCTGAAGTTTCGACCAGCTCTCGCCATCGTCGAACGATACCCAGACGCCCCGCTCGGTGCCGGCATAGAGTAGTCCTTTTCGCTTCGGATCGGCCCGGACCACCCGAACAAACTCGTCTTTGGGAATCCCTTTGGTCATCACCGTCCAGGTTTTGCCGTAGTCCAGCGTCTTGTAGATGTAGGGCGTGTAATCGCCGAACTTGTACGAAGTAGCCGCCACGTAAGCGCCCCCTTTCACGAACGGATTGACCTCCACCGAATTCATCATGTTGTACTTCGGCGACACGGAGGGGGTAACGTTCTTCCAGGTTTTGCCGCCATCTATGGTGACATGGATCAGTCCGTCGTCGGACCCCGTCCAGATTTCGCCTTCGGTATAGGGCGACTCGGTAGCGGCAAACACGTTGGCGTAGTACTCGGCACCCGTGTTGTCCTGCGTAATCGGCCCGCCCGACGATTTAATGGTTTCGGGCTCTCCCCGCGACAGATCGGGGCTGATCACCTCCCAGCTTTCACCACCCGTGTAGCTGACGTGCAGATGGTTCGAGCCGGCATAAAGCTTTTTCGGGTTGTGCGGGCTGAAAAAGACCGGGTAATTCCAGTTGAAGCGGTATTTCATGGCATCGGCTCCCGAACCGGCGGGCAGGTCGGGGTGTACGTTGGTAGACCGCTCCTGCCCGGTAGCCAGGTCCTGCATGGTCATGTAGCCTTTGTAGTCGCCCCCGAAAACGACCTCGCTGTTGAGCGGGTCGGGCGCCAGGTGGGCACTTTCGCCGATGGCCAGCGCTACCCAGTCTTTTTCGGTCACGGAAGCGCTGCCCGTCCGGTGCGAAATCCGGACGCTGGAGTTGTCCTGCTGGGCGCCGTAGATGCGGTACGGGAAATGGTTATCGGTCGAAACGCGGTAGAACTGCGCCGTTGGCTGGTTGTGGTAAGTTGTCCAGTGGTTGCCGCCATCGGTCGAGACCTGAGCGCCCCCGTCGTCGGCAATCGCCATGCGCTGGTTGTTGGTCGGGTCGATCCAGAGGTCGTGATGGTCGCCATGGGGCGCATTTTTCAGCTCGAAGGTTTTACCACCGTCTTTCGATACGCCGTAGCTGACGTTCATGACGTAGACAATATCCTCGTTCTGCGAGTCGGCATAGATGCGGCAGTAGTACCAGGCCCGTTGCAGCAGCGCGCGGTCCTGATTGATGCGGGCCCAGGTTTTGCCGGCATCGTCGGACCGATAAACCCCGCCAGCGTCTTTGTTTTCGATGATGGCCCAAACCCGGCTGGAGTTTTTGGGAGATACCGTTACGCCGATGATGCCGTTGATACCCGAGGGCATGCCCGACTTATCGGAGAGGTTTTCCCAGGTGTCGCCCCCGTCGGTACTTTTCCAGAGTTTGGAGTCGGGCCCGCCACTGTCCATCCGGTAGCCGTTGCGTTTCATGTTCCAGGTGCTGGCGTACAGGATGCGCGGATTATTAGGGTCGAGCACCAGATCGGCAGCGCCCGCCTGATCGTTGATGTACAGGACTTTTTTCCAGGTCTGCCCCCCGTCGGCACTGCGAAAAATACCCCGCATCTCATTGGGTTTCCAGAGGTTGCCCATGGCCGCTACGTAGACCAGGTCGGGGTTTTTGGGGTGAATACGGATGCGGGCAATGTGTTTCGAATCGGTCAGGCCGATGCGTTTCCAGCTGGTGCCGGCGTCGGTCGATCGCCACATTCCCGTACCCGAAGCCACGTTGTTGCGCAGGGTCTGCTCGCCTTCGCCCACGTAGATCACGTTGGGATCGCTCTCGGCCACGGCCACCGCGCCAATGCTCCCGCCGAAATAGGCATCGCTGATGTTTCCCCAGGTTTGGCCGCCGTCGGTTGTTCGCCAGACGCCCCCGCCAACGGTGCCCATGTAATACAGATTGGGGTTGCCGGTCACGCCCGTAACGGTACAGGAGCGCCCACCCCGAAACGGACCCAGCTCCCGCCAGCGCAGCCCCTCATAGGTGGCCGGGTCGAAGGAGACCGTTGCCGGTGTCTTTGGCGATTGGCTGTAGACAAACTGGCTAACAAACAGCGAGAGAAAAATGTAAAGGAAAGGTGGCTTCATAGAACGTATAGATTGAGGACAGGAAGTCATAAATAGCTCACACAGAGCCGGCATTTATAATTTTCTTAAACTTAGCGATTGTCTATAATTTAATCTGACATTAATCTGTATTTCATTATTTTATATTGAAAAATCTATAAAAATCAAAATATGATGGTTGTCGGCTTGGCGGCTCGGCTTGCTGTTGATCGTACGTCGTTACGGACCGCCGGTGTTGGAGACGGCAACAACTCGCTTACTTTAGGGTTTTCTAATGGCCGATCTGGCCGACTCTTCATTCATGCAAACCCTTCTCGACGAACTCACGCAGCGCACTACCAAAACTCAGCTGGGTGGTGGGCAAAAGAAAATAGATGACCAGCACCGCAAGGGCAAACTGACCGCCCGCGAGCGCATCGACTACCTGACCGATTCTGACCGCCCCTTCGTAGAGATCGGCTTGTTCGGGGGCGAGGGTATGTATGCCGAACATGGCGGCTGCCCGTCGGGAGGGGTGGTGGTGGGTATTGGCTACATCTCGGGGCGCCAGTGCGTCATTGTGGCCAACGATGCCACGGTGAAGGCGGGGGCCTGGTTTCCAATAACGGCCAAAAAAAACCTGCGCGCCCAGGAAATCGCGATGGAGAACCACCTGCCCATCATCTACCTCGTCGACAGTGCGGGCGTTTATCTGCCCCTGCAGGACGAGGTGTTTGCCGACAAAGAACACTTTGGCCGAACGTTCCGGAACAATGCCCAGCTCTCGGCCATGGGAATACTACAGGTGGCAGCCATCATGGGGAGCTGCGTGGCGGGGGGCGCCTACCTGCCCATTATGTCCGACGAAGCGCTCATCGTTGAGGGCACCGGCTCTATTTTTCTGGCCGGTCCTTATCTCGTAAAAGCCAGCATTGGTGAAGATGTGGATGCCGAAACCCTCGGTGGCGCCGTAACCCATACCGATATTTCGGGGGTTGTGGACAACCGCTATCCCGATGATCAGCGTTGCCTCGATGCCATCAAACGGATCCTGTCCCGGACAGGGCAGCGCGAAACGGCTGGCTTCGACCGCATCGAATCGGCTCCGCCCGCCAAAGAGCCGGCCGATATCTATCAGTTACTGCCGTCGGACCGGGTAAAACCGTACGATATGCGCGAGATTGTGGATAGACTGGTGGATAAGTCTGAGTTCGATGCCTATAAACCAACCTACGGCCAGTCGCTGCTGTGCGGATACGCGCGTATCGACGGCTGGGCGGTAGGGATTGTGGCCAACCAGCGCAAGGTGGTGAAGGCTAAAGTGCCGAAGCAGGGCGGGGCGCAGAGCCAGCCCGTAGAAATGCAGATGGGGGGCGTTATTTACGGCGATGCAGCCGATAAAGCCGCCCGGTTCATCATGAACTGCAATCAGAAACGGATTCCGCTGGTGTTTCTGCAGGATGTGTCGGGCTTCATGGTGGGCAGCCGGGCCGAGCAGGGCGGAATCATCAAAGACGGGGCTAAAATGGTCAGTGCTATGGCCAACTCGGTGGTGCCGAAATTTACCGTAGTGATCGGTAACAGCTACGGCGCGGGTAACTACGCCATGTGCGGCCGCGCCTATGACCCGCGCCTGATGGTAGCCTGGCCCACTGCTCAGATGGCCGTCATGAGCGGGGCATCGGCTGCCAAGACCCTGCTGCAAATTCAGGTGGCTGCGCAGAAAGCGAAAGGACAGCCGCTCACGCCGGAGCAGGAACAGGCCCAGCTCGACAAAATCACCGACCAGTACAACGCCCAGCTATCACCCTACTACGCAGCCGCCCGGCTCTGGATCGATGCCATCATAGACCCGCTCCAGACCCGACAGGTGCTGTCGGAAGGCATCGCGGCTGCCAATCACGCGCCGATCACCAAACCGTTTTCGGTGGGTATTATTCAAACCTAGCTGGTGCGGTCCTGGCTTTTGCCGGGTCGTTACGACTCCGGACCCGCTCACTGACCCAACCGCCCGGACGCCCGTTCAGACCGTTGGCAGGGCGGGAGTCTCAAATAGAAGCCAGGCAAGCAGAATAGCGACGAACAGGTACAGGAAACCGGCGATGGCGCACTTCACCCGGCAGAAGGTACCCTGGTCGGTAGTGAGCGCTTCCCGCGCAAAGCTAATGGTCATAAGTAGCTGACCCAGAATAGAGAGGACGACGAAAATAGGAAGATTCATTGCCGTAAAAACCGTACGTGAGAGGAGATAGATACTACTAAATTTTTCTTTAAACTATTGACTATCAGAAGATTGTTTATCGAAGATAGTTCGTTGCAGCGGAAAAAGCAGCCTGCTCGTAGTGTTGTCTAGACTTACTAGATGGGTAGTGTAAATCGTTGCATATCTAAGACGATCATTTATAAGATATGTAACATAGATTTAGTAGAATATTTATCAATTTTTTTTCAGTGCGGTAATCGGCAGGTGAGTAAGGTGGGTTATTTTGAAAGTAATACTATCATGTTCCGGTTTGGTAGTACCTTTACCCCGTCAAACTGAATTGGTTATGAGCCTGTCGAAACCCAATATTCTCGTTGTCGAAGACGAAACGAAAGTGGCGCTTTTTCTCAAAAAAGGCCTGGAAACCCAGTCGTACAGCGTGACTGTGGCGGCCGATGGACGTGAGGGGAAGCGACTGGTTGGGGCCGAACATTTTGATCTGGTTATTCTGGATGTCAATCTGCCGGTGCTGAGCGGGGTTGAACTGGCGCAGTATATCCGTACCCGAAATACGCAGCTCCCCATTTTGATGCTGACGGCACTCGACTCCACGACCGACAAGCTGATGGGGTTTGAAGCGGGGGCCGACGATTACCTGGTCAAACCGTTCGATTTTCTGGAGTTGCTGGCCCGCATCCGGGCCTTGCTGCGCCGGGCCACGCCCCCCGACGAAAGCGAGGCCGTACTGAAGATGGCCGATCTTGAGCTGGACCTGCGCGAAAAAGTAGCCCGTCGTATGGGACAAAGTATCGACCTGACCGCCCGTGAATTTTCTTTGCTCGAGTACCTGATGCGCAACCAGGGCCGGGTCGTGTCGCGGGTCGACATTGCCTCGCAGGTCTGGGATCTCAACTTCGACACGGGTACTAACGTGATCGATGTTTATATCAACTACCTGCGTAACAAAATCGACAAAGACGCGCCCGTTAAACTGATTCATACCGTAATCGGCCTGGGCTACGTGCTGAAACAGAAATGATCGCTGCGCAATGACCATCCGCAATCGACTGACGCTGCTTTTTACGGCCATCGTATCGGGCTTACTGCTGGTATTCTGCGCTACGATCTATCTGGTTGCCGAACGGCATCGGGAGAACGAATTTCGCGAGCGTCTGCATGCCGAAGCCCTGACCTCTGCCGAGCTGCTGTTTGGGCCGGATACCATGGGGCGGCAGCTGTATAAGCTGCTGGACAAGAACCACATGACAGTGCTGAACGACGAGGAGATCATTATTTACAACCACCGGAACCAGATCGTTTTCGAAAGCGGCACCGATTACCTGACGGTATCGAAAGAGCAGCTCGACGAAGTAAGGCTGCACAACAGCCTTTACTGGCGGGTAGGCCCCCGCGAGGTGGCGGGCGTTCGCTATTACGACCGCTACCACCGGCTGGTGGTGCTGGCGTCGGGCGTAGACAAGTATGGAGTCAGTAAGCAGCGGAATCTGGCCGGCTTGCTGACGGTGGGCTGGCTGCTGGCTACGGCCGTCGTATTTGGGGCGGGCCGGGTCTACGCCGGGCGGGCGTTGCAGCCGATTCGCCGAATTATCGATCGCATCGATACCATTACGGCCTCGCAGCTGGACCAGCGGCTGAAAGAAGGCCCCAACCCCGATGAGCTTACCCAGCTGGCCCACCGCTTCAACCGGATGCTCGACCGGCTCGAAGATGCCTTTCAGCAGCAGCGCACCTTTGTCTCGCACGCATCCCACGAACTACGGACGCCCCTGACGGCCATTACCGGACAGCTTGAGGTGTCGCTGCTGGCCGACGATGACCTGACCGAGTTACGCACTACTATAGCATCGGTCCTGGAAGATGTGCGTGATCTGAACCAGCTGACCAACGGCCTGCTGGCACTGGCTAACGTCAGCCTGGACGAAAAAGCGGTAGTGACCGGTCCGGTAGCGCTCGACGAACTGACCGAACAGGTCCGGGAGGAGTTGCTTCGGCTCCGGCCTGGCTACAGCGTACAGGTCGTTACCGAGCCGGCCGCGTCGGGGGCCGATGGGTTTCGGGTAACGGGCAACGAACCCCTGCTCCGAACGGCGCTGTTCAACCTGATGGAGAACGGCGGCAAGTTTTCGCCCAGCCACGAGGTGAACGTGCAGCTGACGGCAGACCGGCACATGATTCAGCTGACGGTACAGAACCAGGGTACTCCCATCGACCCCAGCGAACTGCCCGATATATTCAAACCTTTCCGGCGGGGTACCAATGGCCGCGCTGTACCCGGCCACGGCATTGGTCTGTCGCTGACTCAGCGGATCATCCAGCTGCACCGGGGCCGCATCACGGTCGAGTCGAACGCCGTGCACGGCACCACCTTTCAGTTGATGCTCCCACGCGCCTGAAGCAGGTGTTCCCCACTTTCTAATGGCTTTCTAACACGGGGTTAATGGGGCTCTAAAGCGGGTCGGAGACCTTTGTTTCCGCAACCGACCGCTAGTAGCCATGAACCAATACATTCTCGATTACTCCAATCCAGGCAGAGCGAAGCGCCGTTCTGGTCGCAATTTCCGGGCGCGGTTGCGCATGTACCGGGTCTATCGACGGATGCTTATGTTGCTGAGCGGTCTGGTCTGTGGCATCTCTTTGCTCAGTCTGGCCCATCAGCGTACTGAAACGCAGCTGATTCAGCAGCGGTACGATGCGCAGCTGATTCAGTACGACTCGTTGCTGGCCGCTAAGCTGGAAGTAGACCAGCAGCTGGCCAAGGTGTATCGCCGGCTATCGCTCGAACCCCGAACCGACCGCGTGCGCTACGCGCCCAGCCGGGACTGACCACGGGCGGCTATCGGTCGTGTGTACCCGGCAACAGCCGGTTTTTTTGATCAGACCATCCATTCATCACAACAGCCATGAAACCGATCACCATTCTGCATATTGGCTTAGCGGTAGTAACCCTGAGCAGTTGCGCCATTGTCCGGCAGGGCGAAGTGGGCGTCAGACGAACGCTTGGAAAAATCAACCCGCAAACCCTGCCCGAAGGCGTACAGATTTTTAACCCGATTCTGACGCGGGTCATCAAAATTCCAACGCGAACCGTCAATCTCGAAGTGCGTGCTCCGTTGCCTTCCAAAGAAGGCCTGACGGTGCAGTCGGAGGTGTCGATTCTGTACCGCGTTGAAGGAAGCTACGCGCCCCGGATCGTGGAGCAGATCGGGCCCGACTACGCCGAAGTGGTCATACTGCCCGTGTTTCGCTCGGCCGTAGCGGATGTGTCGTCGCGGTACTTTGCGAAGGATATGCATACCGGACAACGGGCCGATATTGAACGGTCTATCCGGGAGGTAATGATGACCCAGCTCAAAGATCGGGGCTTCCTGATCGAGTCGGTGCTGCTCAAAAGCATTTCGTTACCCGCGGGCCTGACCAAAGCCATTGAAGATAAACTCGCGGCTGAGCAGGACGCGCAGCGCATGCAGTTCGTGCTGGACAAAGAACGGCAGGAAGCCCAGCGCCGAATCATCGAAGCCGAAGGCACCCGCGACGCTCAGCGGATTATCAACGAAGGGCTAACCCCCATGCTGATCCAGTTCAAGGCCATTGAAGCCTTCAACAAGCTGTCGACCTCGCCCAATAGTAAGGTGATTATCACCAACGGTAACTCCCCCCTGATGCTGTCGGCAGGCAGCGTTCAGTAAACAACACATAAACCTTTAATCGATATGGATGCTAACAAAGTAGGTAGTAAACCAGCGCCGTTGACCGCTGCGCCCGCCGATCTGTACCTGGGCCTGGGTAACGTTGTTTACGCGCTGGCCAAAGTAGACGGGCGTATTGATCCCGAAGAAACCAGGCTGGCCCGTCAGCTCCTGGGCGAACAACCCTACGGCGAACTAGCGCTCCACACGTTTTTTTTGCTGGAGAACTGCGCCGTTCCGGTAGAGGAAGCCTATGATTTTGCGTTACGGCGGTTTATCAACCACCGTAAATTTCTGACTGCGCCACTGAAAAAACGCTTTGTGAAGATCCTCCTGCAAATTGCCGAAGCGCATAGCAACACATCCGTCCGGGAGCTGGAACTCATCCAGCGGTTTCGGCACGACCTCGGTCGTCTGTAAAAACCGCCCGGTTACGATGTAAAGTTACGTTCACGGCATAGTCGTCTGGCTGATAACCAGGCGACTATGCCGTGAACGTATGCTGTTGATAGGTAAAGGCTGGCTAGTGCGTTTGAGTCGGCCAGGTTTCCAGACCGGCCGCAATGCGCAGGGCTCGCTGGGTATCCTCCCAGTAAAACCCGCTTTCGTAGCCGGTGCTCATGCGGTCGCAGGTTTCGAGAAAATCATTGGCTGCATCGAACCGCTCTTGCGGCAGTGATGACCGATCGGGTTGTTCAGTTGGTGCTTCCATGTCAGCTTGCTGGTAAATAGACCCCCATACGCTGTCCCGTTATCGACATAGGGCGGTTATGCCGCTATGTCTGGCTGATGGGTTGGCCGGCAAGCTAGGCTATTTTCAGGAATTCAGTATTTCTTACCGATGAGATAGTTGATCCCGAGTTGCGGCTGAATCAGCGGCTGATCCAGCCATTGCTGGTAGCTGAGGGCCAGATCGACCCGGAGCGCAGCGCTTATACCGGCACTCACCCCTGCTCCGCACGAAAAAATGCCCACTGATCTGGAGACCCCGGTTCCGCGTATACGGGCCGTACCGGTTATGGTTACGGGGCCATTGGGGGTGTTGACTACACTCGTCATGGTCTGGCTCTCGCTCCCGGATAACGATCGGCCCCCAAACTGGTAGGAGGCCGTCAGAAACGGCGAAAAACGGGTGCGGCTGAGTTGGTAGCGAGCCATTGGCCCCACCGTATAGGTCTGGCTGCGAACCAACCTGAACCATTCCTGACTGCCCGACGCACCCAGCCCCAGCAGGAGCCGGTTGGCAATGAAATACCCGGCGTACAACTGGGCTGTACTGTTATTCTCCAGAATAAGACCTTTTGAATACCCCGCGTGTCCACCCACCGACCAGCTCCCTGTTGCGTAAGCGGACGTATACGCGTTGCCGGTTTTTGATGGCTGTTGAGCCTGAACAGAACCACACAGGCCTAGAAGACAAAGGAGTAGGGCTTTTTCCATAATGTGCGTTTAGCCCCCTAACGCACCACCCCCACGATTTTCTTGTACTATATTTATTAGAAGGTAACTTTTCGTTGCCTATTGGATGCAAACTGAAACAGCCGGATGCCCTGATCAGACGTCAGTTGGCACCCGGCCGTTCAGCGTAGCTGTTCGGGCTGGCAGACTATACCAGTTCTGTAAACAATTCATCGTGTGGTTTGCGTACTTTCGGCGCTTTGGCCAGAAAATCCTTGGCTTCGTCGCGGTAGCCGAGTGCCATCACCAATACGCTGGTGAGGTTT
The DNA here is from genome assembly GCF_002006735.1 of Spirosoma sp. 209. Classification (NCBI taxonomy): domain Bacteria; kingdom Pseudomonadati; phylum Bacteroidota; class Cytophagia; order Cytophagales; family Cytophagaceae; genus Spirosoma; species Spirosoma sp. 209. Next base: position 495,596 of record NZ_MVEC01000001.1, on the reverse strand, counting down.
TTTCCGGGTAGGCCCAGCAGTTCGTCGAGGGCGGTGGCGTTAAAACCTTCTATGGGACAGGAATCCACTTCTTCAACGGCGGCCGCCACCAGTCCGAAGCCCAATGCAATGTAGGCCTGGCGAGCGGTCCAGTTCCTGAGCTCATCGGCACTTCGGGTTAGCAAAGATCCTTTGATAGACGTGGAAAAGCCATTCAGCGACTCGACGGGTATGGCCCGGGTTTGCGCAATGCGCTGCATGTAGGTGTCGATGTGGTCGGCGTTTACCGTCAGCTGCGAGGCAAAAATCAGGATGTGTGATCCGTCGACGATCTGCGGCTGCGGACAGGCCAACTCGTGTATTTTAGCTTTCAGGACCGGGTCCGACACCACCAGGATTTCGTAGGGCTGGAGGCCAACCGAAGAGGCCGATAGCCGGATTGCTTCCAGAATGGCGTTTACTTTCTCCTGAGCTACTACCTGCCCGTTCATGTTCTTGACGGCATAGCGCCAGTGAAGTGCATCAACAAAATTCATATCGATATATTTAAAAATTTGAAACTATTTGCCTGCAAAGCTATGTATGTCCGATATGCAAAAGATAGTAGTATCCCAAAGGATACCGGTATCCTTTGGGATAGTGATCACGCTTTACAACCAGGACTATGTTAGCCGAACACAGACAAACGATGAGCCAGGCCGAATGCATCCATAAACTGAGTGGTGTTCATGACGCGCTGTATGTGCTCAGCGGAAAATGGAAGCTACCCATCGTTATTGCGCTGCACGAAGGCCCCAAACGATTTGGTGAATTGCAGCGGGCTATCGGCGACATTACGCCCAAGCTGCTGTCGAAAGAGTTGAAAGAGCTGGAAATGAACGAGTTTGTGAAGCGTCAGGTATACACCAGCACACCCGTCCTGATCGAGTACGAGCTGACCGACTACGGCAGCTCGCTCGACGGGATCATTCAGGAACTTTGCGCCTGGGGTATACAGCACCGTGCCCGGATTCAGTCCCGGTAAGCGGCCTCGCTGGGGCAGGTGCCCGCAACCGGAAGAAGCCGCTTATTTCTTAACCCGGACGGTTTTTACCTGGTCGGCGGTTACGGCCTCGGCCTTGTTGCCGAAACTGCTGCGGATGTAAGTCAGCACATCGGCAATTTGCTGATCGTTCAGAAAATCGTGGGCGGGCATCGCGTTATCGTAGACCTCGCCTTCGATCTCCTGGCCCTGTAAGCCGTTCAGCAACACGTTGATGAGCCGGGTTTTATCGCCCGTGACCCAGTCGGTGTTGCGCAGGGGCGGATTCAGGTTCGGCACGCCCGAGCCATTGGCCTGGTGGCAGGTGAGGCAATGTTGCTCATACAGCAGCTGGCCCGGCGTTTTGGTAGCCACCTTGGCCGTTGAAGCTGGTTTGGTAGTCTGGGCCATAACCCCGGATACGAGGAGGCAGAAAAGAAAAGCAAGCCGTTGTTTCATAATCGTGACAAGCACCGCAGCGGGTTAGCCCGGTCAGCGCCATTTCAGGGTATTCAGCAGGTGCAGAACGTCCTTGCGAATATACTGGATAACGGGCTGTAACGAGTCGTTCTGGGTGGCGGTATTGAAGTATAACGCGCCCCGCAGGAAATGGGTTGTCGAATCGGTAACGACAAACTGTACCTGACTCGGCACCTCGCCCGACAGGTCGATCAGGCTGGCTTCCATACCGGACCTGAGCCGGATCTTGCGCTGCTCAATGGCGTAGGCTTTGATGTTATGCCGCGCGGCCAGCTTGTACGAATCCTCGAGCATGGCCCGCAGGCGGTTTACGTCATTGCCAACCGGTTTGTAGGTCAGCTGCACACTGGCCTGAAAAGCCGGGTAATGAACAAATATCCAGTGTGGTTCTGATCGGGCAAACGTATCGGGCAGAATCCGGGCTATTTTATTGTAATCAAACTGGTACGGGTGGGTTGGCGGCAGCGGCTGATAGCGCGCCACGGGCAGGTCGATGCGGGGGTACCCTTTGGGTTTGGGTACGTAAGTATCAGACGTATCGGTACCACAGGCTGCCAGTACGAGCAGAAACCCAAACAATAAGCAGGAGCGAAGGTGTTTCATAAGGAGTGCAATGCTAAACAAACGTTTACGGTTCCTGTCTTATTTCGCCTGATTCCCAAACCTAAAGAAGCATTCGGGTCTTTTAGAGATGAACAATGCTGACTAACCAATGAAAAAACGTCCCGCCTGGTTTGCACCCGTGAAAAATTTTATCCTGATCGTAGCCGGTATTTTAAGTGCCGGTATGGGTCTTAAAGGCTTCCTGCTGTCGAGCCGGTTCATCGACGGGGGCGTTACGGGCGTCTCCATGTTACTGGCCGATATTCTGAGCCTGCCGCTGGCGGTGCTGATTCCGGCCATCAACCTCCCCTTTATCGTACTCGGTTACCGACAGATCGGTGGTCCCTTTGCCATCAAAAGTGCGGTAGCTATTGCCGGACTGGCGGTGTGCGTGGCCGTAGTACCCTACCCCGACGTTACCCCCGACCTGCTGCTGACGTCTGTCTTTGGCGGCTTCTTTATTGGCTTGGGTATTGGTCTGGCCATGCGGGGCGGGGCCGTGCTGGACGGTACCGAAATAGCGGCTTTACTAATCAGTAGAACCAGTAATTTGTTGAAGATCAGCGATGTTATTTTGCTGATGAACGTGGTGATTTTTGGTCTGGCCGCTTTCTTTCTGACCATTGAGCAGGCGCTCTACTCCATCATCACCTACTTCGCGGCCTCCAAGATGATCGATTTCCTGGTGCACGGTCTCGAGGAATATACGGCTGTGATGATCGTTTCGCCCCAGCACCTGCTTATTCATGATCAGCTGGCCGAGATGGGCTGGGGGGTTACCGTGCTGGCTGGCCACCAGGGCTATGGCAAACATGGCGTGCGGGAGCAGGCGCAGGATGTGCTGTATACGGTAATTACCCGGCTGGAAATAGGACGGCTCAAAGCCATTATCAACGAACTCGACCCCAACGCCTTTGTGATTCAGTACGGGATCAACGACGTGTCGAATGGTAAGGTGAAGAGTATGCCGCTGCATTGATTTTCGCATGGGGGCCGATACTCTGGGTATCGGCCCCCATGCGGGCTGGTCAGGCGGGGTCTTCCCAGCCGAACGACCGCTCGATGGCTTTCTGCCAGCCGCGCATAAGTTTCTGACGCTGGTCGTCGGCCATGGTCGATTCATAGGTGTGCGCAATGCCCCAGTTCTGCCGCAAATCGTCGAGTCCGTTCCAGTACCCAACGGCCAGTCCGGCGGCATAGGCGGCTCCGAGGGCTGTGGTTTCGGTCATGCGTGGGCAGATGACGGGACCGTTCAGGACATCGGCCTGGAACTGCATCAGCAGTGAGTTGACAACCATACCGCCATCCACGCGCAGGGATTTGAGCGATACGCCCGCGTCCTGTTCCATAGCCCGCACTACGTCGACGGTTTGATAGGCCGTCGCTTCCAGCACGGCCCGGGCCAGGTGGCCTTTGGTCACGAAGCGCGTCAGGCCGGCAATGACGCCACGCGCATCGGCTTTCCAGTGAGGGGCGTACAGGCCCGAGAACGCCGGCACGAAATAAGCCCCGCCATTGTCATCGACCGAGCGGGCCAGGGCTTCGATATCCGTACTTTTTTTGATGATGCCGAGGTTGTCGCGCAGCCACTGTACCAGGGCGCCGGTGATGGCAACCGACCCCTCGAGCGCGTACTGGGTAGGCTGGTCCTCAAACTGATAGGCTACCGTTGTCAGCAGGCCGCAGGTAGAGGGGCGTAGCTCGGTGCCGGTATTCATGAGCAGGAAGCAGCCGGTCCCGTAGGTGTTTTTGGCCTGTCCCGGTTCATAACACGTTTGCCCAACCAGAGCCGCCTGCTGATCGCCCAGGATACCCGCAATCGGAACCCCCGGCAGTACCTCCGAAGCCACCGTGCCGTACACGGCGCTGCTGGGCCGGATGTCGGGTAACATGGCGCGGGGTACCGTAAAGGCGTCGAGTAGCGCGTCGTCCCAGCTCAGGGTATGCAGGCTCATCAGCTGGGTTCGGCTGGCGTTGGTAACGTCGGTGAGGTGTAGCCCGCCCTGCGGCCCGCCCGTCAGATTCCAGACCACAAACGAGTCCATGTTGCCGAAAAGAGCGTCGCCCCGCTCGGCATCGTCCCGCAGACCGGGCACATGATCGAGCAGCCACTTCAGCTTCAGACCACTGAAGTAGGTAGCCAGCGGCAGGCCCGTTTGTTCGCGAAACCGATCCTGACCGAGTTCACTGGCAGCCGCGTACTGATTGACGAGATCGCCGGTGCGCGTATCCTGCCAGACGATGGCGTTATGATAGGGTTTGCCGGTTCGGCGGTTCCAGACAACGGTGGTTTCGCGCTGGTTCGTGATGCCCACGGCCACGATGTCCTGCGTCGACAGTTTGGCTTTGATCCGCGCCAGCGCCACCACTTCGAGCGTATTTCGCCAGATTTCTTCCGGGTTATGTTCGACCCAGCCAGGCTGCGGGTAAATCTGCTTATGTTCTTTCTGGGCCAGCGAAACGATCTGACCCTGCCGGTCGAAAACAATGCAGCGGGTGCTGGTGGTACCCTGATCGATAGCGGCTACGTAGGTAGGCATGAGAAGGCTGAGATTACAACGATAAAATAAAGACAGGTAGGGTAGATACGGCTGCTACAGGGCGTACCACCGGATCAGCAAGCCACCGAGAAGAGCGCCCGCCAGCGGTCCGGCCACCGGAATCCAGGCATAGGCCCAGTCTGACGAGCCTTTTCCCGACACCGGTAGTACGGTATGCGCCAGGCGCGGCCCAAAATCGCGGGCGGGGTTGATGGCGTATCCCGTTGTACCCCCCAGCGACAGACCGAGGCTCCACACCAGTACACCCACCAGATACGGGCCGACGCCAATAGCCAGCTCACCCAGATTTTTGGACGAAATACCGGCCAGACCCAGGATCAGCACCAGCGTACCGAGCGCTTCGCTGAAAAAGTTGGCACCCAGACTCCGGATGGCCGGCCCCGTACCGAAGCACGCCAGCTTGTCGAACGGGTCGGGCGTGGTGGCCCAGTGGGGCAGATACTGTAGCCAGACCAGCGTAGCGCCCAGAAAGGCACCAATCAGCTGGGCCGAGATGTAAGGCAATACGTGGCTGTAGTCATCGGTGGCTACGGCAAAGGCAACGGTAACAGCCGGGTTTAGGTGCGCATCGACGCTGCCGAAGGCTTTGGCTACAAAGACGCCGATGGTTACGGCAAATGCCCAGCCTGCGGTAATCACGATCCAGCCCGAGGAGTTTCCTTTTGTTTGTTTCAAAACCACATTGGCCACGACCCCGTTGCCCAGCAGCAGGAGCACCATCGTGCCAATTAATTCACCCAGGAAAGGAGAGGTTGTCATTCAAGCGGTAGTTGGGAGCCGACAGCGGGAGACTCACGAACAAGGAGCTGGTACCGGCTGGCGACTGAGTTTAGGAATAGTTTGTGCGAATTAAGTGATATTTTTGGCGTATGAAAAGCATCCTATTCGAACAAACGGGTAAGCCCACCGATATTCTCAACGTTACAGACGTCGCCATTCCGGAGCCCGGACCCAACGAAGTACGCATCCGGGTCGTTGCCAGCCCTATCAATCCGTCCGATATTATGTTCGTCCAGAACCTGTACGGCATCCGGCCACAGCTGCCGTCGGGGGCGGGTTTCGAAGGGATGGGCGTCGTGGATGCGGTGGGCGAAGGCGTGCAGATGCGCACCGGCGTCCGGGTCAGCTTTACCGGCGTTGGAACCTGGGCCGAGTACGCCATTGCGCACCAGCGCAGCCTGATTCCGGTGCCCGATGCCATGACCGACGAGGTGGCGGCTCAGCTGTTCGTTAATCCGTTCACGGCCTATGCTATGGTAAAAGATTCGGGTGTACCCGAGGGTGGCTGGCTGATGCTGACGGCGTCCGGTTCGGCGTTCGGCAAAATGGTCATTCAGCTCTGCGCCATGCGGGGTATAAAGACCATTGGTACGGTTCGGCGCAACGACCTCAATGACGAGCTGAAAGCACTGGGCCTGACCGAAGTAATCAATACCGAAACCGATGATCTGACCGCCCGGGTAAAACAGATTACCGGGGGCGCCGGTGTGAGCTGCGTGCTCGACGCGGTCGGTGGTCATACGGCCTCGCAGGCCCTGACCTGTCTGGGAAAAGGTGGAACCATGCTGGTTTACGGCCTGCTCAGTGGGCAGGACCCGGCTGTCAACATAGGGCTGATGATTTTTCGCGAGCTGACCATCAAAGGATTCTGGCTGACGGACTGGATGCGCCGTGTAGACAGCGCGACCCGACAGGATGTGGCGCAGAACGTGATCTCGCTGCTATCGTCGGGCACGATTCAGTTACCCGTCGAAGCGACCTATTCCCTCGATCAGATTACGGAAGCTGTTGCCCACGCCGACCGGCCCGGACGATGGGGAAAGATACTCATCAAGCCGTAATGCTCCTGCACACCCTGGCCGTGGTCAACGACCCGGCCAGTGGTACTGGTCAGCGCAGCAACGTAAAAACGGCGGTTATTCGTACCGGATTCTGGTCCATATAGATGAAAAACGGACAAAGTCTATCGCTGGCTGAACCACTTTCTATAGCCTTCGTTATCTTTGACAACAATATTGGACGAAACCGGGGCGTTTGTTCCTGAAACGACTGCCGGTCAGTCTGATCCACTTACTCACAAAGACCGTATGCTCCTGCTTCAGGTTCCGGCTGTTGACACCACGGCCGCATCGCTCTCGGCCACCTCGGCGGCTGCTCAACCCCAAAGTCTGCAATTATTCGATCTCGTTGCCAAAGGCGGCTGGGTCATGATTCCTATTGCGTTCCTGTTCTTCTCCGCGTTGTACCTGATCTTCGAACGGCTTTTTGTCATTCGGTCGCAGACCCGCTCCGATTCCAATTTCATCGACAACATCCGCGACATGGTAGCGCAGGGCAATGTGAAGTCGGCCGAGTCGTTTGCCCGTAACCAGCGGACTGCTATGGGGCGTGTGTTCGAGAAAGCCATTGGCCGGATCGGATCGCCGATCAAAGAGATCGAAAGCACCGTTGAAACCGTTGGGCAGATCGAACTGGCCCGGCTGGAGCGGAACATGGGTTATCTGGGCATCATTGCCGGTATTGCGCCCATGCTCGGGTTTATCGGAACGATTTCGGGGATCATCCGGATTTTCTACGACATCTCCCTCTCCGACAACATCAGCGTCGGTATCATTGCCGGTGGTCTGTACGAGAAAATGATTACCTCGGGGGCCGGGCTTATCGTAGGGGTCATTGCCTATACCGGCTATCACCTGCTGAACATGATGATCGAACGGTTTACGCTTACTCTCGAAATGAACGCCTTTGAGTTCATCGAGGTCCTGCAGAAACCCACGGCCGAAACCGCCCGGATGCGCTAATCCGTAGCACCGGCTGGCCCGTTGAATCGTCAGATTCAGTACGGACCAGCGGCTACCTAACTTCTTTCACCGCCAGTTCTTCCGATCGGGCATTACGTGTATGAAACTCCGACGAAAAAATAAGTTTGCGGCCGAAGTGGCAACCTCGTCGCTGAACGACATCATGTTCTTTCTGCTGTTGTTCTTCCTGATCATTTCAACGGTTGCCAACCCAAACGTGATCAAGCTGATGCTGCCCAAGGCGGCTTCGTCTCAGCAGCTCAGCAAGAAACAGGTAACCCTCTCGGTCGATGACAAGAAACAGTATTACATCGATAAAAAACCAGTCGATCCGGCCAACCTCGAAAATGAGTTGAAAACGATCATGGCCGGTATTGCCGAACCAACCGTGGTGGTGCGGTTCGATAAGTCGCTAACGGTTCAGGATCTGGTCGATGTGCTGCAAACGGGCGCTAAACTGAATATACGGATGGTCATGGCCACCTCAAAATAATCACACAAATCGATAGTTTGAAGTCGGTGCAGCTTATAGCGGCACCGACTTTTTTTATAACCATTCGGCACCAACAGCTAGTTATTAGGGCAAACGTTCAGGATATGACAACCAACTACGCCGAAGCTGCAGTATGCCGGGTCGATGATCTGGCCAATGGTGAGATGAGAGAAGTTCAGGTGGGCGACAAAACCGTTTTACTCGCCCGTGTGGATGGCGAGTATCACGCGTTGCATCCGCAATGTACTCATTACCAGGCTCCGCTGGCGAAAGGGTTGCTCCACGGGAACCGGCTGGTCTGCCCCTGGCACAACGCCTGCTTCGACGTCCGTACGGGTCACCGGCTCGAAGCCCCCGCCCTGAACGGACTGCCCAAACATGCGGTGCGTGTCGAAGATGGTCAGGTCATCGTTCAGCTCACGACCGACAGCGAGAGCGTAGAAAACCCCATGGTTGAGCCCGATCCGGTGTCGGCAGACACCTGCGTCATTGTGGGTAGTGGCGGGGCGGGCGCGTTTGCGGCCGAAGGGCTTCGCGAAGGCGGTTTCACCGGCCGGATCGTGATGCTGACAGCCAGCGAGGAAGCTCCCTACGACCGCCCCAACTGCTCGAAAGATTACCTGCAGGGCGAAGCGCCCGACGAGTGGATGCCGCTTCGGGCTGACGAATTTTATCAGACGCATCATATCGAGATCCGTACCGGCCAGCGGGTCGTTTCGCTCGATCCGGCTACCAAAACCATAGAGCTGGCATCTGGCGAAACGGTAACCTACCAGCAGGCGGTGCTCGCGCCGGGCGGCTCCCCCAATCCTCTGCCGGTACCCGGTGCCGGGCTGGCGGGCGTTTATACCCTCCGGAGCCTGCACGATAGCCAGCTCCTGCGCGAAGCCGGGCAGCCCGGTAAACGGGTGGTCGTTATTGGCAGTTCGTTTATCGGGCTGGAAGCGGCCATGAGCCTGCGCAAACTCGGCTGCGAAGTCGATGTGGTTGGCCGGGATACCATTCCTTTTCAGAAAATTCTCGGGCCAGCGATCGGTCGGGTTATTCAGGGATGGCACGAAGAAGCAGGCATCCGGTTTCACCTCGGTACCGAAGTGGAGCAGTTAACCGGCGATACCACGGTTCGGGAGGTCGTGCTGAAATCCGGCAAGTCGCTGGCGGCCGATCTGGTGCTGGTCGGGCTGGGCGTTAAACCGCAGACCGCGTTTGTGCAGGGCGTGGACCGGCAGGACGATGGGGGCATACGGACCGACGCGTATCTCCGCATTGCCCCCGACCTGTATGCCGCCGGCGACGTGGCCGTATATCCGGTCGGCGACGGGGCACAGCGCATCGAGCACTGGAAAGTGGCGGGCCAGCAGGGCTACGTAGCCGGTCTGAACATGGCCGGTCAGCAGCAGGCCTACCAGCAAGTCCCGTTTTTCTGGACCAACCAACACGGAAAACGAATTAATTATATCGGTCATGCCGACTCGTTTGACGACATTATTTACGACGGTGACCCCGAAAAAGACGACTCCTTTCTGGCGTTCTACGTTGCCGGGGAGCAAATTCTGGCCGTGGCCGGGCTGAAACGCGACGTCGATATAGCCATTATCCGGGAACTGATGCAACTGGGGCGGTTGCCGTCGGCTGCGTCGGTGCGGGCCGGGGTAAACTGGACCCGCGAGTTGAAAAAAGCCTGATAATCGGCTTACCTTTGTAGCCTTACCGTGAATCGGTTTGGTTATGACGCATCAACTTGTACTTCGTAAGCCGCTTGCTTTCTTCGATCTGGAAACAACCGGTATCAATACCGCCAAAGACCGCATCATCGACATATGCATCATTAAAGCATTGCCCGGTGGCGAGGTTGTCAGCAAAACGCAGCGTGTTAACCCCGGTATACCGATCCCGCTCGAAACCAGTATGATTCATGGCATCTACGACGACGATGTCAAAGATGCCCCTCCCTTCAAAGCCGTTGCCCGTACGCTGGCTCAATTTCTGGAAGGCTGCGATCTGGCTGGTTTCAACTCCAACCGGTTCGATGTGCCGCTGCTGGTAGAAGAATTCCTGCGGGCCAGTGTGGACTTCGATGTCAAAAACCGTCGGCTGGTCGATGCGCAGCGGATTTTTCATCTGATGGAGCCCCGTAATCTTACGGCTGCCTACAAATTTTACTGTGATAAGGACCTGATCGGCGCGCATGGTGCCGAAGCGGACACCATTGCCACGCTCGAGGTGCTCAACGCGCAGGTGCAGCGGTACTCGGGGCGGGTGGCCCGGACCGATAGCGGGCAGGATGTCGTGTTCGACAATGACATGGACATGCTCCACAGCCTGACCGCCAACCGAAATGTAGACCTGGCCGGCCGGATTGTTCTCAACAGCGAAGGCGTTGAAGTATTCAACTTCGGCAAGCACAAAGACCGGCCCGTTCTGGACGTTTTGCAGAAAGAACCTGCCTTCTACGACTGGATGCTGAAGGGCGAGTTCCCGCTCGATACCAAACGGCGCCTGACCGAGATAAAACTCAGGATGTTCAGCAACGTGAACGGAAAACGGTAGCTGACAACGGACCGGCAGAGGCCCCCCGGCCGGTCAGGTTCGACCGATAGCGCATAAACTTCTGTTTCACTGCTTCATTGGGAGTTCCACCAATATCGAATAATCTTTACCTTTGCGGCACTTTCTATTAACCGGCATCCCATGCAACCCACGCAGGACGTACTTATTCCGGACGTAATTCAGCAAATACCGCTTACCTATTATCTGATTCTCAGCACGGCCCTGTTCGTGATCGGTATCATCGGTGTGCTGACCCGGCGCAATGCCATTATCATTTTCATGTCGATCGAGCTTATGCTGAATGCAGTGAACCTGCTGCTGATCGCCTTCTCCTCGTACCGCTCCGACTCGGCCGGGCAGGTATTCGTCTTTTTTATCATGGCTGTTGCGGCCGCCGAGGTCTCGGTGGGGCTCGCTATTATTGTCATGATTTACCGCAACACCCGCTCTATCGACGTGGGTCTGCTGAACAAGTTAAAATGGTGAAAAAGGCTGGCGTCGCCGGTGGTTCTTCATGGCTACCCGGTTCCCTACCCGACGCCTGACCCCTGTTGACTATTGACTACATTATGAAGCCTGAACTACTTTGTGCGTTAATACCTCTCTTTCCGCTGATTGGTTTTCTGATCAACGGTATCGGTTTTCGGCATATTTCGAAAGGGGCTGCCGGGGCCATTGCGGTTGGAGCCGCGCTGGCCTCGTTCCTGACCACCGCTTATCTGTTCGGTGCCTTTATGGGGCAGGCGGCCTTCCGCGATGATGCCGGACCGCTCGTTGCTACGCTCTTCAACTGGATTAGCGTGGGCGATCTTCAGATCAACTTTTCGTTCCAGATCGATCAGCTCAGCCTGTTGATGCTGCTGGTTGTAACGGGAGTTGGCACGCTGATCCACCTCTACAGCATCGGCTACATGAAGCACGACGAAGGATTCGGTAAGTTCATGGCTTTCCTGAACCTGTTCGTATTTTTCATGCTGCTGCTGGTGATGGGCTCCAACTACGTCATCATGTTCATTGGCTGGGAGGGCGTTGGGTTGTGCTCGTACCTGCTCATCGGCTTCTGGAACACCAACACGAGCTATAACAACGCGGCCCGCAAAGCCTTCGTGATGAACCGAATCGGTGATCTGGGCTTTTTGCTGGGCATTTTCATGCTCATCAATACCTTCGGTACGGTTGAGTATATCGATATTTTCAAACAGGCTACGAGCCTGCCCGTGGGCGACAGCACGATCCTGATCATTACGCTCCTGCTGTTCGTGGGGGCCATGGGGAAGTCGGCACAGATTCCACTCTACACCTGGTTGCCCGATGCCATGGCTGGTCCAACCCCGGTGTCGGCCCTGATCCACGCAGCCACCATGGTAACGGCGGGGATCTACATGGTCGTTCGCTCGAACGTGCTGTACACGCTGGCGCCCCTGACGCTCGAGATCATCGGTGGTATTGCCATCGCTACGGCTCTGCTGGCCGCTTCGATCGGTCTGTTGCAGAACGACATCAAAAAAGTGCTGGCTTACTCAACGGTATCGCAGCTGGGCTATATGTTCCTGGGGTTAAGCGCTACGGCCTATACGGCGGGTATGTTCCACGTTGTTACCCATGCTTTCTTCAAAGCACTGCTGTTCCTGGGGGCGGGTAGTGTTATTCACGCCATGTCTGACGAGCAGGATATCCGAAAAATGGGGGGCCTGCGGAAAGCGCTGCCCATAACGTTCATCACCTTTCTGATCGGCACCATTGCTATTTCGGGTTTGCCGCCCTTTGCCGGTTTCTTCTCGAAAGACGAGATTCTGGCGCATGTATTCGTCCACAACAAGGTGCTGTGGGCGCTGGGTGTGCTGGGCTCGGGCTTAACGTCGTTCTACATGTTCCGCCTGCTGTTCCTAACCTTCTTCGGGGAGTTTCGCGGTACCGAAGAGCAACGCCACCACCTGCACGAATCACCGGCAACGATGACGGCTCCGCTTGTTTTTCTGGCTATACTGTCGGCGGTGGGCGGGCTGCTTAACCTGCCGGGCGGGGGCTGGCTGAGCCGTTTCCTCGATCCCGTTTTCATGTTTTCGCGGGAGGTAAACCCAACGGCGCTGACGCTGGAACTCGACCATTCGACCGAGTATACGCTCATGGCGGTATCGGCGGGGGTAGCCTTACTGGCGCTGGTTGTGGCGTATGTGATGTACGTCAGCCGGCGGGCGGTTCCGGCTCCCGAAACGGCCGAGCGCTCATTGCCCGAGCAAGTGGTCTACAACAAATACTACATTGATGAGCTGTACGATACCATCATTGTTCGGCCCATTCGCGGGCTGGGCGACGCGCTCTACAGCTTCGGCGAAGGCCTGGTCGATGGCGTTGTCAACGGAGTGGCCTGGCTGGTCCGGCAAAGTTCGGCCCAGTTGCGGCTGATGCAAAGTGGTTCGATCGGGTTTTATGTGCTGGCCATGGTCGTCAGTATTGTTGCCATCTTCGCGCTGCGTTTTTTCGTTCGATTCTAATCTGAGATATGCTCACATTATTCCTGATTCTCTACCCTGCCGTTGCTGCTGCGTTACTTCTGATCGTGAAAGGCGAACGGGTGAAACAGGTCGCGCTGGTAGCCGCGCTGGTTGAACTGGTTGGCGCCGTTGCCGCTTTTGCGCAGTTTCAGCCCGATGCCAGCTCGCAGTTTGGTTTCGACTACGCCTGGATTAACTCGCTGGGTATTCGTTTCAGCGCCGGTATCGACGGCATCAGTGTCCTGCTGGTGTTGCTGACCGGGCTGCTGGTTCCGTTTATTATCCTGTCGACCTTTAACCGGCAGTACGACCGGCCAGCGCTGTTTTATGCGTTGATGCTGTTTATGCAGGCGGCACTGATGGGCGTATTTACGGCCCGCGATGGCTTCCTGTTTTACTTCTTCTTTGAAGTGGCCCTGATTCCGATTTACTTCCTGGCTGCAATGTGGGGTGGGGAGAACCGGGTACCAGTCACCTTCAAGTTCTTCGTCTATACAATCTTTGGCAGTCTGTTCATGCTCGTTGCGCTGGTGTACCTGTATTATCAGACACCCGTAACCGGCGGGCACCACAGCTCGGCCATTGCTGACTTCTACCAGCTTAAACTGACCCCCGCGGCCCAGGGCTGGGTCTTCTGGGCGTTCTTTATCGCGTTTGCCATTAAGATGCCGGTATTTCCGTTTCATACTTGGCAGCCAGACACTTACGTTGAGTCGCCAACGCCAGCTACGATGCTGTTGGCCGGGATCATGCTGAAAATGGGCGTTTACGGCCTGATTCGGTTCATTCTGCCCATCGTGCCGCTGGGCGTCGAAACCTGGGGGAAAACGGCCATCATTCTATCCGTGATTGGTATTGTTTACGGATCGATTATTGCCATCCGCCAGCGCGATATGAAACGGCTCATTGCTTACTCGTCGTTCTCGCACGTTGGTCTGATGGCGGCCGGTGTTTTCTCGCAGACCGAAACCGGTATGCAGGGCGCCCTGATTCAGATGCTGGCTCACGGCGTCAACGTAGTGGGCATGTTCTTCGTGGCCGATGTCATTTTCTCGCGGACCAACACCCGCCAGCTCGACCAGCTGGGCGGCATCACCCGCACGACGCCGAAACTGACCGTTTATTTCATGATTATGCTGCTGGGTAGCGTAGCGCTGCCGCTGACGAACGGATTCATTGGCGAGTTCCTGTTGCTGCATGGCGTATTTACGTACAACCACTACCTGGGTCTGGCCGCTGGCTTTACCATTATTTTCGGGGCGGTATATATGCTGCGGATGTTTCAGAAAAGCATGTTCGGTCCAACATCGGTACGTACCGGTACGTTTGCCGATCTGACCAGTTCGGAAAGCCTGGTATTTGTGCCACTGGTGATTATGGTCTTCTGGATGGGAATTTACCCCCAAACGTTCCTCAAAGTAACTGAACCTGCCGTAGTCAACCTGATGAAATACATCGGTGCCTCGGCTGTATCTCTGAAATAAAGCTTACAAACGGTTTCGGCTGGCTGGCCCGAACGGTTGCTACTGATGCAGACGAGAAGTCTACCTGATCAGGCAATGTTCTGAACGCAGCCCACCGAACACTGAAAACCAAACTAATATGCTTCCCATCGTTCTGTTATCGGTTTCTGGTATTGGGCTGCTCTTCCTGGGCTTCCAAAAGTCGCGGACATTGCTGTTACCCGCAGCGTTGCTGTTTCTGCTGGTGGCGCTGGCCGCTAACTTCTACGACTGGAACAAGACGTACCTGTATTTCAACGACATGCTGCGTACCGATAACCTGTCGATGGTATTTACCGCCATCGTGCTGGGATCGGCTTTCCTGGTCATCGCCCTGTCGACCCGGTTTATCGAAGATGAGGAAGCACAACCGGCAGAGTATTACGGTATTATCATGTTCTCTCTGGTGGGAGCTATCATGATGATTTCGTTCGAGAATCTGATCATGCTGTTTGTGGGCGTCGAAACGCTGTCCATTGCCATGTACATCCTGACGGGTAGCGACAAACGCAATCTACGGTCCAACGAGGCCGCGCTCAAGTACTTCCTGATGGGAGCGTTCACGACCGGGATCATGCTGTTCGGGATGGCGCTGCTCTACGGGTCAACGGGATCGTTTACCCTCGAAGGGATTGCCGCCAGTACCGTTAATCCGCAGCAGGGCCTTTCCTTGCTGCTGTACGTCGGGCTGCTGATGCTGCTGATCGGACTGCTGTTCAAGGTATCGGCCGCGCCGTTTCACTTCTGGACACCTGACGTATACGACGGAGCCCCAACGATTTTCACCGCTTTCATGTCGACGGTGGTCAAGACAGCAGGTTTTGCCGCCCTATTTAAACTGTTATCGATTTCGTTCGGCGGGGTTTACACCTTCTGGTGGACCATACTGGCCATTATTACGGCCATTACGCTGGTTGTGGGTAACGTAACGGCGGTGTACCAGAACAGCTTCAAACGGATGATGTCGTACTCCAGCATTTCCCATGCGGGTTATCTGCTGATTGGGCTGGCGGCTCTGGGCGCGCAGACCAAACAGGCCATTGTCTTTTACTCGCTGGCCTATTCAGTAGCTACTATTTCGGCATTCGGCGTGCTCTTGCTGGTCGCGCAGCAGCGCAGTACGCAAACCCTGTCGAGCACGGGCTTAGCGAACGAAGGTTTCGATGACTTCAACGGACTGGCGCGTCAGAACCCGTTGCTGGGCTTCGCCATGGCCGTATCGATGCTGTCGCTGGCCGGCATTCCGCTGACTGCCGGGTTCTGGGGTAAATTCTACATATTCTCCACCGCGGTAGAGCGGGGCCAGATCTGGCTGCTGGTAGTGGCGGTGCTGATGTCGGCCGTGGGTATCTACTACTACTTCCGGGTAATCATCGCGATGTACTTCCGCGACGGTGCCACGGAGCCGATCCGGGTATCGCCGGTCTATCGGTATGTACTGCTGGCGGCTACTATACTGACGCTCGTACTGGGAATTGCGCCTGGCTTACTGCAGGGTTTGTTTTGATTGACAATTTGGAGCCGCTCACTCAGTTAATCGGGTGATCGGTAAGCGACTACATCCTTATTTGTCTATTTTTGCCGCAGAAGCTAAAACCAACGCTGGCTTCTACTGGCAAGCCCGTGAACGTGAGTAGTATACAACAGCCCAAATACAAGGTCTCCCGAAGTTTCTTCTCGTTCTTTCTAACGGCTCTGCTGGGTGCGTCCGTTAACTTTCTGTCCCAGATATTCTATCGGAATTACTTCGAGTTCGGTACCAGTGTGTTTCTGGGCTATCTGACGGCTACCGTTGTTAGTTTCATCCCGACCAAGCGGTTCGCTTTTTCGGCTGGTAAAACAGGGAATACGGGTCGCGAGGCTATCAAGTTCTTTATCATCGCCCTGGTGGCACTGGCTGTGCAGGTAGGCGTTTCCAAGTTTACCCTGTCGTATATTGCCAACCCCTTCTTCCCCAATCTGTCTCCTTTTGCCCGTGAAAAGGCCTCGCACGTGGTGGGCATGGGGCTTAGCTTCATGGCTAATTACTTTGGTCACAAACTGCTTACCTTCCGGAGCACCGGTATGTACGATCGGATTCGGTCGAGACCGGTGAAATAGGAAAAGTTGTATTTAAAGTCTATATATTCGATATTCTATTTCTTTCTTTTGTTTTACCCAACACAGGATTTTTCAAAGGTCAGTGGCGTATCACATTAAAAGGACGGGTATTTATTTGCATCTTACTAAAAAAAAGTATATTTGCGGCTGAAACCATTAAAGACCACCAAAGTACAAATGAAAAAAGTATTCGCACTCCTGTTTGTCGGCAGCATGCTGACCTTCGCTGCCTGCCAGAGCAAACCTAAGACGGAAGAAGCTGCTGTAGATTCAACAGCTACCATGTCGACCGACACCACCACGATGGCTACGGATTCGGCTGCTACGGCCGTTACCGACACCGCTGCTGCTGCTGCTGCTGATAGCGCGAAATAAGCCAGTCGCTTTCGAGTATACAGTAAAAAAGCCCTATTTTTATAGGGCTTTTTTACTGTATACGTGTCTGATCTGTTTGCCCATCACCTACCAGCTACAGCCGCTCTGCCCTGTCGGCAGTTGCAGCAGCAATACGGCTTCGCGTTTCGGGTCACCAAGCCACGCCGGACTAAACTGGGCGATTTTCGGCGCTGGCCCGATGGCCGTATGCAGATTACGGTCAACGCCAACCTCAACCCTTACGCTTTCCTGATCACGTACGTGCACGAAGTGGCTCATGCGGTGGTCAGCCAGACCCATAAACGGCGGGTGGTACCCCACGGAACAGCCTGGCAACAAGCTTTTCAGCGGCTCATGCAGCCTTTTCTGCACCAGGCGGTTTTTCCGGCCGATGTGCTCCTTCCGTTACAGCAGTATATGAGCCGGCCGGCAGCTACCACCTACGCCAGTCCCGTACTGATGGCGGCCCTCCGTCGGTACGATCAGCCCGCGCCATCGGGTAGTGCCCCAAACACCCGCCTGCTACGCGACGTACCGGAGGGAAGCCTGTTTCTGTTTGCAAAAAAGACCTATCAGCGTGGCACGATGCGCCGGACCCGCGTCGTTTGTAAAGAACTATCCTCCGGTCGATCCTATGCCATTCTGGCTCATGCGGTTGTTGAAATGGATACATAGTGGCAGCACTGTGTATCGTCGTGTCCCCCTGAACCAGCTGATCGGGTCGGGGCAGGCCTGGCTATTGGCTGGACTGGTGCTGATCGCTACGGTGCCTGGCCTGCGGGCGCAGTCGGTATTACAGCAAGGAAACTGGCTCAAAATTGGCGTAACCCAATCGGGTGTATACCGTCTGAGCCAGGAAACCCTGGTACGGCTGAATCCCGCCTTTGCTACGGCGAATCCGCGTAACCTCCGATTATACGGGAACGGAGGAGCCCCCCTGCCGCAGGCCAACTCGGCTCCCCGGGCGGTAGATCTGGTCGAAAACGCCGTGCTCGTAACGGGCGAGGCCGATGGTCGGTTCGATGCGGGTGATGCGCTTCTGTTTTTCGGCCAGAGCCCGCATACTATCCGGTACGACACGACGGGAGGGCGGTTCGTGCATCAGATCAACCCCTACAGCGATACAACGTTTTATTTCGTGAACATCGGGTCGGGGCCGGGCCGGCGCATCAGCGAACGTTCGGCCGGGTCACCAGCCGCCCCAACCGTTACTGCCTTCGCTGACTATCAGTACTATGAACCCGAACTGCGCAAAGTTCAGTCGGTGCGCTCGGGCCGGGCGTGGCTGGGCGATTTTCTGAGTACCGATACGACCCGAACCGTAGCGTTTGCCATGCCCGGCCTGCTTGCTTCGTCGGCCATTCGGGTGCGGGCATCGGCTATGTCGCGCGATACATCGACAAGGCTGTTTCGGATTCAGGTGAACAGCCAGCTGGTGGGTACTATCCCGATTCCCGATGTGTCGGGCTTCGAATACGACTACCAGGGCATTGTTCGTGCCGACACGTTTCTGACCCGACTGGCGAGTACAGACAACACCGTCAGGGTAAGCATGACTTTCCGCAACAACCGGGACAACTCGGGGCAGGGGTATCTGGACTTTCTGGCGGTTGAAGCCCGGCGCGAACTCCGGCAGTACGAACAGCCTCTGTGGGTACGGCGGCTTCCGGCTGGTTCGGTGGCGGTGCAGCAGGCCAGTGCAGGGCTCCGGGTCTGGGATGTGTCGCAGCCGCTGGCGCCCACCAGTCAGCTGTACACCCTGTCTGCTACCCAGACAGCTACCTGGCGGGCCGCGCAGCCCGCCGACTACTTTCTGTTTACGGATGCGCAGCTACTGGCGCCTGTCTCAGTAGTGCCTGTAGCCAATCAGAACCTGCGCGTGCAGCCAGCTCCGGATCTTCTCATTATCAGCCCGGCGGCCTGGCGCGATCAGGCCGACCGACTGGCCGAATTCCGGCGGCAGAACGACCGATTATCGGTTCTGGTTGCCACAACGCAGGAAGTTTATAACGAATTTGGCTCAGGACAACCCGACCCGACGGCGATCCGCGATGCCGTTCGACATTTTTACCAGCAACAGCCGGGGCGGTTAAAGTACCTCCTGCTGTTCGGCGACGCTACCTTCGACTATCGGAACATAAACAAAGCCGCTAGTCCGGCCGCGCAGGCCAATATGGTTCCGGTCTACGAAAGCCGCGAGTCGTTGCATCCGGTACTGAGTTACTCGTCCGATGATTACTACGGGTTCATGGACGACGCGGAGGGCGAGTGGGAAGAGCCTCGGCAGGGAGAACTCGACTCGGCAGACCATTTGCTCGACGTAGGCATTGGCCGGCTACCGGTCAAGTCAGTTCAGGAAGCCCAGACGGTTGTTGACAAGTTGATTCGGTACGCAACGGACCGATCGCTGGTTGGCGACTGGCAAACCCGGGTTATGCTTATTGCCGATGATGGCGATTACAACCTGCACCAGAACGACGGCGAACTACTGGCCACCCAGATTGAACGGGTATCCCCCGCGTTCAGGCCCGAACGTATTTATCTGGATAACTATCAGCAGCCCGTTACCCCCGACGGGCAGCGGGCTCCCGTGGTAAACCAGCACATAAGCCGGGCCATGGCCGATGGTCGGCTCATTATCAACTACAGCGGTCACGGCGATATACTGACTCTGGCCGATGAAAAGGTCGTTACGCTCTCCGATATTCAGGGGTGGCGCAACCGGCGACTGCCCCTGTGGGTAACCGCTACGTGTCAGTTTGGTCGGTACGATGATCCCAGCGTGAATTCGGGTGCCGAACTGTCGTTGCTCAGTCGGGTGGGTGGGGCCATCGGACTGTTGACCACGACCCGGCCCGTCTATTCAAATACGAACCTGCTGCTGAATCAGGCGTTTTATAATACCGTTTTTACCCCCATAAATGGGCAGATGCCCCGCTTAGGCGACGTTATGCGGCTTACCAAGAACGCGAGTCTGGCGGGGGCAATCAACCGAAACTTTGCTTTGCTGGGCGATCCATCGATGCGACTGGCCTATCCGCAGGCCCAGGCAACACTAACCGCTGTAAACGGCAGACCACTGACCACCGCCCGCTTTGACACCTTACGGGCTCTGGAAACGGTTGAATTAACCGGCGAGATTCGACTGAATGGGCAGCGGCTGGCCGACTTTACCGGAACAACCCGGCTAACCCTGTTCGATAAGGCGGCCCTGCTAACCACCCTGGGGCAGGAAGCCGGTAGTCCTAAAATGAGTTACCGGGCGTATACGAATCCGGTATTTTCGGGGCAGGTGGCTGTGCAGCAGGGGCGATTTACCGTGCGGTTCACCGTGCCCAAAGATATCGACTATACGGTTGGCCAGGCCAAACTGTATATGTATGCCGTTCGCGCTGACAGTACATTCGATGCGACCGGAAGTTATGAGAATCTGCGCATAGGTGGCAGTATTATTGCTGATGGTGTTGATAATCAACCGCCCAGCCTTACCTTGGCGGTTGTGGGCGGGCTGCGGCAGGGCGAGAGCTGGCAGGCGACAGGGCCGGATATACAGGTGCGCATCAGTCTACAGGACAACAAGGGCATAAATATTGCCCGATCAGGTCTGGGGCACGATCTGACGGCGGTACTGGGTGATAACAGTCCGGTTGTCCTGAACAGTGAATACGTGGCTACAGGCACCGACGGGCTGCAGGGAGAGGTTGTTCATACGTTCAGGGGCGTATTGCCCGGAACCTACGGGCTGCGGGTCAAAGCCTGGGATATCAACAATAATTCAACCGAGGGCACGTTGACCTTAGTAGTTTCCGAACGACCGGGTCTGACCCTCCGCGAAATCCGGATCAGTCCGAACCCGGTAACAACACAAACGCTGCTAACGGCTGATCACGACCGCGCCGGCGAGCCGCTGGACTGGACACTGAGCATCTATGATCTGAACGGACACCTGTTAACCCAGCAGACGGGCCAGTGTACCGACTGTCCCGGGCGGGTAGAAGCCGGTACCTGGAACGGTCAGTCGAACAGCGGTGCGTCGCTACCCAACGGAATCTATGTGGTTCGGATTCAGGTACGAGCCGCCACAGATGGCACAACAGCAACCGGTACCAGGCGAGTGGTATTAACCAAGTAATTTACCAGAGAGGGGATTATCTGTTTTTTTCTTATCCAACGATTCATCGTAATTTTGACCGCACAGGACTGCCACACTTCCCCCAATCAGTTGCTGTCGTTGACCAACAACTTGTAGTATGAAACTCAATTTTTCCCGTGTTTTTCTCGGCGTTTGCAGCTTTCTTCCCTTCGTTAGTTCAGCGCAGAATACCATTCCAATACTAAACGGCCAGCAGCTTCAAGTTCCCACCTCGTCTGTCCCTTTTCTGAATTTTACGCCCGATGCCCGATCGGGGGCGCTCGGTGAAGCCGGGGTAGCGCTCAGCGATCCCGATGCCAACTCCATTTTCTGGAATCCTGCCAAACTCGTTTTTGCCAAACAGGATAAAGGCGCTACCATTTCGTATACGCCCTGGCTGCGCGATCTGATTGGCGACATGTACTATACCAACCTGAGCGGCTACTCTAAAGTGGGTAAAAACTCGGTGATTGGCGGTTCTCTGCTTTATTTCGACCTTGGTACGGTCGACTTTACTACCGCAACGGGTGTGGCGGCCGGTACCTTTAACTCGCGTGAGTATGCGGTAACGGCTTCGTTCGGACAGCGGCTTTCGCAGAATTTTTCGCTGGCCGTAAACCTCAAGTACCTAAACTCGAACCTGGCAGCTGGCAGCTCGTTGCAGGGCCTGAAACCGGGTGCTACGGCCGCGGCCGACATCGGTGCCTATTACCAGAACGAAGTGCGGGACGACGCAACCGGCAAAGGCATCGGCTGGGCATTTGGGGCCATGATCTCCAACCTGGGGGGGCGGATTAACTACGGCGGCAACGAGCGCTACTTTATCCCGACCAACCTGCGCCTGGGAACGAACCTGACATTCCATGTCGACCAGTACAACAAGTTTAATTTTGTCGTCGACGTCAACAAACTGATGGTGCCTACGCCGAATGTACAGCTGGTAGGCGGGCGTCCGGTAAACCTGAATGCGAACAAAGGCTATTTCCAGTCCGTATTCGGTTCGTTTGCTGACGCGCCGGGCGGGTTCAGTGAAGAGTTAAAAGAGTTTACCATCTCGACCGGGGTCGAGTACTGGTATAACGAACAATTTGCGGTACGGGGTGGCTTTTTCAATGAATCGAACCTGAAAGGTGGCCGCAAATACATTACAACGGGCTTAGGCCTGAAATTGCAGCAGCGCTTTGGCGTCGACTTCTCATATCTGCTTCCCGTAAGCCAGAGCAGCCCAAGCCCATTGACCAACACCTTCCGGATTTCGTTACTGTTCAACTTCAACAGCGCCAACCGCCTGTTCAGCGACGACGAAACCACCAGCGAAGATTATTAACGAATAACCGCAAAAGAGTGAATGAGCAAAACGGGTAGCCAGGTTGGCCCCGTTGCTCATTCACTCTTTTGCTATGCTGACACCATGGTAGACAGAACGCAGTCACCGGCTTTTCAGGCCATTCATGAAGTACGGCTCCCGGCCGTCAAGACCCATACACTGGACAATACCGTAAGGCTGCACCGGATAGATGTAGATCATCAGCCCGTTTTGCGACTGGAGTGCATTTTCGATGCGGGAACGTGGTACGAGCAGGTACCGGCTACGGCCTTCTTCGCCGTTAAAATGCTGTCAGAAGGAACGCGCACCCGCTCGTCGGCCCAGATCAGCGAATACTTCGATCGGTACGGCGCTTTTCTGGAGCTTAGCAGTGGTCCCGACCGGTCTAGCGTAGTCGTTTACTGCCTGACCAAATTCCTGCCAGACGTACTGCCCCTGCTGCGTGAGCTGCTGACAGAGCCGACGTTTCCGGAAAAAGAGTTCGACGATCTGCGGAATATAACCTTGCAGAACCTGCGGGTCAACTACGAGAAAAATGCGTATCTGGCCAGCGTGTTGTTTCGGCAGAAGCTGTTTGGCCTCGATCACCCCTACGGCCGCAGCCAGCAGCCCGACCAGATCGAAGCGCTGACCCGGCAACAGGTTGTTGACTTCTACCAGCGTGCCCTGCATAACCGCCCATTCCAGATCCTGGTAGCGGGTCAGGTTTCCGAGCTCGACGTAGCGCTCATCAACCGGGAACTGGGAAAGGTACCTATCCAGACGGGCGCAGCGCCCATAGCCCCCGTTGAGACCGTTAGAGCCGACGGGCTGGCGACGCTGGCCGAGAAACCTGACAGCATACAGTCGTCTATCCGGGTTGGTCGGCGGCTGTTCACGCGGTCGCACCCGGATTTTTTCCGGATGCTGGTCACCAACGAAATCCTGGGTGGTTATTTCGGCTCGCGGCTGATGAAAAACATCCGCGAAGAAAAAGGCTTTACCTATGGCATCTCGTCGAACATGCCCTCGTTCCGGCGGGATGGGTATTTCCTGATCGGAACCGACGTCAACAAAGAAAATACGCAGCAGACCCTGGACGAAATCCGGAAGGAAATTCGGATCTTACAAACCGAGCCGGTACAGCCCGACGAACTCGAGACCGTCAAGAACTTTATGGCGGGTGAGTTTGTAGGGTCGCTCAACACGCCGTTCGAGATTGCGGATCGATACAAAGTGATTCTGCTCGACGATCTGCCAGCCGACTTCCTGACTACCTATATTCAGAACCTACGAGCCGTTTCGGCGGAGGATATTGTACAGATGGCAAACCTTTATCTAACGGATACGCATCTCAGTGAGGTAGTTGTGGGCGGAAAATAGGATGATCTGGAAATTTATTCATTAGTCAAGTTGTTCAATAGGGTAGTCAATTTGACTGATTAGTTATTTACGTGTAGTTTTGGGGTTCCTGCTGTTGGTTACAACCTCCTTACGTAGCTAACGATATCGATAACGTCTCACTTACATCCTTTCAATGAACGTTTTTCTTATCTGTTTGACAGTGCTTCTGGCTTATCTGCTCGGCTCGATCCCAACGGCCGTCTGGTATGGTCAGGGTTTTTTCGGTATCGATATCCGCACCAAAGGAAGTGGTAATGCCGGGGCTACCAATACGTTTCGGGTACTCGGCAAACGGGCCGGAACCATTGTCATGCTGGTTGACGTGCTGAAAGGCTATACGGCAGCTATGCTGTCTATGCTGCTCTGGTATCTGGACGTGATCACGTTTCGCGAAATTCTGACGTTTGAACTGGTTTTTGGTCTGGTAGCCGTAATCGGCCACCTCTATCCGGTGTTTGCCGGATTCAAGGGAGGCAAAGGCGTAGCTACCCTGCTGGGTATGATCCTGGCCATTCATCCCGAAATGGCGGCTGTCTGCATCGGTATTTTTCTGCTGGTGGTTATTGCGTCGCAGTACGTATCGTTGGGGTCGATCCTGGCCGCGCTGGCGTTTCCGGTGCTGCTGCTGCTCCGCATTTTCGGGCAGAAAGAAAGCCCGCTGCTGATCGTATTCGGGTTTGTTATCTTTCTGATGGTCGTTCTGACGCACCAGAAGAATATTGCCCGGCTCCTGCGCGGCCAGGAAAACCGAACGGTACTGATTCGCCTGCGTAAAAAACGCGATCCGCAATAAAGCTATTTACTGCATTCATCGACGCCCCGTCGTTGCGCGAAAACTGCGTAACTTCGGGGCGATTTTATAGCTAACCGAATTCACTGGCGCATCGCATCAAACCCGGCTGGTCAGCCGGAACCCGCTACCCAATGAACCGCCGATGCCGTATCGTACCAGACCCAGACAAGACCTATGCTAACAGACTTCCTTGCCGAAAATAAGCAGCGATTCCTGGATGAACTGCTCGAGTTACTACGTATCCCGTCGGTATCGGCCGACTCTTCCTTCAAAAATGACGTTCGCCGGGCGGCCGAATTTGTTCGCGATAAGCTGACCGCAGCCGGACTGGACGATGCCCAGCTGCACGAAACTGCGGGCCACCCCATTGTTTTTGCGCAGAAACTGGTCGATCCGGCCCGCCCAACGGTGCTGGTGTATGGGCATTACGACGTGCAGCCGGCCGATCCGTACGAACTCTGGAAAACGCCCCCTTTCGAGCCGACTATTCGTAACGAACGGATCTATGCCCGGGGGGCCTGCGACGATAAAGGGCAGTTTTATATGCACATCAAGGCGCTGGAAGCCATGCTGGCTACCGATGGGCTGCCCTGCAACGTAAAAGTGATGATCGAGGGCGAAGAGGAAGTCGGTTCCGACCACCTCGGCACCTTCGTGGCCGGGAACCGGGAACTGCTCAAAGCCGACGTAATCCTGATCTCCGATACAAGCATTATCTCCAACGAAACGCCGTCGCTCGAAACCGGACTGCGCGGTTTATCGTACGTAGAGGTCGAGGTGACGGGCGCTAACCGCGACCTGCACTCGGGTGTATACGGGGGAGGGGTAGCCAACCCGATCAACGTACTGGCTAAAATGATCGCGAGTCTGCACGACGATCAGGGCCGCATTACCATACCTGGTTTTTATGACAAGGTGGTTGATCTGAGCGAAGCCGAACGGGCCGAGCTGGCTAAAGCACCGTTCAGCCTGGACGAGTACAAGCAGGATTTAGGGATCAGCGACGTGATGGGCGAAAGCGGCTACTCGACCAACGAACGGACCAGCATACGCCCTACGCTCGATGCCAACGGCATCTGGGGCGGCTATACGGGCGAAGGCGCCAAAACGGTGCTGCCTTCCAAAGCCTCGGCCAAGATCAGCATGCGGCTCGTTCCGAACCAGACGCCCGAGGAGATTACGGATTTATTCACCCGGCATTTTACCGCCATTGCACCGGCGGGCGTGACGGTAAAGGTGATGCCTCATCATGGCGGGCTGCCCTACGTGACCCCCGTCGACTCGGTCGAATTCGAAGCCGCGAGCCGGGCTTTCGAAGATGCCTGGGGTAAGAAACCGATTCCAACGCGGGGGGGCGGCAGTATTCCGATCGTAGCCCTGTTTGAGCGGGAACTGGGTATAAAATCTATTCTGATGGGATTTGGTCTGGATACCGATGCGCTCCATTCACCCAACGAAAGCTACGGCCTGTTTAATTTTTATAAAGGCATCGAAACCATTCCGTACTTCTACAAAAACTACGCGGAGTTGAAGCAGTAACATGAAACACGCTTTATTGCCTCTTTTGCTAACCTGCCTGACCGGATCGCTGGTATTGGCTCAGCAGCCAGCCCCCCGAACGTTGACGCCAGCCGAGCAACGACAAAAAGAAAAAATTGAACGGGAAGTTCAGCGCGAACGTCAGGTCCGGGCCGAGTGGCTGCAGAAACAACGCGAGTACGAAGCCCGACAGGCCGAAAAAGAACGGCAGCGACAGGCAAAAAAAGCCGAAAAAGACCGTCCGGCACCGCCCGCCGAAAAACCCAAGCCAGCTGAGCCTGTCAAAACGGGCGCTGATGCGCAGACCGTAGCTCCGGCCCCAGCTCCAGCGCCAAAACCCGCTGAACCCAGTCGGCGCGAACGGCGGGAACAACGCCGGAAAGAGGCTGCACCAGCCGTAACGCCAGCTCCCGAGCCTGCCCCGGCGGTAGTAACGCCACCGCCAGCCCCGGTCGTAGTGACGCCCGCTGAGCCAGCGCCACCCGCAGCCCGGCCCGCCCGGCCCAAACGCGAACGCCGGAAAGCTACTGCGCCGGTAACGGACAGCCTGGCGGTAACTCCCGCGCCAGCCAATGCCGAACAGCCCCGACTGAGCCGACCCAAACATGAGTTTTTGCCCAAAGGGCATCTGTTCGACCCCATCCTGCTCGACCCGCTCGAAGCGCAGACCTATGGCTCCGTACTGCCCGCTTATTATACGGAGGGGAGTCGTTACAAAGGCAGCATTGTTCCGTTTGCGTTCGGGTTTGCGAAGCCATTCTACCGGCGTACTACCGAGCCGGGCCGATCAGAGGAAGTTGTGCTGGATCTGGCGTCGTTTACCCAGTTTGAAGTCTACTGGGATGCCGACAAAGGCCGTCAGCGCCGGCAGATCATGAACAACGATTACAAGATCAGCATCATCTACAACGTACGGCGGGGTGCAAACAACTACCGGTTCCGGTTCTATCATCTGTCGTCACATTTGGGCGACGATTACATCTACCGCAACCGGATCACGGCCCCTTCGCCCAACTCGGTGAATTACGAGGTCGTCGATGCGACCTACAGCCGGATGGTACAGAACTGGCGGCTCTACGGCGGTCTGGGCATCGGGCTACGCAAGACCAGCGAGCGGGAGCGGCTCAGCGCGCAACTGGGTGCGTACTACAAAAAGCCGTCTGAGCGGCTGGCCCGGCTGGTCGGTGGCGTCGATGTCAAGTTCTGGCAACAGACCGATTTCAGGCCGGGTATTCACGGCGGGGTGGGCGTAGAAGTGGGTCGCACGCAGAATAACCTGACGTTTTTGCTCGAAGGCTACTCGGGCTTCCGACCCTACAGCCAGTTCGAGCAGCAGCAGACCTCATGGATCGGCATCGGGGTTTACCTGAATCCATTCTGAAAAAATAAGACGGGCGGGTCAGCCAGCGGCAAAGTCTACCGGGCATGCCGCTGGTTGACCCGCCCGTTTGTACCTTTGCGTTTTACCTAATTGTATGGATTTATCTGCACTTACGGCCATATCGCCCGTTGATGGCCGCTACCGGCGTCAGGTCGAATCACTGGCCCCCTATTTCTCGGAGTTTGGCCTGATTCGTTACCGGATTCGTATCGAAGTCGAGTACTTTATCGCTCTCTGCGAATGGCCCGTTCCGCAACTGTCGGCGGTCAACGCGACCCATTTTCCGGCTTTGCGGGCTTTGTACGAGCAGTTTACCGAGGCCGATGCGCAGCGGATCAAGGACATCGAGAAAACCACCAACCACGACGTTAAGGCCGTTGAATACTTCATCAAGGAGAAGCTGAAAGGGTCGCCCGTTGAGCCGTATCTGGAGTTCATTCACTTCGGTCTAACTTCCCAGGACGTGAACAATACGGCTATTCCGCTGTCGCTGTCCGAGGCCATGGACACCGAGATAACGCCCCTGTATCGGCAGGTATACATGCGGTTGCAACAATTGGCCGACCAGTGGGCCCATATTCCCATGCTGGCCCGCACACACGGGCAACCAGCCTCCCCAACGCGTCTGGGCAAAGAACTGAGCGTGTTTGTAGAGCGAATCGAAAAGCAGCTGCTCCTGCTGGCGGCTATCCCGACGGCGGCCAAATTCGGCGGTGCTACGGGTAATTTCAACGCCCATGCTGTAGCCTATCCGAACGAGAACTGGAAAGAGTTCGGCGACTCCTTCGTCAAAAGTCTGGGGATGGTCCGCAGTCAGTTTACGACCCAGATCGAGCATTACGACATGCTGGCGGCTACGCTGGATGCCTACAAGCGGCTCAATACGATCCTGATCGATCTCGACCGCGACATCTGGACGTACGTATCGATGAACTACTTCAAACAGAAGCTGAAAGAGGGTGAAGTTGGCTCGTCGGCCATGCCCCACAAGGTGAACCCCATCGATTTCGAAAACTCAGAAGGTAACCTGGGTATTGCCAATGCCCTGCTGGAGCACCTGTCGGCCAAGCTGCCCATTTCCCGACTTCAGCGCGACCTGACCGACTCGACCGTTTTGCGGAGCCTGGGTGTACCGTTTGCGCATTCGGTCATTGCGCTGAAATCGCTGCTGAAAGGACTGGATAAGCTGGAGCTGAACGAAGCCGCGCTGCAGGCCGACCTCGATGATAACTGGGCGGTTGTGGCCGAAGGCATCCAGACCGTGCTGCGTCGCGAAGGCTACCCGCAACCCTACGAAGCGCTGAAAGCCCTCACCCGCACGAACGAGAAAATTACCAAGCAAACGATCTGGCAGTTTATCGACGAACTGGCCGTATCGGACTCGGTCAGGAACGAACTACGGGCCATTACACCCTTCCAGTACACGGGCCTGTAAGCTATAAGCAAGCGATGGGGGCCGGCCGGTAGACAAACGCTGTTCTACCGGCCGGCCCCCATCGTTTATAGTAAAACTACCCTTTAGATAGCTCCGTAGCCCGGACCTGGGCGGCTTTAATGCCGGCAACCAGGGTGTCTGATAGAGCGCCCTGCTCAAACTGCCGAAGGGCGGCTTCGGTTGTGCCGCCTTTAGATGCCACCGCTTTAATCAGTTCATCGAGCGATTTGTCGGCGGTGTTGATCAGGTGGTAGGAACCCAGCATGGTCTGTTTAACCAGCAGAGCCGCTACTGCATCGTCGAAGCCCATCTGCCTGCCGGCTTCAATCATGGCCTTGACCACGTAATAGAAATAGGCCGGACCCGAGCCACTGAGTGCCGTTACGGCATCGAGCATGGCTTCATCTTCCAGAAAGATAGAACGACCGGTGGCGTTGATGAGGTTTTCGACCCGGCGCAGGTTGGCCAGGTCCACTTCTTTGGCGGCCGTAAAGCCGGTAATGCCCATGCCGAGCATGGCTGGTGTATTGGGCATGGCCCGAACGACCAGCGGGTGATTCAGCTTCTCCTGAATCTGCGCAATCGGAATACCGGCCATGATAGACAACACCACCTGGCGAGGTTGCATAACGCCCCGCAGCGATTCATGTACGCCGTTAAAATCCTGTGGTTTAACCGAAAGAATAATCAGGTCGGCTTCGCCAACGCGGTGGCTGATCGTGTCAACCACTACACCCGCTTTCTCGGCACGAAGAGCCTCGGAGCGGTCGGCGCTTTTTTCGATCAGCAGCAGATCGTCCTGACTGACCAGATTATACTGGACAAACGATTTGGCAAAAGCCATACCCATGTTGCCGCAGCCAACAATCGCAATTTTCATAGGAAGGGGTGGGTAATAACACGCATAGCCGGAAGAAATCGCTTCCGGCTATGCCGTGTCTTCTCTTATTTTAGAATTTCTTCGAGTTTCTGCTCCAGCGCCGGTCCGCGAAGATTCTTGGCGATGATTTTTCCGTCTTTATCGAGCAGGAACGTGGCCGGAATGGCCTGTACTCCGTATTGCTGAGCCGCAGCCGACTGCCAGAACTTCAGGTCCGACACGTGGGTCCAGGTAAGGTTATCGTTCCGAATGGCGCGGGTCCAGTTGGCTTTAGCCTGATCGAGCGAAACGCTGTAGATCGTGAAGCCTT
This sequence comes from Spirosoma sp. 209, assembly GCF_002006735.1. NCBI lineage: Bacteria > Pseudomonadati > Bacteroidota > Cytophagia > Cytophagales > Cytophagaceae > Spirosoma > Spirosoma sp. 209. Next base: position 465,456 of record NZ_MVEC01000001.1, on the reverse strand, counting down.
TGTCTTTGAACTTGTTATACATCCGAACCACATTGGGGTTTTCGTTGCGGCACGGCCCGCACCACGATGCCCAGAAATCAATCAGAACGTACTTACCCCGCAGTGACGACAGCGGAACAACGGTACCGGCGGTGTCGCTCAGGGCGATTTCTGGCGCTGGCGAACCAACCATCAGGCCTTTGATCCGGGCCACGCGACCGATAAGCGATTTGGCGTGGGGGCTGTTGGGGTTCTCTTTCTCAAACCGTTTGGCCAGCTCATCGTAGGTGGCAAAGTCGGTATCGATATTGATAAAGTTCAGCGCAAAGAGCGACACCAGCGACGTACCCATTTCGGGCAGCATGGCTTTCACTTTATTGACAACCTCGGCCTCGGCGGCTGTATAGTCCTGCTCGATCTGAGCGATGCGTTTGTTGTCTTTTTTCTCAGTGGCTGCGGCTACCTGCTTGTTCCAGTTAGCCACTTTAGCTTCCATATCGGTACGGAGCGTCATCAGCTTGTCGTAATACTCCATGTTTTTGGAGCCGGTAACGGTTGCTTTGCCGGGCTGGCCGGTTTTGGCGTCCATCCGGAATCCATCGGCAACGACATTCAGCGTTTCGCCCCCTTCGGCCAGGAGAGCCAGTTTCTGGCCCCCGCCCGTGTTCAGGACGAACACCTCGCCCCCGTCAACAACGGGGTGGGTCATGGTAAAGGTGTTGCCGGCTTCAACCTTAGCTGAGTCGAGCTTGCGGGTAGGCTGGCTGTTGGCCTCCAGGTACACGTAGCTACCGGGGGCGGCTTTGTTCACCTTGCCCGTAACGGTGAACGACTTCTGTTGCGCGAAAGCAACCGTACTCAGGGCCAACAGGCTTGTAACGCCAAAAAGCAGTTTTTTCATGTTGTTTGTAATGTCTTCACGACTAACTCGTTCACTAGCTTCGGATCGGCCGAGCCTTTTGATTTTTTCATGACTTCGCCAACGAACATACCCAGCAGGTTTTTCTTGCCTTTTCGGTACTGATCTACTTTGTCGGGCCAGGCTGCCAGTACCTCTTCTACCAACGTTTTCAAGGCGTCGGTATTGCGATTCTGTACCAGTCCATGCTGCTGAGCCAGTTCGGCGGGTGGTATGCCGGGTTGCTCCTGCATCAGCCCAAACACCTGTTGCGCTGCGGTCTGGCTAACGGTGCCGTTGTCGATGAGGGTGATCAGGGCCGCCAGCTGCACCGCCGATACCGGAAACTGCCGATCGCGCAGCGTCTTTTCATTGAGCTGGCCCTTGACCGGCCCCATAATCCAGTTCGATGCGGCCTTGTAATTGCTCGTATGCTGACAAACGGCTTCGTAATATTCAGCCAGTTCTTTGGCATCGGTCAGCAGGGCCGCATCATAGTCCGGTAAGTTGTACTGGGTAGTAAATTTATGGTACCACTCGGCGGGCAACATCGGCATATTGGCCTGAATGTCGGCCAGCCACGCATCCTGAATCATGACCGGGGTGAGATCGGGGTCCGGGAAGTAGCGGTAGTCGTTCATCGTTTCTTTTTCGCGCATGGCGTAGCTGCGGCCCGTTGCGGCATCGAACGTGCGCGTTTCCTGCCCGATATACCCGCCTGCCTCGGTGACCTCGACCTGCCGCCGAAATTCGGCATCAACGGCCCGCATCACATTGCGAATCGAGTTCAGGTTTTTCACTTCAACCTTCGTGCCTAAGTGCGTAGCACCCCGAGGCCTGATCGAAACATTCACGTCGCAGCGCAGCGAACCTTCTTCCATGTTGCCATCGCAGATGTCGAGGTAGCGCACCAGCCGGCGAACTTCGGTCAGAAACTGGCCAGCTTCGTCGGCCGTGCGGATGCAGGGCTCGGTTACCATCTCGATCAGGGGCGTACCGGCGCGGTTGTAATCCAGGCAGGTAGCCGTCGGGTCGGCATCGTGAATACTTTTTCCGGCGTCTTCCTCGAGGTGAATATGGTGGAGCTGAATCGTCGTATCGTACGGCTGTCCCGTAGCCGGGTCTTTGGCTTTTACCGGAATGCCTCCGCCTACGCAGATGGGTCCTTTATCCTGAGAGAGCTGATAGCCTTTCGGAAGATCGGGATAGAAGTAATTTTTCCGGGCAAAAATATTGTGGCGGGTAATTGTACTCTCGCAGGCCAGTCCCATCCGTACGGCATATTCGATCGCCTTTCGGTTCAGGCGGGGTAGCGTGCCGGGGTGGGCCAGCGTAATGACACTGATATGGGTGTTGGGGTCAGCTCCGAAGGCGTTGGCGTCGGCTGCGAAGATTTTGCTGTTGGTCAGCAATTGGCAATGCACTTCCAGCCCGACAACGGCTTCGTACTGAGCAAGAATTTCCGGCGAAAGCGACGCATCGGCTACCATAATTACAGAGAAGCAGTTCCCGGCAAAGATAGCGAAAACAGACGAAGCCCTTAGATTACATTCAGTCGGTACTTCAGGTAAGTCTGGGCCAGGAGCGCCAGTTTTTGCGGGTTAGGTACCCGAATCCGCTCATTCTGGATGGTCGAAGCCGGCAGCTGCTTGATTTTATTGAACAGCGTCTGGTAATACGTATAGGCCAGATGAACCCCCATGCGCGCACCGCGTGGCAAATTCAGGATACCCACGTAGGCTTCGTCAAAATCGCGTTGGATGTCGCTCTCGATAAGCGCTTTGGCATCGCGACCGAACTGCGTGAAGTCGATACCCGGAAAATAAGTCCGGCCCCGGTCTACATAATCACTCTTGAGATCGCGCAGAAAGTTTACTTTCTGAAAGGCGGCTCCCAGCTTGCGGGCGGGCTCGCGCAGGCGGTCAAAATCGTCGCAGTTGCCTTCGCAGAAGACGCGCAGGCACATGAGCCCGACCACCTCGGCCGAGCCGTAAATGTATTCGTTATACCCTTCGGCATCGTATTCCTGCTGATACAGGTCCATTTCCATACTGCGCAGAAACGCATCGATCAGCTCGTGCTCAATCTTGTACTGGCGCACCACCAGCTGGAAGGACTGCAACACGGGGTTCAGGCTTATTTTTTCCTGAATGGCCTGGTACGTATCGTGTTTGAACCGGTCAAGGAGGGTTTTCTTGTCGTAGTCATGGAATGTATCCACGATCTCATCGGCATAGCGTACAAACCCATAGATGGCGTAGATGGGCATGTGGAACTTGCGGTCAAGCGTCTTGATCCCCAAGGTAAACGACGTACTGTAATGCTCAGTGATTAGCTTGCTGCATTCCAGTGCGGTCTTGTTGAACAATGCCATCATACGGGTTTAAAGCGGAAGGTTAGGGTGACAAGTTATGAAAATTCTTTAGCAACCTCATTGGCGACGACCAGGCCGGAAATGAGCGACGGCGGAACTCCGGGCCCCGGTACCGTCAGTTGACCCGTGTAGAACAAATTGTTCACCCGTTTGTTCTTGAGCGATGGCTTTAAAAGTGCGGTTTGCTTGAGTGTGTTGGCCAGTCCGTACGCATTGCCCCGGAATGCGTTGTAGTCGCTTTTGAAGTCGCTGTGGGCATAACTGCGTTTATAAACGATGTAATTCCGAATATCTTCGCCCACATAGGCTTCGAGCCGATCCATGATCATCTCGAAATAATGGGCCCGGGTTGCTTCGTCGTCGGTGAGATCGGGGGCTACCGGTATGAGCAGGAAAAGATTCTCGCAGCCAGCCGGTGCTACGCTGGGATCGGTTTTTGACGGGGCCGACGCGTAGAAGAGGGGTTTACTGGGCCATTGCGGCTTCTCGTAAATTTCGTGAGCGTGCTGCTTGAAGTCCTCGTCGAAGAACAGGTTATGGTGTTCCAGCTTGGGTAAGCGTTTGCTGACACCCAGGTAGAAAAGCAGTGACGACGGAGCCATGACCCGTTTTTGCCAATAGGCATCGTCATAGTTACGATAGGCCGGATCAACCAGGGTGGTTTCTACGTGGTTGTAATCCGTACCGGCCACGACCACATCGGTTTCAAATATACCCTGATCGGTTACGACTCGTTTGGCCAGGCCGTTGACGATGTCAATTTTCCGAACAGTCTGATTCAGCAGAATTTTCACTCCTTTTTCTTCTGCCAGGCTAACCATGGCCTTTACGATCTCGTGCATGCCACCCATCGGATACCAGGTGCCCAACGCCATTTCGGCATAGTTCATCAAGCTGTACATGGCGGGCGTGTTCTCCGGCGTAGCCCCCAGGAAGAGCACCGGAAACTCAACGATTTCGAGCAGGCGGGGGTGCGAGAAAAACTTACGGGCGTGTACAGCGAAGGACTGAAATACGTCGAGTCGGGTAACGTCGTAGAGGAGTTTGAGGCTGAGAAATTCGGTAACCGACCGGCTGGGTTTCCAGACGAAGTTCTGCATACCGACCTTGTATTTATAGGAGGCCTGGCTCAAGAACTCGCGGAGCCGCGGCCCGCTGCCGGGTTCGAACTGCTCAAACAGGGCTTCCAGATTAGGCAGACCGGCCGGCAGGTCAACCGCTTCGTCGGGGCCGAAGACGACTTTGTAAGACGGGTCGAGCCGGACGAGTTTGTAGTAGTCGGCTGTTCGTTTGCCGAAGCGGGCAAAATAGGTATCGAATACATCGGGCATCCAGTACCAGCTGGGACCCATATCGAAGGTGTAGCCTTCTGCCTGGAACAGCCGCGCCCGGCCACCTGGCATACTGTTCTTTTCGAGGATGGTAACGTCGTAACCCTGATCGGCGAGGCTAGTGGCGGCAGAGAGTCCGGCAAAACCGGCTCCCAGCACAAGAACGCGTTGGGACATTGGTAAGTAATGCGAATAAGTAAGCGATCCAGCGAACGGGTGCCAAGTTGCACATTTCCACGCTGAGTACCTATCCGCAACTCCTTGTAGCAAAAAAAAGTTGGACGGAAACCCATCCAACTTTTTTGAACCTTCCTCTTTTTTAACCAAAAACTACTCAATCAATGTCTCTAAGACGAGACAAAGTCTGAAAAGTATCGCGATTAGGCGTTAAAATGCGCGTATACTTTAAGCTGGTCTTTCAATTCCTTACGGGCAATGTGAATCCGGTTTTTCACGGTACCGATGGGAATATCCAGTTTTGCAGCGATCTCGTGGTATTTGAAACCACGGAAGTGCATCATAAATGGGGTCCGGTATGTATCGTCGAGACTGTTGACGGCCCGGTTGATATCGTCCTGCGCAAATGACGAATAAGCCAGGTTGTCGGTGCTGCTCTCCATCGAGTTGATGTAGTGCAAGTTGTCAGTTGTATCAATGAAAGTATTCTTACGCACCATCCGTTGGTAGTTAGTGATGAACGTATTTTTCATGATGGTATAAAGCCAGGCTTTAAGGTTAGTTCCGTCGGTGTACTTATCACGGTTAGTAAAAGCTTTCAGCAGCGTATCCTGGAGCAGGTCGTTAGCATCTTCTACGTCTTTGGTGAGCCGGAGTGCGAACGGGCGCAACGACTTGGACACTTTTCCAATATGATGAGTGAATTCGAGCGCAGTCATAGCTGTTTAAGTTTTATCCCTGTTGAATCAAATTTACACAGCTATTAAACAAAAAAGCAACCAGCTTTGCTAAAATACTTAAGCTACTTCGTCTTGGTAATAAATATTGTTGATAATCAGATAGTTATCTGACATTAATTTTGATGCCAATTGTATATACGTTGATATGTGAACTTGTGAAGTGTGGATTTTTTCCCACATTTTGTGGAACGCACACTGTGGATATTGTTTAACAATCTCGATTTTTGCTTAAACAGAATGAGCGTTATGTCGCTAGACAATGCCCTCCTTCAGCAGGTCATGCAGGTGAACAAAGCCCATAACCCGCTCGTTATGGGTCACTACCAACTGAGAAATGTTATATTCCTGCATCCTTTTCAGCGCGTCAACGGCATAAGCGTCGGGATCAATGCATTTTGGCGAATGGGTCATGATGTCGGCCGCCGTAAGTTGCCAGAACGCGTCGTGAGCCGAAGCCGTCCGGCGAATATCGCCGTCGGTCACAATCCCCGCCAGTTGTCCGTTTTCGTCCACTACGGCCGTGGCACCCAGCCGTTTAGCGGATATTTCGAAAATAATATCCCGTACTGTGGTATTGGCGTTTACCTGGGGACAGCCGTTTTGGGGAAAAATATCCGCAACTTTTAAAAACAATCGCTTGCCCAGCGAACCGCCCGGATGATAGCGGGCAAAATCCTGCCGGGTGAACCCACGAGCCTCCAGCAGACTTACGGCCAACGCATCGCCCAGGGCCAGCGCCACCGTAGTACTGGTGGTAGGCGCCAGATTGAGTGAATCGGCTTCAACGGGCGCGTAGGCGTGAAGAACGTAGTCGGCCTGGCGGGCCAGCGCAGAATTCTGCTCACTGACCATCGCTATAATACGTACTCCTTTATCGCGCAGCATAGGAAGCAGCCCTTTAATTTCGGCCGTGTTGCCACTTTTCGAAATCAGAAGCACCAGGTCGTTGGTCTGGATCATGCCCAGATCGCCATGAATGGCATCGGCAGCGTGCATGAACAGGGCAGGGGTGCCCGTCGAGTTCATAGTGGCCACAATCTTCTGACCGATCAGCGCACTTTTCCCCACGCCAGACACGACAACGCGGCCTGTGAGGGCCAAAATAGCCTCAACAGCCGCATCGAACTGGTCGTCGAGCCGGTCGATCGCTTCACGGATTGCGTCGGCCTCTGCCTGCAGTACAGTACGGGCTATGCTTTTATGATTTTTTATTACTTTCAGCATGGGTTTTGGCAATCAGGAATGGTTTGCCGCGTATATTCGCTAACTTTATAAAGCAAAGATACGGCAAGCACCTAAAGTGAAGTAACTTTTGTACGATTTGTAGAATGATGCAGGTTGATCAGACGGTTTACACGACCCTCAAAGAACGGCTCAAAGAGATTTTCGGTTACAGCCAGTTCCGGGGCGACCAGGAAGCTATAATCCATAGTATTCTGGCGGGTCGCAATACGTTCGTTATTATGCCCACCGGCGCGGGCAAGTCGCTGTGCTATCAATTGCCCGCTATTGTGAGTGAGGGTACTGCTGTCGTTATTTCGCCCCTTATTGCCCTGATGAAGAATCAGGTTGACCAGCTGAATGCCTTTGGCGTAAATGCCCAGTTTCTGAATTCGACACTCTCGAAAGCAGAAATGAACAAGGTAAAGAAAGATACGCTCAATGGTACATTGAAGCTCCTGTATATAGCGCCGGAGTCGTTAACGAAAGAAGAGAATTTGGATTTTTTGAAGAAAGCCAATATCTCGTTTGTCGCCATTGACGAGGCCCACTGTATATCAGAATGGGGTCATGACTTCCGGCCGGAGTACCGCAAGATTCGGGGTATTGTCGATAACATCGGTAACCTGCCCGTCATCGCGTTAACCGCTACGGCAACGCCCAAAGTGCAGCTGGATATCCAGAAAAACCTGCAGATGGAAGACGCCAACCTGTACAAGACGTCGTTCAACCGCAAGAATCTGTACTACGAAATCCGGCCCAAAGCCGATGCCAAACGGCAGCTGATCAAATACATCAAGCAGCACAAAGGAAAATCAGGAATCGTCTATTGCCTCAGCCGCAAAACCGTTGAAGAAATTGCCGAGCTGCTCAATGTCAATGACGTAAAGGCGCTTCCGTATCATGCCGGTCTAGATCCGCAGACGCGGATGAATAACCAGGATGCCTTCCTGAACGAAGATGTAGACGTCATCTGCGCCACCATTGCCTTCGGGATGGGTATCGATAAACCCGACGTCCGCTTCGTTATTCACTATGACGCGCCCAAATCGCTGGAAGGATACTACCAGGAAACAGGCCGGGCTGGCCGCGACGGGCTTGAAGGCAACTGCCTGATGTTCTACAGCTACGACGATATCGTCAAGCTGGAGAAGTTTAACAAAGACAAGCCCGTTACCGAGCGCGACAATGCCCGCCACCTGCTGACCGAAATGGTGTCGTACGCGAATCTGGGCGTATGCCGCCGTCGGCAGTTGCTGGGTTATTTTGGCGAGTTTCTGGATAAGGACTGTGGTTTCTGCGATAACTGCATGAAGCCCACCGAGAAATTCAAGGTACAGAACGAGGTCATCCTGGCGCTGCAGGCTGTGCTGCAAACCGATCAGCGATTCGACGTGGCGCACCTGGCCGACGTGCTGACCGCCACGGGCAATCAGTACGTAACGAGCTACGAGCATGATCGGCTCGACGTCTATGGCAAAGGCCGTGAGTTCAACGAGAACCCGGACTTCTGGTGTTCGCTGCTGAAACAGATCACGATCTACGGCTATATTGAAAAAGACGTTGACAACTACGGGATTCTGAAACTGACCCAGCGCGGGCTCAACTACATCGAGGATCCGTATCCGGTTTCGCTCTCCAAAGACCACGACTACGATCAGCAGGAGCCCGAAAAAGAAGATCACGAGGCCGAAACCACACCCACATCGGGCGGGGCTGCCTACGATGAAGAGCTGCTCGGTCTGCTGAAGGCGCTGCGGAAAAAAGTAGCGAAAGAGAAGAACCTGCCTCCGTACGTCATTTTCCAGGACCCGTCTATGGAGGAGATGGCCACGACCTACCCAACCACCCGCGAGGAGATGGCGCAGATCAATGGCGTCGGGATGGGGAAGGTGCAGAAATTTGGTCGGCCTTTTATCGAGCTGATTACCAAGTACGTTGAGGACAACGAAATCGAGACGGCTAAAGATGTCGTTATCAAATCGACCGTCAACAAGTCGAAAGTAAAAATCTTTATCATCCAGCAGATCGATCGCAAAGTCGACCTCGATGAGATTGCGGAAGCCAAATCGCTTTCGATGGAAGACCTGATGGAAGAAATCGAGCACATCTGCTACTCCGGTACGCGGCTTAACCTCGATTACTACATCAACCAGGTTATGGATGAAGACCGGCAGGACGAAATATATGAGTACTTCATGCGGGCTGAAACCGATAACATTGCCGTTGCCATGCGTGAGTTCGGTGGTGACGATTTTACCGAGCAGGACCTGCGTTTGATGCGCATCAAGTTCCTGTCGGAAGTTGCCAATTAATGTATAATGAAAAATGAATAATGTATAATGAGCCCTGCTTGTTGCTTTTATTCATCATTGTACGTTATTCATTATACATTTCAATAAATGAATATTCTGATTCTTGGGTCGGGCGGGCGTGAACATGCCTTTGCATGGAAGCTGGCCCAAAGCCCTTTGTGTGATACGCTTTTTGTGGCACCGGGAAATGCTGGTACGGCGCTGGTAGCCACCAACCTGACCATCGGTTACAGCGATTTTGAAGCCGTTGCAGCCGCCATCCGTGACCATCAGATCGACCTGCTCATCGTTGGGCCGGAAGAGCCCCTGGTAAAAGGCATTGTCGATTTTTTGCGGCAACAGCCCGATCTGGCCGGGTTACGGATTGTAGGGCCCGATGCCGAAGGCGCTCAGCTGGAAGGCAGCAAAGACTTCTCGAAGTCGTTCATGGCCCGGCATGGTATTCCAACCGCGGCCTCGCAAACCTTCACGACTGAAACCCTCGACGCTGGCCTGGCTTATCTGGAAACCCATACGCTGCCGATCGTACTGAAAGCCGACGGCCTGGCAGCCGGCAAAGGGGTTATCATTACCGATACCGTGGCCGAAGCGCAGGCTACCCTGCGCGATATGCTCGGCGGGAAATTCGGAGCGGCTGGTAACAAGGTTGTTGTCGAGCAGTTTCTGCGCGGTATCGAGCTGTCGCTGTTCGTGCTGACAGACGGGACGAACTACAAAATTCTGCCCGAAGCCAAAGATTACAAACGCATCGGCGAAGGCGATACGGGTCCTAATACGGGTGGTATGGGAGCTGTTTCGCCGGTTGTATTTGCCAATGAGTCATTCCTGCGGAAAGTTGAAGAGAAGGTCGTGAAACCAACGCTGGCGGGTTTGCAGCGCGAGGGTATCCGCTATCAGGGCTTCATTTTTGTTGGGCTGATCAAAGTCAACGGCGAACCCTATGTGATCGAATACAACGCCCGGATGGGTGATCCAGAAACCGAGGTCGTACTGCCCCGCATCCAGACGGATCTGGTAGAGCTGATGGTCGCTACGGCCGAGGGCGATCTGGACAAGATAACCCTGCAGGTTTCGCCCCAGACAGCGGTAACAACGGTGGTGGTATCGGGCGGGTATCCGGACGAGTACCAGAAAGGTAAAATCATTTCGGACTTGGATCGTTTAGATGATGTAACCGCGTTCCATGCGGGAACGCTGGCGCAAAACGGTCATGTACTGACCAACGGAGGGCGGGTACTGGCGCTGACAGCCCAGGCAAACTCGCTCGAAAACGCCGTCAGGAAGTCGCAGGAAGCGGCCCGGACGGTGCAGTTTGAGGGAAAACAGTACCGGAAAGATATCGGGCTCGACCTGATCCGGTACGCTGACTAGCGACGAATACGGAGCCGGAACGGGTTGGTCTAAACACGCCATCCGGTGCCTGTGGCTCGGTACTCATCGCTGCTAACTATATATATTATGTCTTGTAAATCCTGTGCGACCGGTGGGTGTGGAACCCAGCGTGGCGCGGCTGAGGGGCCGGGCGGAGAACCGCAGAAAACGGCTACCAAAGGCTGCGGCAGCGGTGGGTGCAGCACTGGGGGGTGCAACAAACTGAATTCATTCGACTGGCTGAGCGATGTGGCCATGCCAGGCACAAAAAAATACGATGTTGTTGAAGTAAAGTTTAAGGGAGGCCGTAAAGACTACTACCGCAACGTTCACCAGCTCGATCTGACAACCGGCGATTACGTGGTGGTAGAGATGCAGTCGGGCTACCACATCGGGGCCGTATCGATGCAGGGCGAACTGGTGCGCCTGCAGGTAAAAAAGCGGAACGTCAAAATCAACGACGACACCCGTGTTATTCACCGGATCGCTACACCGAAAGATATGGATCGGCACGAACAGGCGGTACTGCGCGACCTGCCCGCCCTGTATCGCTCGCGCGAGATCGTGCGTGAACTGAAGCTCAACATGAAACTGTCGGACGTCGAGTTTCAGTCCGATAACACGAAAGCTACGTTCTACTATTCGTCAGAGGAGCGGGTCGACTTTCGGGAGCTGATCAAAATGCTGGCCAGCGAGTTCAAAGCCCGCATCGAGATGCGGCAGATCAGCCTGCGTCAGGAAGCCGGTCGGCTGGGGGGCATCGGCTCCTGCGGTCGTGAACTGTGCTGCTCAACCTGGCTGACCGATTTCAAGAACATTGCCACCTCGGCGGCCCGGTACCAGAACCTGTCGCTGAATCCGGCTAAACTGTCGGGGCAGTGCGGCCGGCTGAAGTGTTGCCTGAATTACGAGCTGGATACCTACATGGATGCGCTGCGTGATATTCCGACCATCGATAAACCGCTGGAGACGCAGAAAGGCCGGGCGTGGTTGCAGAAAACCGACATTTTCCGGAAGCTGATGTGGTTTGGCTATGGCGCCGAAAGTACCTGGCACCCCCTGCCCATTGCGCGGGTGCTGGAGATCGTCGAGCTGAACAAAAAGGGTGTTATCCCAGAGTCGTTCGATGTCCTGACGCCCGTTGGTGAGAAAGAGGCCGTACCGCTGGCTGCGCTCAACAGCGATTTGCAGAAGCTGGACGCCAAATACGCCACCCGGACCAACAAGAAGAAAAAGAAAAAATCGAAGGGTGGTACCGGCAGCGCGCCGAAGCCAGCCCCCAACGGTAAAGCGCAATAAAAACAAACCCCGGCTATACTCAGTACAGCCGGGGTTTATGCTTATCAGGAGGATAGTAGTGCTTAGATGTACTGGTTCACGATGCTCTCCAGCCACTCCTGTTTGCCACTGCGCAGCTGGGGCTCGCCGTTCTCCAGCGTATAGCTCCGCAGGTCTTCGAGGGTCAGTTTGCCCTGCTCGAACTCCTGGCCTTTGCCCTGGTCGAACGACGCGTACCGCTCTTTCCGGAATGCCAGATAATCGGAGTCTTTCAGGATCTTGTCGGCCACGATAAAGGCCCGCGCAAATGCATCCATACCGCTGATGTGAGCAATGAACAGATCGTCGAAGTCGGTCGAGTTCCGGCGCACTTTAGCGTCGAAGTTGATACCGCCCGGCTTGATACCACCGGCCTGCTGAATAACCAGCATGGCTTCGGTCAGTTCGTAGAGGTTGATCGGAAACTGATCGGTATCCCAGCCGTTCTGGTAATCGCCCCGGTTCGCGTCGATGCTGCCCAGCATGTCGGCGTCGGCGGCCACCTGCAGTTCGTGGTCAAATGTATGACCGGCCAGGGTAGCGTGGTTGACTTCGATATTCAGCTTGAAATCGTTTTCCAGACCGTACTGACGCAGGAAACCAATGACGGTAGCCGCGTCATAGTCGTACTGGTGCTTGGTAGGCTCCATCGGCTTCGGCTCGATGAAGAACGTTCCCGTAAAGCCCTGCTTGCGGGCGTAATCGCGGGAAATGGTCAGGAACTGGGCCAGGTGCTCGACCTCACGTTTCATGTTTGTATTCAGCAGCGACATGTAGCCTTCGCGACCACCCCAGAATACGTAGTTTTCGCCACCCAGAGCAATGGTAGCATCGAGCGCGTTTTTAACCTGCGTACCGGCATACGCCACCACCGCAAAATCGGGGTTGGTCGATGCGCCGTTCATGTAGCGGGGGTTCGAGAACGCGTTGGCCGTTCCCCACAGCAGCTTCACGCCACTGGCCTGTTGTTTCTGCTTGGCGTACTCGACAATTGTCTGCAGCCGTTTTTCGTACTCGCTGGCCGAGTCACCTTCGTCAACCAGGTCGATGTCGTGGAAGCAGTAGTAGGGCGCCCCGATTTTGGTGATGAACTCGAACGCGGCATCCATCTTGAGTCGCGCCCGAACGTTGGCGTCGCTGTCCTGATCCCACGGAAAAATGCGGGTACCCGGCCCGAACGGATCGCCACCGGTTCCGGTGAAGGTATGCCAGTAGCTGATAGCGAACCGCAGGTGATCGCGCAGCGACTTGCCACCAACAATCAGCTCGGGGTTGTACCATTTGAAAGCCAGCGGATTTTTCGACTGAACGCCTTCGTACGGAATGACGTCAATGCCTTTGAAGTATTCTTGATCACCCAGTGTGACGTTTGCCATGGTTCTGGAGTTGGTTACTGGTTAGTTGATAATTATGGTTGATAATCAGCTCGTTTGCAGGGGTTCGTCTTCCTGCTGATTATTGAGTGTAAAATTGACACTTAAAATGTAAATGTCAAAACGAGAGGTATTAATTTTTAGGGAAATTAGCCTATAAACCTGGCGATAGGGTTTTACCAGCTGATAGCGTCGGGGCTGGGGATAACGTTCAGTAGGGAGTGGGTCAGCTGCTGGTATCGGGGCATGTCGACCTGGTAGAAAAAGGCCCCCCGTTTCGAGAATCCTTTCTGCTTTTCGTCGAGCTTGATCAGCAGGTTGGTCGACAGGATTTTGCGGCTGAAGTTACGCTTGTCAAACTCGGTGTTGTAAATCGCGTCGTAGAGCTTTTTGAGTTGGGGAATGGTAAATTTCTCGGGCAGCAATTCGAAACCGATGGGGTGCAGGGCGGCTTTGTACCGCAATCGGCGAATGGCCAGGTCGACCATGTCGCCATGATCGAACAACAGGGGCGGCAGATCGTAGATCGAAAACCAGCGTGCCTGGAACGCTTCGGTCAGCTTCGACGCGTAGTCGGCTACTTTGACCAGCGAGAAATAAGCAACCGAAACGGTTCGGACAATCGGGTCGCGCTGCGGGTCGCCGAAGGCGTTGAGCTGTTCGAGGTAGACGTTGGTCAGGCCGGTCAGTTCGAACAGAATACGGGTGGCTGCCTGCTCCAGACTTTCGTCGGGTTGCAGCCAGCCACCCATGAGCGACCAGGTTTGTTCTTCCAGGCCTCGTTTCACCAGCAGCACCTTCAGGCTTTCGCCGTCGAAGCCAAAAATGATGGAGTCGAGGGCTACCAGATACGGATGCTGCTGTTTATACTGTTCTACCATTGATCCGGGACCGACGCGGGATAAACCGGTGCGTTCGGCTGCAAACTACGTAATTCTGGCGCTTACTGCTGTTTTTTATCCCACCCCGTCGGGTCGACCGTTTAAAACGTTACGACGCTCTGATAGGCTTTTTTGGGCTGGTAATTTTCATCGAACAGCAGCGGGTGATCTTTTCGGCCCGGTACCGGAAAGTTGTCGAGCCAGGAGTACTTGTCCGACAGGTTCCAGAAGGTTACGCCGGTCAGCGTCTTTTTGTGCTTGCGGAACAGGTCGAACAGCATTTTATACTGTGCCACCTGTTTCTGCTCCATCTCGGGCGTGAACTCGCTGACATCGGTCGGTTTCCGCGCCCGGCGTTCGTGCTCTTTCGGGTAGACCGACATGTCGAGTTCGGTAACCTGTACCTTCAGACCGAGGCTGGCAAACCGATTGATCGACTCTTCCAGTTCCTGGGGTGTAGGCTCGTAGATAGACCAGTGGCCTTGCAGACCAACCCCATCGATAGGTACTTTTTTGTCTTTCAGCTTCTTCAGGATCTGGTAGATCCGATCCCGTTTCGATGCGTTTTCGGTGTTATAATCGTTGTAGAACAGCTGGGCACCGGGGTCGGCTTCATGGGCGTATTCAAAGGCTTTGGCGATATAGTCTTCCCCAATGATCTCGTAGAATTTCGACTTCCGGTACAGGCTGGTACCCGTGTCGGGTACGGCTTCATTAACGACGTCCCAGGCGTAGATTTTGCCTTTGTAGCGGCCCATAACGTCATTGATGTGCTGTTTCAGGCGAGCCAGCAACACCTCGCGGCTCACCTGCTTCCCATCGGCGTCGGTAAAGAACCAGCGGGGCGTCTGGTTGTGCCAGCACAGCGTATGGCCGCGCACTTTGATCTTGTTCTGCACCGCAAAGTCGACAATGGCGTCGGCGTCTTTCCAGAAGTACCGGTTTTCTTCGGGGTGGATAGGCCCCATCTTCATGGCATTCTCGGGGGTGATGCTGCTGAACTGCTGCCGGACCAGGTCGGCTTCGGGGCCGGTCAGGGTGCGGGGAGCTACGGCTACGCCAATCGGGAAATAGTTTTTGTAGGCATCCCTGAGGGTTGGCTCGGGGGCCTGAACGTGCGAGGACAGGCCCGCGCCCAGCAGGGTCATACCGCCCAGCAGTACCGACAAACGAATGGAGGTTTTCATGGTAACGCGCTAAAAGAGGTTAACAGATCTGAAATAGGTCAGTATAAGCCATCAGAAACCGATCGAGTTACCGCCATCGACGGGGAGCGAGGCTCCGGTAACGTACCGGGCTGCGTCGGAGGCCAGAAAAACGGCGGCCCAGCCAATGTCTTCAGGTTTGCCGAATTTACCCATCGGGGTCCGACGCATGGCGCGGGCGAAGCGGTCGGGGTCGCCCCCCATGGCGGTTTTGCTCATAGCTGTCTCGATGAATCCCGGCGCAATGGCATTGACGCGAACGCCTTTGCCCGAAAACTCCGACGCCAGCACCTTAACCATACCTTCTACCGCCGACTTGGAAGCTGCGTAAGCCACCACCCGGTCAATACCGTAGTAGGCCGCCATGGACGAGATCATGATGATGGAGCCGGAGCCGCGCTCGATCATCCGGCCGGCGCACGCGCGGGTCAGCGAGAATACCGAGTTGAGGTTGGTATGAACAATCCGGTCAAAGTCGGCGTCTGTAACTTCCAGCGCGGGTTTTTTCATGTTGATACCGGCGTTGTTGACCAGAACATCGATGGGCCCGTAGGTCGTTTCGATGTCGGCAACCAGTCCGTCGAGCCGATCGCGCTCGGTCACGTCGTTGACCACGTAATGGGCTGCGGGGGTAGGTCGATCGGCGGTAAGTGCGGCCACGGCGTCGCGGAGGGGTTGCTCCCGGCGGCCGGTGATGATCACAGTAGCACCAGCGTCGACCATGCAGCGGGCAATATCGAAACCAATGCCACTGCCTCCGCCCGTAATCAGGGCCAGCTTACCGGCCAGGGAGAACGCGTGGTCAAAGCGGATATGTGTATCGGCGGCCGGTTCGGCAACCTGTTGATTGGGGGTCTCTGCAAAGGATTCCATTTTACTACTAGCTAATTAATTGATGATCCAGAATTGGGGTGTTTGAGGCAGCACTGGGCTGCGCTTATTTTTTCAGGGTAAGCGGCCGGGCCTGTTTCTGGGCGTTGAGTGCCAGTTCGGTGGCCAGGAAGCAATGTTCCTGCGACATAGCGGTTTCGGTCCGGTTCAGAATATCGTTTACGAGTTGCTCGCCGTAGGGCAGCGGTTCTTTGCTGCAATCGAGATAGCGGGTTTCTTTCTTGTCGGTTATAAAGAGGTGATTGCCCCCCTCGCGACCGGCCGGATCGATGTTCTTCCGAATTTCGATGAAGCCTTCTGTGCCGAGAATAGTCAGGCGGCCGTCGCCCCAGGATTTGAGTCCATCGGGGGTGAACCAGTCGACCCGGATGTAGCCCGTTCCGCCATCGCCACGCAGCATGACGTCGCCGAAATCTTCGAATTTCGGATACTGCGGATGGTGTACGTTGCCCACCTGCGACGCAACGATGTCGGCTTGGGTCGAGTTGGTGAAGAACAGAAACTGGTCGAACTGGTGCGAGCCGATGTCGCAAATAATCCCGCCGAACTTCTTTTTGTCGAAGAACCAGTCGGGCCGCGATTTCGGGGTCATCCGGTGCGGGCCGAGGCCAATGGTCTGCACCACGTTACCGATCGCCCCGGCTTTGACCAGCTCACCGGCTTTGACGGTAGCGCGGTTCTCGAACCGTTCGCTGTACATGATCGAGTAGATGCGTTTGGTTTCCTTCTGCACCTTACGCGCTTCGGCCAGTTGGGCGAGGGTGGTGATACCGGGTTTGTCGGCCATGTAATCTTTCCCGTGCCGCATCACCTGAATACCCAGCGGAGCGCGCTCTTCCGGAATTGCCGAGCTGAGGATCAGCTGAATCGAGTTGTCTTCCAGAATGGCTTTTTCATCGCTGGCCTGTTTGGCATTGGGATAGCGTTTGGCAAAGGCGGCTGCCAGGTCCGGCTCCGGTGCATAAAACGAAACCAGCTCGCCCCCGCCCCGGATAACGGCTTCGACCTGACCGTAAATATGGCCGTGGTTCATTTTAATGACCGAAAACCGAATTCGCGGTGCTTTCGGCGTCGTAATGATAGCGGGCGCCGACAGGGTGATCAGCTGGGTGGAGGCTGTCAGCGTCTGTGCAGACAGGGAAGTGCCGGTAACGAGACCAGCTGCGGTCGTCAGCGACTCCTTCAGAAAAGAGCGCCGGTTGGTATCCTGGATCTGATTCATTGGGTCTGCGTGGGGTTTCTGGGCTTGCCAGATTTGGCAAGCCAATCCGCTTACTGCGCTTTTTTGGCCAGTTCGAGCGCCTGGGTGGTAGTGTAGTATTTAGCGATCATGTTGGGGACTTCCCAGGCGGGCATCGATCCCGCTTTCAGGTACGTCAGGTATTTTTCCATGACCCGGCCGAAGTGGGCTTCGTGACCTTCCTTATACTTCTCCGGAATAATGACCTCCCAGCCCGCACCCGTCTTTTTTACGTCGATGCCGGGATACGCTTTCTGGACGGCGGGTAATACGCTTTTGAGGGAGGCTTCCAGGCTGCTGTTGCCGGCTACGGGCTCAATGTAGAGGGTGGGCTTGTACTGCTGCTCGGCGCCCTGCCGGATAATCAGGTTGGCCTTGCTGCCGCGCATGATCGAATAGTGGGTGTCGCCGGCACCTTCGGGAGCTTTGTAGGCCCAGGTGACCGATACTTTGGCATGAACGCCCCGGAGCTGGTAGTTGATCTCGCCATTGCTGTATACCCGCAAGACACTGTCTTTGACCACATCCTTCCGCAGGTAGTCGGGGAAGCTGGCCTGTTTGGTGATGGCTTTAAACTGGCTCAGCGTCATGTCCGTTGTCCAGCGCCGGGCCGAGGTAAGCCGGATGTCTTTCTGGTAATCGAGCGACTGTTCCGGGAAACAGGCCCACTGAACCAGGTCGACCAGGTGGGTGGTCACGTCAACGATGCCTTCGCCCTGCTGCGCCACGTCCATGAACCAGGCCGGTCGGGTAAGAATACTGCCCGACACGTTCTTGTAGAAGTGATGGACGCTTTCTTTTGTAACGGCCGGGTTGGCGGGGGTGCCTTTCTCCAGCGTGCCGAACAGAGCCGCCTGCTGCGAAAAAGCCCGCTGGAGCATGGTCGTGATTTCGTACCGCTCCGTCATGATGTCGTATAAGAGCACGTTTTTCTGCCCGGCCGTGGCGAAAGCGTCTTTCAGCTTGTCGAAGTTCGACGCGCTGATGACCATAGGCTTGTCGGCCAGCACGTTGAACCCCGCTCCAACGGTCTGCGCGATGTAATCGGTCTTCAGCCGGTTGTTGCCCGCCATCACCACCACATCGCCGGGGGTGGCTTTGGTAGCCAGCATGTTGGCCAGGAAGTCGGAACCGCGGTACACGTCTTCTTTCCACCGGGTCGGGTTGTCGGCCCGGCTGTTGTACCCCTGAATTTTATCGAGGTGCAGCTGCAGGTCCGACGGGCCGCTCCCCTGGCTGTCGGGGGCGTAAACGCGAACAGTCGAGTCTACGCCTTCGTACATGGTTTTCTGAACCAGGGCCGCGTGAAAATGGCCGGGGTCGAGGGTAATCAGTCGTATGGTATTCGTATCGGTGCGGGTTTTATCCGTTGACTGTGAGGATTGACACGCGGTAAGTAGGGTAGCCGCGCACAGGCTGCCCAGCATTAGGTTTCGGTTCATGGGCAGGGCGTTAACGGGCTTTATTACTGGCCATAGCTTTGATGGCGTACGGGGCCCGCTGCGTACGAGAGAGCATTTTGTTGGCTTCGGGGTCATTTTTGAACTGCTCTTTCTTCGGGTCCCAGTACAGTTTGCGGTTTAGCTTCATGGCGGCCTGATGGAGCAGGCAGGCACTACACGAGCGGTGCCCGATTTCGGCCGGCGCGATGGGCTCTTTCCGGCTGATCACGCTCTCCAGCCAGTTGCCGTGGTGCTCTTTGCTGACGGTCAGGTGGGTTTCGTTGGGGCCGATGACCGACGTCAGTAGTTTGGGATCGCTGGCGTCCAGTTTTTTGGCCGCATTCTGTTTCGCCACCGGGTCGCTGGCCGTAACCGCCCCGTCGCCCCGCGATACGAACACCCAGCCTTCGGTGCCTTCGAACCGGATACCGTTGGGAATTTCGTTGCTCACGATCATGCGAACGCCATTTTCGTACAGGGCTTCCGTGCGGAAGATGCCGTGAACATCCCAGAGGCCGCTCTTCGGGAAGTCGGCTTTGCCCCAGATCTCGACCGGGCCGGTATGTTCAGTATTCATAGCCCAGTGGGCACAGTCGATGTGGTGAGAGCCCCAGCCGGTAATCATGCCGGCGCCGAACTGTTCGCAGCGGAGCCAGCCCGGCCGGTCGTATCCCGACTGCGGATGCACCCGCTTCTCGGTATAATAGACCTCGGGCGTAGTACCCAGCCACATGTCATAATTCAGGTTTTTAGGAACGGGCATCTGCGGCTCCTCATCGCCCGGGGGGTCGCCGGGGAGGCCGACATACACCGTTTTCAGCTGCCCGATGCGACCGTTACGGACCAGCTCGGCCGCATACCGGAACTGCTCCGACGAGCGCTGCTGGCTGCCTACCTGCACAATACGCCCTGACTGTTTAACGGCATCGGCCATCATCCGGCCCTCGGCTATCGTTAGCGACGCGGGTTTCTGCATGTACACATCCTTGCCCGCCCGTACGGCATCGATCACGATGGGCGCGTGCCAATGGTCGGGGGTGCTGACCAGAACGGCGTCGATGTCTTTGTTATTCAGCAGCTCACGGTAGTCGGTATAGACCCGAACGCCGTCGTAGTCTTTGCCGGTTTTTTTGGTGTAAAAGCCGTTGACGAGCGTTTTGGCTTCGTTGGCGCGTTTGCTGTCCAGGTCGCAGACGGCCATGATCAGCGCGTTGTCATACTGCCAGACACCCGGCATGTCGTGGCCGCGGGAAATGCGACCCGTGCCAATGGCGCCGATGTTGATCCGGTTGCTCGGCGCGTTTTTGCCCAGCACCGAAGCGGGGACAATGGTTGGAAATCCGCCGATGATGGCCGTCGACAGGGTTGCCTGGGCGCTGGCCTTCAAAAAAGTTCGTCTCGATAACGAGTTCTCAACGGGCTGAGTCATAATCAAAAAGGGTTGGGGGTTTAGGATTGAGTAAGCCGGTCACGGGGCCGCCCTACTGGTATAAACTCGTGCTGGTACTACCGGAGCAGATACGTTTCGACCGATTGTTTGACTTCATCGAGGGTCCGTTCGGGCTTTTTAAAGGGAGCCGGAATGGGCTGTCTGGCAAAGGTTTGCAGGTAAAGCACCCACGCATCGCGCCACCAGATGGCTTCCCGGTGCTGCGTAACCAGCCGGGCTGCCACGTCGGCATGCAGGGCCGGGTCGAGGGCGGGTTTTACCGCGGCCCATTCCTGCTGCATCCAGCGTACCGAGTCGGCACCGGTGTAGAACCGGTTGCAAAGCTCATCCCACAGCGTACGGCCGGTCGACAGTTTTTTGGTCCAGGGCACGTGGTGGAACCAGAGCAGATACGGCAGCGGGCAGGTGTTGGGGTCGTTCCATTGCCGTTGTACCTCGGGGCGGTACTGCGCCAGGGCGTTACTGCCGGTAGTCGTCCGGTCGAAACCGACTCCCACCGAGTCGGCCCGGTGGTAATAAACGGCTGTCCAGTCGGGGCGCGGGCTGCGGGCCTGCCAGGGCTCGGGCGCAAAGTGAACCCCCGTCCAGGGCCGGCTCAGCCCCATCGGGGTGTTATAGTCGACGTAAATATCCCGCGATCGGAGCATCAGGTTCGCAATTCGGCTGGTGGCCTGCGGGTTGTGGGTCAGCGTCATGCCGATCCATTCGCGGGCAATGGCTTCGGCGGAGAGGGTATGATCCCAGGCCAGCCGACCAAAGGCGTACCAGTTGGCCTGCGCCATGGGGTGACCCGTCCAGTTCAGGTTCGAGCCGGTATTGGCCACCCCCGCCATCAGCGTCCTGGACGGTCCGGCGTTCCGGTAGCCGTGCAGGCTGCCGTCAATGACCCTGGCTACGGTCGAGCCTTTGCCACTGGCGTAGGTATCGGCATCCAGACATTCTTTGAAGAGGGGCGCTTCGTAGACCAGGTGGGTAGCGAAGCCGAGGTATTCCTGGGTCAGCTGGAACTCCATGCCCAGTGGCGTTTTGGGCATACTGCCGAACAGGGGCGAGAACGGCTCGCGCGGCTGAAAATCGATGGGGCCGTTCTTGACCTGAACGATCACCTTGGGGTCGAACTGGCCATCCAGGGGGGTAAACTCTTCGTGGGCTGCTCTGAAGCGATCGGCTTTGGGGTCGGCCTTATAAACGAACGCCCGCCAGATAACGACCCCATCGTAGGGTTTCATGGCTTCGGCCAGCATATTGGCCCCGTCGGCATGCGTACGGCCGTAATCCTGCGGCCCCGGCTCGCCTTCCGAATTGGCCTTAACCAGCAGACCGCCGAAGTCGGGAATAATCTGGTAAATTTCTTTGACCTTGTCGTTCCACCATTTCCGCACCTCGGGGTCGAGCGGGTCCGATGTTTTGAGCTTACCCAGCGTTTTGGGGGCCGCAAAGTAAACCGAAAGATAAACCCGAATGCCGTAGGGCCGGAAAACAGCGGCCAGGGCGGCAACCTTCTGCAGGTATTCGGCCGTCATGAAGCGGGCGCTGGCGTTGACGTTGTTGACAACGGTACCGTTGATGCCGAGCGATGCGTTGGCGCGGGCGTAGTCCCGGTAGCGCGGGTCGACCCGCTCGGGGAGTTCGTACCATTTCCAGAGCGACCCACCGGCATAGCCCCGTTCGATGGTGCCGTCTACGTTATCCCAGTGGTTCAGCATCCGATACTGTACTTTCGGGCTGCTCGCCAGCGATAGCCCGTCGAGCGGCTGGCGGGTCTGCATCTGCCGCAGCAGGGCAAACGCACCGTAGAGCACCCCGGTCTCGCTCGGGCTGGAGATGGTCAGGGTGTTGCGGTCAGCGGCAATCTGGTAACCTTCGCGGTTGGCGGGCGGGGTGGCGGCTGGGGCACCTGCGCGCAGCACGATGCCGCCCGTTCGGCTGCCGGCACTGCTAATGATCGGAACGGTTTTGCCCAGTAACCCGCGCAAACCGGCCTGTAGTTCTTCGGCCGCCGACCGCAAAACCGGCCCTGATCCGGTCAGGGCAATGAACTGTGCGGAGCGGGCATAGGCCTGTCGTTTGGCAGGGTCGTCGATCAGGTCGTACTTCAGCCACAGCCGGTACCCATCGTCTCCGCCCGGAGGCAGGCTGGTGGGAGTCTGGGCCTGGCTACTGATCAGCAGCAGCAGACAGCCAAGTACGAAAATCGGTTTAAGGATATATGTCATATAAAGCGGCTTTGCGTCGGCAAAGCGGTTCAGTTTGGATATGTTGATGGCTGTCAGCGAATAGGCTTTTCAGACTGCTCAAAGGGTATTGGCATACGTTTGGTACGATGCCTGAGCCGGTTGGTCGGCCAGGCTGCGGGTGATGCCCAGCTCCAGGCCCCGCAGCTCGGCGAGTCCGCGCAGCCGTCCAATGGCCGAATAGCCCGGATACGTTTTCTTGTGCAGGTCGTCGAGCATCTGATGACCATGATCAGGGCGCATCGGGATGGCCGTCACGCCGGTACCGGTCCGCTCCCGGCGCTGCTGCTCCAGTACGATGGCTTTGACAACGGCGTACATGTCTACATCGCCCGCCAGGTGGTCGGCTTCGTGGAAGTTGCGCCAGCCGTCGGTGCGTTCCTGTTTCGTGGTGCGGAGGTGGACGAAGTGAATCCGGTTGCCGAAGCGGTTGATGATACCCGGCAGGTCATTGTCGGGGCGGATACCCAGCGAGCCGGTGCAGAACGTAATGCCGTTGGCGGTTACCGGACAGGCTTCCATCAGCTGGGCCAGATCGGACTCGGTGCTGACCACGCGGGGCAGACCCAGCAGCGGCATCGGCGGATCGTCGGGGTGGATACAGAGGTTCACGCCAGCTTCTTCGGCCACCGGCGCGACCTGCTGAATGAAGTAATACAGGTTATTCCGCAGCTCGGTATCGCCAATGGTCGCGTAGTCGTCGAGCAGGCCCTGAAACGTATCGAGGGTAAAGGCCTCTTCGGAGCCGGGCAGCCCCAGCAGCACGATGTTGGCCAGTTCGGTAACGCGGTCGGGCGTCATCTGCGCGAAGGAGCGGTGGGCCGACTCGATGAGTTCGGGTTCGTAGTCGGCTTCGGCGCCGGGGCGTTTCAGGATGCAGAGGTCGAATACCGCAAAATCTTCCCACACAAACCGCAGCGCCCGCGATCCGTCGGGCATCTCGTAGCTCAGGTTCGTGCGTGACCAGTCGAGGACCGGCATGAAGTTGTAACAAACGGTACGGATGCCGCAGCTGGCCAGGTTGCGAATCGACGCCTTGTAATTCTCGATGTACTGCGCGCGCTCCGGCTGGCCTTTCTTGATGGCTTCGTGAACGGGCAGACTCTCGACTACGGCCCAGTGCAGGGCCGAATACCGATCGTTATCGGCTTCAACCAGTTGTTTGCGCTGCTCGATGGCGGCTGTTGGCCATACCTCACCGACCGGAATCTGGTGCAGGGCCGTAACCACTCCGGCACACCCCGCCTGCCGGATATCCATCAATGAAACCGGGTCGTTTGGCCCGAACCAGCGCATGGTTTGTAACATTCCCATAAACGTACACTTTGTAAAGAGAGGACCCCGACGGTTCATGCCGACGAGGCCTCCGCATAGCTAAAAAAACACGTAAACCAGCACGTAACGTGCTTCCTGATCCCGGCCTTTACCCGGCTGACCGGCGCCAGTTTCGACTCAGCAAACCGATCAGGTCGTGGCCACTTTTCGGCGGAACACAAACACGTAGAGCAGAGTCCAGGCTACCAGATACGCCAGCCCGGCTATGTAAAAAATAACGTAATACCCTTCAGATAGCTGCCCCAGCGCTTTGTAATGATCCAGAATCCGGCCAACCAGCAGGGGAAACATAGCGCCCCCCAGCGTACCGGCCATGGTGCCGAACCCAACTACGCGACTCAGCACGTGCTTCGGAAACTGATCGGCGGCCACGGTAAAGATGTTGGCCGACCAGGCCTGGTGGGCAGCCACGGCCAGCGACAGGATGGCAATAACGGGCCACATACTGCTCAGCTGACTGATGAGCATGACGGGCGTAACGCAGACCGCGAACAGGGCCATGGCATACTGCCGCGCCCGGGTCGGATGCCAGCCCTTCTGAATCAGCGTCGAGGAGAGCCAGCCACCGCCTACGCTCCCGATCGTTGCGGCCAGATAGATGATGATCAGCGGACCGCCCAGCTTTTTGAGGTCGAGGTTATAGATGCTGGCCAGGTAAGACGGGAGCCAGAACAGAAAGAACCACCAGATCGGATCGGTGAGGAGTTTGCCGCCCATGAACCCCCAGATTGCCCGGTTGGAGAAGATGGCATAGGGGGCTTTCGGCGCATCGGCAATCAGGTCGGTGGCAGCCGCATCGCCGGCCACGGTTGGGTCAACAGGCTCGTCGGTGATGTAGGCCAGCTCGGCCGCGTTGACCCGTTGGTGCCGTGCCGGCACTTCGTAATAGATCCACCAGGCCACAATCCAGACGAAGCCCAGGGCGCCCGTAACGATAAAGGCCATCTGCCAGCCCGCAACCAGCGCCAGCCAGGGTACAACGGCCGGAGCGGCCACGGCCCCGATGTTGGCCCCGGCGTTGAACACACCCACCGCCAGCGCCCGTTCTTTCTTGGGAAACCATTCGGCAACGGTCTTGATCGAGGCCGGGAAGTTACCCGCTTCGCCAATGCCCAGCAGCGCCCGGGCTACCATGAAACCCAGTGTACCCCCCGCCAGCGCATGGCCCATAGCGGCCAGACTCCAGACCAGA
The DNA here is from genome assembly GCF_002006735.1 of Spirosoma sp. 209. Lineage (NCBI taxonomy): Bacteria > Pseudomonadati > Bacteroidota > Cytophagia > Cytophagales > Cytophagaceae > Spirosoma > Spirosoma sp. 209. Next base: position 440,490 of record NZ_MVEC01000001.1, on the reverse strand, counting down.
ATAGCGCCGATGTAGCCCAGCTTCGTGCCGATCCGGTCAATGATGTAGCCAGCCAGCAGCGTACTGGAGCCGTAGAAAAACGTAAAGACCGTTACGATATTGGCGTAGTCGGACTCGGTCCAGCTAAACTCTTTTTCGAGAATCGGCTTCAGCAGGCTGATAACCTGCCGGTCGAGGTAGTTGATGGTCGTGGCAAAAAAGAGCAGGGCTACGATGATCCATCGGTAGTTGCTCCGTTTGCCAACGGCCGAGGTCGCTGCGGGTTGAGATTGTCCGGTCATTCCTGGGGTCGGGTTAGTGTTTCCAGTCAAAAAAGGTCGAGACGTTGTGATAGGCAATGTTGGCGGTCATCTGCCCCAGCCAGGTAAGGTCTCTGGGCAGCAGGCCTTTCTCGACATCGGTACCGATGATGTTGCAGAGAATACGCCGGAAGTAATCGTGCCGCGAGAACGACAGCAGGCTCCGCGAGTCGGTCACCATGCCGATAAACCGGCTCAGCAGCCCCATATTCGAGAGAACGTTCAGCTGGGTTTCCATCCCGTCTTTCTGGTCCAGAAACCACCAGGCCGACCCCCATTGCATCCTGCCCGTCGTGGATGCGCCCGTCGTGGATACGACCGTCGTGGATACGACCGGCGTGGACTCGCCCTGGAAGTTCCCGATCATGGTGGCGAAGGTTTCGTTGTCGGCCGGGTTCAGGTTGTAGAGCACCGTTTTGGTGAGTTGCCCGCTCTGGTCGAGGGTGTCGAGAAAGCGGGCCAGCCGGGCGGTTTGCGGCAGATCATTGATGGAGTCGACGCCGATGTTGATGCCGATCTGTTTGGTGAGCCGGGTGTTGACCTGACGCAGCGCACCCAGGTGAAACTGCTGCACCCAGCCGCGCTGGTGATACATCCGACCTAGTTCGAGCAGGATGCAGCCCGTCAGCTGGTCGATCTGGTCGGGCGTAACGGTTGTCTGGCCAGCCAGCAGCTGTCGGAAAGCGGTGTCGAGCTGGCTGCTGCGGGCGGCTGCCAGCGGCATCTGCGCCAGGCCGTGGTCGGCGGCCCGGCAGCCTGTCTCGTGGAAGAAATCGATCCGTCGCTGCATCGCTTCCAGAAAGGTGTCTAGGCTCGTAATTGCCAGGCCACTGACGGAAGCCAGCTCTGCCACGCGATCGCGCCAGGCTTGGCCCGATGCCGGAAACAGCGCGTCGGGCCGAAACGTCGGCAGCATGGTCAGGTCGGTCCCTTCGTCGGCCAGCTGCTGATGATAACGCAGGTCGTCGGCCGGTTCGTCGGTGGTGCAGATGACCTGCACCTTATGCTCGGTCAGCAGGGCACGGGCCGTCCATCGCGACTGAAGTTGTTCGTTACACTGGTCGTAGATAGAGCGGGCGCTGGCTTCGTTGAGCAGATCGCCGATGCCAAACGGTTTTTTCAATTCCATATGCGTCCAGTGATAGAGCGGGTTCCGCATCGTGTACGGAACCGTATGGGCCCAGGCGTTAAAAGACCGCCAGGGGTCTGTGCTACCCGTGATGAGCGCTTCCGGAACGCCATTGGCCCGCATGGCCCGCCATTTGTAGTGGTCGCCCTGGAGCCAGATCTCGGTCATGTTGTCGTACCGTTTGTCGAGCGCCACTTCGGCGGGCGACAGGTGATTATGGTAGTCAATGATCGGCAGGTCCCGTACAAACTCAGTGTAGAGGTAACGGGCCGTTTCGGTTTCCAGGATGAAGTTTTCGTCCAGAAAATCGCGGGTGGCGGGGTGGCTGGGAGGAAGATCAATCATGTGTCTGTTCTCGAGTACTGAATCGGATCGGGCGTTTTGCTGGTTGTAGCCAGTGAATCCCGGGTGCTCCGGTTATCGTTAGTTGGCGCTTGGTCGGGCTGGCGATACGCGTTCGGGCGGGCCGAGGTAACTGGGTTTTACGCCACCCTGATCGATCACGACTTTCTGGAAAACCACCGCCGGGTCAACCACCCAGATCTTCAGCACGTGTTCGCCGGGCTGGCCGATCGTATGGCGGGAGGTGATCAGGCGTACGTTATTGGCTACCGACTGCTCCCATACCCTGTTGGTTTCGCTGGCGTGGATGTCGATCACCTGGGGCGCTTCGTCGTCGAACGAAATAGCGAATCGCAGGCCTTTGTTGTCGTTAAAATTCAGCGTGGGCGAGAGGTAGGTCTGTACCTGAACCGGTCCACTTTCGGCGATATGAACCCGGTATTCGAGCCGGGGCGATGCGCCACCCGGCTTGTCGATGCTGGCTGCGGTAACCGGCACTATGGTCATGCCCGAGCCCGTCCGGCCAATATCCGGAATGCGCAACCAGGTTGTCGACCCGGTTTCGACGGTGCGGCTGGGCAGATCGGCCTTCAGGGACGCGTAGCCTTTGCTGGCTACAAAACCCGCCAGGGCATCGGATTGGAGCCCCGCCGGATTATGTACCACTGCCTGTACCGTAATGCGTTTGCCATCCGGCCCGCTGATCGTGATGGGCGCGCGCTGGGTGCCGGCCGGTACCCGTTTCCAATCGATGCTGACCAGCAGGCGGGTTTCCTGATCGACGCTGCCGGCCGACGACGACAGCTTCAGCCAGGGCGCGCCCGATTCGGCCGTAAAGCGAAACGGCGTCTGGCCGCGGTTAAATACGTCGATGTACGACGTTTGCTGATGAAAGGCATCGAAAGCGGGCAAAACGGCCTCGCCCGACTCGGCCGGCCACCAGGCTGCCGATCCGTCGATGGCTACGCCCATATTGGCTGGCTGGGGCAGGGTCAGCGTCTGAACGGCTGGCATTTTGTTTTTTTCGGGCTGTTGCCAGTAGGTGTAGCCGATGTGGGTCTGGTCCATCATGTGGCTCCATTTGCCCCCCGCCAGGGTGTCGTTGTAGAAGCGGCTGATCTGCGCGTCGCGCTCGAAGAGCCGTTCAACCTGTTGAGCCAGCAAGTTGGTAGCAGCCCGGCCCTGTTTGGCGTACCACTGGTTCCGGCCGGCGGCTACGTACATCTCGTTTACGGTAGCGCAGGCTTTGACGGGGTGCAATACGAGCTGGAAATAAGCGTCCTGATGCGTAGCCGGTAGCTCCCGCCCGATCCGTTCGGCCTCGGCCAGGAGGTTGTTGTAGTCGGCCACTACGGTTTCGGCTTCCCGATAATTGGTCAGGCTGTAGGTCGTGGGCGAGAGGAGTTCGGGTTTCCGGCGGGCGTTGTACTGGGTGTAGCGGGTCAGAATCTGGGCAATCGCCGATGCGTGTTTGGCGCCGAACTGTTTTTCGGCCCAGAGCCGGGTATAGTCGGGGAGTTTGCCGGCGGGCCACCGGGCCGGGTTCCAGGCGTAATCGAGGAAAAACTCGATCGGAAACTCCATCGGTTTGATGTCGCCGACGTTGACAATCCAGATTCGGTCGACGCCGTGTTCGTAGGCCAGGTGCATCTGCTCCCAGGTGCGCGCAATCGGGTTGGTGTTGAGCCATTTGTAGTTGCGCGGGCCACCTACGTAGTCGAAATGGTAATAGATGCCGTAGCCTCCGCTGCGTTTGGGCGTACCTACGGCCGGTAGCTTGCGGATGTTGCCCCAGTTGTCGTCGCAGAGGAGCAGGGTAACATCGTCGGGTACGCGCATCCCCTTTTCGTAGTATTCCTGCACCTCTTTGTAGAGGGCCCAGAGCTGGGGCGTTTGCGACGGGGCCTTGCCGGTTACCTCGCCGATGATGGTCCGCTGGTCGGCCACAATCCGTTCGAGCAGGGCGGTATTGCTTTCGCGGCTCATCGGCTCGTCGCCGTCGCCCCGCATCCCCACGCTTATGATGCTTTCGTTGGTGCCCATACGCCGGATGCCGGTCCGCCAGAATTCGCGCAGGGTCGAGTCGTTTTTCTGGTAGTTCCAGGGTGTTTTCTGACCATAGCGTCGCCATTCGTCATGGGCCCGCATGAGGGGTTCGTGGTGGGAGGTGCCGATTACGACGCCGTACTCGTCGGCCAGCTTCGGGTTCATGGCATCGTCGTCGTAAAACGCATTGCCCCACATGGCGGGCCAGAGGTAGTTGCCTTTCAGCCGGAGAATCAGCTCGAAAACGTGTTCGTAGAACTTGTGGTTGAAGCCGCCAAATTTCTCTTTCGACCAGCCCGAGAGGGCGGGTGCTTCGTCGTTGATGAAGATGCCGCGGTACTTGACGGCGGGCGTACCCTGCGAATGACGGCCGGGCAGCACATATAAACTGGATTGCGGGACGGCCGGTACGTCGGCCCACCAGTGCCAGGGCGATACGCCGATCTGGGCCGAGAGGTCGTAGATCCCGTAAATCGTACCGCGTTTGTCGCTGCCGACGATGACCAGCGCCTGATCAACGCCCGGCATGGGTTTATCGACCACCTGGGTCAGCGACGTTTCCCACTTACCAACAATACCCGACACGTCGAGCTTACGGGCCTTTACCAGCTGATCGATCAGCGGACTCTTGCCGAGCGTGCCAATCAAGACCAGCTCTCTGGCGGAGGCCGGATTGCCGGTCATCAGCGCTGGCTCGGCCCCGGTCACCTGCCGGATATCGGCCTGGAGGTTCCTGACGGCCCGAACAACCCCCGGAAAGTCGGTCGGGCTGGTCAGGAGCGGAGCCGACCGGCCGCCAGCAGAAAGCGCAAAGGAACCCTTGCTTTTTCGGCTGGCGACGTATGAATCGGGATCGATGGCCCAGGCTGACGATGCGCTGACCAACGCCAGGAAGGCGAAAGCCAGAACTCGTTTTTGAATAGAAAGAAACGTTGGGTAAGTCAACATAGTCAAGTGGGCATTCGGTCTGGCTTATACAAAAAATGGAACGTCTTTGGGGGCGTATTTACGCATCCCTTCCTCGTTGATTTCGACCCCGATACCGGGCTTTTCGGAGAGCGGGATGTAGCCGTCTTTCACCATCGGCCCGTCGAAGGTGACGACCTCTTTGAACATCGGCTCCTCGTGGAAATAAATCTGCCACTCCAGGATCAGGAAGTTCGGCACCGACGCACAAACGTGGCTCGACGCCATGGCTCCCAGATAAGAGGCTACCATGTGGGGCGCGAAGGGTACGTAATACAGATTCGACAGGTTGGCAATCCGCTGCGCTTCGCCGAGACCGCCCGCTTTTTGCAGATCGGGCATGATGATGTCGACGGCGCCGATTTCGAGCAGCTTCCGGAACCCGTGGGCGAGGTAGTGGTTCTCGCCCGCGCAGATCGGCGTGTTCGACGCTTCGCGGATCTGGCGGTAGGCTTCGGGGTTTTCGGCCGGGATCGGCTCTTCCAGAAACAGCAGGTTCAGCGGTTCCATCATCTTGGCCACGCGCCGGCCGGTGGTGACGTCGTACCGGCCGTGCATGTCGACGCAGATATCGACTTTCGGGCCAACGGCTTTCCGGACGCTGGCAATCTGGTTGTACATCCGCTCCAGTTCACCCTGGCTGGCGGTCCAGTTGTAGGCGTCGTACTTGTTGGGATCGTTACGCTCGTCGATGTCGAACTTAACGGCCGTAAAACCCATGTCGACGGCTCGTTTGGCGCTTCGGCCGAAGGCGTCGGGGCTGGTGTCGGTTTCGCGGTAGGCGCCCGTATCGCAGTAGACCCGGATTTTATCGCGGAACTTACCGCCCAGCAGCTGGTAGACGGGCATGCCGAGGGCTTTACCGACCAGGTCCCACAGGGCCGTTTCGATAGCCGACAGAACGGATATATAGATACCGGCCTGCGCGCCTTCGAAGAAACCCGACCGCCGAACGTCTTCGAACAGCCGGTTCACATTGAGCGGGCTTTTGCCCTTGATGCGCTGGCCCATCATTTTAACCAGGTGGTAGGTGCCGACCGAGGCATCGACGGCTTCACCGCAGCCCCAGATGCCCTGGTTGGTATGTACTTTCACGAAGAGGCTGTGTCCGTTTCGGGTGTAGCCGCATTTTATATCGGTTATTTTCAGGTCAGACGGGGCCGAAGACAGGGGCGCGTTATGAACCGCCGTTTCGAGGCCTTCGCCGAAGGTTGAGAACGTAGTGGCGGCCAGGGCCGTGCTGATGGCGCTCTTGGTCAGAAACGAACGCCGGGAGGTAGGTTTAGTCATGGTTCGGTAAGGGGTAGGCGTTCGGTTTACCAGGTACGGGTTTTCAAATACTCCTGAATCTGCTCTTTCGGTACGGGCAGTTCGTTCACGTGGGCGTTGAGCCACTGCGAAAAGTCTTTCTCGATTTCGGCCGACCAGCGGGTGTCGATCTGGCCGGGCGTATACTTCTGCTCGCGCAGGCGCTGGTGGCCGAACATGTCGCGCAGGCGGATGATCTCCGATGTTTTTACGACCTTCTCGGCCAGGTGGGGCGGAATGAAGCAGACACCCCCGTCGCGGCCCAGTACCACATCGCCGGGCATGACCATGACTTTACCGATGCGCGTCGGGCGGTTGATGCCGACCAGGGTGGTGTTCAGGTTTCCGTCGGGGTTGTGGTGGGAGGGGTGATAGCTGCGGAAGTAGGACGTAAAGCCGCCAATCTCCTTCAGCCCGGCCACGTCCCGAACGGCGCCTTCGTAAACGATGCCGTTGCCCGTTTTGGCGTAGATCGAGTTGCCCAGGTTGTCGCCAATGGTCGGTCCGTCTTCGTGCATGCCAAACTGATCGACCACGTACACATCGCCTTTTATCAGCATGTCGATAGGCCAGGCGTTCTGGGACTTTACGCGTCCATCTTTGGTATGTCCTTTTTCGTCGGTCACGCGGTGTACATCGGGTCGGCCGGGCATAAACGTGGCCGTCAGCGCCCGTCCTACCAGTACGCTGTCGGGGTTAATGGTTTGCCAGTCGCCGGTAAACTGATACCGGTAGTTTTCGTTTTTGAGCACAGCCCAGGCTTCTTCGTGGGTCACCAGCTTCATCCGTTTCAGGATGGCATCCGGCACTTTAGGTCGTCCGTCCGGAAAGCGTTCGCCTTTCCAGTCGGGCGTCAGGAAGATGAGCTCTTCGCGGGAAATCTGCTGCCCCAGCGACGCTGTTGCCCGCCCGAGGAGGCATACTAAAGCGGCTGTAACAATTGTCAGCTTCATACAGGTAAAAAAAGGTTAAGGGGTTTGTATACATTCGGATAAACGCGGCTGTGCACTCCTTCTACCCTTTTCAACCGATTGAATTTCTGTTGCAGTATTCATGAGATAGCTCAGGTGAAAAAACAGCCTTCCCGCCAGGTGGCAGGAGGCTGTCCGGTAAACCTATAATTGCTACTGCCTTGTCAGTCAGGTCCTGACTGATCAGGATTACGGGTCGGCCATCTACGCTCCGCAGCGTATCGCGCCTGTGTGTTCGATGACTCCTGTAAAAACCGGCTGACTACCTTCTGATGCGGTAGTCAGCCAGCCGGTTATGGGTTAGTAGCCCGGGTTCTGCGGGAACTTCGGACCGGAGGTAGTCAGGTCAATCTGCGACTGCGGGATGGGCCGAAGCAGGTGATACTCCCGAAAACCCGGTGTCGGATTGTAGGTAGCCAGGCGGCTGGCCAGGGTTTTGGTCCGCACCAGGTCCTGCCAGCGGGCGTACTCGGCGTACAGTTCGCGGGTCCGTTCGGTGAGCAGGAAGTCGAGCGTAGCCTGCGCGGGGGTGATGGCCAGCGCCGTAGCCGCAGCCGCATTCTGGGCGGGGGTGTTGGTGGTTTTGTAGGCCGCCCGTTGCCGCACGGCGTTGATCATGGCCGCGGCTTCGGCTGGTTTGTTATCCTTGATGTAAGCCTCTGCCGCCAGCAGGTAGGTATCCGCCAGCCGGAACAGGATGATGGGCCGGTACGACGATTCGTTGACCGTAAGCCGGTTCACGGCCGTGTACTTGGTCATGGTCGGGTGCAGATCGGCCGTATACTGCGAAGGCGAGATGATAACGCCCTTGAAGGCCCGGCGCTGGGCTTCGGTTACCTCAACACCCGGCATCCAGATGGCTGTATCCCGACCGGCTACCAGCGTACCGCGCGAGGTGGTAACGGGGGTGGTCCGGTTAAAAATCCAGGCCGACTGAAACGTTTTGAAGTAGCGCGAATCGGTGGTGCGATCGGCAAAAGCGGTGTTCAGCGTGTAGTTGGTAGGCCGGAACCGGCGGAACGGCCGACCGTTGCGGGCGTCGCGGTCCATCACGGCCACCGTGTTGTTGGGCGCTCCCGGAATGCCCGCATTCACGTTGAGGGCGTTGGTATAGAGCGACACCCAGAAGAAGTTGGCCCGGTTCTCTTTGTTCCCGCTCGCAATCTGGGGCGAGTTGTTGAACTGGCTTTCGGCATAGCTGGGGTCCGTATTGCGGTCAATGACGAACAGCGACTCCTTGCCGTACTCGTTACCTTCGCGGAACACATCGGCAAAATCCTGCTCCAGCCCGACGTTATAGGTCGCCTGGTTGTCGATCAGCGTCCGGGCGGTCGTAGCGGCTATCTGGAAGTCGGTCGGCTGAGCGGCTGCCGACCAGCCCCGCTGGAGGTACACTTTAGCCAGCAGGTGTAGCGCAGCCGGTTTGGTAGCGCGCCCTTTCGACTGGTTCGAGGTGTTGGGCAGCTCCTGCGAAGCCTCGGTCAGGTCTTTGATGATGGCGGCATATACGTCGGCAATCGGTGCCCGCGAGGCCGAAGTTGTTGGTACATCGATGAAGTTCAGCGAGAGCGGCACATCACCGAAGTTGCGCACCAGCAGGTAGTAGTAAAACCCGCGCAGAAACTTGGCTTCGGCCAGCAGGGTGGTTCGGCGGGCCGCGTCGATGTTGGCGCTGGGGCCGAACTTGAGTACCCCGTTCAGATTGTTGATAGCCTGGTAGCTGTTGTTCCAGATCGACCCGATCGACCCTTCGGAGGGCAGGATGTTGGTGTACTGGAAGAAGGTTGTATTGCCGTCGCTGGCGCCGAGAATCGACTCATCGGTACCCGCGTTTTCGGTATAGGTAAACCCTTCTGACCCCCAGAAGAAACGCGCAATCGAGTAGGACGCCGTAACGCCCCCCTCCAGCCCACCGGCTGTGGCAAAAAATTCGGGACCCAGTTCTGACCGGAATTCCTGTTCCAGAACGTTCTGACAGCCCGTAGCGAGGAGGGCCGTTAGCGCCAGGCTCAGACTGCCTATCTTGAGTGATTTATACATAGTCATGGTTGTTGACAACGTCATATACCGGAATTGTCGAATAGATTAAAATTTGAGGTTTACGCCAATCAGCAGCTGGCGCGTCGCCGGCGTGGTCAGGCCAACCGTTATGGCCCGGTTGTTGACGCCGGTGCCGGCCGAAGCGCCCTGGGTGGGTACGGCACCACCCGTGCCGGTTCCTTCGGGGTCGATACCCAGACCGTTGCTCACGAAGGGCGAGTAAAGCAGGAATGGGTTTCGCGACGAGATATAAACCCGGGCCGAGCCCAGCCCCGCCTTCTTCAGCAGGCCGGTCGGAAGGGTGTAGCCCAGGTTGAGGCTTTGCATCCGCACAAACGAGCCGTCGTAGTACCCCAGCGTAGAGGAGTAGTTGATCCGGTCGCCGGGCGCGGGTTGCGGAAACGCGTTGGTCGGGTTGGTCGGGGTCCAGTAGTCGAATTTGGGCTGGTTGACCCGGCCGTTGTTGAGGAAGGCGTAGCCGGTGCCGGTACCGTCAGACTGGAAATAGGTCGCCACCAGGGTGTTGCCGATCCGGGCGTTCATCGTAGCCGTCAGGTCCCAGTTTTTGTAGCTGAACCGGTTGGTCATACCGCCGATCCAGTTCGGCTGGAACGAACCGATCACCGACCGGTCGGCATCGGTAATGCGGTTATCGTTGTTGAGGTCTTCGAGCTTGATCTGACCCGGTACCGCGCCAAACTGAGCCGCCCGATCGGCTTCGTTGCTTTGCCAGATGCCTATTTTCTTGTAGTCATATATGACGTTGATCGGTTGACCCACGAACCAGCCGTTGCCGATGTCCTGCGTTTTGGCCGGATCTTCGAGCGCCAGAATCTTTTCGCGGTTGATGGCGAAGTTCAGGTCGGTGGTCCATTTGAACCCGCTGCTGGTGTTGACGTTGACCGAGCTAAGCACCACTTCGATCCCTTTACCCTGGGTTTTGGCCGCGTTGGTCCAGTAGCTGTTGGCGCCGTTGCTCAGGGGCAGGTTTTTCTGCACCAGCAGGCGGTCGGTGGTTTGCTGATACAGGTCGATCGAACCCGACAGCCGGTTGTTGAACAGACCGAAGTCGACCCCTACGTTGACGTTGCTGGTCGATTCCCACTGCAGGTCCTGGTTGCCCAGCGAGCTGACAAAGTAACCCAGCACGTTGTTGCTGCCGAAGTTGTAGCGGTTGGTCGACAGGCTGCCCCGGGTGGCGCCCGACGGAATGCCCTGGTTACCCGTAATACCGTACCCGGCCCGCAGTTTCAGCAGCGAGATGAGGGTATTGCTTTTCAGGAACTCTTCGTTGCTGATGTTCCAGCCCACCGCGAAGGCCGGGTAGTTGAGCCAGGTGCCCTGCGGAAAGACCGACGACCCATCGCGACGGAACGTAGCCGTAAGCAGGTAGCGGTCGGAGTAGACGTAGTTGACCCGGGCCATGATCGATACCAGGCCGCTTCGGTTGAAACTGTTGTTACCCCCCGCCGGGACTACGGGCGTGCCGCTGGCCAGGTTCAGGTTGTAATACTGGATATAATCGGCAGGCAGACCCGTTGCTTCGACCCGGTTCGTGAAACCACGGTCCTGCTGAACGCCGTACAGACCGGTAAACGTAAGGTGGTGTTTCTCGGCAAAGACTTTATCGTAGGTAACGATGTTGTCGACCGTGTAGCGGTACGATTCGCCGTTCTGTACGGCTGCGCTGTTCTGCGTGGGCAGGGTAGAGCCCGGGTTGATGATGGTGTTGGGGCCAATGTACTGGCCGAAGTTTTCCTGGCGGAAGTCGAGCCCGACGTTGAGCCGGTACTTCAGGCCGTCGATGATCTGCACCTCGCCGTAAAGGCTGTTGAAGGTCGTGATCCGCCGGCGACGCTGTACAATGGCGTTCTGGTCTTCGAGCGTAATCGGGTTCATACTCGACAGCTCGTCGATGGTGCCCCGCAGTGGCCGCAGGTTAGGCGTGCCGTCGGCGTTGTAGGGCGATGTCAGGGGGCTGAGTCGCAGGGTATTGTAGATGGGGTTAATGCCCTCGCCCCGCGTATAGTTCAGGTTGCTGAGGTTGGTCAGGCCCACTTTCACGCGGCTGCCCAGCTTGGTATCGATCGAGGTGCGCAGCGAAAACCGTTCGAACGACTGCCCCGTAATCACACCGGTTTCTTTGAAATAGCCACCCGAGAAGCCATACTGGGTGTTTTCGGTGCCGCCCGACAGGCTCAGCTCGTTGCTGGTCACGAAGCCTTTCTTGTAAAGCAGATCCTGCCAGTTGGTTGAGGTTCCGGCGGCCACACCGGCCAGTTCGTCGGGTGAGTAGCCCGCGCTGTACTGCGCCAGGTCGCGCATGGCCTTGAACTCCTGTCCGTTGAGCAGGTCATACTGGCCCAGAATGGTGTTCTGCCCGGCATAGGCGTTGTAGCTGATAACCGGTTTGCCGATCTTACCCCGTTTCGTGGTGATGATCAGCACCCCGTTCGAACCCCGCGACCCGTAGATGGCCGTTGCCGACGCATCTTTCAGGATATCCATGGTCGCGATATCGTCGGTGTTGAGGTCGTTTAGGCTACCGCCGTAGGGAACGCCGTCTACCACGATCAGGGCGTCGTTCGAGCCACTCAGCGAGCGGTTTCCCCGAATGCGGAGCTGGGCACCGGCGCCGGGGGCCGTACCGGTACGGGCCAGGTCAACCCCGGCGGCCCGGCCTGCCAGCGCCTGTAATACGTTGGCTGCGGGTACTTCCTTGAGCGCTCTGGAATCGAGCGATACAACCGAACCCGTCAGGTCAGACCGTTTCTGGGTACCGTAGCCGACGACTACTACCTCGTTGAGCTGGTTGTCTGACGGGGCCATCTGTACCCGCAGATCGGCCGTACTGTTGGAAACCGTCACCTCTTTGCTTTCGTAACCGACCAGCGACAGCACCAGCGTATTGCCGGGAGCGGCTGCCAGCGAGAACCGGCCCTCAGCGTCGGCCGATGTACCGCGCTGGGTGTTTTTGATGACGATACTAACGCCGGGTAAGGGCTGACTGTTCTCGTCCAGCACCACGCCTTTCACCTGGGCTGTCTGAGCCATAACGATCGACCCGAAGCTGCTCATGGTAAGCAGGCTAACCGACAGTGTCGGTCGAACAGCGTGTCGCAGCAGGAGGGCTAGCGACAGCGCCGTTGAGTTTAGTAATCGTGGGAATAACATAAAGTGTACAAAGAGTTTAAATAAGTTGACAAACCCCTGATGGTGAAGCGGCTGAGTGTTAAAACCTGAAGAGTTGGTACTTTAACAAACAATCTCTTGTAAATCAGGAATTTAAAAAATTGATATAAGTAGCAGACAACCCATGCTATAGAAGACATAGGTGTTTTGGCTATAAAATTCCTGTTATTTTTCTAGTAAAGCAATCGGTTGCATAAAAATTTTTTATGAGAAAAATCTTATTAGGGAAAACCCTAGTACCAGTAAATAATCTAATTTTATCCTTCTTTTGGGTAGGTATTGGTCAATAATTACAGCTCGTTACTGATAGTTTATGCATATTTATGCCGCGAATGACGGAAACGGCTCGCTTTATTCAACCGATTGCAAATGTAGTTTACAGGATTAAGCCGTATTTTGCCTTACCACCACCGGTAAGGAAGTTTAGCATGGAGAAAGATGTAACGATCTATGACATAGCCAGACTGCTGCAGTTATCACCAGCTACAGTGAGTAGGGCGCTGAATGATCACCCCGCTATCAATAGCAATACCAAACATATGATCGCCAGCAAGGCGAAGGAGATGGGTTACCGCTCCAATATGTTTGCCAGTAATTTGAGACGCCAGCGTACCAGCACGATCGGCGTAATTGTGCCCCGGCTCGATAGCTACTTCATGTCGACGGTGCTGGCCGGTATGGAGAAAGTAGCCAACGACGCCAACTACAACCTGATCATCAGCCAGTCGCTGGAGTCGGTCAAGAAAGAAGTCGCCAACGCCAAAACGATGTTCGACAGCCGGGTCGACGGGCTGCTCGTGTCGCTGGCGGCCGACACCGAAAACCTCGATCACTTCAATACTTTTTTTCAGAAAGGCATCCCCATGATCCTGTTCGACCGGATCATGCCCCAGAAAAACTGCACCAACATCGTGATCGACAACGTAAAGGCGGGTTACGATGCAACGAGTCACCTCATCGAGCAGGGCTGCCGCCGGATTATGCACATGACCGGCAACATAAAACGGAACGTATATGAAGACCGGCTCAAAGGCTATAAGCTCGCCCTGATGGATCATGGGATAACCGTCGACGATGCGCTGGTGCAGCTAACCAACCTGACCCGGCAGGATGGCCTGCAGATGGCCGATCATATCAAGCATATGGCATCGCCACCCGACGGGCTTTTTGTGGCCAATGATTTTTGCGCCGTAAGCTGCATGGGCGCCCTGAAAGCCAACGGATTTTCGATTCCCGGCGATATCGCCGTGGTTGGTTTCAATAACGACCCGGTCTCGCAGGTGATCGAGCCCAACCTGACAACGGTACATTATCCCGGTCAGGAAATGGGCGAAATAGCGGCCCAAAGCCTGATCAATCACCTGAACGGGCTGCTGCGCATCAATACAACCAACACGATCCTGCTTAATTACGAGCTTGTGGTCCGGGCCTCGTCGCTACGTACTCCGCCGGCCGAATCGCGCTGATCGCTTTTTGTTTACTGTAAACCCTATTAGTCTGATATGCGTACCAAAAATCTCGTCCAATCCCTAGTCATGAATCGGTCACTCTTGGTGGCCGCGCTGGTAGCGGCCGGTGCCAGTGCCGGGGTCTGCCAGTCGGCCAGCGCGCCGAAGCCGCTGGTTAGCCATATTTTCACCGCCGATCCTTCGGCCCACGTCTTCAACGGGAAGATCTATATCTACCCCTCGCACGATATCGAAGCCAACGTAGCCGAAGACGACGAAGGCGGACACTTCAACATGCGCGACTACCACATTTTGTCAATGGATAAAATTGGTGGCAAGGTGACCGATCATGGCGTAGCCCTCGATCTGAAAGATATTCCCTGGGCGGGGCGGCAGCTTTGGGCACCCGATGCAGCCTATAAAAACGGGACGTATTACCTCTACTTCCCGGTTAAGGACAAGCAGGATGTGTTTCGGATTGGCGTAGCTACCAGCAAGTCGCCGACGGGTCCGTTCAAAGCCGAGCCGCAGCCGATGGCGGGTACCTACAGTATTGATCCGGCGGTGTTTACCGATACCGACGGCACTTCCTACATGTACCTGGGTGGTATCTGGGGCGGGCAGCTGCAACGGTGGCATACGGGCAAGTACGAGGCCAACGGCTCCAAAACCGATCTGAAGAAAGATAACGAACCGGCGCTGAGCGCTAAGGTTGCCCGACTGAGTAAAAACATGCTTACGCTGGATGAGCCCCTCAAAGATGTGCAGATTCTGGACCAGAACGGGAAGCCGCTACTCGGTGGTGATCACGACCGCCGGTTCTTTGAAGGAGGCTGGATGCATAAGTACAAAAACAAATACTACTTCTCGTACTCGACCGGCGATACCCATTTGCTGGCCTATGCCACGGGCGATACGCCCTACGGTCCGTTCACGTACCAGGGCGTTATCATGAAGCCCGTAACCGGCTGGACAACCCACCACTCCATTGTGGAGTTCAACGGCAAATGGTACATCTTCTACCACGATGTCGAACTGTCGGGTAAAACGCACCTGCGCAATGTGAAAGTCCGGGAGCTGCCCCGCCGGGCCGATGGGTCGATCGAGACCATCACGCCCTAGATGAAGTCATAGTTCAGACCCGGAGCGGGGGGAGTAGCCCCGCCGGTTTGTCTTGAGATACCCCGAACTGCCCGTTTGCCTAGCGCGGTTCGGGGTATTTTATGTTACCTGTACCTGTGGTGTTTGTCGGGTGTGCTCGTTACCGGCGCGGTTCGTTCTGTTCTGGAGGGATTGAGCCGCGGGCAGATTGATTTTGACCAGGGTACCTGCCCCCGGTTCGCTGTAGACGATCATTTGACCCTGGTTGCGCTCGGTCAGTTCTTTCGACAGGCGCAGACCCAGCCCCGTACCGCGCTCACCCGCGGTACCTGTCGACGAGGGAGCATTGGCAAACATGGTGGCCAACTGACCCATCGACATTCCCTGCCCCGTATCCTGAACACAAATCCAGCAGCGCTCGCCTTCCCGGTAGCTGCTTAGGGTTACGATGCCCGACGGTTTAGAAAATTTGATGGCGTTATCAACCAGGTTGCGCAGAATGACCCGCAGCTGAAGCTCGTCGGCCCAGACCTGGTTTTGAATAGGTACATTGACTTGAAAGGCAACTTGCTTACTTGCGGCCATTTCCTGCAATAGGCCCAGTACTTCGTTGACCACCTCGCGTATCGGATGGGGGGCTGGCCGTGATCTGAGTTCGTTCATCTGACCGAGCGACCAGTACAGCAGATTATCCAGGTTGCCGTAGAGCCGGTCAACGTGTTGGGATAGCCGGGCCTGTAAGGCCATAAACTGAACCCGGCTCAGGTTCTGTTGCTGCATCATCATCAGCATACTTTTCAACGAAGCGATGGGACTTCGGAGCTCATGACTTATGATGGAAAACAGCCGGTCTTTCACCTGGTTGGACTGATTTAACTCGGTAGTTCGCTTGGCTACCTGTTGCTCAAGCCAGGCGTTCTGCTGTTCAAGTATGGCTCGCTTCTCGTCGGAGAGCGTAACCAGCTCGCCCTGGGCCAGATGAAGCAGCCGGCCTGTATGATAGTTATGGCGGGCCAGCAGGAAAAGCAACACGAAAAAGCCACCGAACCGATTCGCGAGCATCAGGCTGAGCGGAAGCGGGGCGAAAATCGTAAATGACGGCTGCTGGCTCAACTTGAGTACAACCAGGGTAGAGCCCATGCTGGCGCCTAATAACGCCAGCGCCACCAGATAGCCGCTGTAATCGCGCTGGTTGCGGCCAGCCAGAAACGCCATAACGAACGAGTCGACGAGAATAACGGACGAAATGCCTTTACACAATGAACTGAGCCACTGTTGCTTTGTCCAGACTGCCAGCAGACCAACAAGAGTACCGACTATCCCAATGGCTGTCAGGCGTTTGAGCCGCCGAATTTTACTCCGGTTCAGCAGGTAGTATACAGTACCGGCCAGCCCTATGATCATCATCTTCTCGAAGACAACAAGCAGCACCGCGTACAGCTCCTGATCGAACAGGTCGGGCCGGAGGAGTTGATACCAGGATAAGGTAAAAAAGCCAACCGAAGCCGTACTCGCCACGTTGAACCATTGGTAAAGAAGATCGTGGCGGTAGAGAAAACTATAGAACAGGAATAACAGAAAAAGTGTACAGGCGACTCCTGTACTGAAGGCATGAGCTGCGTTGGCTAAAACATCGATCGGAAAACCCTGCTCTGCAGGGTTGGTGAGAGCAAGTGGTCCAAGATGATCGGATAGGCATGAAGAGGTGAACATACTCCGGTAAAGAACAAGCCAGTGAGTGGGTAGAGAACTACAAATGCGCAGACGTGTTGAGTAGGATTGAACCCGAACCGGATGGGTACAAGGGAGCCGGTTTGATTGCCATCAGGGAAATCTACCCGGTTTTGTAGTACTAAATGCCAATACGATTACAAAGATGTAAGAATAGTTAAAAAGGCGCCATGAAATAAGGATTCTGCCGCGTACGACGACGAAATTTCAGGAAGAAATCAATCGGTTTCACAACACTAAACGGCCAGTTGACCGCGATCGTCCGCTAGTTCGTGCAAAGACGCAGGAAGGAGGGTGCAGGCGTATGCCGGGCGGGTGTCTCCCTAAAAGTCGCCGGTGTAGAACGGACTGAATACGTAGTAGCTACTGTCGCGTTTGGCCCGTTTGGGGGCGGTTTTGATATGCAGCTCGAACCGGCGCTCGGGCTGATCGGGGCGAAACCAGCTTGTATAGGGACGCTCCCGTGTGCCCAGCCTGGCTACCTCGCGCACGTGTATCGTGGCTACATCGGCAACGGTGGCCGGCAGGTTGTTGATGAAGACGTCGACGTCATTTTTGTACTCGTCGTATACCTTCAGGTGCTCGTCGGCCGTGCGTTCGACCAGGGCGTTTTTATTATGAAAAAAGGTCGCTTCGAGCAGGGAGTTCATGGTAAACATATACGATTCGCCCCGGGGGTGCTGCGAGATGGCTGCGGCCTGCAGCAGGGCGAAAAATTCGTTCCGCTGCGCCGTGAACCGAACCGGCTTCGTGGCGGTCTGAAGCAGGATCTGGTACGGTTTGGCCTGCCTGTCGGTATCGGGTTGCCCCTCAAGCTGGTGCATGACAAACAGCTCGCTGATCGATTCCGGCGCGATCTGGCTCAGCGAATCGAGCGGCATTTCTCTTCCGTTGATAAACAGGGCGGATGCGTACAGAAAGTCGTTGGCAACGGAGAACTTATTTTGCCGAATCTGTACCACCACCGGATCGCTGGCAATGGTTTCGGTACCGGATCGGGTATCGAAGAGGGCCATGTGCTGGTACCAGCTGCCCCGGGCTTCCAGTTCAACAACCAGTGCCCGGGTCGGACTGGTGGCGGGTAGTCTTTTACCGGCGTGATTTGGAATAAACCCGGACGTATCCGCCTGGGCCTGATCGCGGTGGCGGCAGGCCAGTACGCCCGCACTGACCAGCAATCCCCAGAGTGCGTATCGGCCCCAGACGGCCGGTCCTGACCGGGGGCGGTTTATCATGCGGATGCGCTGCCGCAGGGCCGACTGGCCGAACGACGTAACCAGCGGGCTGCGGCTGGCCGACAGGCTTACCGTAACCAGGTTGTACTGATAAACCCGCTCATCGACCCCCTCGGCTACTACGGTTTGGTCGGCCGTAAACTCGAGTGTCTGGTGCAGCAGGTGCCGGAACAGATACGCAGCCGGGTTGAACCAGAAGAGTATACAAACCAGCTCGCCCGTGATCGTGTCCAGACTGTGCCAGCCCCGACTGTGTACGCGCTCATGGCGCAGAATGTGCTCAAGAACATCGGGCGGATAGAGCGCTGGGTTGATTACCACCCAGCCAAAGAATGAAAAAGGCGAGGTGATGGTCTCGTTGCGGGCCAGCGTGAAATCCGTATAGGGCTCACAAACCGACTGGCCAATAATCCGGCGCAGGGCCCATAGCCGGCTACCCAACCGAACCAGTAACACCAGCACCCCCGCCAGGTACAGCCCGGCCAGATACCGCTGCCATGGCCAGCCCGGTTGGGTGGGTGGTTGCAGTGTAGACCGGAATGTCTGACCAGTAGGATAGGTGATGGTAATGTCGGCGGGTGGAGCCAGTAGGGTTGGCGCAATGGCCTGAGCCGTTCGCTGCATCATGTGGCGCACGGGCTGCGGTCGCCAGTCGGGCAGCTCCGCGAGCGGGAGTAGCAGCGCCGTTGCGAGGCCCAGCCACAGAATGACCCGGTTGACCCCAAACAGGGTTTCGCGCCGGAGCAGCGCGTAAAAAGCCAGACTGACCACAACCAGTAGCCCGTTGGACAGGAGGATATAGTGCAACGTTTCCATCAGATTGGTGTGGGAGGAGTGGCTGGCAAGCTACTCGTGTTAGGCTGGTCGGACCGGACGCGAACCCGGCTATTCGTCTTTTTTCTCGATCATGGCCAGGATCTCCCGGAGTTCGTCGGCCGAAATTTTTTCGTTCCGGGCAAAGTAGCTAACCAGGTTCTTGTACGAATTGTCGAAGTAGTCGCCCACGATTTTGGTCAGCACAAACCGGTTCTGATACTGTTCTTTAGAGATGATAGCGTAGTATTCGTGGGTGTTGCCGTAGGCGCGGTGGCCTACGTAGCCCTTTTCTTCCAGGTTACGGACAATCGTAGATACGGTATTGTAGTGCAGGGGCGGGTTGCTGAAGTTAGGCACCATGTCTTTTACGTAACAGGGCTCCATGCGCCACAGCACCTGCATAACTTCTTCTTCCTTAGCGGTTAACTTTTCCATAGTACAAACCTAAAACTATTTATGTAGTTTAAAAACAATCCTGCTCTTTTGTCAGCGTTTGAAAAGCCAGATGGGGCATCGTAGCTTTGTGATGGATTAACTAGCCGGTATGAAAAAAGTAATGGTCTTGTTTGTCATGGCGTTAGCGGCCTTCAGCTGCGACACCAATGCGGTGTACAGCGCTTATGAAGACATCGAAGACGGCAAATGGTATGTCAAAAATGCCCCCTCGTTTACCTTTGAGATCGACGACGCCACCATACCCTACAACATTTATTACAACCTGCGCAACAGCCTTTCCTACGGGTACTACAATCTTTACCTGACCCGGTATCTGCGCGATGCCAGCGGTCGGGAAATCGAGTCGCGGCTCGACGAGCTGATTCTGCTCGACCCCAAAACCGGCAAACCCAACGGCGACGGGCTCGGCGACCTGTTCGATCATAAGTTTCTAATGAAGCGCAACTACCGTTTCCCCAAATCCGGCCGCTACACCATGCAGATCCGGCAGTACATGCGGCAGGACCCGCTGCTGAACATCATGAGTGTAGGAATTACGGTCGAAAAGGCAACGCCTGCCAATTAAGTTAGTATGCCCGCTTTGCTTCTTCTTTTTCGTAACAATCGCTGGTTCTTTGTTCCCTACGGATGTACGTTGCTGATCGTGGGCACGTTGCAGCTGCTCTATTCGCAGACGCAGCTGATGCAGTGGGTCAACGCCCGTAACAGCCCCGAAGCGGACCTGTTTTTCACCTACGCCACGTACCTGGGCGATGGCGCTTTTTTCGTGATTACATGCGTCATCATGCTGATCTACAACTGGCGGATTGGCCTGCTGGCAGTGGCCAGTTTTGCGGTATCGTCGCTGACGTCGCTGTTTCTGAAAACGGTCGTATTTTCCGGCTCGCCCCGCCCGCTTCGTTACTTCGAACACTCTATCAACGAATACCACCTCATCGAAGGGCTGGATATTTACAGCTACAACAGCTTCCCCTCGGGCCATACGATATCGGCTTTTGCGGTGTTCTCGTTATGGGCCTTCATTGACGGGCGTAAAAACCGGGGCTGGTTCTTTCTGCTGCTGGGTATCCTGACGGGGTATTCGCGGGTGTACCTGTTTCAGCACTTTGTCGAAGACGTATTCGTGGGTTCCCTGATCGGTACGGCCTCGTCGGTGCTGGTCTACTGGGGGCTTTACGAGTGGCTCCAGACGTTCCGGCTGAAGCGAAAGCTGTAACGCCCGGTCCGACCGGCGTTAGTCTTCGAGTACATTGCCGAAGATAGTGTTCTTCAGCAGCAGGCCGAACAGCAGGCAGGCAATGGCCCAGCAGAGATAAATCCGGTAGTAATCCTGCACATCCTGATAGACCCGGATGCGGACCGGGGCGCGTTCGAGTCGGTTGATTTCGGCAAAAATGGCCCGGAGCCGACGCGCATCCGAAGCCCGGTAAAAGCTACCGTTTCCCGTCGTGGCAATGGTTTTCAGAATGCCTTCATCAACCGTAACGGCTTCGTTGGGCGCGGCCACCGGCCGGCCAACGGCGATGGTGTAGATTTTTATGGAGAAGGCCCTGGCGAGCCGGGAGGCCGTAAGCGGGTCCAGGTTTCCCGCCGTATTGTCGCCATCGCTCAGCAGAATAATCACTTTGCTGCGTTCTTTGGCGATTGCCAGGCTGTCGCGTCGGGTCGTGTCGGCAACCGGGGCTAGTGGGTCGCGCATCCGAACAATACAGCGGGCCAGCGCATCGCCAATGGCCGTTCCCGACGTGCGGACCATCTGCGCGTTCAACTCGCTCAAATACTGCTTAATCAGCGCGTAGTCGGTCGTGAGCGGACAGAGAGAGTAGGCTTCGCCCGCAAAAACGACCAGCCCGATCCGATCATTCTTGCGGCCGTTCACAAACGACTGCGCTACCCGCCGGGCCGCAGCCAGCCGGGTGGGCGGGAGGTCGGTTTCGGTCATCGAGTCAGAGACGTCCATGGCAAGCATGATATCAATTCCTTCCGAGTCTTCTTCCCGTTGTTCGCGCACGATCTGGGGGCGGGCCAGCGCAATCAGGATGAAACTGACACCGATAAAAACACTCAGCGGCAACAGGTACCGGAGCAGGCGCAGTACCGACTGGCCCAGCCGTTGCGGCCGGTTTCCGCTGAGCGAAGCGTAGAGTGGGCCGAGCGAAATGTTCAGCCGCTGCTGGGCCTGCTGATGCAAATAATAGCGCAGCAGGAATAGCAGCACCAGCGCCGGTATGCCCCACAAGGCCAGCGGATACGCAAACCGGTATTGTTGCCATTGCAGCGGGCTAAGCCAGTCGAGCGAGTACCAGGGTTTCATGCGGGGTGTAGTCGGGAGTCAGGTCAGACATCAGGTCAGCGGCTGGGTTACCAGGTTGTGGTACTGCAAGGTGATCCGGCGCCGGTAATACGCCTGGGTGGCTATGTCGCTCAATACCTGTAAGGCTGGCTGCGACTGCGACGAGAAAGCCCCCCCGTAAATCATCCGGTCAGCTTCGCGAAGAGCTTCCGTAACGCGCTCATTGGCAATCTGCTCGGCAATTTCCGAAGTGGTCATCGACTCATACGGCCGTTGCTCCAGCGTAGTCAGGTAGGTTTTCCAGAGCACGATGGCCTGGTTAGCCGAGTCGGCTGCGGTTATCGGCATAATATTACGACTCAGGCGATTGTAGTCGCGCAGAAAGCGAAGGTGGCGTCGGTTGAGCCGGTAAAGGCGGTATTGCCGCTCGATGGGTTGCCGGAAGAGGGCGTAAAGCAGGAGGCCCGCCAACCCCGTCATGGCCAGCACAAGACCCAGAACGGGGTAGTTGAACTGTTGCCGCAGGGGCGCCAGCCGGGTGCTGCTGGCCAGCGTCAGGCTGGCCGGTCGGCTGGCTTTGAGCTTCGACTTCAGAAAAACGGTATCGGTCTGCGTGAAAAGGGTCGTGCAGTCGGTTGCATTGATCAGGCGCACGGGCACCTGCAGGAGCTGGGCCGAATCGATCCCAAACGAAACCAGCGTATAAACGGCGCTGTCGCGGCTGACCGCGGTCGGGCCGCTGCCCGTGGTCTCGGTCGTAAAAATAGCGACGTCCTGGACCTGGAAAGGACTGAAATGCGCGGCCGTATCCGGAAACAGCACATCGACGGTTGGCCGGTGGTAAAACGTCAGCGCGTACCGGAACGGCCGACCGATCTCGATGCTGTCGGTCAGAAACACGCCGGTCAGCCGCGACCGGGCGGGCGGTTGGGCGCTGGTGTCGATCACCAGCAGCAGGAGCATGAAAACGATGGCCGCATACCTCCGCCGGAGCAGGCCCCAGAAACCAGTCATTATTTTCTGCGAATGCGAAACAGGTCAACGAGTTTAGGAACAAAGTCTTCCTGCGAATCGAGGGCCAGGTAGTTGGCGTTATATTGTTTACAAAGGCGCTCCAGCCGAAGCTGATTTTGCCGGAAGGTGTCGCGCAGGCTGCTCCGAAACGAAACCGACGAGGTGTTGACCCATACCGTTCGGCCGGTTTCGGTATCGTATACCGGAATGATGCCCAACCGGGGCAGGTTCACTTCGCGCTGGTCGTACAGGTGTATAACGACCAGATCGTGTTTCTTAGCCAGTGCCTTCAGGTTATGTTCATAGCTCTGATCGATAAAGTCAGACAGCAGAATGACCACACTCCGGCGTTTAAGACTGTTGAGCGTAAACAGCAGCGCATCGGCAATGCTCGTCCGGCCCGACTCGGGTTGCAGTTTGAACAGGCTCATGATGAGCTGATAGCCCGTTTTCAACCCGTTGCCGGGCTTGATGTATTTTTCTTTCTGATCCGAAAAGCAGTACAGGCCCACGTGGCTGGCTTCGTGAATAGCCGACAGGGCCAGCACGCCACATACCTCCTTGGTCGTCTTGAGTTTGTCGCGGTGGTGCGGCCCGACCTGTTGTGAAGCACTGACATCGACAACAAAAAAAACGGTCTGGTCTTTCTCTTCCCGAAATACTTTGACGAAGGTGCCGTGGCCTTTGGAGGATACGTTCCAGTCGATGGCGCGCACATCGTCGCCGTATTGATACTGACGCAGATCGGCAAACTCCAGCCCGGTCCCTTTGAAGACCGACCGGAAGCTGCCCCGCATCTGCGAGTTAACGGCTTTCCGGATCCGAATGTCGAAATGACGAAGTCTGGCCAGGAATTCATCCATAGGTGATAGGTGTTAGGGTATTTTAACAGCCATGCCCGAACTTTGTGCACCGCGACTGCCTTACAAAAGTAGTCTGTAATCTTTCTTTCTATGCGCCGTAATCGATTTGCTGTTGTTCGTCAGGGCGTGCTGCTGCTAACGACCCTCTGGATGATGGCCTGCGGAGTGCCGGCCGATGAGCGGCCCAATAACCTGCTCGATGAAGATCGGATGGCCGATATTCTGGTCGAGATCCATATGGCCGAAGCTCGCGTAAGTCGTATGGCGTTCTCGTCGTCCGACTCGTCCAATATTGTTTACAAGCGGCTGGAGAAACAGATTCTGCGCCGGTTCAAGACCGACACCTCGGCCTACAACCAAAGCTACAAATACTACGCATCGCACCCGCGCGATATGGAAGCGATCTATAAAGAAGTGGTTAGCAAACTGCAGAAGCGAACAGAAACCGGTAAGACCTCTGCCCGTTCATGAGAATCGGTATCATTGGCGCGGGTATTTCGGGGCTGACCCTGGCCTACGAGCTGCAAAAGCGGGGTGTTGACTATCACCTCTGGGAAGCCTCGGCCGAGCCGGGGGGCTATATCCGGTCCAGGCGCGAGCTGGTGGGCAACGCGTCGTACCTGCGCGAGCTGGGTCCTAACTCACTGCTGGGTGGAGATGAGCTGCTGGCGTGGATCGACGAACTCGGCCTGACCTCCGAGTTGCTCTTTGCCAACCCCGTCAGCAAAGCCCGCTTCGTTTACCGCAACGGGCACTACCGGGCGCTGCCGTCGGGCCCGCCGTCGCTGCTGGGCGGTACGTTCTTCAGCTGGCGTACCAAATGGGCCATTGTTCGGGAGCTTTTCAACAAAACCAGATCGACCGGTTCCGAAACGCTGGGTCAGTTTTTCCGGCGTCGGTTCTCCGATGAGCTGGTCGACTATGCGCTGGCGCCGTTTGTGAGCGGTATCTATGCCGGTGATCCGGATCAGCTGCTGGTGTCGGAAACCTTTCCGATGCTGCTGGCTTACGAACGCGACTACGGATCGGTACTGAAAGGGTTGATCAAAAACCAGTCGGCGGCCGGTCGGCGGCAGTCGTTCAGCTTCCGGGATGGTATGCAGACCCTGCCCGGTGCCCTGGCCGCCCGCCTGACGAAGCTGTCGCTCAACGATCCGGTCAGCCAGCTTACCCGCACGAGCAACGGCTGGCGCGTAACCAGCGTACAGGGAATAACCGAGGTCGATCAGCTGGTGCTGGCGGTCGGTGCCGATGCGGCTGCGCGGTTGGTTGCGCCTTATTACGATGGGTTGGCACAAGCCTTGCAGGCGGTTCGGTATCCGCCCATGACGGCGGTTCATTCGGCCTACAAACGCGTTGATGTGCAGCACCCTCTCAACGGATTTGGTGGGCTGAATCCCGCCGTGGAGAAGCGGTTTGCCGCCGGGCATATCTGGAGCAGTTCGGTGTTCGGTACCGGGCCGGAATCGGGGCGCTGCCCGGCCGATGAGGTGCTGTTTACGTCGTTTGTGGGTGGTATGACCGCGGCCGACAACGCCCGCCAGCCCGACGAGGTTATTTTCAGGAATATACACCAGGAACTGACCCGGAGCTTTGGAATTAGGGCCAGCGAGCCCGTATTTCGGGCCATTTACCGCTGGGACCGCGCTATTCCGCAATATGATGGGCAGATTGTAGCTGTGCAGCAGCAGGTAGCTGCGGTTAAAGCGGATAAGTTACTGGTCTGCGCCAACTGGTACGGTGGCCTTTCGCTGGCTGACTGTTTGAAGAAAGCACGTAACCTGGCCGAAGAAATTGGTGCTAAATCGCTGATTAACAATTTTTAATGGCTTAATTGTACAAAAAGGCATAGGTTTCGTGTTGTAATAATAGATCCCTCATACTAACCTGCTCGACATCGTGAAAGAACGTTTGGTGGTTATTCCCACATATAATGAAATAGAGAACATCGAGGCTATCATCCGTAAAGTGTTCAGCCTGGCCGAGCCGTTCGACATCCTGATCGTTGACGATGGTTCGCCGGACGGAACGGCCCGCCGTGTTCGTGATTTACAGGAAGAATTTCCCCCCAACGGTCCGGTGCAGCGGCTTCATCTGCTCGAACGGCGGGGTAAACTGGGCCTGGGTACGGCTTATATCGATGGGTTCAAGTGGGCCCTGTCGCGGGGATATCAGTACCTGTTCGAGATGGATGCCGACTTCTCTCACAATCCCGACGATCTCATCCGGTTGTACCACGCCTGCGCGGACGAAGGGCCGCAGCGGGCCGACGTTGCGGTTGGGTCGCGGTACATCAAAGGCGTCAACGTCGTGAACTGGCCAATGGGCCGGGTGCTGATGTCGTATTTTGCCGGGGTGTACGTGCGGTTCGTAACGGGCATGTCGATTATGGACCCCACGGCGGGTTTTGTCTGCTACCGGCGCGAGGTGCTGGAAGTGATTCTGCACAACCCAATCAAGTTTGTTGGGTATGCGTTCCAGATCGAAATGAAATTTACGTGCTGGAAATACGGATTCCGGATTACCGAAGTCCCCATTATTTTCACCGATCGTACCAAAGGCGTCTCAAAAATGTCGTCCAAGATTTTCAAGGAGGCCGTTTTTGGTGTACTACAGATGAAAATCAGCAGTTTCTTTCGCCATTATATCCCGCGTCGGGAAGCGGCCGTACGAGCCGAAGAGCCCGTCGATGCGGTTTGAGTTTTACGGTGTGGTTTAATAGATTTGGGCAGTTAATCCACCGTCAGTTTCAGTACCTGTCCAGATGACTCTCAAGTGCACCATCGCTATCTTTTTACTGGCAAACCTTACTCTTCAAGCCCAAAATGAAGAGAAAAAATACGAGTTAGAGCGATTGACTCGCCAGAAGAGTCATATCCGACAAGTATTGACTTATGGATTCGACCAGGCTACCAATGACAGTAGCTTGGTTGCTCACGATTTTTATGACAGCCTAGGCAACTTGGTTGAAAGAAGACAATACAATTTTATAGGTAAACTTCAATATAGAGGATTGCTGACTTATAATGATAGAGGTCTATGTACGCAAGAAACGGGATACAAAGGGGATGATAGTTTATTGCAGTTTTTTATCTATACGTATGATAAAGAGGGTAATAGGACAGATTATCAGCAATTGAGTTCTGATAAAAAAGTTCTAGTTCATCAAAAGAGCATTTTTAATTCAAAAGGACAACATATAAAGCTTTACGATCAATCAGAAGAACGAGGTGACTTTTACTTAAGTGCCACTTTTGCCTATGATAGCGCTGGCCGTTCCTCTATCTTTACCATGTATAGTGTTGACGGAGACACTGGTGGTTGCTATGAATATTACTATGATGACAGAGATAATTTAACAGAAACATACCAGGTTATGGGTGATCAAAAAACACTTGTCTATAAAAATCGATACAATGAAAAAAAACAACTGATAGAAAAACAATATTATCAAAGAAATCAATACATTACTAACGGGCGTCCGCAAACAGTTCCCTCTGATCGACGAATACTATTTACTTATGATGCAGAGGGTAATATAATTGATGAATCAACCTGGAATAAAGCAACGCTGGTTAAACGTACTAGATATTATTTCGTAAAAAAAATGCCTTAAAATCTTGCAAACATCGGGATGACGCCCATTCGTAGTTGACAGGAAGAGGGGAAAAGTAGTACGACCTATGAGAAGTAGGTTGTTGTTAGCTTGACGGCTATATCATAATTAAGGCTGAACATCCCGATACAAAACCACTTGATAGTCTCCGAAGTCACGTCAGCTTTTTCCGTCGTTATATTCCCCGCCCGGAAGCGGCCGTACGAGCCGAAGAGCCCGTCGATGCAGTGTAGGACGTTGGATCGTCGGTCGGCACTTGTTTTATTGCGCACCCGTTGTTGTGGGAACACAGCAGCGGGTGTTGCGTTTGGTGCTGTACCGATCGGTCTTGTTTCCATAAACCCGCTGCCTCTATGAATTTAATTTACCGACTGGCTACTGAAGCTGACCTGATCGATATTGTCCGGCTGCTGGCCGACGACCCGCTGGGGGCTGCGAGAGACCCTTTTCAACTGCCTCTGCCCGAGTCGTACTACCGGGCGTTCCGGGCCATTGCGAACGATCCGAACCAGGAGCTGACGGTTGCCGAACAAAATGGCGAGATCGTAGCCACGTTTCAGCTCAGTTTTATTCCGTGTCTGACCCACCAGGGCAGTACCCGGGCGCAGGTAGAATCGGTTCGGGTTAAATCGACGTACCGGGGGCAGGGCATCGGCACTACCGTGTTTGAGTACATTATCCGGCGCGCCAGCGAAAAAGGAGCCCGTCTGCTTCAGCTCACTACCGATAAGAAACGGCATGATGCCAAACGATTTTACGCGTCGCTCGGCTTTGTCGATTCGCACGAGGGCATGAAGCTGAATTTACACCAATAACCCGTACTAGTTCGACCGATGTTGCCGGTTACGCGCGGCAGCAACGGTCAGGGCGGTGATCATACTGGCTGGTATGGTCACCGCCCTTTTTGTATTAATCCTAGTATTTATATGGTTTGCGTTGACTTATAATATATCGTCAAATTAACAAATAGTGGTATAATTCTTATATAAAAGCCATTTATGCCAAATTTTATTCGCATATACTTCTTAGTTGACATATTAACATATTAAATTGCGAGCTGTTTTTAAGCTATAACCATCAACATGAACAGAGTTCTACAAATTATTTGTCTTCTGATAGTGGTCCTACTGAGTCAGGCTGCTATGGCCCAGGGTCAGGTAGTGACCGGAAAGGTAACGGGCGACGATGGAGCCACGATTCCGGGGGTTACGGTGCTGATCAAAGGCACAACCCGGGGCACAACAACCAACGCCGACGGCGATTTCCGGATCGAGGCAACGCCCGGTACCCGGCTTGTGTTCAGCTTCGTGGGCTACAAGTCTCAGGAAGTAGCGGTAGGGAATCAGTCGGCTATCTCGGTTCGCCTGGAGGCCGATGCCACCAACCTGGACGAGGTGATTGTGACGACATTTGGTACGGCCAAACGGGCTTCGTTTACGGGTTCAGCCGGTACGATCTCGGCCGAGAACATCAAAACCCGCCCAATTACCAACGTGGGGCAGGCGCTGGCCGGAGCCGCGGCCGGGGTGCAGACAACGGTCGGTAGCGGCCAGCCTGGTTCGGCGCCGGATATCCGGATTCGGGGGTTCGGCTCGTACTCGTCGGGTAACGATCCGCTGTACGTGGTAGACGGTATTCCGTTTACAGCCAACATCAGTAACATCAGCCCGAATGATATTGAGAGCATCACAATCCTAAAAGATGCGGCCTCAACGGCGCTGTACGGCGCCCGGGCCGCCAACGGGGTTGTGGTGATAACGACCAAAAAAGGCGTTAAAGACCAGAGCACTATTTCGTTCCGGTATACCAAAGGGCTGAACACCCGCGCCCTGCCCGAATACGAGCGCGTCGGTCCGGCTGAGTACTACCCGCTGATGTGGGAATCGTACCGGAACAGTTTGGCTTACCGCGCTACGAACCCGCTTTCCTTATCGGCTGCTAATGCCAATGCCAGCAACGGCGTGGTCGAAAATGTGGGATACAATATTTACAACGTACCTAACAACCAGCTGGTTGGTGTCGATGGGCAGCTTAATCCGAACGCGCGTCTGTTGTACTCGGCCGAAGACCTGGACTGGGCGAAGCCGCTGATGCGCCAGGGCAACCGGGATGAATACAACCTCAGCTTTGCGGGCGGACAAAACAAAACGGATTATTTCCTGTCGCTCTCGTACCTGAGCGATAAAGGCTATCTGATTCGTTCCGACTTTGAACGGTATACAGCCCGGCTCAACATCAATTCGCAGATAAAACCGTGGTTCAGAACCGGTGCCAACCTATCGGCTACCGTGTCGAACTCCAACCAGGCCGATGCCGACGGCAGTACGTCGTTCGTTAACCCGTTCTTCTTCGCGCGCACTATGGGGCCGATCTACCCGGTCTATGCCTACGATCCGGCTAATCCGGGGCAGTTTCTGACCCTGCCCAACGGTAACCGGCGTTACGACTACGGCAACCTGACCGCACTGGGGTTACCCTCCCGTCCGCAATACGCAGGTCGGCATGCCATTGCCGAAACCGAGCTGAACCAGAATTACTTCCGCCGGAACGTGCTGAGCGGCCGGACCTATGGTGAAGTAACCTTCCTGAAAGACTTTAAACTGACGGCCAACTTCGGAGCCGACATTACCAACATCAACAACGTGACCTACGGCAACCCCGAAATTGGCGATGGGGCGCCGGCCGGTCGCGCCACGCACGAGTTCCAGAATATCAGTGGCTATAACCTGAACCAGTTGCTCAACTACGATAAGTCGATCGGCAAGCACACCATAGGCGTGTTGCTGGGCCACGAGAACTTCAGCGTGACGGATAATTTTCTGACGGGCTCCCGCTCGCAGCAGGTGCTGGACGGCAACTATGAACTGGTCAATTTTACCACCACGACCAGCCTGAACTCGGTATACAACGTTCGGCGGGTAGAAGGATACTTCTCGCGTCTCAACTACGACTATGACCAGCGGTACTTCGTATCAGCATCGGTTCGGCGCGACGGCACGAGCAAATTCTACCGCGACAGCCGCTGGGGAACGTTCTACTCGGTGAGTGGTGCGTGGCGGCTGGATCAGGAAGATTTTATTAAAAATATTCCCAGCATCAGCCTGCTGAAACTGCGTGCTTCGTACGGGCAGACGGGTAACGATGGTGGTGGTAATACGGGTAGCTTCGCTTCCAGCAACACCATCAGCTATTATGCCTGGCAGCCGCTTTTTGAGCTGAACCGCAACAACGCACTGGAAGCAGGCTCGCTCCAGACCAGCCTGGGTAATCGGGACCTGGAGTGGGAGTCGAGCAACTCATCGGACGTAGCCCTGGAGTTTGGCCTGTTCAAAGGCCGCATCACGGGTACGATCGAGTACTTCAACCGCCAGTCGTCGAACCTGATTTTTGCCGTACCACTGCCGCTGTCAACGGGAATCACGACCGTTACGCGGAACATTGGTACGATGTACAACCGGGGCGTTGAATTTGAACTGGGCCTGGAGCCGGTTCGTACCCAGGGCTTTACCTGGCGCATCGACCTGAACGCGACTCGTCTGAAAAACCAGATTACGAAGATGCCGGACGAAACTCCGGAGATCATTGACGGTACCAAAAAACTGTCGGTTGGTCATTCGATCTATGATTTCTGGCTCCGCGAATACATGGGCGTGAACCCCACAACGGGCGAGGCTCAGTACCGGGCCAGCACCTTCGTAGCCGCCAACTCGCGCATTACCGAAGCCGGCGATACCGTAACGACCAGTATCAACAACGCCCGCTTCCATTACAGTGGCACCTCGATTCCCAAACTGACTGGCGGTATCACCAACTCGTTCAGCTACAAAGGGCTGACGCTGTCGGGCTTGCTGGTGTACCAGATTGGTGGCAAAATTTACGACGGTGCCTACGCGGCTCTGATGGGATCGGGTAGTTACGGCAGTGCCAAACACGTCGATATTCTGAACCGCTGGCAATCGTCCGGTGACGTAACCAACGTACCTCGCATGGACAATGGCCGAACGGCTGACTTCGATGCGGCTTCTGACCGGTGGCTGACCAGTGCCAGCTATCTCAACATTCGTTCGGTAACGCTCGGGTACTCGATTCCGAACACCCTCTCGCGCCGGATATTCGTGCAGAACGCGCAGGTGTACATCAGTGGCGAGAATTTCTTCCTGCTGTCGGCCCGGAAAGGGATGAACGTGCAGCAGAGTTTCGCCGGTACCACCTCCAACGTGTTCAGCCCGGCCAAAAGCCTGGTTATGGGTATTTCATTCTCGCTCTAAACGTCAGACAACTCATGAAAAAAATAGTTTTGACAGTGCTCGTCGGGATGGGCCTGTTTGCTACCTCCTGTAAAGAATCCTATCTGGAAACCTCGCCTACGGGAAGCGTCGATGCCGGAGCTATCTACGCAACGACCAAAAACGCATCGGCCGCTATCAACGGTATTTACCGGGCCATGGTGCTGCGGTATCTGGACTCGCAGGGGCACTTTGGTCATCCGGCCATGATGATCATCCTGGACGCCATGGGCGAAGATCTGATCCTGAGCAACACCTCCAATAACTGGCACCTGGGCGAGCAGCGCTGGATTGCCCACCGGTCTGATGTCAATACCATGACCCGCTTCCCGTATCAGCTGTATTACCGGCTCATCGGAAACGCGAATCTGGCTATTGCCAACATCGACAACGCTACGGGTTCGCAGGCCGAGCGGAATCAGGTTAAAGGCGAAGCCCTGGCGCTGCGGGCCTTTTCGTACTTCAACCTGGTTCAGCTCTATGGCAAGCGGTACGACGGAGCCGCTAA
Organism: Spirosoma sp. 209; assembly: GCF_002006735.1. Taxonomy (NCBI): domain Bacteria; kingdom Pseudomonadati; phylum Bacteroidota; class Cytophagia; order Cytophagales; family Cytophagaceae; genus Spirosoma; species Spirosoma sp. 209. The sequence goes on along the minus strand of NZ_MVEC01000001.1, from coordinate 408,830 downwards.
GCCAAACAGCCAGCTGGGCGTTCCGCTGGTACTAACGCCGACGACCGATGGACTGCCCCGCGCTACGGTAGAAGACGTCTATACGCAGATCAACAAGGATCTGGTCGATGCGGCCGGACTGCTGACGTCGACCCGTACCTATAAGTCGCACATCAATCTGGAGGTGGTCAAAGGGTTTCAGGCCCGTGTGGCGCTCACGCAGCAGAACTGGGCCGATGCAGCCAGGTTTGCCGCCGAGGCCCGTAAGTCGTTTTCGCTGATGAGCATCGCGCAGTATCAGGAAGGATTTTCTGAGATCAACAATCCCGAGTGGATGTGGGGCTTCGATCACATCGAAGATCAGACGGAATTTTTCGGCGCGTTTCACTCATATATCTCCAGCAACTTCAACTCGACCAATATCCGGGTCACGCCCAAGCTGATCAATAAACTGGTGTATGATCAGATTCCGGCTACGGACGTCCGGTCGAAAATGTGGGTAAAAGCCCCGACAGCGGCTAACTCGGTTGTGCCGACGGGTGGTTTGCGGGTTGCCTACATGACTCAGAAGTTTCGGCTGCCGGGTACGCCGTCGACCAGCACCATGGGCGATATTCCGTACATGCGGGCGGCTGAAATGTACCTGATCGAAGCCGAAGCGCAGGCCCGGCTGGGCAAAACAACCGAAGCCGCCGGGGTGCTGTTCGACTATGTCAGCAAGCGTGATCCGGCCTATGTTCGGTCGACCCAAACCGGTACGGCCCTGATCGACGAAATTCTTTTCCACCGCCGTATCGAAATGTGGGGCGAAGGGGTTCGGTTTACCGATCTGAAACGGATGAACCTGCCCCTGAACCGGAACGGAGCCAACCACAACCCGGCGGTAGCTGTCATCTTCGACGTAAAAGCAGGTGATCCTCAGTGGGAGTTCCTGTTCCCGCGCCGGGAGCTGGATTCTAACAAAGCCATTGTACAGAACCCGCTGTAACGAGCTTCCGGTGGCGCTGCTGAATCGCCATAAAAAGGCTTGATTCAGCCAGGGCTTCGCGCCGGACGTGCGGCTTACGCTCCCCCACTATGCAACGCGCCTGACTCGGGTTTGAGTCAGGCGCGTTGCTGCTTATCCGATCGGTTCATGAAAGCAGCCGGTGCTCTAGGGTCGGGCAATCTGGTCGGTAAACCGCGCCACGGTCTCGGCCGGCGCGTCGATATCGACCCGTTTGTGCTGACTGGTGAAACCCGCCGTAATCGTGACACTGGCTTTGGGTATGCCCAGCTGTCTGGCCAGAAACTCGACCAGGTAAGCGTTGGCTTTCCCGTCCTGCGCCGGTGCTTTGATCTTGACCTGTAGCAGCCCGGCCGCGTCGTAAAACAGCGAATCGACCTTGCTGCCGGGCTTCACCTTCAGCTGTATCGTCATGCGGGCTGCTGAAGCTGGCTGGCCAGGGTCGCAATGCCTTCCTCGAACGAGTGGGGGGCATACCCTAATTCGGTACGGGCTTTATCGATAATGAAACCGGTGCGGGGTGGCCGGCGGGCCACCTGTGTAAACGTCGACGCGTCGGCCTGGGTGATGAGCGACTTGTCCAGCCCGAAATAATCGGCGGTGCGGATGGCCATTTCGTAGGGCGTCAGTACTTCTTTGCCCGAGATATTGAAGATGCCGGTGGCCTGTCTGGTAGCAATGAGCGCGCATCCACTGGCCAGGTCCTCGGCCAGCGTTGGGCTGCGAAACTGATCGGTTACGACCTTGATGGTTTTGCCGTCTTCCAGCGATTTCTTGACCCAGAGGATAATATTGCTCCGGCTCATGTCGTGCGCAATGCCGTAAACGAGCACCGTGCGGGCAATACCCCAGCGGATGCCGCTGTGCTGCACTACTTTCTCGGCGGCATACTTGCTCCAGCCGTAGAAGCTGATCGGGTTGGCCGCGGCCGACTCGTCGTACGGTCCGTCGGCTCCGTCGAAGATAAAGTCCGTCGAGACGTGGCAGAGGAACGCGCCGGTCTGTTTGCAGGCGTCAACGATGTATTCGGTAGCGGTAACGTTCTGTGCCCAGCAGGCTTCCTTGTCGAGTTCGCACTTATCCACATCGGTCATAGCGGCTCCGTGGATAACGGCCTGTGGCTGAACATCGCTGATCACGTCGAGTACCTGCTGCCGGTCGGTGATGTCCATCGAGCGATACGTGTAGCCTTCGGTAAACGGAAGCCGGTTCTGCCCCCGGGCCGTCGCAATCAGCTCAATGTCGGATTGCTGAGCCAGTAAACCAACCAGTTTCTGCCCCAGCAGCCCATTAGCGCCGGTAATTAGGATTTTTGTCATAAGTATTGATACCCGTATTGTTTGGTAATCTTCTTTTTCTTGACCCACGCGCCGGTCATACGCATCCGTACATCAGCCGTGGGGCGGTCTTTCGGGTCGCGGGGCTGTTGAGCAATGCTGTCGACTACGGCCAGCCCGTGAATCACTTCCCCGAAAACCGTATAGCTGCCGTCCAGGTGCGGGCTGCCGCCGAGGGTTTTGTAGGTCTGCTTCTGCGCATCGGTCATGACCCGCTCCGGCGCGCGGCTCCGGCTCCGTTCGATCTGCTTTTGCAGCTCATCGTCGGGCCAGACGCGGCCCTGCACGATGTAAAACTGGCAGCCGCTCGACGCTTTGGCGGGATTATTGTCCCGGGCTGCGGCCAGCGACCCTTTCTTATGGAACAAGTTCGGTAAAATTTCGGCCGGAACGGTATAGCCTACGTCGCCATTACCCAACGGTTCGCCGGGTCTGGCCTGTTTCGAGTTGGGGTCGCCCCCCTGAATCATAAAATTTTGAATAACCCGGTGAAAGAGCAGGCTGTCGTAAAATCGCCGGTCAACGAGCTTGATGAAGTTTTCCTTATGCTTTGGCGTCTGGTCATACAGGACGAGCTGCATGGGGCCGTAGGGCGTTTCGAGCGTAACGAGATAGTCTTTCTTTTTGCCGGGTTTACCGGGGCCTCGTGCGTTGTTGTCGGCATGGGCCTTTGACAGGAACGGAAGGAACAACAGGAGCCAGAACGCTTTTTTCATGAGGATTAAAGAAGAACCTGATTGGCAAATGCGTCTTTCAGGCGCTGGTCGTGGGTTACCACAATCAGGCTGGCCCCGATCTGTTCCGACTGCTGCCGAAGCAGGTCGACGACCCGCGCCGTATTTTCGTCGTCGAGGCTGGAGGTGGGTTCGTCGGCCAGTATGACGCCGGGCTGGTTCATCATGGCGCGGGCAATGCTGACGCGCTGTTGTTCGCCCTGACTGAGCTGGTTGGCTTTTTTGCTGAGATGATCACCGAAGCCGAGCTGACCGGCCAGCTCGCGGGCGCGGGCTTTGTTCTGCGGTTTTTCGGCCAGGTAGTTGGCCAGCAGCAGGTTGTCGAGTACGGACAGCGAGCTCACAAAATGCGGTTTCTGGTAGACAATACCCACGTGGCTGGCCCGGAAAGCCGCCGTTTCGGCCGGGCTAAGCTGGGTCAGTTCGGTCTGGTTCATGGTAACCGAACCGCTCTGGGGCCGAAGCAGCAGCGCCAGCAGGTGCAGAAACGTAGTTTTGCCCGTGCCTGAGCGGCCGAGAATCAGGAGCGCTTCGCGGTCGGCGCAGTAAACGTCCGGAAAAACGAACTGCCTGGACGGACCGTAGGCAAACGTAAGTTGGTTAGTTGCCAGCATTGGATAGGGGCGAATCACCACAAAAATAGGTAAAAGTTGTATGTTTGAGCCGATTGTCGTGCGTATCGGTTCGTTCAGCTGCGTTACCGACTTTCCGCTACCAACTCGTACCTACCTTGAAACGAATTGCTCTGTTTGCGTCCGGTTCCGGCTCCAACGCCGAGAAAATAGCCGAGTACTGTGCGGCCTACGCCGATATCGATGTGGCGCTCATGCTGTCTAACAACCCCAGGGCGGGCGTAATCGAACGGGCGCGCCGGTTGCATATTCCGGTGCTGTTGTTCGATCGCACTACCTTTTATAACAGCGACCGGATAACGACCCTGCTGCAACAGCAACAGATCGACCTCATCGTGCTGGCGGGGTTCATGTGGCTCATGCCGGCCGGGCTGGTGCAGGCGTTTCCGGACAGGATCATCAATATTCACCCGGCATTACTGCCTAAGTTTGGCGGAAAAGGCATGTACGGTCATTTTGTACACGAGGCCGTGGTGGCTGCGGGCGAAACCGAGTCGGGCATCACGATCCACTACGTGAACGAGCGCTATGACGAAGGCCAGATCATCGTGCAGGCGAGCTGTCCGGTCGATCCCGCCGACACTCCCGACGATGTAGCCCGTAAGGTACAGAAGCTGGAGCATGCGTATTACCCCCGCGTTGTGGTCGATCTGCTCAACCAACTGGAAACCAGGCCATGAAAACACTCGGTCGTCTGTTGGTAATCGTTGGGTTAGGCGGTCTGTTAACGGGCTGTTTCCGGCCCATCGTGTATTTGCAGAACAACCCGAACTACCCGGTCGATGTCTTCTACGACAACCAGAAACCAGACCGGTCGTTCGAGCCAATCCGCGAGCTGGAATCCATCGGCGAGGTGCCGCTGACCGATCGGCAAACCCAGAACCGACGGATGCTAAGCCGGGGTAACGACATGCAGCAGAAAGAACTGCTACTGGCCCGGATGACCATGGATGCGAAGAAGCTCGGGGCCGATGCGCTGGTTGGCGTGCGCTACACCTATTTTACCTCGCAGACCACCAACGGCTACCGCATGACGGGCCTGGCCGTAAAATACCGGAAAGAATACGCCGTAGAGTAGCCGAACATAAACGCAGGAGGGGCGCATCGAACCAGTCGATGCGCCCCTCCTGCGTTATATCAAGACGTTATTTGATCTCTTCGTAATCGACATACTCGCCCCCCTGAAAGCGCGTATCGCCCTTTGGCCGGTTGTCTACGCGCACATCGCCCTCCCGGCGGTTGCTAGTCGGGTGTTGCTTCTGTTGTTTAACCAGCTGCCGGCCAACCAGCAGATAGAATACAAACCGGCGCACCGGCGGTACAAACAGAATGATCAGGGTGATGATGAACAGATATTTGAGCAGCATGTCGGATGTCGTTCGTACTGAATAAACGTCAGGGAAGCCTGATTAGTTTGCTTACTGACCATACAAGGCTTTTCCGGCGGCTTCATACTTATCGCCCGCTACCCATTGGGGGCGGGTAGCGCGGTCGGCAATCAGCCGGGCCATGTGCGCATACGCCTGGCAGAAGCGATGCAGGTAGCCAAAATTGATGGAGTCAGGATTGTCGATCGCCTGGTGGTAATATTTGCCGATGGCCGCGTCGAAGGCCGTAAAACCCGGGGCGATATCGGGAGCGGGTACGCCTTTGATCGCAAAATTAACGTTGTCGGACCGGTCGAAGAGGCCCTGCTCGGGGGCGGGTTCGGCAAAGATACCGAGGCCAAACGCTTTGGCACCGGCTTCTATTTCGGCTTTGGCGCCGGTTCGCTCCAGCCCGATGACCGAAATGAGCGTGGTGTCGTTATAGCCGGCCCCGTCCGTGTTCAGATCGAAGATCGTTTGTTTCAGCGGTACCAGCGGATGCTCGGCGTAATACCGGCTGCCGAGTAACCCAACTTCTTCACCCGTCAGGGCCAGCACCAGAATAGAGCGCTTAGGCCGTTGCTGGGTCAGCGACTTGGCCGCCGACAGCAGGGCTACCGTACCGAAGGCGTTGTCGCGCGCGCCGTTGAAGATGCTGTCCGATGGCTGGTAGGGATTGCCGCCCTGTTTGCCCACGCCAACATGGTCGAAGTGCGCCGACAGCACAACGTACTCGTCTTTGAGTTTGGGGTCAGTGCCTTCAATAATGCCGGCTACGTTGGCCGACGGAGCCGTTGAGCGGGGTCGTCCCGACGTACGCAGCGTAACCGACTGGCCGGGCTCTTTCAGTTGTTTATACTGGTTGTTGGTATTGTTGACCCACAGATGAGCCACCGGGGCACCCCCATCGGCCGGAGCAGGCAGGCTGACCTGTTCGCGACTGAAATACTGGTTAACGAATCCCCACGGAATAGACTCGGCATACAACTCGATCAGGGCCGCTGCCCCTTTTTCGGTAGCCAGCTGGCGCTTCCGGTTCGACGCCCGGAAGATTTCGCCCGGTCCTTTGGCCTCCGGAGAGCCACCCTGCGCCACGACAATACGACCTTTCACGTCGCGGCCTTTGTAGCCATCTTCGGCATCGGTCAGACCGTAACCGACGTAAACGACCTCGCCCGACAGGGTAGATGGCCCACCGGCCATCACGACCAGTTCTTTCCCGAGCCGGAGCGTATCTTTCCCCAGCGTCAGCGTGGCCATCGTGGCCGACCCGACCCGCTCGAACGCGATGGGCTGAAAATAATCGTTTCCTTCACCAGCGGGCCTGAGGCCTAGCAGCCGAAACTGCTCGGCAATGTAGCGGGCGGCAATCCGGTTGCCGGGTTCGCCGGTGCGCCGACCCTGTAGTTCGTCAGAAGCCAGGAAGCGGAGGTGTGTTTCGGGTTCGGTACGGGGGAGCCGTTGTTCGGGGAGGAGGGCCGATGGTGCTGCGTTTCTGGCTTTGGCAGGTGGTGCTTTGGCCGGGCGTGGCTGAGCCGTTACGCTGGTGGTAGCGACGTACAGGCCCGTCAGCAGGGCAAGTAACGAATGCGTTTGCATGATGATTGGGTTTGGGCGGTAAAACTACGAAAAAGGGAGCGAGGCCAGGCAGAACAAGGGATGATCGGTTGGCCGTCGGGGGGCTAGTCCCGGCGTTTGTAATGCTGGCGCGCAAAGCGCATGAACGTATCGGGCAATCCTTCGCTGACGCCCTGCAACTGGATGGAATAGAACTCGCGGTTAATGGTCAGGTTCTGCACGTCAACGATCTTGAGCGTACCGGCCCGTAGTTCTTCCTGAACCGCAAATACCGACACAAACGCGATGCAGCGCGAATAGCTAAGGTAGGATTTGATACCTTCGGTGCTGCCCAACTGCATCTCGATGGTGAGGTCAGTCAGTTTGATGCCCTGCCCCCGGAGCGCGTGTTCGATCACTTCGAGCGAGCCCGAACCGCGTTCGCGCAGCAGAATAGGAGTAGCCTTCAGCTCATCGAGGGTGATCTCGTCGCGGTCGGCCAGCGGGTGGTCGGCGCGGCAGATCAGTACCAGTTCGTCTTTGACGAACGGGGTATAGCGGATGTCGCTGTGGTGGGTTCGGCCCTCTACCAGCCCCAGGTCGATATCGTTCCGGAGCAGCGCCTGCTCGATCTGTTCGGTATTGCCGTTCAGCAGCGAAATGCTGACATCGACCGACTGTTCATGAAAGCGGGCCAGGATAGGTGGGATAACATATTGGGCTACGGTCGTACTGGCGCCGAGCCGAAGCGCACCGCCCGGTTCGCCTTTGAGCGCGTTCATGTCGAACTCCAGCTGTCGGTAGGTAGCCATAATGGTTTCGGCATGACGCAGCAGCAGGCTACCGGCGGCCGTCAGGCTGATTTGGTTACCGCGCCGGTCGAACAGGGCCGTACCGAACTGGTGCTCCAGCTCCTGAATGTGTTTGGTTACGGCGGGCTGCGTCACGTACAGCTCGGCCGCAGCTTTGGTAAAGCTGAGCCGCTTGGCAACGGTATAAAAAACGTTCAGGCGAAAGTCGAGCATGCTATGGGGTGTTGAACAGTCGGTTCAGCCAGGCAACGAAGCGCAGGCAGAGATCGGCGTCATGGTTAAGATACGTTGCCGTTATCGCTGTTCCCATCGGTTTGCCGGGCTCCTCCTGCCAGGCGAGCCAGGTATGAATAAGCGCTTTTTTTTGATGAATGAGCGGGTAACGGTTTATACCCTGTTGCTCGATGGTAGCTATAATTTGTTGAGCATGTACGTGTAGACGGTCATCGGCAGGAATCAATCGCTCCACAAAGTGCTCCAGCATACCGGGGGTGGTTACGTTGTCGGGCATCAGCCAGATGCCAATTGTCGGATTTCGGCCATCGCCCGTAATCAGGGTCCCATTCGAGTTGGGTGAAGCCGTTACCTGATACGATTTGCCAAGCAGGACCTGACGTATGCTATCCCAGCGTGCCTGCAAATCAGCGTCTGCATCGAGCAGGACCCCAATCACATCGACGGTAGGTCGCTGCCGCAGGATCTGCGCGGTAAGTTGATCGGCTATCTTGTCGACGCCCTGACAGTCGATGATCTCGAAATTATCATCCAGGCGGTGTTTGTCCCGAATGCTGGCTACAACGAATAAATCATCTTTGCCTTCAACGAGCAGTTTGAACGGAAGTTTTTTGCGGTCAATATACGTACTCATCGGGGGTCAACCTGAACGCGGGTGGTAGCCTGAATATCGTCGGCATCATAAACGGTTGCCACAATGTTGTCTTCATAGTTTTCGAGCCGGATCATGGTACCAGAGTCGGGGGGCAGCGACCCGGCGTTGAGGACGGCTGAGAAAGCGTCAACGCAGTCGAGACTATGCGTCGTGGCAAAAACCTGGATGTTGAGCCGCTCAGCCAGCGAAAAGATAACTTCCCACAATTTCTCCTGAACGGAATAATGCAGGCCATTTTCAAATTCGTCGATCAGCAGGTATCCGTTTTCGCAATTAACCATGGCAAGAATGATTGCCAGAATTCGGTTGATACCATCGCCCATTGAGCGGAGAGGAAGTTGCTGATTGCTATCTTCCAGCCGCACTATTGGATACCGCTTATTGCTCACAATATCGGTTCTGAAGTTTAGTTTGCTAACTCTGGGGTCAATGATCCTGAGTGCGTATATAACCTCTTCTTCCCAATCAGTTGTGGCAATTTCGTCGTAGAGGTGCCCTACGTTTACGGTGTTGATTTCGTTCGAGCGGATGAACTGGGTTTTGATGTCTCGAGGCTGCAGAAACGAAAAATCGCTTCGCGTTTTGGCATCGAGTATGTGGTAAGGCTGTATGATATTGTGATCTGCGTCAGAGTCTACTTCAAAAAATAACAGCTTCCTGGTCGGTGTTATCTCTACTTCCGAAGGGGCTGGCTCCATCAGACGCAGACTAAGCGTTAACTGACTTTTTATACCATTCCGATCAGTGGTAATCTGGGCTGAATCTTCTTTAGTACGGCTTACGCGATTGGTAAACAGGGATGCCAGCAGCGCCTGAGCGCGTAGTTGCGGATCTTCAGATGTTGATTCAAACGTGCCATCTCTGGTTTCCAGTATCTCATATATAGTCTGGAACCGCCCGTAGTTGGCCCATACATAAATTGCCTCCAGTACCGACGTCTTACCCGTGTTGTTCTTGCCAACCAGCAAGTTTACCCGCCCTAGCTTCCCGATGGTCAGGTGACGCAGGTTGCGGTAGTTTCGGATGTCGAGAGAGCGTAACATGGTTGTTAATGTTAATACCAGTCAAAGTACGGGTTAATACGAATATGAACAAAAAGCAGCACCTACTGGCTTTTCAGGTAGCCGTTCCGGTGTCGCGTCGCCAGATGAATCCGTCCAGTACGTAATGCGTTGCCTGCGGAAGGGCCAGCAGCGGAACCAGTAACGCGAGCAGCCAGTCGCTCTGAACGGTTGGCAGCGCCTGGAAGGTGCCGAATACGGCCCCGTGTTCGCGCCAGACCAGCCCGTCCCAGAAGCCTTCTTCCAGATACGCCAGCCCGATCACGACGCCCAGAAAAAGGACCAGACGCAGCCATACGCGCTGCGTCAGCGCCGACCGGCGCCTGAACCGGGGCGGGTTGGTGAGCCAGATCAGGGCCAGATACGGAATGCCGTGCGATACGACGTTGAGCAGGGTAAACGCCAGATCGCCGTTGAGGTAAACAATGCCGACGTACCACGACAGGGCCGTGCCGAGCACCAGCAGGTTGCGCGGCAGGTTAATGGTGCCGTATCGGAAGCCCGTGACCAGCTCTTTCGCCAGATACAGGCCGAGCAGACCCACGTACAGAAGCGTAGCTACCGCCCGACCCAGGGGCCAGTCGATCTGCCAGAAATCGCCGTCGGTAAACCAGTTGAAATTGCGGTCGGGTGTCAGGTGCCAGATCAGCAGCGGATAAAGCGTGGCAGCATAGATCGTTATGGCGTCGAGCCAGGCAAACCGACCCGATTCGGTACGGGCATAGAGCCGTAAAAAGCCGTACTGCTGCCGGACGAAATGGAAAACCGCCAGATAGGCCAGCGCCCGCCAGAACACCCCCGCCCCCAGGCTGTGCAGCCCAACGCCGATGAGATAGCAGACGACCGGCACCCCAACAAACAGCAGCCGCTGCCGCCGAAACCGCGCCCGGTCGAAGTAGGTGCGAAACAGGGTGCTGTACACATGCGCCACATCGATCAGGACGACGAGCAAGAACCAGCTCACCACCGGCATGTCGGTGGTGGTCCGGTAGCGGTCGGGCAGGAGCGCTACGATCAGCAGGGCTATAAACGGCGGCATCAGGATGAACACACCATCGTAGCGTGGAGAACGAATCCAGGGTTGCATGGGCCGTCAGACGGGGTTGGTGGATGGGTGCAGTGCCTGAACTATTTCGCGGGCGGCCCGGATGCCCTGATAAAAGGCTTCTTCAAAAAGAGATACCCCGCTCAGGTCCGAATGGGCGAAAAACAGCTGCTTGCCGATCGGACGCATGGCCTGCTGCCGTGCCTCTCCCCAGACGAAGCTGGGCGTGGGCGCCACCATGCCATGCCCCCATAGCTGTACATCGACCTGCTCAACAGAGGGCGTAACGCCGGGGTGTAGCGTCTCCAGCTCGGCCAGAACCTGCTGAACCCAGTCTGCGTAGGTCGACTGGTAGGCGCGTCGGCGGGCTTCGTGGGGCGGGGCGTCGGTAAGGGGCCAGTAGAGGGTTATAACCCGTTTGGGCTGGTCGCTCACGTCCTGATGGTTGGCGGTGATATAGCCTACCGAGGCCGTATTGTAGCCGACGTTATCCCAGCAGAGAGGCATACCGCCACCCTGAGGGAGGCTGTTGACGGTCAGGTTAGCCACCAGCCAGGGCGCGTTATGGACCCGATCGGCGAAGGCGGCCCGGTCGGGAGCCAGGGACCTGAGCAGTGATTTCGTTACAAACTGCGGAGTGGCCAGCAGCACCGCCTTCGCCCGGATGGCGATAGTCTGTTGGGCGATCACGTCGTAACACAGCACCCGAACCCCGTCCTCCTGAGGCTGAATGGCATAAGCCAGGTGATGAGTCAGCACGGTTGGTTGTTCCGACGGGCTGTCGACGGACTGGCGGAGGTGGTCGAGCAGAAAGCCGTTACCCTGGGGCCAGGTCAGCACATCGCTGGATGCAACGAGGCCTCCCGTCTGCGTACGGCCCTGCCCTTTTCGGGCGGCAAAATAATGCAGCCCGGCCCAGGCCGATATTGTTTCGGGGGTGGCGCCGTAGTCGTCCCGGCAGGCATAGGTCATGTACCAGCGCAGGTAGGGCGAGGTGTACCCGTGCTGGTCGAGGTAATCGGCGAAGGTGACGGTATCCAGCGCCCGGAAGGTCGGATCGGCCGACGACCGGTCGAGCGGAATGGCAAACGCATCGCGACCATCCTGCCCTTTGGCCTGTTTCAGGGTGTCGATGAGGGCGAAGAAGCGCGCCAGCTGCGCCCGGTCACTGGCCGGAACACCCCGCTCCGGCACCAGCCCTTCCTGCCAGTGCCCGTCGATGAGCAGTCGTTCCTGTGGGTCGTGGCAAAGGTGGTATTCGTTGTAGATGGGCTGACCATGGTCGGTATGTCCCGTTATGGTGCCGGTGTCGCGCAGAAAATCGATCAGTTCGGTGTTGCGCGGATCGGGTATGGGCAGGTAGTGCGCCCCCCAGGGGTAAGCCGATACGGTGTTCTGGCCGTGGCTCGAATTACCACCGGTTTGCTCGTCGAGTTCAACCAGCAGCGTATCGGAAAGCCCCTGCCGATGTAGCCACCGCCGGGCCGACAAACCGGCTATACCACCGCCTATGATCAGCACATCGACAGTTCGGTTGCGGGTGGGTGCCGGAAACGTCATGCCTCCGCGCAGCAGGTGACCGACCGCCTGGTTGGCGCCACGCAGCTGACCCGCTATGGGTACCCGGGCAGTAGTCGACCGGCAGCTTTCCAGCGCCCAGGGGCCGGCCAGCAGGCTCGCCAGGCCAAGCCCCGTCTGCTGCAGAAAAAATCGGCGGGTTGGCATCGGCTTAGTGGCTGTAGGGGCCCCAGTCGTCATCGAAATAACGAACCAGCGCCTGGTTGTTGAGTCGGTTGATGTCAGTAGGAATTTCGGCCATGTCGGTGGGGAAGTGGGTCAGGTCGGCCAGGGTTCGGACGTTGATATAGCGCAGCCCGGCCGGAAGCCTGACGGCGCGATGAACCGGCGATAGCGGCCGGTTTCGGGCGGCCAGCACATAGCCCCACTCCCCAAACGACGGTACGTAGGCATGGTAGGGCAGGGTCCGGAACCCAACGGCTCCGAGGGTGTGCGCAATGCACCAGAACGAGCGCCGGGCTACGTAGGGTGAGGTCGACTGAACCACCACGACGCCGTTTGCCGACAGAAGCTTGTCGAGCTCGCTGTAGAAAGCGGTGCTGTACAGTTTACCGATCGAATAGTTGGCCGGGTCGGGGAAGTCGACCACGATCAGGTCGTAGCGGCTGGTGTCCTGCCGAACGAACAGAAACGCATCGGCATTGAGTACCTCCACCTTCGGCGACAGCAGCGACCGCTGGTTCAGCGCCAGCAGCATCTCGTTCTGCTGAAACAGCTGCGTCATGCCGGGGTCAAGGTCAACGAGCCGGATGGCATCGAGTTGCGGATATTTCAGCAGCTCCCGTACCGCCAGCCCGTCGCCACCGCCCAGCACCAACACCCGCCGGGCCGACGGATTTTGCTGCATGGCCGGATGAATAAGGGCTTCGTGGTAGCGATACTCATCGGCCGACGAGAATTGCAGGTTGCCGTTCAGGAACAGCCGCCATTCGCGGGCGTTTCGGGTCAGCACAATGCGCTGGTACTGGGTGGTTTTGCTATAGATCACCTTGTCCTGAAACGCCAGGCTTTCGGTATAGGTCATGATCCGGTCGGCTCCCACGAACCCGACCAGCATCAGCCCCGACGCGACGATCATAGTCAGGGTGAAGCTGCGCCGGTAGGGCCGCGTTTCCTGAAATCGGTACAGTACCACAGCCGCCACCGCCAGGTTGAGCAGTCCGAAAAACAGCGAGGTACGCACCAGACCCAGCTGCGGCACCAGCACCAGCGGAAAAATCAGCGAAGCCAGCAGCGCCCCGATGTAATCGAAAGTAAACACGCGCGAAACCAGATCTTTAAAGGCGTACCGGCCTTCCAGAATCCGCATGAGCAACGGAATCTCCAGGCCGACCAGCACCCCCGTCAGCCCCACCAGCGCGTAGAGGACCACCCGGAACGACTGCACGTATTCGAACAGCACAAACAGCAGCGGGGCCGACCAGCCGCCGACCAGACCGACCAGTATCTCAATTCGGATAAACCACTTCAGCAGCGCTCCGTCGAGGTATTTCGAGAGCCACGAGCCAATGCCCATCGCAAACAGATAGGTACCGATGATGGTCGAAAACTGGGTAACGGAATCGCCCAGGAGGTAGCTGGCCAGCGTACCGGCAATAAGCTCGTAGATGAGTCCGCAGGTAGCAATTACAAACACCGACACCAGCAGCAGCACCGGCAGCAGGTCGGGCCGGGATGCGTTGCCGCGCGTTGATCGGGGTTGCTCTTCGCTAACCATGAATGGCCGAACTGATGATCAGGGCTACAGACAGCATGAACGCAGCCGCCACAATCGCCAGCGCGGTGTTGTGCTCCTCCATGATCTCTTTCCAGAGCGTTTTGGGCGTGAGCTTGTCGAAGATGTAAAAGCTGACGACCAGAATCAGGATGCCGATCAGGGAGTAAACAACCGATGCCGTGATCAGTTTGGGGTTCAGGTATTCCATAAGGGTAGCGGTTATTTGTGGTAGAAATGAGTGCGGCCAACGCGGCCCCCTGATCGTCCGCCCGAGCTGTAGCCCTGCCGTTTCTCGACCGACTCATCGTCGTCGCCGAGCAGGCGGGTGCCGGTAACGGTAGCCCAGGTGAAAACGCCCAGCACCAAAAGTACAACCAGGCCGTAGAGCCGAAGGGGTTTGAATTGGTTCATCGGTGTATCAGTCGTCCATGGCGCCGTAGTCGCTCTCGGCCCAGCGCCTTTGTTCAAAACTGGCTTGCTGGATGTAGCTCACAATGGGGTAGATCAGCAAAGCCGCCAGTATAAGAAAAATGTTGGAGTGCAGGGTGGTGTTCTGTTTTACCGTGATGCGAACCGGAGCCGGCATGGCGTTTTCGGCATAGGGCTGCACCTCCAGATGATACCGCCCCGACGGCACCCGCGACAGTACGGCCGATTCGCTCTGGCGGCCTTCGGTCCAGCTTTCGCCCCCGCTCACCCCCGAGTAGTATTCAATGCTTTTGGCAAACTCGTAGGCGTCGCCCGTCTGGTCGTTGACGAGCCGCACCGCCAGCTCGACCCATTGGTTAGTCAGGGTCGTATTCATCTGAACAGCGAGGGCGGTGGGCCCTTCTACCGCAAACGAAGGGCTGATAAACTCGCGCAGGGCGTTGCCTTTCGTGGAGTCGCGCTGACTGAAAAACGACTGTTCGATCAGCGTGGGCGACGACCGAAATCCGTTAAAAATCAGCATGATTAGCAGTACGGCCAGACAGGCCCCAATCGTCAGCGACACGAGCGGAGCCAGTAGGCCTTCGGTGGGCGAGGGCTGTATAGCGCCTACGCCCAGCGGCTGCGGCAGTTCGTTGTCGAGTCCGAAGGCGTCGGCAATGGCCTGCCGGGAGCGGTGCTCGGCCCGGTACCAGCTTGCTTCCTGTTCGTTCTTCTGCTCGCTGGAGAGCATGTAGGGGGGCGCGATGAACTCGTATACCGTCAGCGCTTCATCTTCCCGAATATTCCAGTCGAACTCCCCAACGGCCGCCAGCAAACGGGGCTGGTAGTGGTGGTACAGCTGGTAATCCCGATCGTCGTCATTGACGGTCCAGGAGCGGGCCGATTCTTTCAGGATGGTGTAGTCGTTGCGCGGGGCCGGCCGGACAAACTGCCAGTGGCCGTTATACTCGGCCAGTTGCGCATAGCCGACTACCGGGCTGTACAGCACGTACTCGCTCCACTCGGCTGCTGCTCCGGCCTCGGTCTTGCGCATGAACCCCACTACGCGGTAGGCGTTGCCGCCCAGCGTACCCGTTGCGCCGATCGGTATCAGCGGCTGGGTACTTAGTTTCTGCAGGGTATGGATAATACGCGGTGGCCCCTCGTGTTCGTATTCGAACAGGGTAGCGCAGGCCGGGCAGGCGTAGAACGAGCTGCCCGTAACGTCGTAATACGTGATCGACGTCTGGCAGTTCGGGCAGGTCAGCGTGGCCAATGGGGGTGTGGTCGGTGCAGACTCGGTCATCGGAGCAGTTCGGTTTTGGTTTGCTCGATGCCCTGAAAGAACGACAGGGTTTCGGTGTAGATCTGCCGGACCCGCGCCTGGTTGTCGCGCCGGTAGTTGGAGAGAAACACATCGAAGGTTGCCAGTCCGTATTCGGGCCAGGTGTGCATCGCGATATGCGACTCGGTTAGGCAGATCGTCACCGTGAAGCCGCCGTTCGGGAAGCTGTGATACACCTCGCCAACGTTGGTCAGGCCGAGGGTGTCGACAAGCTGGTCGAAGTGCCGTTTGCAGCTGCCGGCATCGGTCAGGGTCGATGCCGGCGCTGTAAACTGGGCCAGTATGTGCAGGCCGGGGCTATACATAGTTCGTTTAGGAAAGCCGGAAGTTACAACAGATCGACAGTCACCAGATTGTCGTCGGATACGCGGTCGATGAGTTTGTTGTACGGGTCTATACCGGCTTTGACTGGTTTGCCTTTTACGGTTACGTCAATGACCTGCTCGCCGGGCCGAATGCTGCGCTTCTGCATCAGCAGCGGCACTTTGATGGTCAGGCCGTCTTTGTTTTTACTATCGGCAGCCAGTACCGCAATATCGGCCACGACGGGGTTTTTGCCTTTACTAATCTCTTTACCGGTCTTGTCGTAATACTGCGTTTCGGAGCGGATGTAGAGCCGGACCTGGTAGCGATCGTTGCCGAGAGCTTTGGCTTCGGCTTTAGTGATGCGGTTGTCGTAGAGCGTCAGCTTCTCGAAATTGTCGGTCAGCCAGGGCCGGAGCGAGTCGGGGGTGGCCGCTTTCAGAAAGCCGTACCATTCCAGCGAGGTCGTAAAGGGGGCTTCCTGCCGGAAACGGGCGGCCTTCATATAGTCGTTAAGCGCCTTGTTGACCCGCTCTTCGCCGATATAGTCCTGCAGGGCGTACATCAGCATCGATCCCTTCTGATACCAGACATAGCTGCGGGTATCGTTGTCGAGCATATTGGCCTCGAACTTGTCTTCGTTCGAGCGGCCACGCAGGTACTGGTCGAGGGCGTACTTGAGGAACTTCGGCATGGCATCGGCTCCGTACCGCTGTTTCAGCACCATCAGCGCCGAATATTCGGCCATGGTCTCCGAAATCTGGTTGGCGCCCCGGGTGCGGCTTGGCATGATCTGGTGACCCCACCACTGGTGGGCTACTTCGTGGGCGGTTACGTAATAGGCGTAGTCGGTTTTGTCGGGGTCGCGGAAGTCGCCCACCCAGCCAAACTCTTCCGAATACGGCACCGTGGTCGGGAACGACTGCGCAAACGAGGCATAGCGGGGGAACTCCAGCACGCGCAGTACCGGATACGGGTAAGGGGCGTAATTCTTCGTGTAATAGCTGAGCGATGCCTTCATACTGGCCATAAACCGGTCGAGGTTGCGCTCGTGGCCGGGCTGGTGATAGATCTCCAGCGCCACCGTCTGGCCATCGGGGCCGGTCCATTTGTCGCGTTTGACGCCGTAGCGGGCCGAACACATACTGAAAAAGTAATCGGAGAAGCCGGGCAGCTTATACTTAAAATACTTGCGCGGCTTACCGTCGGGCCCGTTGGCTGTCCAGGTTTTCAGCAGCTCGCCGGGCATGATGGCCGTCTGGTCGGGGGTTGTGGAGATGGTTCCTTCGAAGGTAACCCAGTTGGCATCGGTCGTGAACAGAAAATCGCGCAGGCCGCGCGGGTCGGTCTGGGTGGGCAGTGACCATTCCTTGATGGGCAGGCTGTACTTCTTGCGGTACTTGTCGCTGCTGAGTTCCGCGTTGCCGTTATAGCCGAAGCCGGGCAGGATGCCGACGTTGAAGAAGGTGCCGTTGCTCAGGACATCCCGGTCATTACCGCTGTTGGCGAACCCGACATACTGGCCCGTTACGGCCATCTCCATGCGCGCACTGTCGCCGGGACTCAGCGGTTTGGCCAGCCGGTAGATCGTATAGCCCATCGCTTCGTCGCTGAATACCTTGCCGGGGGCTATACCGTTGATGGTGAAGCGCGTCAGGCTGCGGTGAAAGTTGTCGGGCGCCATGCTGATGTGTAGCGAGTCGATGGGCCGATCGCCCTTGTTGACGATCATAAACTGACCGGCTGCCACGGCTTTGAACTCGTCGGGATAGACATCTACGTTTACGCGGGCGCTGGTAATTTTGGGCTGGAGTACGTTGCGGTATTTGCTGTACTTCTTCTCGTAGCCGGCTAGCCGCTCCCGCCCTTCATCGGCCGAGTAATACCGGTTTTTGACGCTGACGTTCGTGTAGATCCAGGCCCCCATGCTGACAAAGGCCAGCAGCAGGATGGCGAATACGGCGATAGATACCCGACCCATCCGCTGCCGGGCCAACTGCCAGCGGGCTTTGAAGGCGGTATCGCTGCCGCGGTTCCAGAACCAGAGTGCCAGCACCAGCAACAGGCCGCCGAACGCATACCAGTAGGCCCGGAAGGCGAACAGGCCGGTCAGGTAATGCCCGAATCCGTTCATGTCCGAAATAGTGACACCACCCCCCGAAAACGGGATAGCCAGCCGGTAGCCAAACTCAGCAAACTGCGGCACGGCCCAGATGACAATGTATACGGCCAGCGTAACGATATGACCCGTGAACTTCTGGTTGACGAGCGTATGGACAAAAAAGGCCAGCATCACCAGCTGAAAATACTGGGTAAAGCCAATGGCGAGCAAATCGCGGAAATACAGGCCAAACTCGTAGTTGAAGTACCCTTTGACGGTCTGGTTCAATACCCCCGATACCAGCACCAGGCTGCACAGGAGCAAACAGACATACAGCATCGACAGCAGCTTGGCGCCGTAGTTCATCCAGTCGGGTACGGGCAGGGCATCGGCAATGGTATCGTAATGCACCGACTTGTCGCGGTGAACGACCTCGCCGGTATAGAAGATGAGTACGATCAGGACGAAGAAAAAGAAGGTGCCGTTGCGGGCTTCGAGCATGGCGTAGGTCGTGGGCAGCGATGGCGTTCCGTAAATCTGCGAGCCGAACCAGCCGTCGAGGAACAGGAAGAGCACCGCGCCGAGCAGAATGGCGATAAAATACGGATCACGAACAATGCTGCGGAACTCCAGTCCGGCCTGCCTGACCATCTGCCGAACGTAAGCACTGGTCTGGAAAACAGGCGTCGGTTTGGGCAGACTGGCCAGCGACGGGGCCAGTACCGGTTCATCGGCTCCTTTCTGTTTGCGGCCGAGTTTCACCGCCAGGAACCGGGTGAAACTGAACCTGAACAGGGTCAGGCCGAAGATCAGCAGCGCCACGGCGCCCCAGATCAGCCGGTTGGTGAGCAGATCACCTTCCAGAGGTGCCAGGAGCGTATTCTGCTCAACCGGCGTCCAGTATTTGGTGGCGTTGTCGTAGGCGTAGGACCCGAACGGATCGAGGAGGTTGACCAGGCGTTTGTTATCGAGATCACTGGCCAGGGTGCTGCCCAGCAGGTACCCGATGAACAGCAGAATGCTGGCTGCGTAGGTCGTAAAGACCTGCCGCGAAAAGGCAACCAGCCCGAAGAAGATGCTGCCGACCAGAAACATGTTCGGCACGACAAACAGCAGGAAGGGGTAGGCATAGTCGCGGAACCGGATCGGCCCGAAGCGTTCGGTGTTGTCGGCCAGGTTGAACACCGGCCCCAGCAGCGACCCCACCGCAATGCCCAGCAACCCGACGATCATGATCCCCAGCAGTACGACGAACGAACCAAAAAACCGCCCCAGCAGATAGCCCCGCTCGGTAACGGGGAAGCTAAAGAAGTAATTTTTGGTGCTGTGTTCGATGTCGCGGTAGACCGGTACGCCCATAATAGCCGAAGCGATGAGCATACCGAAGATCGTCAGCACCACAACGAACTGGCTGACGGCATAGGGCGAGTTTACGTTGGTTTTCTCGGAGGCCGGACCACTGCCATAAATGACAAACAGGAACGTGAACAGGAATAAAATCAGGGCGTAGAGGTACGTGGCCGGTCGTTTGAGCCGGTACGCCACTTCAAAACGAAATATTTCAAGAAACATAAGTCGTAAGGGGGTTAGAACATAAACCTAAGTCGATCAGGCGGGCAGTCATCGTTCCCAGCGTTGTGCATGATTCACCGTGGTCCGTGTCCTCACGGACCACTTCCCCGGATGGTTTGTTGCTGACGCACAAGTGGTCCGTGAGGACACGGACCACGGTGACCAGGTCAGGTGGTGCGTGCGGATCGGACGCCGACTGCACCACCGTTGCTTACCGTTAGACCGTAGTGACTTCCATGCGCTCCGTGATCTTGGCAAAGTAGACGTCCTCCAGGTCGGGAACGACGGCGTCGAAACCGGGTATCGGCCCGTCGCTGTAGGCGTGTAGCCGGGTTTTGCCGCCTTTCAACTGGGTCGAGATGACGCGGTGCATCGCCCGGTAGGTATCGATCTCGGTCTTCTCCACAAATTTCTGCCAGACTTTGCCGTGCAGATCGGCCACCAGGTCGTTGGGATTTCCCTGCGCGACGACCTCGCCGAGGCAGATAATGGCCATGTCGGAGCAGAGGTTCGTGACGTCTTCAACAATGTGGGTCGACAGAATGACCACCGTATTTTCGCCAATTTCGGCCAGCAGGTTATGAAAGCGGTTGCGCTCGGCCGGGTCGAGGCCCGCCGTTGGTTCGTCGACAATGATAAGCCGCGGGTTGCCGATGAGGGCCTGCGCAATGCCGAAGCGCTGTTTCATACCCCCCGAAAAGGTACCAAGGTTCTTCTTCCGAACGGTGTGCAGGTTTACTTTCTGCAGCAGGCCCGATACCAGCTCTTTCCGCTCGCGCCCGTTGGCGATGCCTTTCAGCGTAGCGATATGATCGAGCATGGCCTCGGCCGTTACGCGGGGATAAACCCCAAACTCCTGCGGCAGATAGCCCAGCAGTCGTCGGGTGGCGTCTTTCTGGGTCAGCACATTCAGGTCGGCCCCGCCAACATCGGTCAGCGTGATGCTTCCGCTGTCGGCCTCCTGAAGGGTGGCGATGGTACGCATCAGGCTCGATTTGCCAGCCCCGTTGGGCCCCAGGAGCCCGAACATGCCCTGCGGAATGGTTAGCGTTACATCTTTGAGCGCGTGAACCCCGTTCGAATAGGTCTTGGAAAGGTTGCGGATTTCGAGTTGCATACAAAGAGTGGGTAAAAAGTTTGGGGAAAGTCAATTTATAGCAAATAGTTACAAATTGAACAGTAAAAAAAGCCAAACTTGATCGGGCGGCTGATTCTGGTTGTCTAATGGCAAAAAAAAGCCCCATCCGTCGACCGAATGGGGCTTTTTTGTTATTGCAAACTACTCAGGACCTGACGGGTTTGGGAACCGATCGTTTATAGAGCGGCACCGTACTACAGGGCTCACCGAAGAGCAGACTCTGCACCACCGGCCGCAATACCCGCGTCAGCTCCACGTAGGCCGACGTGGGTACCGGTACTTTCGAGCAGCCTTTCACTACAACACGCGCATCGCGGTAGGTCTCGGGGTCGATCCGGGCAATGGCGTCGAGGTATAGCTTTGTCTCCAGATCGGCCAGCGACCCGAAAACAACGGTATGCGCATAGGGCTGGAGCTGCAGGGTCAGCAGCATGTAGGCCCAGGTCGGAACAATAGCATCTTCGGTACAGGTGATCGCTACATTTTTGCCCGCGTACTGGCTCCAGTCGTGTTCTTTCAGGAAAGCGCGGAAGTCTTTTTCTTTCAGAATAAGCCCCATGTAGAGGTTATCTTTCAGGTCGTAGACCAGGCGCTCGCCCGGGTGATAAAAGTCTTCCAGATCGAGCGTTACCAGGCCACTATTGGCTACTCGGTTGACCAGTTCTGTTTCCATCCGTCTCAGTATTTTTTGCTACTTTTGTAGATATATATCATCATGTCACGCCCCTAAACAACAGGCCCATGAAATTTATCGTTTCCTCGTCCGTCCTTCTTAAAAATCTTCAGCATATAAACGGGGTAGTGGCCACGAATCCCATCGTTCCCATCCTTGAAAACTTCCTGTTTCGTATTGAAGATGGTACGCTGACCGTTACGGCTTCGGACCTGCAAACGACCATGACCACCCAGATTCCGGTCGAAGCCAGCGAGAACGGCGCCATTGCCATTCCGGCCAAGCTGCTGCTCGATACCCTGCGTAGTCTGCCCGAACAGCCCGTTACCGTCAACATAGATACCGACACCTTCGGCACTGAAATCCTGACCGACAACGGTCGCTACAAACTCTCCGGCGAAAACCCGATCGACTTCCCAAAACTACCGACCGTGGCCAAGACTCTGTCGGTCGATATGACGTCGGATATTCTGCTGAGCGCCATCAACAATACCGTCTTCGCCACCAGCACCGACGATCTGCGTCCGGCCATGACGGGGGTGTACCTGCAGCTGTCGACCGATAATGCTACCTTCGTGGCTACCGACGGTCACCGCCTGATCCGCTACCGCCGGACCGACCTCGGCTCGGCAGCCAGTGCGTCGCTGATCGTACCGCGGAAGGCGCTGCAGCTGCTCAAAGCCTCGCTGCCGGAAAACGTGCCGGTGGTGGCCGAATTCAGCCAGGCCAACGCGTCGTTCACCTTCGGACCCACGCAGCTGATCTGCCGCCTGATCGACGAGCGTTTCCCCGACTACGAAAACGCCATCCCGACCAACAATCCCAACGTGATGACCATTGGCCGGACCGATCTGCTCAACTCGCTGAAGCGGATTATGATCTACGCCAACCGCACTACGCACCAGATTCGGTTGTCGCTCAAAACCAACTCGCTGACCATCTCGGCCGAGGATCTCGACTACTCGAACGAAGCCAACGAGAAACTGCTTTGCGACTACGATGGCGAGCCCATGGAAATCGGCTTCAACGCCAAGCTGATGTCCGAAGTCCTCAGCAACCTGAGCGCTAAGATGATTTCGCTCGAAATGTCGGCTCCGAACCGGGCCGGTCTGCTGATTCCTGCCGATAAAGAAGAAAATGAAGATATTCTGATGCTGGTCATGCCAGTGATGCTGAATACATACGCGTAAAAAAGAGTGAAGAATGATGAATGATGAATGGGTAATCGCTCGCGCAATACCTGTTCATCGTTCATCATTCTTCATTTATCATTATGGCCAACCCTGCTGTATCTGACCGTCGCGGCCCGGCGCTCATCTTTATTTTTATCACCCTCCTGATCGATGTAACGGGGCTAGGCATCATTATTCCCGTTGTTCCGAAACTGATTGAGCAGCTTATTGACGGCAACATTAGCGAGGCCGCCCGCTACGGTGGCTGGCTGACGTTTGCCTACGCGGCTATGCAGTTCATCTTCTCGCCGGTACTGGGTGGACTCAGCGATCAGTACGGTCGCCGGCCGGTGCTGCTGTTTTCGCTGTTCGGCTTCGGCCTCGATTACGTCCTGACCGGGTTTGCGCCAACCATCGAGTGGTTGTTTCTGGGGCGGCTGCTGGCGGGTGTTACGGGGGCCAGCTTCACAACGGCCAGCGCGTACATTGCTGACATCAGCACTCCCGAAAAGCGGGCGCAAAATTTCGGACTGATAGGCGCTGCGTTTGGGGTTGGCTTCATCCTGGGCCCGGCGCTGGGTGGTACGCTGGCCCAGTTTGGGTCGCGCACGCCGTTCTTCGTCGCTGCGGGGCTTACGTTTCTCAACTTCCTGTACGGGTTTTTCATCCTGCCCGAATCCCTGGCTCCCGAAAACCGACGCCCTTTCGACTGGCGACGGGCCAACCCGGTCGGGTCGCTGCTGAATCTGGGTCGGTATCCGGTTATTCTGGGGCTGGTGGCCTCGCTGGTGCTGATCTACATTGCCGGTTTTTCGGTACAGGGCACCTGGACGTTTTATACCATCGAGAAATTTGGCTGGGACGAGCAGATGGTTGGCTGGTCGTTGGCTACCATCGGGCTGGCGTTTGCTATCGTTCAGGGCGGGTTGACGCGAATAATTATTCCTAAACTCGGTCAGGAGCGATCGGTCTACGTGGGGCTTCTGTTTTCGGCGGTGGGTTTCGCTCTCTTTGCGGCTGCCACCCAGAGCTGGATGATGTTCGCGTTTATGGCTATTTACGCCATGGGCGGCATTGCCGGGCCTTCGGTGCAGGGGATCATATCGACCCAGGTACCGGCCAACGAACAAGGCGAGGTACAGGGCGCGCTGACCAGCCTGACCAGTACTACATCGATTTTCGGCCCGCTGATTATGACCAACCTGTTTTCGTACTTCACCAGCACCGAGGCACCCGTTTACTTTCCGGGCGCGCCGTATGTGCTGAGTGCGGTACTGACCCTGATCAGCGCCGTTCTGGCCTGGCGCGGTTTCCGGAAACCAAAACTGGTAAGCGTATAAACCAGCCGTTACCAGCCAATTTTATGAACGACACCTGGCTAAGCAGTCGGGTGTTTTTTTATGGGCCACAGCACTATGGTTCAATTTTTCTTTAATGCGGTAGCCTGATTCAAATTGTATTATAGGAAGATGCGGTTAGGCGCTAGTTAGGTTTTGAGTTAAGGTTATAATGAACAATACAATTCGCTATTAGAATAATGAAGGCATATAGTTTATCTATTTCTCATTGATAAAATCAATAGTAGTAAATATGATATAGACGTCTATTTTTGTACAGAAGTAAGTCGTTACAATTGAATACAACCTGTTTTGTCTATGAAAAATCATATCGTTTCGGTAGGTTCAGAATTTCCCGAGTTCAAGAAGTTGGCGGTGGTGTCGCTCGATAAAGGCAACGAGTTTTACGAAATCTCGTCAGACGACCACAGACAGGCTGGCAAATGGCTCGTGATGTTCTGGTGGCCGAAAGATTTTACCTTCGTTTGCCCCACCGAAATCGCTGAGTTCAACAAAAAATTTGACGACTTCGAAGACCGTGACACCATGCTCGTAGGTGCCTCGACCGATTCGGAGTTCGTTCACCTGGCCTGGCGTAAAAACCACGACGACCTGCGCGGGCTGAAGTTCCCGATGCTGGCCGACACCTCGAAGTCGCTGGCCGATGAGCTGGGTATTCTGGAAGCTAACGAGAAAGTAGCTTACCGCGTTACCTACATCGTTGATCCACAAGGTATTGTTCGGTGGGTGGCCGTTAACGATCTGTCTGTAGGCCGTAACGTAAACGAAGTACTGCGCGTACTCGACGCCCTGCAAACCGACGAGCTCTGCCCCTGCAACTGGACCAAAGGCGAAGCCACCCTGGCCGCTTAATAACTAAGCGATCGATACGATAAACCGGCGTGAATGAGGAGGATTGGTCTCCTCATTCACGCTTATACGCTTTACACGATGACAACGACACTGAATGACACGGCCCAATCGTTGCTAAGCAACCTGGGCATCGATACAACGGCTGACTTCCCGGTGCTGGAGCAGCTGAGTGATAACCGGTATCTGCGCGATCTGAAAATCAACGTTAGCAATGTGCTGAACAACAGCCAGCACCTGACCAGGAAAGAAGCGCTGCTGCTGGCCCTGTCGGTAGCCGCTAACGAAAAGCAACAGCTGCTGATCGACGCCTTTACCAAAGCCGCCGAAGCTGAAGGAGCCACAGCCGCCGAGCTAAGCGAAACGCTGGCCTGCACGTCGCTGCTGAGCACGAACAACGTGTACTACCGGTTCCGGCACTTCATGGATAAAGAGTATTACACCACGGCCCAGGCGGGTATCCGGATGAGCATCATGATGACGCCAGTACTGGGTAAGGAGTTTTTCGAACTCATGAGCCTGGTCGTTTCGGCCGTGAACGGCTGCGAAATGTGCGTTCGGTCGCACGAGGAGAGCGTACTCAAACACGGTGCTTCCGAAGCCCGCGTGCTGGACGCGATTCGCCTGGGTGCTGTTATCAAAGGATTGATTACGGTATTGTAAGCAACTGTTTCCAAAGAACCCCGTCAGTGGGTTTACCCCTGACGGGGTTCTTTGGAAATACCTGATCAAACTGGATGGTACTGCCAGGGGTAAACCCACTGGCAGACCGCCCCCCGTCAGTGGGTTTACCCCTGACGGGGGGAATCGAATGCCCCGCCCTGCCAGGAATAAATCCACTGGCAGGGCGGGGCATTTATACGAAATCGTTTCGCCAACGATAAGTCCGGTTACCGAACGATATTAACGGGGGCCGGTTTGGCCAGCCACGATCTTCCATTGGTTGCCCTCCAGCGAGAGAACGTCGGTGAAACGGAAGGTGGTGGTGTCCGGTTTGGCGTGTGAGGCTGTGCCCTGCGCCACAATGACGTTCTCGCCCAGTACGGCCGTCGTATCGAACCGGATGCTTTGTGCGTCGACCTTGTCATGATCGGCAATCAGGCGTCGGGCAATGGAGTCGACGGTGGTTTGCGACAGAGCCTCTTTTTTGGGTTTACTCCGTCCGAACGCTTTCTTTCCCGCGTTGGCCAAGTCTTTGAACACCGGCCAGTCGGCCGCGATACCGACCACGAATACAACCGTAATCAGGCTTGGAATAATCAGTTCGCGCTGAACGCTATTAGTGCGCCGGCTGACCGAATACCCTTTGATCGACGACCAGTTGTTGATAATGTGAAAGACGGCCGCACCGAAAAACAAAACGCCAAACCAGGCGTGGGTATGGTCGATGGTATGGTTACCCTGGCCCAGATAGATGAGTAGACCCGTTACGGAAAGGACTGCAAAGACGGCCGCAACCGACAGACTAACAAGGTTTTTTGATTTCATGGATGTTTAAGTGACGATTCTGCTCAAAATAGCACCAAACCCGGAAAACTACTTAAGGTGTTTGTCAAGGAACGCAAATACCTTCGCCAGGTTCTCCGGCGTATTGAACTGAGGACCACCGTGCCCCGCTCCCTCAAGCAGGGTAAGCGATACGCTGGCTGGGCCGAGTACGTCCTGAAGCGCAGCTGCCAGTAGTTTCGACTGCTCAGTCGGCACCAGCGGATCTTCGGTGCCGTGCTCGATAAAGAAGGGCGGGGATGCCGGGCTGATGTAGGTAGCGGGGCTGGCTCGTTTGACCAGATCATGAGCTTCCTGGATGGGTTTGCCAATCAGCGCCGACTCGGGTGAGTTGGCCGCGTCATGGTCAGGACGACCTTTGCCGCTGGCTCTGAACTGAGCGTCCATCTGATCAAACTGGATCGGGCCAAACCAGTCGACAACGGCCTGAACCCGCGCAGGCTGGTTCACGTTCGGGTCGCTCGGATCGTCGAAGTCCGTGAGGGTGCCGGTTGTTCCGGCCATAGCCGCCAGGTGACCACCTGCCGAGCCGCCCCAGGTTGCCAGCTTGTTGGGGTTCAGTTTGTAGGTTCTGGCGTTGGCCCGAACGAAGCGTATAGCTCTTTTTACGTCCTGAATCTGCGCCGGGAAGATGGCTTCTCCACTCAGCCGGTAGTTGATACTGACCACCGCATAACCTCGTTTGAGTCCTTCCAGCATGGGCGTAAGCTGTCCATCGGCTTTATCGCCCATTTTGAACGCTCCCCCGTGAATAGCAACAATAACCGGAAAGGGCCCTTCGCCGGTTTCGGGCAGGTAAATATCCAGCTGTTGAGCGGGTGATTGGGTTGCATAAGGCACATTGAGCCATTTCCGACTAATGGATTGGGTGTTGGGTTTGCCCATAGGTCCTCCGCGCGGCATGCCCGGCGGTTGAGCCAGCAACACACCCGCCCAACTCATCAGGCAGGCCAGCCGGACCAAACTACGCATCCATTTTACTGATTGGGCAAAGGGGGTCACGTACATAAGATTATGAGAGAAAGAATACATCAAAATAATGACTGGCACAGCTGGCAAAGTTGCTGGCGACAGGGCGGGTCATCAGGATACGTTTCGGCTTTTTTCAGACATAAATCGAACATGCAGACCCGATGGGCCGGGCAGGCACCAGAAGAAACCTGACTACCCTGCTCCTGGTCAATGTAGGTATTTATAGCCATCTTTAGGCCAAAACGCTTTTCCATGCGCATTACTCAGTACGACGGACTTTACGGAGAAACAATGACCGGTGCCGACGGCGAATACCTGTTCTCGGAACTGATCGAAACGCGCAGCCGTACGTTCGACTGGATCATACAACCCCACATTCACGCCCGGCTGTTGCAGGTATTCCTGGTTCTTTCCGGACGCGTCGAGTTTAAAGACGCCAGTCGAACGCGCCAGCTGGAGGGCCCCTGCCTCCTGCTGATTCCACCAACGGCGCTGCATGGCTTTGTCTACAGTGCTGACGTAACGGGCCATATTCTGACCCTGTCTGATACCTGGATAGACGGGCTGTTTCCGGCTTCGTCGGGCGTGGCTTCCATGCTGGGTCATGTGCAGTGTCTGACGGTCTTCGACGGGGCGTACTCGCCCCAGACTGTTCAGGAGCTGATCCGGCATATCGACGACGAGTTGTTCGACGACCGACCCGAAAAACGCGGTATGGTGCAGGCCTGTCTGCAGCGGCTCTTCATTGTGTTATACCGAATCTGGCAGCAGAACCACGACCTCGAAAACCGGCCGGACGATCCGTACCTGCGCTATTTTCGGGCGTTTCAGCAGCGGATCCGGCAGGTTGGCGGTCGGCACAGTATTGGCCAGTTTGCCGACGAACTGGCTGTCAGCCCTGTTCATCTCAACCGGATCTGTCAGGCCGTAGCCGGTAAGTCGGCGCTGCAACTGGTGCAGGAACATCGGCTCAACGAAGCCCGCAAGTACCTGCTTTATACCAGCTATACGGTATCCGAAATAGCCTACCTGCTGGAGTTCGATTACCCGAACTACTTTGCCCGGTTCTTCCGCAAACATACCGGCCTGTCGCCAACCGATTACCGGGCATCGACTAACCAGCGGGTTTAAATCGCCATCAATGCCCCGGTTATGAAACCGGCTGCGACTGGCGATGCCGGTAATAAACAAGCAGCGTTGTTACGATCAGTAACAGCAACCACAGCGGGGCATAGCGAGCCAGCGTTTCAACCGCGGTAGTAAACCAATTGGTTTGTCCCGACAGTCGTTCTGCGATCCAGGCCAGGGCCGCAACCGAAGCAAAGAGGGCGCCTGATAATCGCACCCTTGTGTATACCATACTGCGACTCAGAACTATAAGCCAGGGCATAACAAGTCCGATAACGAATACCTGTGTGCACTCTATACCCAGGTTGAACCCCAACAGGCTAAGTGCCAGATGGCTCGGATCGAGCGATAAGTTACTTAGCGTGTCGGCAAAAGCCAGGCCATGGATAAGCCCGAAACCAGCCGCTACGTAGCCCTCCCGCCCCGGAAACAACGGGCGGAGTGCGTGAATCGCCGAAACCAGAATTGACCCCGCAATCAACACCTCAACGGGTTGGGCCGGCACCCGTAACCACCCAACCGTGCCTGCCAGCAAGGTGAGCGAATGCCCCAGCGTGAAAGCCATCGTTAACCTGAGTAGCCGGATCAGACTGTAGCGCACACCGCCGTCCGGATGCCACCGCCGACGCCCGGCCCGCAGGGGTGCCGGCAGTAGGAGCACCAGCAGAAAAAGCAGATGATCGGTGCCCTCGGCAATGTGCTGAACGCCCAGCTCGACCATTGTCTGAAACCCCGTATATAGAGTTCCAGGCTTCAGCCTAACGGCCAGGGGCGGAACCGTGCCGCTGGGTATGTCGAGTTCAATCAGACCTATCTGAACGGGACTTTCGTCGGCCAACGCCCCCGATGCCCAATCCTGACGCACAGAAACCAGTATTTTATGCGTAATCACCTGATGAACGATCGCGTCGTAGTAGAGCGTAAACTGGCGCAGATCAGCGCCGGAAGGTGGTTTGAGCCAGCAGTGAGCTACCAGTTCGCGGTAAGTACCATTGATCGAATTCGTGCTGGAGTCGACCGACAGAGCGCCGACACCGACCGACCAGGACTGCCCTTCCGGACCAACCGCGCGGATATGCTGCCGGAGGTAGGCGCTAAGCGCCGGACCAAAACGGGTTATCAGCCGGGCCGAACTATCGTTAACGGCATGACCGAAGGCAAACTGTAATTCGCTGAGTGGTAGCTGAACGGTCGCGTCGATACGGTCGCGCTGAACGGTCAGCAGCACGACTGAGTTGGGCATAGGGTGCGCTGACAGCCGGTGTGCCGGTATGAACGCTGTATAGATCAGACACGCAGCCAGTACCCACTGGTACAGGCTGCGTAGCGGT
The DNA here is from genome assembly GCF_002006735.1 of Spirosoma sp. 209. Taxonomy (NCBI): domain Bacteria; kingdom Pseudomonadati; phylum Bacteroidota; class Cytophagia; order Cytophagales; family Cytophagaceae; genus Spirosoma; species Spirosoma sp. 209. Next base: position 379,257 of record NZ_MVEC01000001.1, on the reverse strand, counting down.
TGGGGAACGAGCTGCATCAGAATGTGAAGTTGGCGCCATAATCGCGTTTGCGATCCCGCCAGATGGTGTGGAAATGGGTAACGTTGCGGATCACAATACCGCCCTGACCCGAAAACTCGATCCAGACGCTTGGTCCGTCGATTCGGGCATAATCGCCGTTGCTGTTAAGCGCCGTTGTTCCGGAATAGGCAATGTAGGTCTGGTCGAGTTCGCTCTCGTACGTTTTGAGCAGTTCAGCCGCCGTTGCATTATCCACGTCCTGCACCCAGGGCTTCATGGCTGCCAGAACCAGGGCTTTCTGCGTGGTGGTAAGTCCACTAACCGCCAGCCCCGATTTGGCAGTTGGAAACTGGCCGTCCTTACCCGGGCCCATCAGGATGTCGGTCAGCGATGTCGTTAGTTTCGCCGTAGTCAGCTGCGTTGCCGATAAGCCTGCCAGCATGGCTACCATACCGGCCTGTTCATTCCCCATTGCCTGAATGGTGGTGCCATTACTAACAAAAGAGGCCGGTTCAATCGCTTCAAAATACGGAGTCGCTCCCACAACGGTTCCATTCTTATACGTCATCGCTACCGCCAGATGATGGCCCCCAAACTGGAGTTGCCAGGCATCGGTGAGCGAGGGCGTTCCCAGCAGGGCGATGTAATAATTGCCGGAGCCATAGGTTGAGCCACCTCCGTTTGCATTCAGATAATCGTCGGCCAGCAATAGCTGCTGTACTTCGGCATACCCTTCACCCGCCTGCGAGCCGGTAGCCGCCTGAACCAGGGCTTTGGCAGCCGCCAGCTGGGTGGCTGATAACGAACTGAACGCAATGCCCAGTCGCTTGGCCTGGTAGAGGGCCTGGGGCAGATTAGACCAGCGTACAACATTATCACGGGTGTAGGCGAGCTGGGCCGTTGCCAGCTGCGAGGCCGATAAAGTTGCCTTAAACGCTTCAGCCAGGCAAACGATGTTGGCAACCCCGGTTGCGGTTGTGCAGTTGGCGGTATTGGAACTGGGGGTCGACGCGCTCACCGTTAGGGCCAGATTGCATGACTGACCACCAAAACTGATAGCAAAAGTAGCCGTTCCGGAACCGCTGGGCGTGCCCGATAATGAGTAGGTCAGACTGCCGGACCCATTGGCCAGTGTACCGGCCTGTAACGTAGCGTTCAGCCCCGTAATGCCAGTGGAAGCAATGGCGGTAGCGGCTGCGTAAGCGGCTCCATTTCCGCCGGTGTAAGGGAGGGTAGCCGTGGCTGTATAGGCTGTACCACTCAGGGCTGTGGCCGAAAACGTAGCCGACCCGCAGGATAAGCCCGTTATCGTTGCCGTTGGACTGACGGCGTCGTTCGTTGACGAGTTACAGGCATACAGGGCTACGAACAGACTTGACACTAGGAAAAGCTTCCGGAAGATTGCTGGCATAAGCTGGTTTTTAAGAACAGACGGAATGACTATGTATTGTACTGTCTGTACGCAGCCCTAACCTGGCGTGTTGCAGGGCTGGTGGATACATTCAGAACATAGTCGTATACAATTCCAACCTGATAGAGACAGAGCTGTAGGTCCGCTGCGGATCTACCTGTCGATGAATAAGCCGGAGTCCAGCCAGGTAGTAGATTCGGCCGGTTGGGCCCTTCAGCAACCAACGAGCTGTAGTTCAGCGCTTCGCCGATTTTGTACCAACTGCAACCGGGTTGGCCAGCGGCTGGCTATTTCGCTCATAACCACCTTAACCTGCTTGTCTGCTCCATGAATAGTACCCCCATTTATCTGGGGCTGATGCTGATGCTGTCAGTCTCAACAGCTACCCCATCGGTCAATGCCCAGTCGCGCGTGCAGCAGCCCGTACTGGGTGCCCGAACCGTTCGTGTTCTTACGCTGAACGGACTGAAGTTTAAAGACCTGAACCGAAATAATCAGCTGGACCGATATGAGGACTGGCGCCTGTCGGCCGAAGAACGGAGTCGGGATCTGCTGGCAAAAATGTCGGTCGAGCAGAAAGTAGGGTTTATGCTGATCAGCGATACCCGCCTGAAAAACGAACGCTCCGGCTTCGGCCCGAATCAGCCGGCGCCCACCGGACCCATCACCAGCGAATTCAGCGAGGACGATATCGTTCAGAGTTCGAACATATTCACCCGTCGGCCGCTGCCAACCCCCGTCATGAACGCGGCTGGCACCACCAAAGGGGTTACTCAGTTTCACCTGCGCCATTTCATTCTGCGGGCCAACGTAAGCGCCCGAACAACGGCCGAGTGGGCCAACCGGCTACAGGCCCTTTGCGAGAGTCAGCCATTGGGTATTCCGGCCATTGTGGCGTCGAACCCGCGCAATCACATCACCGCTTCGGCCGCCATGGGCACCAGCGTCGGCAAAACCGTTTTTTCGGTCTGGCCGGGCGAACTAGGGCTATCGGCCATGCGCGATCCGGAACTGGTTCGGGAGTTTGCCGACGTAGCCCGCCAGGAATGGGCCGCTGTGGGACTTCGGAAGGGGTACATGTACATGGCCGATATTGCCACCGAACCCCGCTGGCAACGGGTCGACGGTACATTTGGCGAAAATGCCGACTGGGCGGGGCGGATGATTACCGAAATTGTGCTGGGATTTCAGGGCAAAACCCTGGGACCAGCGTCGGTTGCGCTCACGACCAAGCATTTTCCGGGCGGGGGAGCTACCAAAGCCGGACAGGACCCGCATTTCGAGTTCGGCAAAGAAGAGGTTTTCCCGGGAGGTATGCTGGAAAACAACCTCATTCCGTTCAAAGCCGCTATCAAAGCAGGCACCTCGTCTATTATGCCCTACTACTCGATGCCAGTCGGCACGAAATACGAACAGGTGGCTTATGCGTATAACAAAGGTATCCTGAGCGATCTGCTTCGGAAAGAACTGGGCTTTACGGGCATCATCAACTCTGACACGGGCCCGATCGATATGATGCCCTGGGGGGTAGAGAAGCTGTCATTGACGGAGCGCTACAAAAAAAGCCTGGAAGCGGGGGTGAACCTGTATTCCGGTAATGCCAACCCGGCCAAACTGCTCGAAACGGTACAGACCGGTATGGTCGACATGGCCCTGATCGATGACTCGGTACTGCGGCTGTTGCGGGAGAAGTTTCTGCTGGGCCTGTTTGAGAACCCATACGTTGACGAGGACGCAGCCGAAAAGCTGGTTGGTAACCCCCGATTCACCGAGCGGGCCAATCTGGCCCTGCGTAAGTCCATTGTGTTACTGCGTAACGAAGCCCGGACCCTGCCGCTGAAGGCGAAGACGAAAGTGTATTTCGAATCGTACCAGAAAAAGTACGGCACTCCGCCTACGGGTCCGGGAACGGTTTATGCACCCGCCAACCCCCAGGCGTACGCCGTTGAGTTTGTAAACACCCCCGAAGCGGCCGACGTTATCCTGCTGTGGATCGCGCCATCCATGCAGCCGCTGTTTGGGTCCGACGGGTCACCACTTCAGCTGGCTTTATCCAAATGCGCAGTCGAAGTAGGCTACATCAACGCGCTGGCGGCCAAAAAACCGACCATCCTGGCGCTCAACTACACTAATCCATGGATTATCGACGAGGTGTACAATACAAAGACGATGAGTAACATGCCTGCCGTACTGGCCACGTTCGGTACAACCCCCGAAGCGCTGCTGGATATTGTTACGGGTAAGTTCAAACCAACGGGTAAGATGCCGTTTACCACGCCCCTGTCAGAGTCGGCCGCCAGCCAGCAGCGCGAAGATGTACCCGGCTATCGGGAGGGCACCAGCTACGCGCTGTTCAAATACAACGAAGGAATCAGTTACTAAGGCGGGGCGTAACCCGCTGCCGTAAAACAGGAAAGCCGCAAAAGCGGCTCTCTCAAAACGGTACAGATAGGTTGTGTTTACAGCGGAAAGACGAGGTCGAACCGCAGTGTCATCAGGTCATCGGTCTTGAGTCCCATCAGCGACGGGCGCTCGACATTGTATTCGGTCAGGCTAACCGGAAATTCGCCGGTCAGCGTCATCTTGCCACCAGCCTCTTTGCGGGTGACCTGTACGCTCACCGGCTTTGCTACCCCATGAAAAGTCAGATTACCTCTGGCGCTCAGCGTGCCGTCTTCGTTGGCTTTGATACCCGAGCTGACAAACGTAACGTTCGGATACTTCAGCCCCTCGAGCACTTCGATGGCGTGCGAATCGCGGTTGTTGTTCTGACTGTCGAACGAGGCTACCTTGATCGAAACGGCCACACTCTCGGGTGTTTTGGTCTCGTCATTGTAGATCATGGCGCAGTTGACGTCATGACTAACGCCCTCCCACTTGTGAAGCGGGTGTTTGGCCGCGTAGGTCACGGTTGACAGCGATTTGTCGGCCACGAGTTTGCGCTTGGCCAGCGGCCCGGCAAAGCCCCACAAGCACAGGACGAATAAGCAGAGTAGGATACGGGTCATAATTTCTAAAACGTTAGGGCCACAATAGAAGCCGCATAAGCACCAAATGTCGTATAGGCCGCTGCCCGGTGAACGGGTTTGAGGCTGCTGTCGGTCTGGATTTTCTGGGCCAGCACATTGGTGGCTACCATACCGGCCAGGTGAACTACGGCCAGGTATTTATGGACTCTGATCCAGCTCAGCCCTCGTTTGGCACCCACTACCGGCGGAGGGGCCGTTAGCGACAGAGCGAGCGTGGTGCCGTAAGAAACGTTGATGTACGACGCCATTCGTTCGTGCCAGACTTTGGTATCGGCGTATTCCTGCCCCTTCGCGTTATAGAGTTTAGCGCCCAGAAGCCCCTGCGCCACAAAGCCGGCCAGCGTGACAAAGCCGCCGATCTGGTGAGCCACCAGCATCGTTCTCCGAATCTTGAGTTCCTTAGCACGCCCAGCCGATGAGAGCGGAGCCATGTTCGTTACGCGCAGCAAACCCTTCGGCCCCCAAAATGCCCGCTGGGTGAAAATCATTTTCTGCGGCAGCAGACTGGGCGTTTCGTTGGCGTCAGCCAGCCCCTCCAGCAGGGCATTGGCCGACTCATCGGCGGTTGCCGGCAGGGTATCTGAAGCCGCCGGGGCGTTTCTGGAGGTGGTATCAGTGGCCGGGGTTTGCGCCAGCAGGCTCAGGCTCGTCAGCAACAGCGATAGAAAGGCAAGTGGGCGTAGGGACGTCATATAGGATGATAAAGCTGGATTACGCGGTTATCTGGAGCGAGTTGCCGTTGGTGCTGAGCGTCGTTTTATACAGTTTCATGGCGGGCTGGCTCGGGCCTCCGGCTGCTACTTTCACGCTGCCGTCGAGCGCAAAAACGGAGCCGTGAACGCTACAGCCGAAGTCGTTGGACGACAGCCGGTACGAAACGGCATCCTGCCGCTCGTGCGAACATAACCGCTGGATCGCCACGTATTTGTTGCCGCTCGTATTGGCCACCAGCACGTCGCCTACCCGAACAAATTCGCCCTGTGTTTTGAGCTTGCTGAAATCGGTGCTGGTCAGATCAAGCGTAAAGCTGATAGCGCCTTTGCTGGCCTCCGCATTGCCCGTCAGGCCGGGCGAGGTAACCGGGGTGGTAGTGCCGCCACCGGGGGCAGGATCGTCACCACCACCGGAGCAGGACGTAAGGGTGCCCAGGCAATAGAATGACATCAGCGCAGCGCTGCTCAGGCCAAGGCTGCGAATAAATTCACCACGATCCATCGTGTTTTCGTTAGTTGGTTTGGTTAGCATAAATGGTAAAAATAAAATGTAGTTACATGAATTAACGGACTCCGGATCAGGAAATTGCCGACCTTAGTCTGGCTGAAAGGCTGGCCGGAAACTGCTGTTTATTTACAGTTTGTACCGGAGCGAGAGGAACGCTCCGGTACTGAGTAGATCGATCTTAAAATACCCCACACCTTTGAGCGGCACTTTCATGAACGGCTCGATCTGCCACGACAGCCGCCTGCTCAGCGCGCGTTCGTACCCGACAGACAGGTTGAGGTGGCTGAGTCCATACCGGGTGGTGCTATCTACGGCCAGGGACCGATATCGGATGCCCGGATCGCTGGGTGTGGCATAGTTGTAGGTGTAATCTTCTTTCAGGAGAATATAGCTCGTTACTCCTCCGCTTACAAACCAGCGGTTGGGTGGGCGTCCGTTGCTGCGGGTTTGGCTGATAACATCGTAACGGAGGTTTATCGGAATGTCGATCATGGTACACTCGCCACTAACGCCGGTCGGCTTTACCTTCCAGTACCAGTGGGCGGGCCATTCGTAATCCGTAGGGCGGGCGTTGTACACTTTATGGCTCCATACTGCACCGGCCTGCAGGCTCCAGCGCGACGCAAGCCGGTACTCCAGCGCCAACCCTACGTTGGTACCCGGCCGCGCAAAGTTGCGTAATCCAACGGCGCTCAGATCCGGAGACACCATAAACCGTACGCTCAGCCCCCGCGGTATTGACGATGACGCCGACGCTGGTTGTTGGCGGGCAGCGGTATCGGGCTGAGCCGTTACGGGCCGGGTGGTAAACGCTACCTTGTCCGGCCATTGCCCCGGTCGAATGGCCAGCCACGTCACCGACGAAGACGAAGTGGTAGTCAGCCGGGGTTGGTCAACCGTCTCCACGGGCTGGCTTGCTGCCGAACTAACATCGGCCACGGGTGCGGTCCAGTCGGGGTTGGCAGTACGGAATGGCTGTCGGGCCGGTTTGAAACTGTTGGCAGAACCGGTAAGTCCAATCATGGCCAGCGAACGTTGGTCAGCCCGGCTGGTGAGTGACTTGTTTGGGCTGGTTAGCCGGCGTCTTGTCTGGCGCGTCTGGCTCCGGTTACGGCTGGAGGTCGATCGCTCCGTAGCCGGGCGTACGGGCAACGGTTCAGGTGCCGAACTAAGGGCTGCCGGCCGATCAGGAACGGCTTCGTCGTATGGTCGTATGGTCGCTGGTTCTGGCAAAGGTTTGTTTGTTGATGAGGTTCCGTTTGGCAGGGCTTTGGTTTTGATCCGGGCCAACGTAGCCACTGCCGGGATTGTTACCTTTTTTTCCTCCTTTACGCGGGCCAGGGTCCGCTCCGTTGCAGGCTCCGGTCCCGGACTGGCCAGCGGATCAAACGCAAGCGGTGCCCAGACCCGCCGGTTGGGGGGGGTGTTGCCAGTGGTTGCCAGACCCGATTGCGCGGGGGCGGTACGACGGCTGTACTCCTGGCGGGAGGTGTACCAGCTACCACCTATCAGGAGCAGCATAAAGAGTAACACCAGCGGAAGTCCCCACCGAATGAGTCGTTCGCGCAGTTGTACAGGCCCAGCCGTGGTTCGGTCGTGGGTGTCGAGCTGGTTGCGCATGGCCTGCCAGGCCGCCGGATCGAACGGGGGATCGAACTCTTCAGCCGACTTTCTGAAGAGGCCGTCCAATTGGTCATCGGTTAGCTCTTGCATACTCATCGTGGTTTAATTGCTTCAGCAGTTGGCGCAGGTTCTCCCGCGCCCGGGCCAGGTTCGATTTTGATGCACCCACCGTAATGCCGAGTTGATCGGCAATTTCGTCGTGCGTAAATCCGTCCATGACATACAGATTAAAAACCAGCCGATAAGCTGGCGACAGCCGCTGAATCAGCTTCAGCAGGTCTTCATGAGCGAGCAGGCTAAAGGCATCGGCCGACGGGCTGACCGCCGTTGGTTCAGCCTGCTCAATGGTATCGTGATAATGATGACGCACCTCCTGCCGATAATGGTCGATGGCTGCGTTGATCAGAATACGCCGGAGCCAGCCCTTGAACGGTTGGGCCGAATCGTACTGATCCAGCCGGGTAAATACTTTCAGAAAGCCATCGTTTACTACCTCCAGCGCGCCTTCGCGGGTGGGCGAGTAACGCAGACAGATGCTCATGGCATACCCGTAGAACTGTCGGTACAACAGCTCCTGACTCTGCCGGTGGTTGCGGAGACAACCCGCCAGCAGATCAGACAGCGCCGGTATGTTGGGAGCGTTGGACATTCGGTTTAGTTCAGGTGCCGGAGGTACTGGGGGAGGGGCTGCTACGCGGGCAACGCCCTGTCGTTATAACAGAATCGATTACGGCAAGGGCGCTTCGGGGGTAGTGGCGTTAACAACGGGCCAGACGCCGGGGCGCGGTACGCTGACCCCTTTGGTACTGCCCCGCTGTCCCTGATCATTGCCGAAGTAGTACAGCGGCCACCCTTTGTAGGTAAGCTGCGTTTTGCCAACGGCTGTAATCGTCCCGAAATCGCTCTTTTTTAACGCTGAGGGAATGTCGCCCAGGCTGGATACTTCGGCAATGGGCCAGGTGGCGTTGTTGCTTAGATCGGCCTGGGTGTACCTGTTGGTGTTCTTTTTATCGTTGACGAAGGCGTATAAAGTACGGCCTGTATTATCTGTCAAATATAACGAGTTGCCGATCCCTTCTTTCTGATCGAAGGTGTAGTTCTTGCCGTCCAGCCCTACCAGCTGCCGGGATGCGAGCAGGACCGTATACGTTGGTTTGGCCACCTGCCAGACGTTACCTACGTTTTCGCCGTTGACATCGCCCGCCTTGGTATCGTTTTTATAATAGTAAAGCGGCCATCCTCTGAACGCGGTTTGTTTTGTGCCGTCGGCCCGGGTAATCGTGGTGAAGTCGGCCGGGTTCAGGCCCGTAGCAATGGCTGGCGCTTCTTTGTAAAAGATGGGCCAGTTTGTCAGGCAGTTGCCGGTGCAGTTGGCTTTGCCGTCGGCGTCGTTGGCGAAGAAATAAAGGGTTTTGCCGCCCTCGCCCGCCAGTACATTCCCCAGCGTAGTCGATGCCAGTACAAGATCCGGCGAAGCAACGGTAGGATTCTCCTCGTTGCAGCCCGTCAGGCTTACGATGAACAGAGCCGTCAGCATCAGCAGCCGACGCGAAAAGGTATAGTGGGTCATTGTATCAACTGTGTTTGGGGGTGAGAAATGAACAGTTGAACCGGTTCATTCGTCTGTACGGGCAAACTGACGAATGGTTGCGTGCGCTGAAAAATAATCTGATCGGCCTAATACCCCCAGGCAAGCAACCCTCCATCGACCGAAATTGTCTGGCCCGTTATATAGCCCGATGCGGGCATACACAGAAACGACACCGCCGATGCTACCTCGGCGGGCTCGCCAACCCGGTTCATGGGCGTTCGGGCCAGTATGCTCGCTAACTTATCGGGATTGTTCAGCACCGGTTCGGCCAGGGGGGTACGTATATACCAGGGCGCCACGGCATTGACCCGGATGCGGTCCGGCGCCCACTCGACGGCCAGGTTGCGGGTCAGTTGTAACATGGCGGCTTTGCTCATGCCGTAGAGCGAGCCGCTGCTGGTGTGGGTAAGGGCCGACACCGACGATACCATGACTACCTTACCCCCAACGGCGGAGGAGCGTAGCAACGGGTAGGCCGCCTGCGTAAGTTCGTAGGCCGACCGGAGATTCGTGTTCAGAATGTGTTCATACTCGGCCGGGCCGTAGTCGGCGGTGGCTTTGCGGATATTAGTGCCAGCATTATTGACCACGATATCGAGCTGGCCCCACTCGGCCTGGATGGCCGCCATAACCTCGGCAGCGGCACCCGGCTGACCAATGTCGGTTGCCCGGCCCGCCACGGTATGGCCCTGCTGGCGGTACGTATCGAGCTGATCCTGCAGTAAGCTATTGTCGCGGGCTACGATGAATACGGCTGCCCCCAGACTCAGAAACTGGTTGACTATGGCCTCGCCGATACCTTTGGTTCCGCCCGTTATCAGAGCATATTGACCGCTGAGGGTCCATAAGGGTTGATTCATGGACGAAAGGTCATTAAATTTAGCGATTCTCCCAACTCATTTTCATCCCATGAACTACCGAATCAGGCTGCTGACGGGGCTGTTGGTCACAGCAGGCCTTGTTGTACACGCCCAGAACAAACCAAAGCCGGAAGACGTAAAGACGTTTACGCTCCGGAACGGCATGAAATTTATGGTCCTCGAAGACCACTCCATTCCGAACGCCAACTTTTACACGTTCTGGAAGGTGGGCGCCCGCAACGAAGTACACGGCATTACGGGCCTGTCTCACTTTTTCGAGCACATGATGTTTAACGGTGCGAAGAAGTACGGCCCCAAGCAGTTTGACCGCGTCATGGAAGCCAACGGCGGCTCGAACAACGCCTATACGACCGAAAACACAACGGTCTATACCGACTGGTTTCAAAGTGGCGCTCTTGAAACGATCTTCGACCTCGAAGCCGACCGTATCCGCGACCTGGCTATCGACCCCAAAATGGTCGAAAGCGAGCGGGGCGTCGTGCTGTCGGAGCGGAGTACAGGGCTGGAAAATAGTAACTACCGGGTCATCAGCGAGCTGGTAAAATCGGTGGCCTTTGTCGAGCATCCGTATATGTTCCCGGTCATTGGCTTCGAGTCGGATATTAAAAAGTGGACGCAGGCCGATCTGGAGCGGTATTTCAAAACCTACTATTCGCCCAACAACGCTGTAGCCGTCGTAGTGGGTGACATTACAGCCGCGCAGGTACGGAAACTGGCCGAGCAGTACATCGAACCCATACCGGCCCAGCCCTTACCCGACAGCATCCGTACCATAGAACCGCCCCAGAATGGCGAACGGCGCGTAACGACCTACAAGGACGTAGCTACCCCCAATATCCTGCTGGCCTATCATACCCCCGCCACCCGCCATCCTGATTATTACGCCCTCGATCTGCTGAGTGGGGTGCTGAGCGCCGGTAACTCGTCGCGGCTGGTGAAGGCGCTGGTGCTGGACTCGACCATCGCATCGCGGGCGTTCACGAACTTTGGCGAGTCGTTCGACCCGAATCTGTTTTACATCTACGGCATTGCGGCCAGCAACGTATCGGCCGAGCAGCTGGAACGGTCAATCTTGAACCAGATCGACAAGGTAATTGCCGAGGGAATCTCCGACGCCGAGCTGCAGAAGCTGAAGAACCAGAAGCTGATGGAGTTTTACCGAACCATGGAAACCATTAACGGAAAAGCCAACTCCCTCGGTACCTACGAGCTGTTCTTCGGCGATTACAAAAAGCTCTACGAAGCCCCGTCGCTTTACGAAAAAGTGACTAAAGAAGACGTACAGCGCGTTGCCAGAACCTACCTCACCGCGCGTAACCGCACCGTCGGCTACCTGCTGCCAGAACCCACCAAAAAAGGAGCCGCCAACTAAATCGACATGAAAACAATTCTTACGCTCATTACGGCGCTTCTCTTCGCGGGTACAAGCCAGGCGCAGACTTTTAAAGTGCCACCGTATCAGAAACTTAAACTTAAAAACGGACTTACGGTCTACCTGATGGAGCAGCGCGAAGTGCCGCTCATCAACGTATCGGTAGTGTTCGATGCCGGGGCGGTGCAGGATGGGAACCGCTACGGGCTGGCCAACATGACCGCCGAGGCCCTGCTGTTCGGCAGCGCGAAATACACCAAAGCACAGCTGGAAGAAAAAGCCGAGTACGTTGGAGCCAGTATCGAGACCTATGCCGGTAAGGAAGTAGCCAAGCTATCGGCCTCTTTTGCGGTGAAAGATCAGGATCTGCTGTTCGATATCATTCAGGATGTGGTTACCAAACCGACGTTCGATCAGGGCGAATTTGATAAGTACAAACAGCGCCAGCTGCTGCAGCTCACCCAGCAGAAAGAAAGCCCGCGGGCCGTGGTGAACAGCTATTTCAATCGGTTTGTCTACGACGCTCACCCATACGCCAATCCCATTACCGGAACACCCTCGGCGGTGTCGGCCATTACCACCAGCGACGTTCGTCAGTTTTATCTGAAAAATTACACGACCGATCGGGCGGCTATTGCCATTGTGGGCGATTTTAACTCCGCCGACATGAAAAAAAGAATCACCAGCCTGTTCGGGAACTGGAAGACCGCAGCCGCTACAACGCCCAAACTGGCCGAACCGCAGGTAACGTTCGACAAAAACCGGGTGCTGCTGATCAACAAGGACGACGCCCGCGAAACAACGTTTCTGATCGGAGGCAAAGGCATCACGCAAAACAACCCCGACTTTATTCCGGTAACCGTTGTCAACACCATTCTGGGCGGTCGGTTTACGTCCTGGCTGAACGATGCGCTGCGGGTCAACTCGGGGCTTACCTACGGGGCCGGCAGCCGCTTTGGTACCTATCGCAACAGCGGTACGTTCGCCATCTCGACCTTTACTAAAGTCAGCAAAACTACCGAAGCCATCGATCTGGCGCTGCACGTGCTCGACAGCCTGCACCGAACCGGTATCGACGAGAAAGTGCTCGAATCGGCCAAGAATTACGTCAAAGCCGACTTCCCGCCCCGCTACGAGTCGGCCAGCGAACTGGCTAACCTGCTGACCGATATGTTCAGCCTGGGTTTCGACGAGTCGTTTATCAATAATTTCCAGAAGAACGTCGACGGCCTGACCGTGGCCAAAACCCGGCAGATCATCGATCAGTATTTCCCCAAAAACAACCTGCAGTTCGTCCTGATCGGTAAAGCCGATGCCATTCGGGAAAAGGTGAAAAAATACGGGACGATCACCGAGAAAGAAATAAAAGCCGAGGGATTCTGATCAGATGCCAGCTAATACAGAACATGGCCGCCATAGTGATAACGCCTATCACCCCGGCGGCCATGTTCTGTATTAGCACCAGATATACCTGAGCCATGGCCCCATGGCAATGACGTTCTGTGCCTTAGTAATTACACTCTGACTGTTGCACTTTACAGATCATCCATGGCCCATCAGGGCCTTTACAGCGTAGCGTCGGTAGCAACCATTCGAGATCATCCCTGGCCCGTTAGGGCCTTCACAGCGCAGCGTCGGTAGCAACCGTTGAAGATAATCCATGGCCCGTCAGGGCCTTTACAGCGTAGCGTCGGTAGCATTCGGGAGGAAAATTCTCTACCTTTACGCTTGAGTTTTCGGTGCCTGATGCTGCTTCATAGTAGCTTTCACGGCTTAAAAGGGAATCCGGTTATAGACCGGAGCTGTCCCCGCAACTGTACGTTTCACGGAGAACCGGTTCAATCCACATGGTCACTGTCACTGCCGAAGCCGGCAGAAGATGGGAAGACCCGAACCGGTGAAACAAGCCAGGAGACCTGCCGAAGACCATCCGTTGTTCTGGCGTTCGGAGGAAACGCCCCAACCGCGTGCCGGTCCGTTTTGACGGGCGGTGCCTACTTTTTTCTCGATGTATTGGTGAAAAAAATCCTGCATGAGCGGACTATGCTGGTACTTGTCGGTCTGCTGATCAGACAGGTCGCTATGGCCCAGTTCGGTTCGGTTTCGGCTGATTCGGGTCGGGTGCTGTCAGCCGTGACGGTACGGGCTATCGCGCCCGAGCGATTCCTGGCCGGGCAAAAGCTCCAGCGGGTCGATTCGGCTACGCTGCTCCAGTTCCGGTTCGGCGCGCTCACCGACCTGCTGGCGTTCAGCAGCCCACTGGCGTTCCGAAATTACGGACCGGGTCAGCTGGCTACGGTATCGTTTCGGGGCACCTCGGCCAACCATACGGCCGTACTCTGGAACGGTATCAACATCAACCAGCCTAACCTGGGCCAGACGGATTTTTCGACCCTGCCCGTGGCGGGTTTCGACCGGCTGGCGGTGCAGTACGGCTCGTCGGCCAGCGTAGTGGGGTCAGACGCCGTTGGCGGGAGTGTGCTGCTGAGTAGCGGTCCCGACTGGCGGTCCGGACTGGACGTATCGCTGGGGCAGCAACTGGCCAGCTTTCAAAACAATCAGACACAGCTGGGGCTTCGCTATGGTACGCCGACCGGCCGGGCCTGGCAACTATCGGGCAAGACCCTGGCGTACCGCAGCCAGCTGAACAATCATTACCCGTACGCCGAGCGACGCAATTATTTTGTTGAGCAGTCGCGCACAGGGCAGCGGGGCTTTATTCAGGACGTGTACCTCCGCCATCGGAACGGACGGCAGGTATCGGTCAATACCTGGCTGACTGATAATGATCTGGTCGTAACCCCCCAGGATACCATTGCCCGCGAACGCACCCGGACCCAGTCGGCCCGGCTGCTGGCTACCTACGAGGCCGACAGAACAACCCTGCGGCTTGGCTGGATACGCGACCGGTTCGATTACGCGAAAGGAAACGTCAGCACGCCCAGCCGCACCCGCACAGACCGATTGCTGGGCCGTGCGGAACGGGAGTTTCGGTTGTGGCCGGGTCGGAGTAGTCTGCTGACCGATCTGCGTATAGGGGGCGAGTGGTCACATTACCGAACCTATACCGACGGCTACGGAGGGCAGCTGATCACCGAAAACCGGCAGGATGTGTATGCGCTCCTGCGGATGCAGGCCACCCGCTGGCTTGTGTCGGCCACTATCCGTCAGGCCTTCGTAACGCGCTTCAACCCAACTTTAACCCCATCGCTGGGAGCCGAACACCAGATTATACGTCAGAATCGACTCACATTAACTGCCAAAGCATCGGCCGGGCGCAGTTACCGCGTACCCACGCTGAACGAACGCTACTGGGAGGGGCTGGGCAACCCGGACCTGCGGCCCGAAAATGGGCTGAACCTGGAAACGGGCCTTAGCCTGACCGCCACCCTGACCGATCAGTTGCGTATGACCGCCGATGTAACCGCGTACCGCAATCGAATCGACGACTGGTCGTACTGGAATCCGGATTATGGATACCGGGTCGAGAATCTGCAACTGGTCGTGGCCCGCGGAGCCGAACTGACCACCTCACTGGCGTACGATCATAATGGGTGGCGGGCCGGAATCCGGGCGGGGTATGCGCTTACCCGTTCGGCCCAGCAGCGGGCCTATAGCACCTACGCCCAGGATGTGATCGACAAGCAACTTCCCTACGTACCCATCCATACGGGTACCATCAACGCCTACGTAGGCCGGGGCCCCACCCGCCTGACCGTACTGACCCAGGCTACCTCGCGCCGGTATATCACCTTCGACGAAAGCCAGTCGTTCGACGGAGTCAGCCTGACCAATGTGCTGCTGGAAAGTACCGTTCGTGTCGGTCCCGCATCGATTCGGGTACAGGGGCAGGCCAACAATGTCTTCGACGCGCTCCTGTTCAGCGTAAAGCGTAATGCCCTGCCCGGACGAAATTTTGCTATCAACCTGCTTATTAATTCATCGTTTGTTTCTCATGACTAATCAATTGACCAACGTACTCGCGGCCAGCCTGTTGGCGGTCGGCCTCTGGAGCTGTAACACCACCGAGCCGACACCGTCTCCCTACGAGTCGGGCGCTTATATCCTGAACTCCGGAAATTTTACGGATAACAACGGGTCCATCACCTTCCTGGCGCGCAGCAGCACCAACCCCGCTACCGACATCTTCAACGCAGCCAACGCGCGGACGCTAACCGGCGGTTTGCAGGATTATACGGAAATTGATGGGAAAGGAATCATCCTGGTCGACAACAGCACCGCCGGGCAGGACAAAGTCGAGATTGTCGAAATCGGTACCTTCAAATCGCTGACTACCCTGAAAGCGCCCGACGTAGAGAATCCGCGTTACGTTGTCCGGGCAGGTCTCAACAAAGCCTATATCACCTGCTGGGGAGCTACAGGCAGCGGAGCTAACTTCTTCGCCAGCCCCGGCTACGTACTGGTGGTGAACCTGGCATCGCGTACGGTTTCCAAAAAAATTACGCTGCCCAAAGGCGCTAACCGGATCACCGTGGTTGGCAGCGAAGCTTTTGTCGGCAGCGACGGGGGCGACCGGACCCTGACCGTAATTAATACCGAAACGGATGAACTGAAACAACCCGGTATCGATGTCGGGGTAAACACCAACCCCATTGACGTTGATGCAAACGGGCGGCTTTGGGCGTACGTGCAGGAGACCAACGAAATGATACGGGTCAATACGGCCAGTAAAGTTGTCGACAAGCGGCTCAAGGTAGGCGGGTCGCCCAAAACACCGGGTTCGTTTGCGCTGAGCCAGGATAAGAAGACGTTCTATTTTGTCAATTCATTCTACGACGCGGCTGATAACTATCGGCAGAAAGGGGAAACCTACCGCTTCGGCATCGATGATGCCAGCATACCGGCTACGAGTCCGTTTATCGGGCGGCTGTTCAGCGGGCTGGGGGTTGATCCGCAAACGGGCATTATCTACGCCGGGGTAACACCTTCTTACAAGCAGGCCGGCTACGTAATCCGTTACCAGCCGGGTGGCGCGCTGATTGATTCGGTACGGGCCGAGATTGGTCCGTCGCGGTTTTTCTTCCGATAGGCCAATAGGCCAAATACTGTGAAGGAGCCAAGCTAGGTCGGGTTCGGTTATCCCAGTCAGAAAGTCGATTAAATTTTTGGAATATTTTTCTGTTTGTCAGACTAATTGTCTACTTTTGCACTCCCAAACTCGGCACACGAATCAACAACATACGAGGGTGAAGGTCTGCCTCGGCAGAAACCACATCTGACTTTTAGGCAAACAAACCTTGCATAGCGGGGTCTTGTCTGCCTGTTTAAGGTCAGGTGCAACGCGCCCGACCTTTTTTCATGTTGTTTGAGGGCCTGAAAACGAAGCAGATACTAGGAAGTATCCTACTATTTGCCTACTTTTGCGGCCCGATTTGGCAAGTCGCCGGGTCTGGAAACGAGTACCTTAAATTACCTGCTTACTTTAAACAAACACAAATGTCTGGTTTAATTGGCAAGAAAATCGGGATGACCAGCGTGTACAATGCGGACGGGCAGGCTCTGGCATGTACAGTGATTGAGACGGGTCCCTGTGTCGTAACTCAAGTTCGTAGCGTCGAGAAAGACGGCTACGCGGCTGTGCAACTGGGTTATGGCGAGCGTAAAGAAAAGCACACCAACAAGCCGGAGCTGGGCCACTTCAAGAAAGCTGGTACCACCCCGAAGCGCAAACTGGTTGAATTCAAAGAATTTGAGCAGGAGTTGAGCCTCGGAGCAACACTTACGGTAGCCGACGTTTTCAACGAAACTGATTTCGTTGACGTAGTCGGAACCGCCAAAGGCCGCGGTTTTCAGGGCGTTGTGAAACGTCATGGATTCGGTGGGGTAGGCGGTCAGACGCACGGCCAGCATAACCGGGGTCGTCACCCGGGTTCGATTGGCGCCTGTTCGTTCCCCTCGCGGGTATTCAAAGGCCTGCGCATGGCCGGTCGCATGGGTGGCAATCGCGTGAAAGTGCAAAACCTGCGTGTGTTGCGCGTAATGCCCGAGCAAAACCTGCTCGTTGTAAGCGGTTCTATTCCGGGGGCTAAGAATTCATACGTTATTATCGAGAAATAGGCCATGGAAGTAATCGTATATAACAGCAAAGGCGAAGACACCGGCAAGAAAGTTACCCTGCCCGAAGAAGTCTTCGGTATCCAGCCCAATCAGCACGCGATTTACCTCGACGTGAAACAGTATCTGGCCAACCAGCGCCAGGGTACGCACAAAGCGAAAGAGCGTGCTGAAAATGCCCACTCGACCCGCAAACTGAAGAAACAAAAAGGTACGGGCGGTGCCCGCGCCGGTAGTGCCAAATCGCCTGTATTCGTAGGTGGTGGTACGATCTTCGGTCCCCGTCCCCGCGATTATAGCTTCAAGCTGAACAAGAAAGTGAAATCGCTGGCCCGCAAATCGGCATTTGCCGTAAAAGCGCAGGCCGACAAGATTTCGGTTATTGACAGCCTTACGCTCGAAGCACCCCGCACGAAAGATTATATCCAGTTCCTGAATGACCTCAAGGTAACCGGCCGCAAAACGCTGCTGATTCTGCCTGACGTTAACCAGAACGTGGTTCTGTCGAGCCGGAACGTGCAGAAGACGAAAGTAACGACGGCTTCTCAGGTAAATACCTATGACCTGATGAACGCTGATCAACTGCTCATCAGCGAAGAAGCACTGACATCCATCCAAACGCTCTTCGACAACGCAAACTCATGAACGTACTGAAACGACCAATCGTCACCGAAAAGATGACGGACCTGAACAAGCAGGGAAAGTATGCTTTTGAGGTCGAACTAAAAGCGAACAAACTCGAGATCGGCAAAGCCATCGAGAAGATGTATGGTGTTAATGTTTCTTCGGTTCACACCATGCGTGTGTACGGCAAGAAGCGGAGCAAGAACATCAACGGACGCATTGTAACGGGTAAGACCCCAACCACCAAGAAGGCAATTGTAACGGTGGCAGAAGGCGAAGTAATCGATATCTACGCTGACCTGTAAACCGGGCATTGCCCTACCAATTAATCAGTCATGGGAGTTAAAAAAATGAGACCAGTTACGCCAGGTACCCGCTTCCGGGTGGCACCTGATTTTGCGGAACTGACAGCCTCCAAGCCGGAAAAAAGCCTGCTGGAGCCCCTGAAGAGAACCGGTGGCCGCAATAGCGAAGGTCACCGCACTATGCGCTACATTGGTGGAGGTCATAAGCGGCATTACCGCATTATTGACTTCAAGCGCGATAAAGTCGGCCAGCCCGCCGAAGTTTTGACTGTAGAGTATGATCCCAACCGTTCGGCCCGTATCTCGCTGGTACAATACGCTGACGGTGAGAAACGCTACATCATTGCCCCCCAGGGTATCACCGTTGGCCAGACGATCATGTCGGGCGAAGGGTCTACACCGGACGTGGGTAATGCTCTGCCGCTGAGCGCTATGCCAATCGGTACCATCGTTCATAACATTGAGCTGACACCCGGTAAAGGGGGCTCAATGGCCCGCTCGGCTGGTACGTATGCCCAATTAGTTGGTCGTGAAGATAAGTATGCTATCCTGCGGTTGCCTTCGGGCGAAACCCGCCGGGTACTGAGCGCAGGTATGGCTACGGTTGGTTCGGTATCGAACCCCGATCACATGAACGTGGTCATGGGTAAAGCCGGTCGTAACCGCTGGCTGGGCATTCGCCCCCGTACCCGTGCCGTCGTAATGAACCCTGTCGATCACCCCATGGGTGGTGGCGAAGGCCGGGCTTCGGGTGGTCACCCACGCTCGCGCAACGGTCAGATGGCCAAAGGTCAGAAGACCCGCAAGAAGAACAAGGCTTCGAACAGCATGATTATTAGCCGACGCAAAAAGTAACAGATAACAATGGCACGTTCACTCAAAAAAGGCCCATATATTGATTTTCGCCTAGACAACAAAGTCCAGGCGCAGAACGATTCGGGTAAGAAATCGGTCATCAAAACCTGGTCGCGTCGTTCTATGATCTCGCCGGATTTCGTTGGCCACACGTTCGCTGTTCACAACGGCAACAAGTTCATTCCGGTCTACGTCACGGAGAACATGGTAGGACACAAGCTCGGCGAATTCTCGCCGACCCGCAACTTCCGGGGACACACCGCGAAGAAAGACAAGGGCAAACGATAAACTAGCATAGGGTTTTGGGCAGCGGGCTCGGGTAACTTACCCCAACGCCCCTTCTCCCAGGCCCAAAGCCATACAAACATGGAAGCAGTAGCAAGACTTAAAGATGTGCCCACGTCGCCCCGTAAGATGCGGTTGATCGCCGACCTGATTCGGGGTCAGCGCGTAAGCCGGGCGTTGGGTCTGTTAAAATACCAGCCTCAGGCTAGTGCCGCTATACTACAGAAGGTGCTGCTGTCGGCAGTAGCCAACTGGCAGCAGAAGAACGAGGACGAGCGTATCGAAGACGCCGACCTCTATGTAAAAACGATCTTCGTCGACGGCGGTCCGATGCTGAAGCGTCTTCGTCCGGCTCCGCAGGGTCGTGGTCACCGGATCCGGAAACGCTCGAACCACATCACCATCGTGATCGACAGCGCAGCCCAGCCGGTGTTAGAGCAGGCAGAAGCACAAACCCCAGAAAACGAGAACTAAGAAATGGGACAAAAAATTAATCCAGTTGGCCTACGACTTGGTATTGTTCGGGGCTGGGAATCAAGCTGGTACGGCGGCAAAGAGTTTTCGGATAAACTCGTTGAAGACGAGAAAATCCGGAAATACGTAGCGGCTCGTATTCCGAAAGGCGCCATTGCGCGGGTCGTTATCGAGCGTACCCTGAAGCGCGTAACGCTGACCATCCACACAGCCCGTCCGGGTATCGTGATTGGTAAAGGCGGTGGCGAAGTTGACAAGATCAAAGAAGAGCTGAAAAACATCACGGGCAAAGACGTACAGATCAACATTTTCGAGATCAAGCGGCCCGAAATTGATGCCAAACTGGTTGGTGAAGCGATTGCTCAGCAACTGCAGGCTCGTATCTCGTTCCGTCGCGCCATGAAGCAGGCTATCCAGTCGGCCATCCGCGTAGGCGCACAGGGTATCAAAGTGAAAGTATCGGGTCGTCTGGGTGGTGCTGAAATTGCCCGCTCGGAGCAGTACAAAGAAGGTCGTGTACCTCTTCACACCCTGCGTGCCGATATCGACTATGCTATCTCGGAAGCGCAGACTGTATACGGCAAGATCGGTATCAAAGTCTGGATCTTCAAAGGTGAAGTCTACGGCAAGCGCGATCTGTCGCCAGCCGCTATGATGAGCCAGGCGCAGGCCGGTGAGCGGGCTGCTGGTGCCAACGACCGTGGCGATCGCCGGGGTCCGCGTGGTGACCGCGATGGCAACGACCGCGGTGGTCGTGGTCGTGGTGACCGCGGTGGCAACGATCGGGGTGGTAACAACCGCGGTGGCCAGGGTGGCGGCCGTGGTGGTAACAACCGGGGCGGTGGCCAGGGTGCTGGCGGTAACCGGGGCGGTGGAGGTCCAAGACGATAAATGAGTTTCAGTTTTCGGTTTTCGGTTCAGTGGTTGTGAAGCCCGGGCAGGAAACAGAAAACTGCAAACTGTAAACTTCTTATACAGATGTTACAGCCAAAAAGAACTAAATTCCGTAAGCAGCATAAAGGCAGGATTCCAGGTATCGCATCGCGCGGTCATGAGATTGCCTTCGGTACGTTCGGCATTAAGTCACTGGAGCCGGGTCGTATCACCGCCCGCCAGATTGAAGCCGCCCGTATCTCCGTAACCCGGGCCATGAAACGCGAAGGTCAGGTTTGGATTCGCATTTTCCCCGATAAGCCGATCACCAAAAAGCCGGCTGAAGTACGGATGGGTAAAGGTAAAGGTGCCCCTGAGTATTGGGTTGCCGTGGTAAAGCCTGGTACGATCATGTTCGAAACGACGGGTGTTGATCTGGCAACAGGCATGGAAGCGCTCCGCCTGGCCGCTCAGAAATTACCGGTTCGGACCAAGTTTGTTGTCCGGCGTGATTATCAGGAGCAAGTCGAAGACTAGTCCCCCTAAGCGACGAACAAAATGAAAAAAGAAGATTTGAAAGGATTGTCGGTCGATGAAATTCGTGCCGAGATCGGTGCCGAACAGAATCGTTTGCTGAAACTGAGGTTTGCCCATGCCGTGTCTCCAATCGAGAACCCCATGCGCATTCGCGAGAGCCGGAAGCGGATTGCTCGCCTGAACACCGAACTGACAGCTAAATCGCGGCAAGCCTAATAAGACACGACGATGGAAGAGCAACAAGCACCAGCACCACAGGAGGAAGCACAAGCCCCGGTGGTAGCAGCCACAGAACAGCCGCAGGCCGTCGCTACTCCCGCCAAAACGGGTGAGTCGACAACAGAGCGGAACGCTCGTAAAGAGCGGATCGGGCGGGTAACGAGCAACAAGATGCAGAAAACGATCACGGTTGCGATCGAGCGTAAAGTAAAGCACCCGCTGTACGGAAAGTTTCAGAAAAAAACGAAGAAACTGACGGTTCACGACGAGAACAATGACTGCGGCATCGGCGACACCGTCCGCGTTATGGAAACCCGTCCGATGAGCAAAAACAAACGTTGGCGTTTAGTCGAAATCATCGAAAAAGCGAAGTAAGCCATGGTACAGCAAGAATCTAGATTAGGAGTAGCCGATAACTCAGGTGCTAAAGAAGTACTGGTTATCCGCGTTCTGGGCGGTACGGGCAAACGGTATGCATCAGTAGGTGACAAGATTGTCGTCACGGTGAAGCAGGCCCTCTCGTCCAGCAATATGAAAAAGGGTACGGTTTCGAAAGCCGTTGTGGTTCGCACCAAGAAAGAAATCCGTCGGAAAGATGGATCGTACATCCGGTTCGAAGACAACGCTGCCGTACTGCTCAACAACAACGATGAGCCACGTGGCACCCGTATCTTCGGACCCGTAGCCCGTGAGTTGCGCGAGAAACAGTTTATGAAGATTGTATCGTTAGCGCCGGAGGTAATCTAAGCAATGGAAAAGAAAATAACGCTGCCGAAACATAAATTCCATATCCAGACGGGCGATACCGTTCTGGTCATTGGTGGAAACGCAAAGGGCCAGCGCGGTGTAGTGAAAGAAGTGATCGTTGAGAAAGATCGCGCCCGGGTTGAGGGTGTGGCCATGATCACCAAACACATGAAGCCGACTGCGTCGAACCCACAGGGGAGCCTGGTTAAAACGGAAGGATCAATTCACATCAGTAACCTGAAACTGGTTGATCCTGCTACGGGCGAGCCGACCCGTACGGGCCGCAAACTGAACGAGAATGGCAAATTGCAGCGGTACTCGAAGAAGACGGGTAACCTGATTCCAGACTCGTATCGTAAGCAATAACACTAAGCAAGGTCTAAGAAAATGGCAACGCCAAGACTGAAAGAAAAATATTTGAGCGAGGTCGTACCTCAGTTGAAAGACAAGTTTCAGTATAAGTCGGTTATGCAAGTACCGCGTCTGAGCAAAATTGTCATCAACAAAGGGATCGGAGCTGCCGTCGCTGACAAAAAGCTGGTTGATGTAGGCGTCGAAGAACTGACGACCATCACGGGTCAGCGCGCTATCCCGACTCTGTCGAAGAAAGCCGTCTCGAACTTCAAACTGCGGGAGAAAATGCCCATCGGTGCGAAAGTGACCCTGCGTGGTGAGCGGATGTATGAATTCCTGGATCGCCTGACAACGGTTTCGTTGCCCCGCGTTCGTGACTTTAAAGGCATCAGCGACAAGGGCTTCGATGGTCGTGGCAACTACACCTTCGGCGTGCAGGAGCAGATCATCTTCCCCGAGATCAGCATCGATAAGGTTTCCCGGATTTCGGGTATGGACATCACCTTCGTGACGACTGCCAATACGGATAACGAGAGCTACGAACTGTTGAAAGCAATGGGCATGCCGTTCGCCAAGAGTGGCAAATAATAACCAACCGACATGGCAAAAGAATCAATAAAAGCACGGGAGCGGAAACGCGAGGCATTAGTTGCCAAATACGCTGCAAAGCGGGCAGCCCTGAAAGCCGCCGGCGATTACATCGGTTTAGATAAACTGCCCAAGAATGCATCACCTGTTCGGTTGCACAATCGCTGCAAACTGACGGGGCGGCCCCGGGGTTACATGCGCAAATTTGGTATTTCACGGGTAACATTCCGGGAAATGGCATCGGCGGGCAAGATTCCGGGCGTAACTAAGGCAAGCTGGTAGTTTCCAGACCCTACTATCATTTGTAATTCAGTTTCCGTAATTTTGCGAACTCTTTCGGAAACAGGGGTTTGCAAGTAACGCAACGCTAAGAATGAATACAGATCCTATAGCAGATTATCTGACCCGCGTCAGAAACGCTATCCGGGCGAAGCACCGGGTCGTGGAAATCCCTGCTTCCAACATAAAGAAAGAAATTACGAAGATCCTGTACGAAAAAGGATATATCCAGAACTACAAGTTCGACGATAGCACTCCACAGGGAACGATTAAAATCGCCCTGAAGTACAACCCGACGACCAAACAGTCGGCGATCGTTGATCTACAACGCATCAGCCGTCCGGGTCTGCGTCAGTACCGGGGTGCCGACAATCTGCCGCGCATCTATAACGGGCTGGGTGTTGCCATCCTGTCGACCTCGAAAGGGCTCATGACCGACAAAGAAGCCAAAACGCTGAACGTCGGTGGTGAAGTATTATGTTACGTGTATTAATCCGAAATAGAACGATGTCACGCATAGGTAAGAAACCCATTGCCCTGCCCAGCAACGTAACGCTGACTGTGAACGATGATAACGTCGTAACAGTAAAAGGGCCTAAAGGAACGCTGACCCAACCGATTGACCCGGATATTTCGGTAGCCGTTGAAGATGGTCAGATCCAGGTGTCACGCCCCACGGAGCAGAAGCGCCACAAAGCGCTGCACGGACTGTACCGCTCGCTGGTCAATAACATGGTTACGGGTGTAAGCGAAGGCTTCAAACTGGATCTCGAGGTAATCGGGGTTGGTTACAAAGCGTCGGTTGCCAACAACATTCTCGAACTGCAGCTGGGCTACTCGCACAACGTGTACGTAGCCGTGCCGAGCGAGGTGAAAGTAACAGCCGTTACGGAAAAAGGTCAAAACCCGAAAGTATATCTGGAAGGATCAGACAAACAACTGCTGGGCGATGTAGCGGCCAAAATCCGCTCGCTGCGTAAAGTTGAGCCGTACAAAGGCAAAGGTATCCGCTTCATTGGCGAGCAGGTTCGTCGGAAAGCTGGTAAATCTTCGTCTAAGAAATAAGTCATTAGCTGGTCGTTACTTGTCCGGCTGTGGTACATAAGACTACGGCTCGTGACGATTACCGGCCGACAATGGCCATCCATGACAACTTAAATCGCCTATTTGGTCGGAATCAAATAACATGGCAACGAATAAACAAGAAAGAAGACAACGGATTAAGTTCGGTATCCGGGCCAAGGTGTCGGGTACGGCAGAACGCCCCCGTTTGTCAGTGTTTCGCTCGAATAAAGCGATCTATGCTCAACTGATCGATGACGTTGCCGGCAACACGCTGGCTTCCGCTTCCTCGGTTGAACTGAAAAGCGAGACAGAAGGTAACACTGTCGAAACGGCGAAAAAAGTCGGACAGCGGCTTGCCGAAAAAGCACTTGCCAAGAACATCGACGCCGTCGTGTTCGACCGTAACGGCTACCTGTACCACGGTAAAGTAAAAGCACTGGCCGATGCAGCCCGCGAGGGTGGCCTCAAGTTTTAAGCGATAGCGCGAAGCAATGAACACGAACGCAGCAAGACCGACAAAATTTAACGAAGCCGACCTGAAAGAAAAGGTGGTGGCCATCAACCGCGTAGCGAAGGTGGTGAAAGGTGGTCGCCGGTTTAGTTTCTCGGCCATCGTCGTCGTCGGCGACGGTAACGGCGTAGTTGGTTACGGATTGGGCAAAGCCAACGAAGTAACGGACGCCATTGCCAAAGGTGTAGAAGACGCCAAGAAGAACCTGGTGCAAGTGCCGCTCCTGAAGCGCACGGTACCTCACGAAATGGAAGGTAAGTTCAGCGGTGGCTTTGTGCTCCTGAAACCGGCCGCTCCTGGTACTGGTCTGATCGCGGGTGGTGCTATGCGCGCCGTTCTCGAGTCAGCTGGTGTACATGACATCCTGGCAAAATCGAAGGGGTCGTCAAACCCGCACAACGTAGTTAAAGCCACGCTTGATGCACTGCTGAAAATGCGTCTGCCTCACCAGGTAGCGTTCCAGCGCCAGATCAGCGTAGCCAAAGTATTTAACGGTTAACCAACAGCAACATGGCACGGGTACGCATCACGCAGATCAGAAGCACGATCAAGCGGCCGCAAACGCAGAAAAACGCCATCAAGTCGTTGGGCTTGGGCAAAATCAACCGTAGCGTTGAAGTTGAATTCAACGACGCAATGAAAGGAGCCATTAACAAGGTCCAACACTTAGTGCGGGTTGAAGAAATTTAAGTATCTTTGCGATTCTTTTGGCTTTCTGTCCGCGCCGACATCTCTGTCTGCGTCGTGACATAGGGTCAAAAGAATCATCTTTTTACTACTAACACAATGAACTTAAGCAACCTTAGACCGGCAAAAGGTTCCGTCAGAGAGCGCAAGCGAGTCGGACGCGGGCAAGGCTCGGGGATGGGCGGTACGTCTACCCGTGGCCACAAAGGAGCGCAGTCGCGCTCGGGCTATAGCCGTAAAATCCACTTTGAAGGTGGTCAGATGCCGCTGCAACGGCGTGTACCGAAATTCGGTTTCAAGAACATCAACCGCGTTGAGTACAAACCCCTCAATCTCGATTCGATCCAGGCTTTGGTTGACGAAACCAAGGTTACGGTCGTTGATTTTGATTTCATGGTAACGCACGGTCTGGTCAGCAAGAAGGACCTGATCAAAGTGCTGAGCCGGGGCGAAATTACGTCGGCCATTGAAGTGCATGCGCACGCCTTCTCTACCAGCGCTAAAGAAGCCATTGAGAAAGCAGGTGGCAAGGCCATTGTGCCGACAAAACCAGCTAAAGAGGAAGCAGCGAACTAACCGTGTGAGCGCGGCAACAGCCGCCGTACCTGTATGAACCGACTCATCACCACGTTTAAGAATATTTTTGCAATTGACGAGTTGCGGAGTCGAATCCTCAACACATTGCTTTTCATCACGGCGTTTCGCCTTGGTTCAGCTATCGTGTTGCCGGGTGTTGACCCCAACAAACTGAATCTGAACCCCCAGGGTCTGCTCGGTTTGTTAGACACTTTTTTAGGAGGTGCGTTCAGCAAAGCGTCGATTTTTGCATTAGGCATCATGCCGTACATTTCGGCATCGATCGCCATTCAGCTGTTGACGCTGGCTCTGCCTTACTTCCAGAAGATGCAGAAGGAAGGTGAGTCGGGGCGTAAGCGGTTAAATCAAATCACGCGCATACTGACCATCGGTGTAACAGCGGTTCAGGCGATTACGTACGTAAACACAACCATTCCGCAGGAAGCACTCCTGATTGATCGGGGCCTGTTTACCATTTCGTCGCTGTTTATACTGACTTCAGGTACTATTTTCTGCATGTGGCTCGGTGAGCGGATCACAGATAAGGGTATCGGTAATGGTATATCCATGATCATTATGATCGGTATCGTGTCGCGGCTTCCGGGTGCTATCATCGGCGAAGCTCAGTCGCGCGGATCATCAGGGGTGCTCCTGTTCGTACTTGAGCTGGTTGCCCTGTATTTCGTTGTCATGGGCGCTGTTGTACTGACGCAGGCCGTTCGCCGGATTCCGATTCAGTATGCCAAGCAGGTTATTGGAAACAAAGTAGTGGGTGGTCAGCGGCAGTATCTGCCGTTGAAGCTAAACGCAGCCGGTGTTATGCCGATCATCTTTGCCCAGGCGCTGATGTTCATTCCGGGCTACGTAGCCCAGCTGTTTGCGGATAAAAGCGACTTTGCCGCCAGTGTTCAGAACGCATTCGCCAGCTATACATCCTGGCAGTACAATGTGCTCTTCGCGCTGCTGATCATTGTCTTCACGTTCTTCTACACGGCTATCTCGGTTAACCCAAACCAGATTGCTGATGACATGAAGCGGAGTGGTGGGTTTATCCCCGGCGTTAAGCCTGGTATTCAAACCTCCGATTACATCGGAACCGTTCTGGACCGGATCACGCTGCCGGGGGGTATCATGCTGGCGATCGTGGCTATTCTGCCCGCTATCGCTAACCTGTTCGGTATGACAAGCGGCTTTGCCCAGTTCTTCGGCGGTACGTCGTTGCTGATCATGGTCGGTGTGGTGCTGGATACCCTGCAGCAAGTGGAGAGTTATCTGTTAATGCGCCGGTACGAAGGCCTGATGAAATCGGGTCGGGTACAGGGCCGGACAACAAGCGAGACGGCAGCAATAGCCTAAAGACAATGGCTGGTTCTGATAAAAAAGACAAGATGATTTTTCTGAGGAGCGATGAAGAAATCGCCCTCATCAAAATCAGCGCGCAGGTACTCGGAAAAGCGCATGCCGAAGTGGCAAAGCTGATCCGGCCTGGAGTCACGACAAAGGAACTGGATGTAGTTGCTGAAACGTTTATTAGAGACAACGGTGGTATCCCTTCTTTCCTGGGATTCAATAAATTTCCGGCTTCCCTCTGCATTTCGGTCAACGACGTAGTGGTTCACGGATTCCCCAGTCGGTATGAGTTACGTGATGGCGACATCATCTCGGTCGACTGTGGCGTAAAGCTGAACGGCTATCACAGCGATAGTGCCTACACTTACCCAGTCGGTGATGTAAACCCGGCGATTCGTCGGCTACTGGCCCGGACCAAAGAGTCGGTATACATTGGCGCTGAGAAAGCCGTAGAAGGTAATCGGGTAGGGGATATCGGTTTTGCGATTCAGACCTATACCGAGAAATTTGGTTACTCTGTTGTTCGGGAGCTGGTAGGACACGGCGTCGGTCAGGATCTGCATGAAGCCCCCGAAGTTCCTAACTACGGTAAACGCGGACAAGGGCCACGGCTACGTGAAGGTATGGTGCTGGCTATTGAGCCGATGATCAACTTCGGTAAAAAAGGCATCACCCAGGACAGAGATGGCTGGACAATCCGGACTATTGACCGGAAGCCTTCGGCCCACTTTGAACATACGGTTGCCGTACGGAAAGGTAAGGCTGAAATTTTGACCACCTTCGAGTACATCGAGGCCGTCACTGCTAACACGAGCCTGATGGTTGAAACACAGGATTTAGTAGCGGCTTAAAGCAGACATGGCAAAGCAGAATTCTATAGAACAGGACGGTGTGATTTTGGAGGCATTATCGAATGCTATGTTTCGGGTCGAGTTGGCCAACAAGCACGAGGTAATCGCTCACATCTCCGGCAAAATGCGGATGAACTACATCAAGATTTTGCCAGGAGACCGCGTAAAGTTAGAAATGTCGCCTTATGATTTAAGTAAGGCGCGGATTGTGTACCGGTATAAATGAGTTTACAGTTTTCGGTTTACAGGTTTCGGTTGGCTATTAATCGAAGTGTTGAAAACCGGAAACCAAAGACCGAAAACTTTTTAAACCATGAAAGTTAAAGCGTCGATTAAGAAGCGCAGTGAAGACTGCATCGTGATCCGTCGGAAAGGCAAGCTGTACGTGATCAACAAAAAGAATCCCCGTTACAAACAAAGACAAGGCTAAGCATGGCACGTATTGCAGGTGTTGATATCCCGGACAAGAAGCGCGGTGAGATTGCGCTGACTTATATCTACGGCATTGGTCGTAGCCGGGCGAAGAAGATCTTGACCGACGCTGGTATCAGTGTTGACAAGAAGGCCAGTGAGTGGTCTGACGATGAAGCGAGCGCAGTGCGTAACGCCATCTCGAGCGAATACAAAGTTGAAGGTCAACTGCGCTCCGAAGTTCAGTTGAGCATCAAGCGTCTGATGGACATCGGTTGCTACCGGGGTCTGCGTCACCGCAAGGGCCTGCCGGTTCGGGGTCAGCACACCAAGAACAACTCGCGTACCCGCAAAGGCAAGCGTAAGACAGTTGCTAACAAGAAGAAAGTAACCAAGTAATAAACTGGTCGCTCATGGTCATGCTGGATCATTTGACATCATTGGGTTGTTCATCAGCCGGTGGTAAGTAATGACATCCCGTGACACACTGACGATTACCTCAAAACAATGGCTCAAGCAAAACGCAAAGACAAAGCGAAAAAGCGGGTAGTAATTGTTGAACCCGTTGGTCAGGTACACATCCGGGCTACGTTCAACAACATTATTATTTCGATCACCAACATGAACGGCCAGGTTATCTCCTGGGCGTCGGCTGGTAAAATGGGATTCCGTGGTTCGAAGAAGAACACGCCCTATGCCGCCCAGACGGCCGCTCAGAACTGTGCTGCCGTTGCCCACGACCTGGGTATGCGGAAAGCCGAAGTATTCGTGAAAGGTCCGGGATCAGGCCGTGAGTCGGCTATCCGTACCATTCAGAACTCGGGTATCGAAGTAACTACGATCCGTGATATTACCCCGCTGCCGCACAATGGATGCCGGCCGCCAAAACGTCGTCGCGTATAATAACGGATGACATGAATAGGGGCAGGCGACATTTGGTTGTGTCTGTCCAATGTTTCACAATTATTCATTCATTAAAGAATGGCACGTTACACAGGGCCAAAAGCCAAAATTTCGCGCAAGTTCGGTGAGCCGATTCTCGGACCGAGCAAAGCGCTTCAGAAAAAGAATTACGGACCGGGTATGCACGGTCGGGGTCGTAAGCGGAAGCAGTCTGAATACGCACTCCAATTGCTGGAAAAGCAAAAAGTGAAATACACCTATGGCATTCTGGAACGCCAGTTCCGTGCCTTGTTCCACCGGGCTCAGGTTCGGGAGGGCATTACGGGTGAAAACCTGCTCAAACTGTGCGAAGCTCGTCTCGACAACACCGTTTACCGCATGGGTATCGCTTCGTCACGCCGGGCGGCTCGTCAGCTGGTGTCGCACAAGCACATCATTGTTGATGGTGAAGTAGTCAACATCCCATCGTATTCCCTCAAGCCAGGTCAGCTGATCGGCGTTCGGGAAAAGTCGAAGTCGCTGGAAGCCGTTACCTCGAGCCTGTCGGCCCGCAACACCAAGCGGTACAACTGGGTAGAGTGGGACGGTACGCAAATGACGGGTAAGTTCATCAGCTACCCTGAGCGCGACCAGATTCCGGAGAACTTCAACGAGCAGGCCATCGTCGAATTGTATTCGAAGTAATCGGGCTGGCAGAACTCCAAGGGGTTCTGCTGCCTTCATATATAGTTTACGGTTTTGCAGTTTTCGGTTGTGAACCTCGTAAAGGCGGTCGTTTGACCGGAACCATCCAACCGAAAAACTGAAAACTCTTTTTGAGTCTTCACGCCAAGGCAGAGAACTGCTGTAAACAATACGAAACGTATGTCCATTTTAGCGTTCCAAATGCCCGACAAAGTCGTCGTGGAGAAAGCCGACGACTTTCACGGGGTATTTGAATTTAAACCCCTTGAGAAAGGATACGGTGTAACAATCGGTAACGCGCTTCGGCGGATTCTGCTGTCGTCGCTGGAAGGGTATGCTATTACGAGCGTAAAATTCCCCGGTGTGCTGCACGAATTCTCGTCCATTGAGGGCGTCGTTGAAGATGTGACGGAGATCATTCTGAACCTGAAAATGGTTCGTTTCAAGAAGATCAACGACATGGTCGACAACAAAATTACGGTTAATATCAAAAAGCAGTCTGTTCTGAAGGCTGGTGATATATCGAAGTTCTCGCCGTCGTTCGAAGTGCTGAGTCCCGAACTGGAGATTTGCCATATCGATGATACCCGGGATCTGGAGATGGAAATCTTCGTTGAGAAAGGCCGGGGCTACGTTCCTGCCGATGAGCCACGCGCCAATGAGCTGCCGTTTGGTCACATCCCGATCGATGCCATCTACACGCCGATCAAGAATGTAAAGTACAGCGTTGAGAACACGCGGGTTGAGCAGAAGACCGACTATGAACGGCTGCTGCTGGACATCGAAACCGATGGATCCATTCACCCCGAAGAAGCGCTCAAAGGAGCTGCTTACATCCTGATTCAGCACTTCATGCTGTTCTCGGATCAGACGATGACTTTTGAAACGGCTAAGCCGGAAGAAGAAAACGTCGTTGACGAAGAAGTACTGCACATGCGCAAGCTGTTGAAAACCTCGCTGGCTGATCTTGACCTGTCGGTGCGGGCTTACAACTGCCTTAAGTCAGCTGACGTTCGGACGTTGGGTGACCTGGTTCGGCTTGAGATTTCAGACATGATGAAATTCCGCAACTTCGGTAAGAAATCATTGACGGAGCTTGAGCAACTGGTTGCTGAGAAAAACCTGACGTTCGGTATGGACGTCGCTAAGTACAGACTAGACGAAGATTAAGATTTCGGGCCTAGGGCTTTGGACATCGGGAGAAATTGCCCCATGCTCTTTGCCCCAAGCCCTAAGCCAAGATAACAATGAGACACGGTAAGAAAGATAATCACCTCAGCCGGACGCACTCGCACCGCGAAGCGATGTTGCAGAACATGGCTTCGTCGCTGATCCTGCACAAGCGGATCGAAACGACGCTTGCCAAGGCAAAAGAACTCCGCAAATTCGTGGAGCCCATCCTGACGCGGGCTAAAGAAGACAACAACCAGAACCGCCGGGTGGTGTTTCAGTCGTTGACGAACAAAGAAACGGTTAAAGAACTGTTCGGTACGGTAGCCGATAAGATCGCTGACCGTCCGGGTGGTTACACGCGGATCATCAAGCTGGGCAACCGGGCTGGTGACAATGCCGAAACCTGCCTGATTGAACTCGTCGACTTCAACGAAACGCTGCTGGCTGCTGCTGCCGAGAAAGCAGCTGCTACGACCAAAACGCGTCGGAGCCGTCGGGGTAGTGGAGCTCGCCAGGCTGCTGGCGCTGCCGAAGCCGCACCCGTTGCTGCCGAGGTAGTTGCGGAAACACCTACAGCTGAAGCGGCTCCGGCTGCCGAGGTTGAGACCGCGCCCGTAGCTGAAACGTCGACAGAAGCACCTGCTGATGAGACGCCTGCAACGGATGCTGCTGCTCCTGAAGCTTCAACCGACGACGAGAAAAAATAAAGCCGATGGCGCACTGCCTGAAATATAAGATTGGGTTAGCCGGTATCGGTTAACCCTTTTTTTTAGTCCTTTGTATTCCAAAACGCATTCATGAAACATACGCAGCAACCCGAAGCCCTGCTGGTTTTACAGGACGGCACGGTATATCGAGGCCTGGCACTCGGTAAGAAAGGAACCGCCGGGGGCGAGATTTGCTTCAACACCGGCATGACCGGTTATCAGGAAATCTATACCGACCCCTCCTATTATGGGCAGGTTATTATCAATACCACGTCGCACATTGGTAACTATGGCGTGTTACACGATGCCGAACAGGAGTCGGGTAGCGTGAAGATACGGGGTATGGTCTGCAACTTCTTCTCGAACATTCACTCGCGCTACACCGCCGATGGATCGTTGCAGGATTATTTCGAGCGGGCCAATATCGTAGGTATTCACGGTGTCGATACGAGGCAGCTGGTACGCTACATCCGCTCCAAAGGGGTAATGAACTGCATTATTTCGTCGGAGATCCTGGATCCGGCAGCCCTGCTGGCTGAACTGCATAAAGTACCCGACATGGAGGGACTTGAATTATCGTCGGAAGTCAGTACACGAGAATCGTACGAGCAGGGTGATCCGGAATCCCGCCTGCGGGTGGCCGTGCTCGACCTGGGCGTAAAACGGAGCATCCTGAGCAACTTCAACGAGCGGGGCGTATTCACGAAGGTATTCCCTGCCCGGACGCCATACGCTGAACTGGCGGCCTGGAAACCCAATGGCTACTTCATCGCAAACGGTCCGGGCGATCCCGCAGCTATGCCATATGCCGTTGAAACGGTGAAGCAGGTGCTGGACGAAGAGAAACCCGTGTTCGGCATCTGCCTGGGGCACCAGATCCTGTCGCTGGCCAGCGGTATCTCGACCTATAAAATGCACAACGGCCACCGGGGCCTCAACCACCCGGTCAAGAACCTGATCACGGGCCGCTGCGAAGTAACGTCGCAGAACCACGGTTTTGCGGTTCGGGCCGAAGAGGTGCTGGATCATAGTAACGTTGAACTGACGCACGTCAACCTGAACGACAACACCATTGAAGGAATCCGGCGCAAGGATAAGCCCGCCTTCTCGGTGCAGTACCACCCCGAATCGTCGCCGGGGCCGCACGACTCGCGCTACCTGTTCGATCAGTTCGTGCAAATGATGAATGAATAAACGAAAGTCCGGAGTTAACGCTCCGGACTTTTTAGTTTATGCCGAATGAGCGCTAGTCCCCGTTTGTCGGTTTGCGAAAAAAGTTGAAAAGTTTTGTGAGAACAGCCTTGTCGGTTGCACTACTAATCGAAACGCACCAGGTCAGTCTTTAAGTCTGCTCTGTCAGCGAGTCGATGAATCAAAACTTCTTCAACATGTTTAACGCAAATCAATTCATGAAACGATTAGCCGCCTTATCGCAACAGTGGCTACTGTTGCTGACAGTTCTGTTCGTAACCTGTTTAGCCAGCTGTGAGCGGGGAATAGAACCCCGGTCCACGTCTCCCGCCAATGGGGCGCGCGTTCGTGTCAATCAGACCATTACAGAGGTCGTTGTCGGCAATGATAATTTCTCGTTGCTGCGGGCAGCCGTTGTTCGGGCCGGTCTGGCCTCGGCCCTGGCCTCGGGTAACCTGACTGTTTTTGCGCCGACCAATGCCGCCTTCCAGGCCGCCGGCTTTGCCGATGAGACCGCTATCAACAATGCGGATCTGAACACACTGCGGCAGATCCTGCTCTACCACGTGATCGGAACCGAGCGTTATTTCTCAGACCGAATACCTGATGCATTGTCCTCTATTAAAACCTTGCAGGGCGAAGATGTGCAGGTGATTCGTGATCAGCAAGGGGCCGTTGCCGTGAACGGGGTTCTGGTCTCGCAGCCGGATCTGGAAACCAACAACGGCGTTATTCATGTCATTGGTCAGGTTCTTTTGCCGCCGGCCGGCAATACGGTTGAGGTAGCAGCTGGTAACCCTAATTTAACGTATCTGGTAGCGGCATTACAGCGGGCTTCACAAGCCGGTTCGGATCTGTTCCAGCTACTGGTGCAGGAAACGGTCACGGTTTTTGCGCCGACCAACGCGGCTTTTCAGGCAGCTGGCTTCCCTACGATTGCGTCCATCCAGTCGGCTGATCCGGTTGTCTTACGGCGTATTCTGACCTATCATCTGGTTCGGCAGCGGTTCTTTACGCCCCAGTTTTCGGTTGGTGATCTGGAAACGATTAATGGTGAACGGCTGACAACGACCCAAACGGTCACCGGAGCAACCGTGCAGGGTGTTGGCAATGCCGCTCCTATTCGGATTCAGCTGCAAAATCTGATTACATTACGCGGGGTGGTGCATGTTATTGATCAGGTGCTGTTGCCAGATGGC
The DNA here is from genome assembly GCF_002006735.1 of Spirosoma sp. 209. Taxonomy (NCBI): domain Bacteria; kingdom Pseudomonadati; phylum Bacteroidota; class Cytophagia; order Cytophagales; family Cytophagaceae; genus Spirosoma; species Spirosoma sp. 209. The sequence continues at coordinate 344,606 of NZ_MVEC01000001.1, read as the reverse complement.
GGGGCTCAGGCCCGTACCGTTACCGATCTGGTCGTTGCCAACCCTAATTTCTCATTGCTGCGGATGGCCGTTGTTCGGGCGGGGCTGGCCTCGGCCCTGGCCTCGGGTAACCTAACTGTTTTTGCGCCGACCAATGCCGCCTTCCAGGCCGCCGGCTTTGCCGATGAGACCGCTATCAACAATGCAGATCTGAACACACTGCGGCAGATCCTGCTCTACCACGTGATCGGAACCGAGCGTTACTTTGCCGACCGCTTACCCGCGCGTCTGACCGGGTTTCGCACATTACAGGGCGAGCAGGTGTACGCCGTTCGGGAGCAGCGGGGTATTCTGGTTAACGGGATTCCGGTAACGCAGGCTAACGTGCGGGCCACAAACGGTGTCGTCCACGTTATTGATCGTGTGCTATTGCCACCGGCCGGTAATCTGGCCGAGATAGCCGTTGCTAATCCGAATCTGACGTATCTGGTGGCCGCTCTGCAACGGGCCGGGCTGGTACAGACTATTGCAACGGGTGGTCCATTCACAGTCTTCGCGCCTACCAACGCGGCTTTCCAGGCAGCCGGCTTTCCTACGATAGCGTCCATACAGTCGGCTGATCCGGCCGTGTTGACACGCATCCTGACGTACCATGTGCTGAACGAGCGGGCGTTTGCGGCTGGGCTGCGTACCAATGCCGTTACAACCATTCAGGGCGGTCAGGTCTTTATTACGGCCTCGTCGGCAGGGGTGTCGGTGAAAGGAAACGCTAACGCGAGTCCGTCTACTGTAGTTACTGCCGATGTGCTGGGGCTCAATGGTATTGTACACGTCATCGATCAGGTACTACTGCCATAAGCCACTCTGACCGGCTACATGGTATATCGCAGGCACTGCCAACGGTGGTGCCTGCGTATTTATCGGCTAATGTAGGTTGCATTATAGGCCGCAAAGACTCCATAGCCGCCTTCCATGTTGGAGAACAAAACGGGTGTGCCCGCAAAGAGGCTGTTAGGCGTATTGAGCTGCTCACGGAGTGTGGCGTGGTACTGGTAGTAATTCTGATCGGTATTGAACAGACCAAAGCGCGTTCGAGCCGTGCGCACGAGGCTTCCTGGTGCTACAGTCAGCGTAAATGAACCGGTAGTCGAATAAGGCCCTGGACCGGTATTATTCTCACGGAGAACAAAGAAGTCGGGGCGGCTGATGCGTGTCTCGGGTAATCGACCCTGCTGGGTTTGTATAGTCTGAGTCAGCTCACCCCAGCCCCGATAATAGTTGAGGCCACCGGGCGAAGCCCAGTCTATGGTTGTTGTGTAGCGAATACTGGTACGGTTGCCGGTCTGAGCCAGTATACTGGAGTCAATCCGAACCTGCCCAATCGGAATAGCGGGCGGAACCGTTGCCGTAGCCTGCACACGTCGGTCGTCGCCCATCGATACGGTTAACTGATACGTTTGCCCCGCCCGTATCCGAAAACGCCCCAATGGCCGAGCCACGTAATAGCCCAGGCTATCGCTGTACAGCAGGGGGATAGATGCCTGACCATCGCTGAGGGTAACCGTAGCGGTTTTTACCAGTAAAGTAGGCTCAAGTGTGGCAATAATCTGTGGCTCAGACATGGCCACTTTAGCCGTCAGTAATGTGTCCTGGGGTGAAATAAAGCACAGGACGTATAGCTTCGACTGCCGATCGGCGGCTAATCGATTCGGGTCGATGGAGTCGGTTGTTTTCAGGCAGCCGACCAGCAGCCATGAGAAAAAAAATACCAGACCAGCGCGTACCATTCAGAAACGCAGTGTATAGTTTACCGATGGAATAAAGGTAAACAAAGATATGCGCTTCAGCGTCAGCTGGTTGTTCTCTTCCAGATGCAGGTCATAGTAGAGGGGGTTTCTGCGTCCGTACGCATTGACGATACCAAGTTCGACCTGATGGGTGAGCCGCCGGGCTACGTATGATTTTTGCAGCGTAAGATCGAGCCGATGAAACGGTTCTGCCCTGAAGGTATTGAACGATCGGCGAACCTGTACCAGCGGCCCTTCGGTACCGAATAGCTGCTCCGAAGGTGTATTCAGGTCGTTGGGTTTACCCAGCCCCAGATGCCCGAAACTCGGAATGCCCGAAACCGGAAGTGATTGCGGATTACCCGAGCTGAACATCCAGTTGGCCGACAGTTTCAGCGTTGATCTGATGGCATACGTGCCTACCCAGGAAAGGGTGTGTCGCCGGTCATGATTCGGATAAAACGGCTGTCCGTTATTCAACTCGTCGAACCGCCAGCGGGTTATAGCCCAGGTATAGGCCAGCCAGCCCGACAGGCGGCCTACTTTGCGCTGGAGCATCAGCTCCACGCCCGATGCACTCCCATTGCCTGTAGTTACGTTGCGCTCCCACTGTATATTGGCTGCATCCTGGGTGTTGGTGATGCCAATAAAGTCGGCATTCGGGTGGTAGCCAATGATGTGCTGCATCTGCTTCTGATATACCTCCAGGCTGAGCTGCCATTTCGGGGTCAGATCGTGTACCGCTGCCAGAACAAACTGCCGAGCCTGTTGCGGACGAACCCGATCCGTGGCAGGAACCCACAAATCGGTAGGCAGGCCCTGCCCGGTGTTGGTTAGCTGATGAACAAACTGATTCATCTCCGCGTATGAACTCCGCAGAGCGGTCTTATCGGTCAGCCGGACTGTGATTGACAGGCGGGGTTCTGCCCGGAAAAACGACTGACCCTGTACGCGGTAACGCGTAACCCGCCCGCCCGCTTTTAAGGTGAGCCTGTTGTTTGTGGTCCATTCGTCTTCGGCATAAACAGAGGTTTCCTGGGATTGGTTATGTTCTACCGATGTCTGTTGGCCAGGGGTAATGGCGTTAAGCAATTCGTATCCATTGAGCCGGAAGGTGCGCCTGGTCAGTATTACTCCTGCCCGAATCTGATGATGTAGCCGGGGAAAATAATCCAGGTCATATTTAGCCGAGTAGTCGGTTAGCCCATCGAACGAGCGCCAGGTTTGAGCTACGCCATCGGGGCTGGTCGGTATGAACCGGGTATGGCTCGAAAAATAGTAGTTGCTATAGATGAGCGATAGGTTCGAGAACAAACGCTCGCTGAACAGGTGGTTCCAGCGGAGGGTACCCGTGGCGTTTCCCCAGCGAATACCATTTTCCCAACGCCGGTTCTGATCGAGGCTGTCTCCCCCGCCGAAGAAGTCGCGACCGAAATAGCTGCTCAGGTACAGTTGATTCCGGCGATCCAGATCGGCGTTGACTTTCATGTTGAGGTCGTAAAAGTTGGCTTTCCAGTCGGTTCCGGTGAAGTTATCGAGCAGACCGACTACAAAGTTGCCCAGGGCGGAGGGGAAGTTAGTTCGGCGCGCGGTCAGCAAAAAAGACGCTTTGTTTTTGATCAGCGGCCCTTCGAGCAGCAGCCGGGAGGTTACCAGCCCCGTACCTATTTCGCCGTGGTGGGTTTGTCGATTACCATCGCGCATGGTCATATCCACAACAGAGGATAGTCGGCCGCCGTAGCGGGCCGAAAAGCCTCCTTTCTGCATGGTGGTGTTCTTCAGGGCATCGACGTTAAAGACCGAGAAAAAGCCGAACAGATGATTGGCATTATACACCGGAGCATCGTCCAGAATCAGCAGGTTCTGGTCGGCCCCGCCCCCGCGCACGTGCAAGCCTGCCTGCCCGTCGAGACCTTTCTGTACGCCCGGTAGTAGTTGCAGCGTTTTGAGTACATCCTTTTCGCCGAGCACGGCCGGCAACTCGTTCAGCGTAGCTACGGGCATGCTATGCTGGCTGGTTTGTGGACTGGCTCCGGCCCGTTCAGACGCATCGGCCACCAGCACTACCTCGTCGAGCTGATCGTTATTAGGCAGTAATATGTTGATTGACTGGTTGCGGTCGAGCCGAATACGCTCATAGACCCGCTGGTACCCAACCAGGGAAACAAGCAGCTCCACATCGTCGCTCGCTGGAAGCGACAGCGCAAAATACCCGTAGGCATTGGTCGTGGTAGCCACTTTACCGACTACATAAACCATGGCCCCAGCCAGCTGTTCACCGCTGTTCTGCTCTTTTACGTAGCCACTGATGGTATACCGCCGGGTTGGTTGACTGGCCCGACTGACGGGAGGAGGAGGGGGGGCTGGTGCCGTTGCAGCTTCGATCAGGTAGCAATCGCCGACCTTACGAAACGACAGCTGAGTGCCGCGTAGCAGTTGGGTAAGTAACGGCTCGGTGGGCAACGACCAATCGGTGGGTACGCTAGCTGAGCGGCCGTTGATAACCGCCGGATCGTACAGGAAATAAAGCCCTCGCTTCTGGTTAAGCTTCTGCAAACCTTCCTGGAGCGACAGGCGAGATTGCCCCAGCGCCGTGCTGACCATAAAAAGCAGACCGGCCAACAAACGATGGGTATAGATGAGACAACTACCGGCATGTAATGGTCTGTACCGCATAAGCCTCTGGTGGGTTAAGGACTCAGAACGAAACCATGGTCTGTTTTTGTAAGGCTTAATTGACTCAGTTCCGCTATGGCCCGCAGAACCGTTTCCGGGTCGCTGATGGGTAAGACACCGGTTACGGTCTGATTGCCCGATACCGTATTCGCCAGCCTGACCGGAATCCCAAACTGCTCCTTAAGTGTCCATACCACCTCAATCAGGCTGGCATTTTCAAATACCAGTTGGTTGCGAATCCAGGCGTTGTAAAGGGTAGGCCGCACGGTTCGCTGGCGCGGTTGGGGGTCAGATGCGCTGGTTTCTACCAGTTGGCCCGGCTGGAGCGTTACGGCTGGCTGCGCATCGTGAAAACTGACCCGCACCTGCCCCGTATTCAGCACAACCCGTTGCTGATGGGGACGATTCTGTACAGAAAAGGTTGTACCCAGCACCTGCACATCAAAAGGCCCATTGGTGCGAACGGTAAACGGTGTATGCGTGGCGGTATGGGTAACGTCGAAAAAGCCTTCTCCCGTCAGTTCAATGGTTCGAGCCGATTCGGTGAAGCTGCTGCGCTGGTAACGAACGCTTGAGTGGCTGTTGAGCGCTACGGTTGAACCGTCGGGCAGGGTTATGGTCCGGCGTTCGTTATAAGCGGTCACTTCCGTTACGTACTGTTGCTGCCAGAACCAGTACCCCGCCCAGCCGGCCAGCACCAGGGCGGCTACCGATGCCGCTACCGTCCACCACCCCGGCTTCAATACCGCCGGTTTGTGCATTGGCAGAACCGGCGCTGGCGCTGCGGTTGGCGTCGGTTGTTGCTGGATCAGTGCTTCCAGTTCCTGTAATGAGTTGTCCAGTCGGGGTTGTTGGCCACTCAGGATACCATACATCCGCTCGGCTTCCCGGAAAGCAGCCAGGTTCGGCGGGTTGGCCTGTTGCCATTGCTCCCAGAACAAGACCGCTTCCTGATCGTTTCCGCGACAGTAGGCCAGAAACTGATCATCGAGCAGGAAGTCGTCGGCGGTGTAGGTATCATACTTCATGGGGTATTGGTACAGCACGTATAGGTGGTGCTATCTGATTGCTGGTTTGTTGATGACGTGTTTTTGTATAGTGCAGCCTGGTCGGCCAATCTCACAGACGATTGCTAATTTATTTGTACAGCCAGGCTATCCGAGGCCTGTAGCAAGACCGGTAACCAAAGTGGCCAGGCGCTCAGAAGGTTATGATACTCGGCCTGACTCAGCGTTTGCCGAAGTGTTTTCAGGGCCGATGAGAGGGTGTTATAAACCGTATTGATGTGCATACCGGTTTCCTGACAAATCTGCTCGTTTGACATTCCCCTGAAAAAGCGCATCTCGATCAGCTCTTTCTGGCGGGGCGTAAGCTGAGCCAGGGCGGTCCGGAGTCGGCTGCGGATCTGCTCTTCCTGCTGGGCATGAATAAGAATGTCTTCATACGACTGTTCAGAAGACTCTTCCTGATTGTCGATGGGTGTAAACCGGCTCGTTTGTTCAAACACACGCAGCAGTTTGCGACGCAGATAAGTAATCAGATACGAGCGAACGTTGTCGACTGGCATCAGGGTATCAGCGCGCTCCCATATTTCCAGAAAAATCTGGTTGATCGCGTCTTTAGTCGTGTCGGCGTCGTGACCAAACCGCTGACCGAAGCGAAGCAGATCTGAATACAGGTGCCGGTATAGATTGGTCAGGCTCTGGTAATCGCGACGGCGAACCCCTTCCCATAGGGCATGGAGGGTTCCAGACGAGTCGGCAGAAGGAGTTTCGATTGATAGCATCGAGGTCGTATTGACAGAACAAACACGAATCAGGGGAATACTCAGTACTATGTAACGCGAAACCCACCAAATAGTTAGCCGGCATCAGTATAATTAATACGGCTGACGGCCAGTGCTATACGACAAAAAAGACGGTCTGCCGTTAGCGGATCTGGGTATTGCCGTCAATTGACTGCCGCCAGAACTCGCGACTCCAGATTCGTTGGAACGGCCAGTGTCGGCTTTGTAAAGCAACCGGCAAATAGGCGTGCGCTTGCTTGGGCGATTGCTGGTAATACGTATCATCGTCAGTCAATATAAGCGATCGATAGATCTGATCTACTTTAACTGTCAGATCGGCAAAGGGCAGTTCGGGTTGCCAATTGGGTCGTTGGGCGGCCAGTTTATCTTTCAGTAAAAAACTGGTCGGTACTGGCGTTACAGGTTGCGGCTTTGGTTTGAAGCGACCCTCCGATACGCTAAGCGCATAATGTAGGTACGCTTTCAGCAGCCGGGGGCCTTCGTTGGCGACGTTTTCGACCGCGAGCTGATCCGGCCATAGACTCGTTACCACGTAGACCCGTTCCCGCGCCCGCGTTACGGCCACGTTGAGCCGGTTTTCGCCCCCGCGCGCGTTGAGGCTTCCGAACTGCATGGTCAGACGACCGCGTTCGTCAGGCGCGTATCCCACCGAAAAAACGATGACATCACGCTCATCGCCCTGAACGTTCTCGATATTCTTGACGAACAAACCGGGAGGGCGCGGGGCAAGCGGAAGCCCCGTCGTGCGTTCGTCGAGCCGATCCTGGATCAACTGCTGTTGCTGGTAGTTAAACGTCACGATACCGACCGATCGGCCAGGTAGCTCAACCGCAATCTGATCGAGAAGGGACAGCACCGCTTCAGCTTCGGCCAGGTTGGTATTTTGCTGCCATAGTCCCGCTACGTTCCGATACTGTATGGCGGGCGAATGGCGGTTAACGTCGGCGAAATGGGGCAAAAGCTGAAGTTTGTCCTGGTAGAAATGCGTGTTCGAGAACGTGATCAGATCGAGCGAACGACTCCGGTAGTGTTCAGTCAGCGATAGCTGCGGCAACTGTTGAGAGGCCAGCTCGAGCAGGGATTCAACCTCCAGTTCGGCCGGGGTTTCTTCGTCGACTTCGTCGGTCAGGCGAGTCCTATAGAGATCGCTGGGGCGTAGCTGCTGGTTGTCGCCGGTTACGACGATCTGTTTGCCCCGGGCCATGGCAGGAATGCCCTGTTCGGCAAAGCACTGCGAGGCTTCGTCGAAGATCACCAGATCGAACAGGTCTGCCCTCAGCGGAAACACGGCCGATACCGTTTCGGGGGAGGCCAGCCAGCACGGAACGAGCCTGAATACCTCGTCGGCAAAGCGTTCCATTAGTTTACGGACGGGCCATATGTTCCGTTTCTTGGTGGTCTGATGCAGCAGGTCGCGGTAGGTAACTACGTTGTTGAGCCGGTTGAAGGTCAGGTTTCTATACGTCTGTTCGCGAAGCTTGACCAGCAGATTGTCCTGGCTGAGTACCTGTTTGCGATGAAGGCTCGTCTGCAGGGCTTGCTCCAGCTGGGTCATCCGCAGCGAAGAAACCATGCGTAACACGGGATACTGCTGCTCGAGGTCATCGATCCAGGCCAGGTAAAGCGCGTTCTGAACGGTAGCGACCCAGGCTGTTGGTTCGGTATGCGCCAGGCGAGCGACTAAGATTCGCTCGGCTTCTGAAAAACCGGCCTGTAGCCGGTCGGCCTCCAGCAGGTAGTCGAAGTCGCGCCGGAGCGACTGACGCAGCCTGTCAGCCTGAGCCGGATCGGACCAGATGCGGTCGAGCTGGGTGCTGGTCAGGTACGACTGGCTGCCGATCTGCTCGGCGTCGACCTGCCGGGCCAGGGCCAGCAAACGGGTAACGCTGTTGATGAACTGCGTATGCGTTTGCCAATGGACTTCGGGGAGCGAACGCAGAACCGGCAAGTCGACCAGCCGGTCGAGTATAGACCGAACCCGGCGCAGGAGCCGCAGACTATCGAGCCCGTCAGACAGCGGCAGACCCGCCAATAGAGGTCCGGCTTCGTATCGAACGGCTTCGAGTCTGATGCGGGTATCGACCTGGGTGGCCAGCTTCATCAGATCGGCTTCGCTTAGGGTCAGCCGGTTGGCAGCAGCTACGGCCACAAGCTGGCGATTGCCGGGATGGGTTAGCTGCCACCAGTTCCATCGAATCCAGGAGGGGCGGGCGGCCAGCGCATCAGTAAGGAGAGTACGAAAGGACCGCAGTTCGGCGACGGGCAGCGAGGTTTCAGGATTGTCGGCGTCGGCCCAGGTGTCGGCGAGTTCGGTCAGTCGCGCTTCGGGTACCGCCAGGGCCGGATGGGCTGGGTTTGCCCGCAGGGCCTGCAGCAGGCGCCACTGGCTGTCAGCGTCGGGCGTATCGAGTAGTGCCAGCAGCGCCGTAAGTGACCAGTCGTGCGCGTGCCAGTCGGCGAGTTCGGCCAGCGTTAGTGGTTTGCCCAGCTGGGCGGTAGTCAGTTTGTGGGCGTCAGTCCGGGTTTGTACCCAACGACTGATGGTCTGATCGATTCGGGGCTGGTCGGCGGTGGTATAGTCTGCCATTGACCGGCGATCGGCCCAGGGGTGATCAGTGCCCAGCCGTTGCTGATAGGCTGAAAAGTCACGTAGTCGCTCGATAAAGTTATCCACATTGGCTTTGTGGAATTGTTGATAAACATCGTCGACCTGAATGGTTGGGCCGGATGTGTCGCTGATCAGGTATAATTCTTTGGCCGATAGTCCGAACAGGCTCGTGTCGAACAAGGCTTCTTTAAACGCGCCAAGTTCCGCAACTGCTTCGTCGATTCGGCGGCTCTCTACCTCAAAATCGCGTTCCAGCAGCACGGCGTTCAGGCTGTTGTTCTGCTGCCGATAGGTATCCAGCTGCTCGATCTGCCCGGCTATCTGAGCGTACAGAGCTCGTCGGTCGTCCTGGAAATCATGGATCAGGGCCAGGAAGGCACCAATACCGACGTCCTGCAACCGCGCCTGAACCACATCGAGCGCGGCCCGTTTCTGACAAACCAGCAGTACGCGTTTGCCACCCGCGGCCGCATCGGCCATCAGATTCGCAATCAGCTGCGACTTTCCCGTACCTGGCGGCCCCTGCACTACCAGCGATTGCCCGGCTTTCACGGCCCGCAGGGCCGCTTCCTGCGATGCGTCGAGCGGTAGTGGCGTATGGATCTGTTTTTCGGAAAGCAGCGAAGAGGCCGACGGCGAGGGTATGTCCGCATCCTGTGGCCCGTTCTCCTGTTCCAGAATCAGCTGATCATAATCGGGAACTAGATACGAACCGGCCTGCGGAAAAATGCCCAGTACGGCTTCGGGGTATAGCTTTAGCTCGCCGGTGCGTTCGAGCTGGTCGAGTGTTTTGGCGGTTTGTTTGTTGAAAAACCGGAGCTGATCGGTGAATAAGTCCTGGTTAAAATGGATGTCGAACGGGCTGTCTTTAAGCCATTCGTACAACTGCGTACGAAACACAAGCGGGTCGCGGTCGAAATCGTCGGCCGTTTTCTCGATGACCTCGTCGGGTAGCCGGATCTGGTTAAACTGACCATACGCCAGAGCGAAAGTCGGATTCAGAAACGCCACTTCATCGCCCCGGCGAATGAGCATCCAGACTTTACCCCGCTGTTCGATCCGTACCGGAAAGAAGAGGAGCGGGCCATGAACAACCGTGCCATCGCCAAACTTACCCTGTACAAATGGCCAGCCTACATACAGGTCTTCGGTGCCGCGCTCTTCTTCGATAAACCGGGCAGTACGATCTATACGCCGAAGTTTCCGGCTTACTTGGTTGCTCCGTTCCTGCCGGGCATCGAGTACGTCGCAGACCGGCACCGCAGCTTTTCGGGCCATCAGCTCAGCCACGATCGTGAACGAAGGTCTGTTGAGCACAAAGTCAGCTTCGTGCAGGTCCAGGAACTGACCGGCTGGCAAACTGGTCAGCAGCAGCGATCGGTTACGGCTGCTGAGGTTGGTCAGGCGTCGGCGGTAGGCGCGCAGGATGTCGGAACGAAAGGTTGGCCCCATATTCCTTACAAGATTAAACACAATCGCAGGACTTGCCATAGCGCGCTATGATAAGTCCTGCGATGTATAGGAACGCTAGAATAGAAAACCGGCCCAGTCAGGCATCTTCCTCTACGCGTTCAACCTCCTCTTTTTTCTCCGGAATGAGCCAGGAAGCCAGCACACTGATGGTCAGGATGGCGATGATGATGTAGAGTGAGTAAACGGGCTGAAAACCAAGCTCTTCGAGCCAGTGTTCGGTCAGCATTTTCACGCCTATGAACGTCAGCAGCACCGCCAGGCCGACTTTCAGGAAGCGGAACTGACTCATGATACTCGACAGGAAGAAGAACATGGACCGCAGCCCCATGATGGCAAACACGTTCGAGAAGAAAACGATGTACGGGTCTTTGGTGATCGAGAAAATAGCCGGGATCGAGTCGACAGCGAAGATCAGGTCTGTAAACGCCACCACAATAACGATAATGAAGAGGGGCGTGACGAACAGTTTCTGATCCGACTTCCGGCGGACAAAGAAATTATCGGTTACGTTGCGCTTGTACACGTTGAGGTATTTGCTCGCAAACCGAACAACCGGGTGTTTACTGGGCTCGATTTTTTCGTCCTCGTCTTTCTGGAAGAAAAGCTGAAGACCGGTATAGACCAGAAATGCGCCGAAGATGTAGATGATCCACTCGAAACGCTGCAACAGGGCCGCCCCCACGAAGATGAAGACGAAGCGTAGGACAATAGCGCCCAGAATCCCCCAAACCAGAATCTTCTTATAGTACCGTTCCCGAACGCCGAAGGAGTTGAATATCAGGATAAAGACAAAGATGTTGTCGGCCGAGAGCGAGTATTCGACCAGATAGCCCGTTATGTACTCGAGGGCCATGTTGTTCTGAAACCGGGCCAGGCTGGTTGCAAAATCGCCGGGGACCAGATCAACGTGGTCGGCATACAGGTTCTGTACTTCCTGCAACCTCGCCATATCGGTGATGCCGTGAACGAGATACCCGTAGTTTTTGAGCAGAAAATAAAACCCGACCGACAAGGCGACCCAGATGGCACTCCAGGTGGCGGCTTCTTTAAAATGGACAACGTGGCTTTTTTGCCGGGAAAAAACCCCGAGGTCGAGTGCCATCACGATCAGCACAAAAGCGGCAAAAGCCAGAAAGAACGTAGTTTCGCTGGTTAGCATAGCATATCGGCAAGAACATCAGTCTAACCCTGTCCTGCCGGAAAAGTTAGTTTAATTCGGTAAAACTATAATCAATACGCCGAATGGTTTCGCTTGGTTCGGCATAATATTGGCTTAGTGAGTCTTAGGCCTTAGTTTTGACCCATGTTTAATAGTAAAAAAGTCGTTGTAGTGATGCCCGCCTACCGGGCTGCCCTCACGCTGGAGCGTACCTACCGTGAAATTCCATTCGATCTGGTTGATGACGTCATTCTGGTTGATGACGCCAGTCCGGATAATACCGTTGAGGTTGCCCGTAAGCTGGGGATCCGGCATGTTATCCGGCATGATCGGAATAAAGGCTATGGTGGTAACCAGAAGACATGCTATGCACAGGCACTGGAGCTGGGAGCCGACATCGTTATTATGCTGCACCCTGATTACCAGTATACGCCCCTCTTGCTGCCTGCTATGATTACCATCATTGGCAATGGGCTTTACCCGGTTGTGTTTGGCTCCCGAATTTTGGGGAAAGGCGCTCTCAAAGGGGGAATGCCTATGTATAAATACATTGCCAACCGCTTTCTGACGTTCACGCAGAACCTGCTCATGAACCAGAAACTGTCAGAGTATCACACCGGCTACCGGGCGTTCTCGGGCGAGGTGTTGCGCAGCCTCGACTTCACTCATAATTCCGACGACTTCATCTTCGACAACGAGATGATTGCGCAGATTTTCTACAAAGGCTTCGATATTGGCGAGGTGACCTGCCCCACCAAGTATTTCAAAGAAGCATCGTCCATCAATTTCCGGCGCTCCTCGATCTATGGCCTGGGGGTACTGCGCACCTCGCTCTTCTACATGCTCACAAAACTCGGGCTGATGCGCTGGAAGGTGCTGTCGTAGCGTAGACCGGTGCGGCCGTAACTACTTCCAGTACCATCGCTTCGAGGGTCAGGCCGGGGCCAAACGCACAACTCAGTATATTATCGGGTTGAGACAACGTAGGTTCCGTCTCGTCGGCCGATGCCGGTTCGGTCAGTTGCCGGCGCTGCAGCTTGTTCCATACCTCTTTCAGCACGAACAGAACCGTGGCCGACGACATATTCCCGTTCTGGCGCAGCACCTCGTAGGCGTGGCGGTTGTCGAAGGGGGTTATGCCCAGCTGCCCTTCGATAACTTCCAGAATCCGCCGGCCGCCGGGATGGAGGGCATAGTGACCAATATCATCGAGGGTCAGGCCGCACTGGTCGAGCAGGCGCTCCATCAGCTGACCAATCCCCTGCTGGATAAACGTCGGTACTTCGGCGGTGAGTGTCATCTCAAAGCCGAAGTCGCTTACGTGCCAGGCCATAGCGTGTTTTCCTTCGGGCAGCAGGTCGCAGTAGAACGACCGCAGCCGGAACGACTGCTCGGGCCGAGGTCGGCTCTCTACCAGCACCGCGGCCGAGCCGTCGGCAAAGAGCGCGTTGGAAAGCAGGTGGTCGGTTTCGGTTTTTTTCTGGAAGTGAATCGTACACAGCTCTACGCACACCACCAGTACCCGCGCGTCGGCATCGGACCGCACAATGGCATCGGCTGCTTTCAGTCCGTTAAAGGCTCCGTAACAGCCCATAAAATTGATGGCGAGCCGCTGGGTGGTATTCGGCAGGCCCAGCGCTTCGATAATCTCGATGTCGGGACCTGGTGCATACAGGCCCGTACAGCTGACCGTGATCAGGTGCGTAATGGTCTGCGGATCGAAGTCGGCATAGTTGGCAAAGCAATCCTGAATGGCTTTCAGGGCCAGGGGAACAGCCTCCTGCCGATATACGCCCATCCGCTGACTCACCGTCGGAAACGGCTCCATACCGGGCGTGTTGGCATAAAAGGTAAACTCGTCTTTGGGCCGAACGTAATCGGCCAGTACGGTATGGCGCTGGTCGATACGCGTATGGCGATAAAGAGCCATAAGCCGTCGGCTGTCACGCGCGTCGAGTTGCAGCACATCGGCCATAAACTCAGCCGCTTTCTGTTGGGTCGATGAATAGGCGGGTACGGCGGTGCCGATGCTATTGATATAGCCGCTGCGATGCTGTCTCATAGAGTGGGTGCTCCGCCAGTACGGAGGCTAAACGTATGAACAAAACTGGGTTCTCGTATAACTGCGCGTTGAGCTGAAAGTTCTTTAAATTGAGCGCACTTTAACCAAAAAGCCATGAACGCCCGAACCCTGTGGCTGCACCTGCGGGTACCTTTCTCGTTTTTTCTGCTGCCCATCTTCTGGTTCGCCGTCAGTCAGTCGCCCACCCTCCACCTGGGTCGTATCGTTGCCGTAGGACTGATCATTCATCTGCTACTGTACCCGGCCAGCAACGCCTATAACAGCTATTTCGATAAAGACGAAGGGCCCATTGGCGGACTTGAATCGCCCCCGCCCGTTACCAACAGCCTGTACTGGCTCTCGTGGGTGCTCGATGTCGTTGCGTTGCTTCTGGGTGCTTTTGTCAACTGGGCCTTTGTCGTCTATCTGCTTGTCTACGGCTTTATCACCAAAGCGTATAGCCACGACCGCATCCGGCTCAAAAAGTACCCGATCTTCAGCTGGCTACTCATCAGCGGGTTGCAGGGCGGCATCACCTATGTCATGACCTATGTGTCGATCAATAACCTGCCGCTGTCGGCGGTACTGGAACCCCGGCTGTTGCTGGGCGGATTGCTGGGGGTGCTGAATCTGATGGCGCTGTATCCGGTTACGCAGGTCTACCAGCACCACGAAGATGCGCGCCGGGGCGACCGGACGCTCAGCCTGCTGCTCGGTGTTCGGGGCACATTTATCTGCGCCATGGTGATGTATGGTCTGTCGTTGCTGGCCTTTCACGTCTACTTTCAGGACGGTTATTACTTCTGGCTCTATTTGGTGTTTCTGTTGCCGGCGGTCCTGTACTTTCTGCGCTGGTTCTGGCGGGTGTGGCATAACCCGGGCCTGGCCGATTACCGCCATACGATGCGCATGATGTGGATATCGGGCGTGTGTCTGAACAGTTTTTTCATTCTGCTGATCGCCCTAACCCATTCGTAATCAGTTTTTCGACCCGATCGACGTGAGGTAGATGTAAATTTTTTTGGGTCTAAGACTTGACAAGCGTCGAAATAGCGCTAATTTTGCATCCACAATTCGCCGACATACTGGGAATTGCAAAATTATAATACGCGAAAGTAGCTCAGCTGGTAGAGCGCGACCTTGCCAAGGTCGAGGTCGCGGGTTCGAACCCCGTCTTTCGCTCCACGAAAAAGGCACCGACCAACGGTGCTTTTTTCGTAAATGCCGGGATGGTGGAATCGGTAGACACGCCGGACTTAAAATCCTGTGGGCCACAAGCCCGTGCGGGTTCGACTCCCGCTCCTGGTACCTCCCGAAAGGGGAAGAAACAAACAGAGCCGCTGACATCAGCGGCTTTTGTGTTTATGTAGGTACACCAACACAGGGGCCGCTTACCTTTGTATCTTCCTTGGTATTTAGGTTATTTTGAGCTATTGCGACTAACTATACACACGCACTTATGCAGGAAGATTAGCAGTTGGACAAAAAAGCGTTCATCTTTCTCAAGGTAGAGAAAACACCGATTGGAATGAACTGGCAAAAGACTGTGTGAGCTTTGCCAACGCCTAACCGAAGTTTGAAGGCAATAACATTTCGTTCAAGGCCCGGTAGTACTATCCATTGAGGTCATTAGACAAAACAGATGGGATCTTTTGCTAATGGTAATGCATTTATTAACTTTGCATCAACATGCTCACCCCGCTTCCCGTTAGAACAGCGCGCTTAGGGTGAGCTTTCTATTTTTAGGGCATGAGTAAAGTCCCTTATCGCAAGCCTGCTCTCACTTATCAGGATCAACTTAATCGACTTAAAGGAAGAGGTTTAATCGTTCATGACGACGTTAAAGCCCTTCATTTGTTGGCTCAGGTTAGCTATTACCGACTGAGCGGCTATTGGTATCCTCTTTTAGATGATAAGCAAACTCATCGCTTTAAGCCGGGAGCCACGTTTGAAACAGGTTTTCGGCTGTATTGCTTTGACCGGGAGCTACGAAAACTAGTGTTGGCCGAGTTGGAAAAAATAGAGGTGGCTATACGAGCACACATGATTTATGTGCTCTCACATAGGTTTGGCCCTTTCTGGTTCACAGATACAACTTTGTTTACCGATACGGCCAGCCACACAAGAACTATTAGTAGCCTAATGGCCGAATATAGTCGTAGCGATGAAGAATTTATAAGAGCGTTCCGGCAGAAATATAACGATCCGTTGCCGCCGAGCTGGATGATGTTGGAAGTTGCTTCATTCGGTTCGCTATCTATGTTATACAAGAATTTGAATACAACTATAGAGAAGAGACAAATCGCGAGCTATTTTGGGCTTGATGATGGTACGTTTGCTTCATGGCTTCATTGTATCGTCTACCTACGTAACGTATGTGCTCATCATAGCCGGTTGTGGAATCGAGTAATGAGTATTCAACCTCGTATTCCCAAAAACCCCCGCAAACCTTGGTTGATAAACCCGTTAGTGAGCAATAACCGGACATATTTCGCCCTATCTATGATTCTTTTCTTGTTGTCAACGGTGAATCCCAATCATCGTTTTTTGCAGAAACTGTCTGCTCTATTTCATAACTACCCAGAAGTGGGTAAAAATGCAATGGGTTTTGAAGCCGGTTGGGACAATGAACCGCTTTGGCAGTAAGCAAAGCTATTACAAAATACTCTGGAGAATTATCGCAACATAAAAATTCAATTTGAAAAGAATCAACGTACCCGCTCCTGGTACCTCTCGAAAGGGTAAGAAACAAACAGAGCCGCTGATGTCAGCGGCTTTTGTGTTTATATAGCCCGGCCTTGCCGGGATACAAGTAGATGCGCCGGAACGCTTCTTTATCTATGGCTATCCCCCAATCGATACAGGGATTCATCTCTATCGAGAAAATTCGGGGAAACTGGATCGCATGCTATTAATATCAAAACCATATGGACAGGCTTTGTTGCCTCTGCGGAGTGGATTAAAGATGCTGCTCGTGCTGTGGAACATCGGTGCGGGCCAGGCTCAGCCGATAGACCGACGGGCAGTGGTAGATCGGCATCGGGTAACGATCACCCAGCCCGATACGCTCGGGTCGCTAACGGTGGGCAACGGTCGGTTTGGGTTTACGGTAGATGCTACCGGCCTGCAATCGTTTCCCGAGCAGTATGCCCGCGGTATTCCGCTGGGCACTCAGTCCGAATGGGGCTGGCACCGCTTTCCTAATCCCGCCAGGTATCAGTTTACCGAGACGCTGCAATCGGTCGAGGTCAACGGCACGCCACGTCCGTATGCCGTGCAGTGGCGGCAGGCGGGGCGCCATCAGCAGGCCGCCGACTACTTTCGGCAGAATCCGCACCGGCTTCAGCTGGGTAATCTGGGCTTCATTATCCTCAAAAAAGATGGGCAGGCGGCACAACTGGGTGATCTGAAGAACGTTCGGCAGCAACTGGATCTGTGGACAGGTACCATCAGCAGTACGTTTACCGTTGAAGGCGCTCCCGTCAGCGTGACCACCTGCGCCCATGCTCAGCAGGATATCGTAGCCGTACGGGTTGTGTCGGACCTACTTCGGCAGCAACGAATCTCGCTCCGGCTCCGGTTTCCATACCCGACTAATGCATTCACCGACGTAGGGACTTACTACGCCAGCGCATCGGCGCATCAGACCCGGCTGGAGCGCCCGGGGCCCACGTCGGTACGGTTCCATCGCCAGCTTGATCAGGACCGCTATTCCGTGACGGCCCGGTTGAGCCAGCCTGCGCCGGTGCGGGCGGCTGCTGGCCATGATTTCAGGATAGAGCCGTCAGGAGCGTCGGCTTTCGAAGCTGTAGTGCAGTTTTCGGCGGAGTCGTTACCCAGTCGGTTGCCCACTTTTACCGAGGTACAGACCAGCAGCCGGTTGGGCTGGGAGCGGTTCTGGCAGTCGGGTGGGGCCATTGATCTGGCGGGCAGCACCGACCCGCGAGCCGCCGAACTCGAACGGCGCGTTGTGCTGTCGCAGTACCTGACCCGCGTACAATGCGCCGGCGACTCGCCCCCGCAGGAAACGGGACTGACCTATAACAGCTGGTATGGTAGGCCCCATATGGAAATGTACTGGTGGCATTCGGCCCATTACGCCCTCTGGGGCCGTACCGATCTGTTGTCAAAAAGTATGGGCTGGTACCAGCGGGCACTGGCGGGGGCCCGGGAGATAGCCCGCCGACAGGGGTACCGGGGCGTTCGCTGGCAAAAGATGACCGATCCGAACGGGGGCGAAACAGCCTCATCGGTAGGGTCTTTCCTGATCTGGCAACAGCCGCATCCGATCTACCTGGCCGAACTAATTTACCGGAACCAGCCATCAAAAGCCGTTCTGGAACAATACCGGACCGTGATTTTTGAAACCGCCGACTTCATGGCTTCGTTCGCCAGCCTGAACCCCAAAACGGGCCGTTATGATCTGGGGAAGGGTATTATTCCGGCGCAGGAATGCTTCGACCCGGCCCAGACCCTGAACCCACCTTACGAACTGGCCTACTGGACATGGGGCCTGCAGGCAGCCCAGCGCTGGCGTACCCGGCTCAACCTGCCGCCCAATCCAGACTGGCAGCGGGTCATTGACGGGCTGGCTCCTTTGCCACAGCAGGACGGCGTATACCGGGCGGCCGAGAACGTGACGGATTCATACTCGCCCGACAGCCGCTATACCATCGATCACCCGGCTGTGCTGGCCGCGCTGAGTACCCTGCCCGCCAACGGCGTGGTCGACCGGGCGGTGATGCAGCGTACCTACGATACCGTTGACCGGGTCTGGCACTGGGATCATACCTGGGGCTGGGATTTTCCGATGGTGGCCATGACGGCTACCCGGCTGGGGCAGCCCGACCGCGCGCTGGATGCGTTGTTCAAAGAGGTGGCGAAAAACACGTACCTGGTTAACGGCCATAACTACCAGGACAAGCGACTTACGCTCTACCTGCCTGGCAACGGTGGTTTGCTGGCGGCCGTAGCGCTGATGTGTGCTGGCTACGATGGCAACACCACCCCTACGCCGGGATTCCCTAAAAACGGACGCTGGATGGTGAAGTGGGAAGGGCTGAAACCCATGCCTTGATGCTTAAATGACTTTTCCTGTGGAATAGCATCTGGGTCAGGCTAACAGGCAGGCCGATTACCTCAGGGGGCATTTGGGGAAGATATTTGCTGACGTTAGTCGGCTCGAAAGGCTGCCCTTTGTACCCCCCAGCCCCCTAAAGGGGGGGCAGTCGGCGCGGACGGCTCCTCCTTTAGAGATTTCTATGGTTTAAGCAAGTGAATACGCATAGGTTTTGTCATATTCTTGGTTCTTGCTTACTACCGCATAGGCCCGCCCTATCAACTTATTGCGAACGGCGTTGAGAACGGCCATCTTATTCTTACCCTCACCGACCTTCCGCTGATAGTAATCCCGTAGTTCTCCCTTGGCTCGAATAGCGGTCATGGCCGATAAGTGAAGTAATGTTTTCATGTGCTTGTCGGCCATGGGCGATACGCGTGTTTTGCCACGGATGCTGCTACCGGATTGATAAGGAAACGGGGCTACGCCCGCATAACAAGCGAACTGTTTAGCTGTCTTGCCGTCTGTAAAGGCATGGGTAGCCAAAATAAGACCCGTTGCCGTAACCACGCCGATACCAACGATCGATGTCAGTAGATGAAAAAGGCGATTAAGCTCCGGATCGTTTTTTAGTAGCGACTCAATCTGGCTATTCACAGCGTCTAAATCCTTTTCCAAAGCTTTTAATGAGTTAGCCGATGCTTTTTCTAAGGATCGTAAAATGCGCTTATCCATAAAGGACTCTGCTTCCTTAAGAGGTTGCTTGAGCGTGTTGGCCGCCAGCAGGAGCCGATTACGAAGTGAAGTTAACGCCTTTAGATTGGTAATGAGTTTGTTAGCTGGCTTCCAAAGCCGAGCCTGCGGGTGATGCCGCTGAGCATAGCGAGCGATGTTGAGGGCATCTACGCTATCGGTTTTAGCTCGTTGTATACCCGTTGAATACCGGATCTGCTTGCCCGACTCCAACCACACGCAGTAGTCTGGCCGGGTAAAGACTTCCAACAGGTGGTTATTATAAATTCCAGTATGTTCTAGACAGACCAAGGTGGTAGCTGGCTGTGTACCGAAAAGCTGATTGAGCTGCTGCATTAATTGCTCAATGGCTTTCTGCGTGTTTGGAATCTGAGCCTGGTGCTTCAGATTGCCAGCCTGATCTAATAAGGCGTAATCGAGGGTCTGTTTAGCGACGTCGATACCCAGGAAGAAGTCGAATGACATGGCAGGAATTGGTTAGATGAGAACAGCTTTAAGCTACGCTTTCAAACCAGCACTTAAACCTTACTAATAGGCCTGAAAGCCTGCATTTCTATCCAGTGTAGGGTTTGAAAAACTCAGCCAGGATTCAATCTCTAAATAGGCTTGGTGGCCTTGCATGTTTGCTAAAGTGCCTGACTGAGAGTAGCATTACAGGGTGTAATATTCTTAATTTCTTACTACTGCTCAAAACTAAAGGCTTGTTTGGGGAGGATAGTTGCGGACGTTAGTCAGCTCGAAGGGCTAGTAGAATTCACATAAACTCCTTCCCCAATGGGGCTAGGTTGCGGTGATACCTCGATTATTAGCTATGAATATGTCGCCCTGCGGAGCGGGGGCCTGGTGAGGGTAGGGGAGGGTTGCGGTGGTTTACGGGTGGCGGGCCTGCATGGGTTGTGGTTTCAGATACGTTAGCGAGCGCCAAAGCCACTCCAGGGGGCCGTAGTGAAAGCGAGATAGCCAAAACTGACTGAACAGCACCTGCGCTAGAAAAACGGGAATAGTAAGCAACAACACCATAGCCGTTCCGATTTCGCCAATCAGGCCGAGGCCGTAGCCGTAGAAGAGCAGCGTGCCGATGACCGATTGCAGGATGTAATTCGTCAGGGCCATCTTCCCAACGGCAGCCAGCGGTGAAACAACCCGCTGCCAGGATAGCTGCTGGAACAGCAGGGTTAAGCCGCTGATGTAAAATACCGTCAGGGCAGCATTCCCCAGGTCGAAGAGAAACCCGAAAATAACCTCGATTACTTTGGGAGGCTGGTTGTTGGGGCCGATGGTTAGTATGGCCGCTACAAACAGAAGGATGATGCCCAGGACCAGCAGCCCCGTATACTTTGTCAGCCGCCGGAAAAACGGACGGTATTCGCCGAGCTGCTGAAACAAGCGCCGGCGACCGGCATACAAGCCCAGCAGGAAGAAACCCAGGGTGATATAGATACGCCCGCTCTCGAACTGGAACTGCATCTTGGTTTTGAACTCGCTCAGATTTACGCGGACAACCTCTGCGTACGTGCCTTGCTTGATGACTTTGTAATTGGCCTCCACCAGTTTTTCGTCCTCTTTTTGCCGCTGTTCGTTCTGAGCTTTCGTGGGTTGTGGAGCCATGAACTGATTATAATTATTTCGTATCTGGGCCGGTACGTTCAGAACCAGCAGTATGGCCGCAACAAGCACCCAGCGGGTTGGTACGTTCCGGAACAGGAGCATGCCAAAACCCAGCATGGCGTAAATGCTCAGAATGTCGCCCCGCCAGTGCAGGTGATGGAGAAATCCGATGGCACCCAGGATGAGCAGACGCCAGGCAAATCGTCGGAGGAACGTGCCGTCAGAATCGGTAGAACGGGTTAGCATGAGTGCGAAACTCAGCCCGAACAGGAACGAGAAGAACGTATAAAACTTACCGCTGATAAATATACCGACAAACGTTTGGGCTACCATATTGGCGGCTCCCTGGCTGTTGATCTGGTAGACCGAGCCGGGTAACGGGCCACCATCGAACCAGACCGATACGTGGGCAATCAGAATACCGAGCAGGGCAAAACCGCGCAGCGCATCTACAACCTGAATACGGGTTGGTTTGCTGACTGGGGCAGAAAACGTGGTGGTGTCAGGAGCGTACATAACGGATCAGGATTAGGAGCAGGAAAGTATTGATACCAATACAGTCATTTTGCCGGGTAAAGCAAAGCGTAGTTACACCAATGACGAAATAGCCTGATAAACGTTGCTCGCAACAAAAAAAGACCGCCCATATCGGGCGGTCTTCAGGAAAAACAGACTCGGAAAGATAATCATCAATCCAGTCCTTCGGCTTCGATCGGCGTCATGCGTTCTCGTTCGATGTTGGTTTCGTGCTGAAGCCCCGAATACACATCGGCCGGGTTGTCCTGATAATCGGGGTCGACTACAGCTGCGTCGAGAACCGTACGGTCGTGGTCACGGAACTTGCCTTTGGGAAGCCAGTAGGCCAGCAAACCGACATACGCGGCTGCCAGACCGGCGGCCGTCAGCCCTACAACCGGGTAGCGATTCCACTGGCGGGAAGCGATGCCGCCAAAACCGGCTACAAACGGGAGCATGAACCAGGGATCGTTGAGCTGGCGCGCTACCAGATAACCCGCGCCAGCTGTGGCGCTCAGAATACCTGCCGCTACGGGCACATCCTGCTCGTCATCTGTCTCCCAGGCATCGAGGGTCAGGAGGGTATCGGGGGTGCCAACTACGGTAGCGGCTGTTAGCCAGCCGGTATACAGACTGACCGGAATCCGCAGGTATTTTTCGGGAGCAGGAACATCCGTTTTGCCAATCTCAAGCGCATGGTGCAAGCCCAGGGCCGCTACGAGGTTGGCTTTGGTAGTCAGATCAGACACGACAATACTGCGTTTATCATCCTGCGAAAAATAACGGCCAAAGATGGCGTTGAGGGTCCAGCTGGTTAGCCACCACGGTAAGGCTTTCTGATAGCGTGGGTTATACGCCTGACCTGGCAGTGCCTGGTGAACCATCAATGCCCCCAGCCCCGAATAAATAGTTGACCAGACCACACCAAACGCCCAGCCAGCCGGAATGATCAGATTTCGGTCGAATACGTTCTGGTATTCGACCGGCACATCGAATTCTGGTTCTGATTCGGCCTGTTGCATCTGTTTGCCTGCCCGACGCGAACGGGCACTGGAGGTGGTGGTATAGATAATACTGCCGACGGCCAGTACCGCCGTGGCGATGCGCCAGATTGATGAGTTTTTCATAACGATAGTGGTTAGCTGTCGGGCCGGCCGCGTGGCAACTGCCCCGATTTTTATACACAAAACCTACCGGCGTGCCAAGATGTTTGCCGATCAGGGTCGGCCCGCAAACCGAAGGTCGACCAGCAGGGCGCGGTGGTCAGAGCCAGTCTGCGGAAGCGTTCGGAACTGACTGAACTGAAAGCCCGCATTGACGAAGGCGTGGTCGATCGGAAGCTGGAGGGGCGGAAAGAAGGTGGGCCAGGTTGGCTGGGTGCGCGTATGCCGACCGCTGATTAGCGCGGGTATGTTGGAACGCCCGGCTGTAGCGGGAACGGCGTTGGGCGGGCCAAACACATCGGCATACACGGGCGAGAAAATACTGATGTTGAAGTCGCCGATGAGCAGGGCGGGCAGGCTGTGGTATCGGGTTCGGCGGGCGGCTTCGGCCAGTTGGGCATTACGACCCCTGAACCAGGATGGGAGCAGCGGGATACGCGGATGAACGGTAACCAGCGCCATGGGTTGGCCGTTCACAACCGTTGTGAGGGTAATGAGCTGGTGGTTCCGGGCCAGGGCCGTATCGACCCGGATGGGCGTGCGGCTACCGACCAGTATCCAGAACCGTTTCTTCGACCAGCACGCGAACCAGTGCGGATAGGCTCCGCGAAGGCGGGTCGTAACGTGCCGGATGCTGGCGGGTGTCATTTCCTGTAGTACGTATAGGTCGGGCCGTTGCGTCCGGAGGCTGGCCAGGGTTGTCTCGTATTCGCTGCGGGTAACGAGCACGTTGGCGTGGTAGACCCGAACGTCGCCCTGCGGGGGCAGAATGGGCTGGTCGTAGTCGCCGGGGTGCCACCAGCCTGCGTAGTTTGTCTGGTTCCAGCCCAGGAGCGCGAGCGTCAGGAGCAGGACCCAGGGCCGCCCCCATCGGTGGTAGATCAGCCCGCGTAGCCCGTTTGCCAGCAGCAAGGCCAGCGCAACCACTGTATACTGAACCTGAAAATGACTGAACAACTCAAAGAAGTAGAGCCGGCCGAGGGCGCTGCCCAGCGCCACGCTGCCGAAGAGCGCTACCGATCCCCACCAGAGCCACCAGTCGGGCGAGGTCAGATACGGGCAAACGCGCTGCCAGTACGAGCCGATTGTCAAGGGTGAAGAAGGTCGAACCATAGCCTATCCGGGCCCCAAAGCTACGAAAAAGCCTTCACCAGCGTCAGCAGTAGGGCTTTCTGGTCTGTACAGGCAGTAGGCTACCGGCGGTTATCGCCTTTCTGCCCTACAGGCTCTGTACGGATTCTCTGAACCTGGTTTCGGCGCCGTCGTGCTCACACACTGATCGTATTCGTGAGCCTGCCTTACACGTAGTTAACCCCACTCGTTATGCCATTGCGTACACTCTTGCTCGCTGGTCTGCTTTTCGTTACATCAGGCCTGGGCCTGGCCCTTGCCCAGGCTAACCCCAACCGTCAGGACTGGGAGCCGCTCTTCAACGGAAAAGACTTGACAGGCTGGGATATCAAAATCACGGGCCAGCCCCTGAATGATAATTACAAGAATACATTCCGGGTCGAGAATGGCATTATGCGACTAGCCTATGATCAGTACACCAGCTTCGACGGCAAATACGGGCACCTGTACTACAAGAAACCCTACTCGCACTACCGAGTGCGATTCACGTACCGGTTCGTTGGTCAGCAAACCAAAGGCGGAGCGGCCTGGAACGTGCGCAACAGTGGCGTCATGCTCCATTCGCAGTCGGCCGCGAGTCTGTCGCTGGGACAGGATTTTCCGGTGTCGCTCGAGCTACAGCTACTGGGCGGGCTGGGGAAGGGGCCACGCCATACCGCTAACCTCTGCACCCCCGGCACGGAGGTCTACATGGATGGCAAGCTGAACCCCGCCCACTGCATCGACTCGGACTCAAAAACCTACGACGGCGACCAGTGGGTAACGGCCGAAGCCATCGTGCTGGGCGATTCGGTCATTCATCATCTGGTGGATGGCGATACGGTGCTGACTTACCAGCGGCCCCGGGTGAGCAGCTATTTCATCAGCGACGAGTATGACTGGAAAGCGGCCGGGATTCAGAATGTCGATTACTGGGCCAGCCGGGCTAACAAACCACTCGGCGAAGGCTATATTGCGCTGCAGGCCGAGAGCCACCCGATCGACTTCCGCTCGGTCGAGATTCTCGAACTCAAAGGCTGTACCGATCCTAAGGCGCTGAACTACAAATCCTATTACGTAAAGTCCGACAACACCCGATGCCAGTACGGACGCAAGAAATAACATGAACCGGATTACGACAATCGACGTGACGCGGGGATTGGTCATGGTCATCATGGCCCTCGATCATGTCCGCGACCTGCTCCACACACCCGCCCTGACGCAGAACCCGACCGATCTGGCCACGACAACCCCGGCCATTTTTCTGACCCGCTGGATTACCCACCTCTGCGCCCCGACCTTCGTATTTCTGTCGGGGGTATCGGCTTATCTGTCGTTGCGGAAGCGCAACTCTCCCGCAGCCCGGCGCTTCCTGCTGAAACGGGGGCTGGTGCTGATCGTGCTGGAGCTGACCGTCATCAACTTCGCGTTCTGGTTCGACATTCAGTTCAGGAGCCTTATGCTGCAGGTCATCTTTGCCATCGGGGGCGGGCTGATGATGCTGTCGCTGCTGGCGAGGTTACCCGTTCGGTGGGTGGCCGGTATCGGGTTCGGTATTGTGCTGCTGCACAACCTACTGCCGTTTGCGCCGTTTGCTAACCCGGTGGGGAGTTTTGTATGGTCGTTGCTGTTCCGAACCAACGTGTTTGTGGTAAGCCCGGAACTGACGGTGCTGGTCGGTTATCCGCTCATTCCCTGGTTGGGCATTATGCTGCTGGGTTTCGCGGCCGGGCGGTTGTTTGAGCAGCCCGCTACCAGTCGCCGACCGCTGCTGTGGCAACTGGGCCTGGGGGCGCTGGGTCTTTTTCTGGCGCTTCGATTCCTGAACCTCTATGGCGATCCGGCACCCTGGTCGGTACAGAAGAATGGTTTACTGACGGTGCTTTCGTTCCTGAACGTGAGTAAATACCCGCCCTCGCTGCTCTACACGGCCGTAACCATCGGACTGGCGCTGCTGATACTGGCCGCTGCCGACGGCGCCAGCAATGCCCTGACCCGCCTGCTGACGGTATACGGGCAGGTGCCTATGTTCTACTACCTCATCCACTGGTACCTCGTTCACCTGTCTATGCTGGCGATGTCGTTTGCGCAGGGCTACACCTGGGCCGATGTGCCTTCGGGACCGCTCAACTTTGGCCGGCCCGAAGGAGCAGGTATATCGCTGGGGGGCGTTTATGGGGTCTGGCTTGCGCTGGTGGCTGTTCTGTATCCGCTCTGCCGCTGGTATGGTCGCTACAAGGCCGCTCACCCCGAGTTGACCTGGCTGCGGTATCTATAAGAACGCTAGAGACGACGGAACTTGACATTGCGAAACCGGACGGGGCTGCCCCAGTCCTGCAAACCAATCCGGCCGATATACTGGCCTTTGCCGATGGGGGCGTCTTTGAGCTTACTGGCGGCCACCCGCTGTTTCCATTCGGGGCTGTTGAGGGTGTACTCGTGGATCGTAAACCCGTTCAGCGATACGGTCAGCGTGTTCTTTTTCATCACGAAATGCACCTGGTTCCACGAACCGACCGGGTTGACCTCACGAACGCGGGCGTTGGCTACGCTGAAGAAATCGCCCGCCCGGTGCTTATTCTCGTCGGCTCCTTCATAAATGGCGTTGTCGAGAACCTGAAGCTCAAGCCCCGTATCGTATACGTTCTTGTGGGCGGGGGATTCCTGCACGAAAAAGAAAATGCCGCTGTTGGTCAGCCGTTCTACTTTCCAATCGGCCTTGAACTCAAAATCGCCGGTGAACGAGGCATCCGTAACCAGGTCGCCCCCGTTAGCGGCTTTGTTACCGATGCGGTTCGGCACATACAGGTGTAGCGCCCCCTGCTCCACGCGCCAGGCCGAGCCGACTCCTTTGCCGCCGTAGGTATGCCAGCCGTTGGTGTTCTGGCCGTTGAACAGGAGGGTCCAGCCCTCTTTCTTTTCCTGTGAGGTTAGGGTATTCTGAGCCTGCGTCAGGCTGGCAGTCAGAACGAGTAGGGCAGACAAAAGAAACCGAAAGCGCATGGGTTGAATGAATACGGGTTTGTTGTAAAAGACGGGCCGAAGTCGTTCGCTACTGTCCGGCCCAAAACAAAGCGTGCCCCGTTCTGAAACGGGGCACGCCTAACTACCTCCTGTCTGCAGTTACTACTGGAACAGCAGTACGCGGTCAATGACATGAATAACGGCATTGTTGGCCACTACGTCAGCCTGGGTGATGTTGGCCGAACTGGTTCCGTTGCCTTTCCCCAAAATGGTCACTTTACCATCGGCTACGTTGAACCGCACACTCGATCCCTGGGCCGTTACCACGTCGGCCCCGTTCTGGAACGTCTGCGCAAAGGCCCGGTAGTTCAGCGTATGGTAGGCCAGCAGATCAGCCAGTTTTTTCGGGTCTTCTTTCTCAATGGCCGCCACGTTGGCATAGCCTGCTGCGTTGAAGGCTGCGTTGTTGGGCGCGAAAACGGTTACGCCATTCTGCGTGCTGTTGCTCAGAATGTTCTGAATGCTGGTACCCGCCCGGTTGGCGGCCGCTACGAACAGTGACAGATCATTGTTGGCTTTTACCACGTCGGCTGCGTTGATCGTTGGCGGCATCAGCACCTTGTTGATGATATGGATCGTGCTGCCTGTGGTCGGAATGTCGCCCTGGGTAACCTTCGCGCCGTTGATGCTGACGTCGCTGTTGCTAACCTTATAAACCGACACCTGCGTATTGGGCAAGGTGGTCTGATAGGAGGTATTCACCCGCGTCGGGATGGACGACAGGTCGATCAGCGACCCGATGACGTGGTATTGCAGAATCCGCTTCAGGTCAGCCGCTGGCGCAGCACTCACCGCGGCCACACTGGCGTAACCAGCCGCCCGGAAGGCGTCGTCGGAGGGGGCGAAGATGGTCAGTGCGCCTTTGTTCACATCCGCAACCAGACCAGCCTGCGCAATGGCGGCCGTCAGGAACGTCAGATTATCTTTCTGCTTGATGTAATCATACGAGGCCACAACGGTCTGGTTCGAGCCGGGAGTTGTGGTGCCTGAACCCGGCGTGGTCGATGTGCCGGAGCCGGGTGTGGTGGCCGTGCCGGTGCCGGGCGTAGTAGCCGTGCCCGAACCTGGATTGGTTGTCGTAGGCGGAACCGGTTGCGGATCGGGGTTATTGGTACAGCTGCTCAGAAAGGCAACCGAACTCAGCAGGCAGGCCGCTGCCACTGATCGGAATGTGTTGAAATTGAGATGAATGGTCATACGTTGAGTTGGTAAATTGTTGACTAATTAAGTAAGCAATCCTGTCGTCATTGTTGCGTAACGAGAGGTAGTTGGAAGGTTAACGGGGCATCGGGATGAGTTGTTGTGTTGGAAAAGTGCTATTCGAGTGAACGGGATTTATGTTTTGCGTACTTTCAGGGCAACGAAACGGGCTGAACCATGACCAAAAAACTAGGCGTTTTTATTATTCATGGCATGGGCGATCCTGCTCCCGATTATGCCGAAGTACTTATCGATCAGGTAACGAAACGGCTGGGCGATGCGGCCCGGGAGGTCGAGTTTGAAGCGTGTTACTGGGCACCCATTCTGCAGAAACAACAGGACGTAACCTGGCGTCGGTTGCTGCTGCGTGATCAGCTGGATGCGCTGGCGTTTCGACGCTGGATTGTCAGCGCACTGGGCGATCCGGTGAGTTATCTGTCTGGTTTTTTCAAGGATGGCAAACCGGTGTATGGGCAGATTCATGAGTGCATGCGGACCAGTCTGGAGCAGCTCTCGGCCCGGCTGGGCGAGGGGAAATCCCGGCCCCTGATGATCCTGGCCCACTCGCTGGGCAGCGTAATCGCCAGTAATTACATCTGGGACCAGCATTACAACAAAAATGAGGAGCATGTTGGCCTGGGCAAAACGCCCTTCGAGCGGACCGAAACGCTCACGTCGTTTATCACGTTCGGCTCTAATATTCCGCTCTTTCTGCCGCCTTCGCCCCCCATCCGATGCATTCCATTTCCGCACCAGAGCCTACCGGCGTATCTGAAAGCCGAAGCCCGCTGGCAGAACGTGTTCGATCCGGACGATGTGCTTGGGTATCCGCTGGCCGACATCTGGGACGATACGCAGGGCACCCGCATCGACGATATTTCGATCAATGCCGGTACGTGGCCGCTGTCAGAAACACCCCTGTCGCACACGGCCTACCTGCGCGACGATTCTTTCCTCGATCTGGTCGAAGAACGTATGCGGGCCCTGCTGCGGCTGACACCATGGCCGGATGCTACACCTTTGTAAAATACAAAAACGCCCGGCAGCAGCACTGTCGGGCGTTTTTGTCGGGTTGTGGGCCGCTTACTGGGTAACGGGCAGCAGTCGGAATACGTAACCCGGATCTTCGACCGATACGTAGAGGTAGCCGTCGGGTCCCATGGTCACGTTGCGCAGCCGGCCAATGTTTTTCAGGATGTTCTCCTGGCTAACGATTTTGTCGCCGTTCATGACGCACCGATTCAGGTACTGAAACCGCAGCGACCCCACCATCAGGTTGTTTTTCCAGCCCGGGTATTTGGAACTCGTTACGAAGGCCATACCACTGGGACCAATGGACGGTAACCAGTAGGTAAGCGGCTGTTCCATGCCTTCTTTGGCCGTCAGGTTGGTGATCGGTTTGCCGTCGTAATTGATGCCGTAGCAGATGACGGGCCAGCCGTAGTTGGCCGATTTTTTAACGATGTTGATCTCATCGCCCCCGCGCGGCCCGTGTTCGTGGGTCCAGATGGCGCCCGTGGCCGGGTTCAGGGCCATACCCTGCGGATTGCGGTGGCCGTACGAATAGATAGACGGGTGCGCGCTCTTGTTGGCTACGAAGGGGTTGTCGGCCGGAATGCGGCCATCGTCGTGCAGGCGGTGCACCTTTCCCGCGTCGCGGTCCAGCGATTGGGGGTTTTGCTGTTCACTGCCGCGGTCGCCAACCGTAATGTACAGAAACCCTTTCTTGTCGAATTCGAGCCGCGAGCCGTAGTGGTGGCGGGTTTTGGCGTAGGGGAGTGCTTCAAAAATTACCTTCTGATCGGTCAGCGCAGTACCCGCCAGTCTGGCCCGCATCACGGCCGTGGTCGAAAGCTTGTCGCTGCCTTCCTGCTTCACCGCCGAATACGACAGGTAGATCAGCTGATTCTTCGCAAAGTCGGGGTGCAGTTCTACGTCGAGCAGGCCACCCTGTCCTTCGGCCAATACGGTTGGGCCACCGGTTAGTTTGGTTTTCTGGTTGCCTTTTTCGACCCGGTACAGATCGCCCGTGCGGTCGGTCACCAGCATGCTGCCATCGGGCAGGAAGGCCAGACCCCAGGGCGACTTGAACCCGCTCGCCACCGTGTCGAGCCGAACTGTCATGCCTTCCGAGGTAAATACGTTGGAGGAGGGCTTGTTGGCAAATTTGTACTGATCCACGTTTTTCAGGCTCGTCAGAATCAGGTCGGCCATCTCGTCGATTTCCTTATCGGTCAGCACGCCTTTCCAGGCCGGCATGCCCAGGTCGGGGTAACCGCCGGTAATACTTTTAACCAGGTCACTTTTTTCTTTCCCGTGTTTCCACTGGCGATCGACAAAGGCTTCTACCTTTTCGCCGTGGCAGGAGGAGCAATAGGTTTCGTAGTTTTCGCGCGCCGTTTTTGCCGCCGGCTTTCGGTCGATCAGAAAACTGCTGAGGCAAAACACGGCCACAAAGGCGCTGCCAATCGTGTAGCGTAGCATAGGGGGATGGGACTTGTTTTACGAATGAAGCGGGAGAGCTGACTTTTTTACTATTGATGGGCTATAGGTAAACGGCTAGACAGCTACCAGTTCTTTGCGTTCGCCAATCTGCTGCCGCCACATGGCATAATACAGACCTTTCAGCGCCAGCAACTCGTCGTGACGGCCCTGCTCAGCCACCCGCCCCTGTTCCAGTACAAAAATACGATCGGCGTGCAGAATCGTGCTCAGCCGGTGAGCAATCAGGATGGTGATGTGCCGATGTGAACCCGACAGCTCACGAACCGTTCGGCCAATCTCTTCTTCGGTCAGCGAGTCGAGCGCCGATGTGGCTTCGTCAAAGACCAGCAGGGTCGGTTTGCGCAGCAGCGCGCGGGCAATACTCAACCGTTGTTTCTCGCCCCCGGAGACCTTTACGCCCCCTTCACCAATAACCGTATCGAGCCCCTGCGGAGCGCGGGCCAGCAACGAATCGGCCGCGGCCTGCCGGAGTGCCATCAGGCATTCTTCGTCGGTGGCGTTAGGAGCCACGAAGCGCAGGTTTTCTCGGATGGTACCGGCAAAAAGCTGCGTATCCTGGGTAACGAAGCCGATTTGTTCGCGCAACTCGTCGAGGTTGACGGCCGAGCCGGGTATGTTGTTGTACAGAATCTGGCCGCTCATGGGGGTATAGAGCCCCACCAGCAGCTTGACCAGCGTGGTTTTGCCCGAGCCGCTCGGCCCTACGAAGGCAATGGTTTCGCCCAGTTGGGCATCGAACGAGATGTCGTCGAGGGCGGGTTGGCTGGCCGACAGGTGTTTGAACCGAACCGCATCGAAAGCCAGCGTCTGAAGGCCCCTGACGGGCTGCGGCAGGGCGGGCTTGACGTCGCGCGGGGTGTCGAGAATCTGCTGGAAGTTAGCCAGCGACGCTTCTGTTTCGCGGTATATATTGATGATGTTGCCCAGTTCCTGCAGCGGTCCGAAAATGGCAAACGAATAGATGAACAGCGAGAAAAACTCACCCACCGTAATGCGCCCCTGCACCACCAGAAACAACATTAGCAGCATAATGGCATTACGGAGCAGGTTCACGAAGGTGCCCTGAACGAACGACAAGGACCGGATATAGCGAACCTTCTTCAGCTCGAGTTTCAGAATTTTCTCGGTCGTGGCGTTCAGCCGTTCGGTTTCCTGCTGGGCCAGGCCGAGGCTTTTGACCAGTTCAATGTTGCGCAGGCTCTCGGTGGTCGAGCCGGCCAGGGCCGTTGTTTCGGCAACGATCGTTTTCTGAACGTTCTTGATTTTTTTGCTGAGCAGCGAGCTCACGAAACCCAGCAGCGGAATGGTCAGAAAATAAGCCGGCGCAATGGGCCAGTAAACGGTAGTGGCGTACCACATCACGAACACGATACCCACTACGGACGTGAACAGGACGTTGACGAACGACTGGATCAGCTTCTCGACATCGGACCGTACTTTCTGCAGCTTACCGAGCGTCTCGCCCGAGCGCTGGTCTTCAAAGACCTGGTAGGGTAGTTCGAGGGAGTGGCGAAGGCCGTCGGTATAGAGCCTGGCGCCCAGCCGCTGGGTGATTACGTTGACGTAATAGTCCTGAAAATTTTTGGCGATGCGGCTCACCATGGCTACGCCCAGGGCCTGGAGGATCAGAAGCCCCGCCCCGTTCTGCAGAAATTCCCAGAAGTTGATGTCGCGCAGGGTGCCGCCCGGCTTGACAACGTACTGGTCGATGATCTTCCGAAAGATATACGGGTCGAGGAGCGAAAAAATCTGGTTGACAGCGGCCAGTAGCAGCGCCAGGATCAGCAGGCCCCAGTAACGGCGCAAATAACTGTAAAGTAGTTTCATACAGGAGTTGACGGCCCGGCCTGGTGGTGAGCGGACGGGATTTGCCGGTGTAACAACAGACGAGCCTAAAAGGTCTCCTGAACCGGAAACGTCGTTGACAAAAACCTGTCGGGGGCGCTCAGCCTGATGCCGGTACCGCTGAGGCTGGCGCAGCCAGCGGTCCTGTATGGCCCGGTGGGCGGGAGCGGGGCGGGCCATACAGGACATCAAAAAAGCCTAAAAGATCGTTACATAGACCTTTTAGGCTTTAGACGCTAATTGACAAAACTACACGGCGCCGGCTTTGATCTCGTCAACAACAGCCGGATCGAGCAGCGTGGTCGTGTCGCCGAGGTTGCTGGTGTCTCCTTCGGCAATTTTGCGAAGAATCCGGCGCATGATCTTGCCCGACCGGGTTTTGGGCAGACCCGAAACAAACTGAATTTTATCGGGTTTGGCAATGGGGCCAATGACCCGGCTGACGGTAGCGAGGATGTCGCGCTTGGTAAGGTCGGCGTCATGATCGGCGGGCATGGCGTCGGCAATGACGTAGGCATAGATACCCTGCCCTTTGATGTCGTGCGGATACCCGACAACGGCGCTTTCGACCACGCCCGTGTGCATGTTGATGGCGTTTTCCACTTCGGCCGTACCGATGCGGTGGCCCGATACGTTCAGGACGTCATCGACGCGGCCCGTGATCCGATAATAGCCGTCTTCGTCGCGCAGACAGCCATCGCCGGTAAAATACAGGCCGGGGTAGGTGCTGAAGTACGTCTGTCGGCAGCGCTCATGGTCGCCCCAGGTTGTTCGTAGAATACCCGGCCAGGGAAACTTCATGCACAGGTTTCCGGATACGCCGTTGCCTTCGATCTCCTTCCCGTTTTCATCCACCAGCATGGGCTGAACGCCGGGCAGTGGGAGGGTGGCGTAAGTAGGTTTGGTTTTGGTGACGCCCGCAATGGGCGAAATCAGCATGCCACCCGTTTCGGTTTGCCACCACGTATCGACAATCGGGCACCGGTTTTTGCCGATATGATCGTCGTACCAGTGCCAGGCTTCGGCATTGATGGGTTCGCCCACCGAGCCGAGTACCTTCAGGCTGCTCAGGTCGTGATTTTCTACCTTATCGAGACCAAAGCCCATCAGCGACCGGATGGCCGTTGGGGCGGTGTACAGGATGTTGACCTGGTGTTTATCGACAATATCCCAGAACCGGCCAGCGTCGGGGTAGGTCGGTACCCCTTCGAACAGCAGTGAGGTAGCCCCGCAGGCCAGCGGTCCGTATACGATGTAGCTATGCCCCGTAATCCAGCCGATGTCGGCCGTGCAGAAATGCACCTGACCCGGCTCGTACTGGAATACGTTCTCGAAGGTATAAGCCGCATAGACCATATACCCACCGCAGGTATGAACCACGCCTTTGGGTTTACCCGTACTGCCCGATGTGTAGAGAATGAACAGCACATCTTCGGCATCCATTTCTTCGGCCGGGCAGTCGGCGGTGACCTGCTTGAGTTCCTGCTCCATCCATACGTCGCGACCTTTCAGCATGGCTACCGGCGTGCGCGTACGGGTCATGACGATTACTTTCTCCACGCTGGGGCAGCCGATCAGGGCATCGTCGACAACGCTTTTGAGTGGAATTTCTTTGTTGCCCCGGTAAGCGCCATCGGCCGTAATCACCAGTCGGCACTGGGCGTCGTTGATCCGGTCGGCAATGCTCTGGGCCGAAAATCCACCGAAAACAACGGAGTGAATAGCACCGATACGGGCGCAGGCCAGCACGGCAATGGCCAGTTCGGGGACCATCGGCATGTAGACGCAGACCCGGTCACCTTTGCCTACGCCGTTGCGCTTGAGCACGTTGGCCATCCGGCAAACCTGATCGTGGAGCATCCGATAGGTGAGGGTAACCCCGGCTTCGTGCGGATCGTTGGGTTCCCAGATGATGGCGGGCTGATCGCCCCGTTCGGCCAGGTGCCGGTCGAGGCAGTTTTCGGTAATGTTCAGTTTACCACCTACAAACCACTTGATATTGGGTTCGGTAAAGTTCCATTGTAGGGTTTTGGTCCAGGGTTTGCGCCACTGGAATTCCTGAGCTACACCGGCCCAGAAGGCCTCGGGGTCTTCGACACTTTGCTGGTAGGCCTGCTGATAGTCGTCAAAGGTTCGGATACGCATAGTTGAAGGGCAAAAGGTAAATGAGAGAGTAAAAGTAAATGACACCGGCGTTTTGGCCGGTAATTTATTTGCTAAGTTGGTATAGATAGCTACCTACTTACCCGACCGGTTTCATTAGCTGATTAATCCGGCTGACGAGGTCGCGGGTCGAAAAAGGCTTGGGTATGTACAGGTTAGCGCCGGCCTCGTAACCGGCCTGCACATCGGCTTCTTTACTTCTGGCACTCAGAAAAATTACTTTCGCATGGTTCAGATCGGGTTGCGCCCGTACGTACCGGCAGAGTTCATGACCATTCATTTTGGGCATCATGACGTCGAGCAGGAGCAGGTCCGGTTTTTCGGCGTCGATCAGTTCCTGGGCTTCGGCCCCGTCGCGGGCAATAAAGACCCGGTGTCCTTCTTTCTTCATCAGGAATTCGAGCGAGAGCAGAATGTTTGGTTCGTCGTCGGCAATTACTACGGTAAGCATAGAGATCAGTGATCGGATGGCTAGTCAACGGGTATACGTACGGTAAAGGTAGCACCTTGTCCCAATTGACTCTCCACCCGAATGCTGCCGCCATGTAATTCGGCAATTTTCCGGGAAATCGCCAGGCCCAGTCCGCTACCCGTCGGTTTGTCGCGGGTTTTGTGGTGGAGCTGGTAAAACTTGTCGAAAATCAGCTCATGATAGGCCGGGTCGATGCCCACGCCGTTATCGGTTATACTCACGATCAGGTTGGGACCATCGGCTGATGTTAGTACGGCAATTCGGCCCTGGTTAGGTTCACAAAACTTGACCGCGTTCGAGAGCAGGTTGATGAATACCTGCATCAGCCGATCGTGGTCGGCCCGCACGGGGGTAGGCGGAATGTCGTGCTGTACCGTGATGCTGATGTTTTTTTCGCGAATCAGCTGCTGTATGGTATCGATGGCCTGGCGTACGATATCGCGCAACAGGACCGGCTCCAGCTGTAGCTGTAACCGCCCCGATTCGAATCGCTCCAGATCCAGCACCTGGTTGATGAGTCGGGTAAGCCGTTCGGACTCGCGGATAATCGTTCCCAGAAACTGCTGGCGGGAGTGATCGTTCATATCGGGCGTGTCGTACAGAATCTCGGCCAGTGCCCGCACCGACGTGATGGGCGTACGAACCTCATGCGTGATGGTCGACAGAAACTCGGCTTTGTTGAGGTCGGCTGCCTGCAGGCGTTCGTTGGCTTCGCTGAGTTGCTGAGCCATCTGTTCCAGTTCCGTCGACTTTCGTTTGAGCTCCCTGTTGACCGAAAGCAGCTCCTGCGAGGTCTTGAGAATACGAATCACTTCATCGACCGAAATAGTTTCTTCCTTCGCAATGGAGGCTACGAGCGTACGGGCCGAGGCTGTTCCAATAGCGCCCGCCAGCAGTTTCTCGCAGTAGGTAACCAGCCGGGCGTCGGCGTAGGAGGTCGGGGTGGCGGGTGCATGTCGGCTGGTATACCGCTCAATAACGCGATTGGCCCAGTCGGCTCCGAAAAAGGTGGTGAGCAGCCGCTGTAGTTCCGACACGACTACTTTCCCTTTCCAGACTACGGAACTCTCGTCGGAGCGCGAAAGCCGGAAAATATCGACGAAGAGAACCGCCTGGTTGTGCTCCAGCGCGCTTTGCGGCCGGTTGATCGATCCCCACAGATACCCCAGCACATTGACCAGCAGGGACCAGAAAATTCCCTGGGCCAGCGGCTCCAGGTCGGTTTGTCCGAACAGGTTCTGCGGGCGTAAAAAACCAATCCCCCAGGGCCCCTCGGTCAGTAGCGTAGGTGGAAGCAGCCCGGGTACGAGCGTAGGCAGAATCAGCGTGTAAAACCACATAGCGGTACCGGCATACAGACCCAGCCGCGCCCCCGCCCGATTGCCTTCTTTCCAGAAAATACCGCCAATGATGGCCGGCGTAAACTGAGCGACAGCCGCGAACGAAATCAGCCCAACCGATACCAGCGAGAACTGCTGCGACACCGTTCGGTAGTATATATACGCCAGGACCAGAAACAGGACAATCGTGAGCCGCCGGATGTTGATGACAAACGTACTCGACACCGCGCCAAACCGGTTCTGCCAGTTGGAACGGCTCACCAGAAAAGGCATCACGACGTTGTTGCTGACCATGACGCTGAGCGCAATCGTTTCGACAATGATCATGCTCGTGGCCGCCGAAAATCCGCCGATGTAAGCCAGCAGGGCCAGGCCTTCGCGGCCGTACTGCACCGGCAGGGCCAGTACATAGTTGTCGGCGTCGATGGGGAGGTCGCCCAGCAGAATATGGCCCCCAAAGGCCAGCGGCAACACAAAAATATTGATGACGAACAGGTACAGCGGAAACAGCCATATGGCTTTGTCGAGGTGCTTCTCGCTGGTATTTTCCACGACGGCTACCTGAAACTGGCGCGGCAGAAACAGAACGGCCAGCATCGACAATAAGATATTCCAGAACCAGTCGCCCGACGTATGGCCCGGCCCGAACGTGAACTGCTGGCGCAGCGCGGGTATGGCCCGGGCCTGCTGAAAAATATCCGTCGGGCCATTGAACAGCCCGAAGGTGACAAACAGACCAACCGCTACGAAAGCGACCAGCTTCACGAGCGACTCGAACGCAACGGCCGTGACCAGGCCCTCGTGCCGCTCGGTCGCTTCGAGGGTACGGGCGCCAAACAGGATCGTGAAAATGGTCAGAACCAGTGTGATATAAAAGGCCTGGTCGCCCAGAAACAAGCCTTCCGATGCGTTACCCGCCTGGCCCGATAATACCGAAAAACTGGTCGCTATGGCTTTGATCTGGATAGAGATGTAGGGGATGATACCGGCTACACACAGACCCGTCACGAAAACGCCCAGCCCCCGATTTTTGCCATACCGGGCCGAAATGAAGTCCGCAATGCTGGTAATGCGCTGGGCTTTGCAGATGCGAATGATTTTCCGGAGGATGAGCCACCAGAGCGGAGCCGCGAGCGTTGGGCCAATATAAACCGTCAGAAACTGCATCCCGTGCGATACGGCCCGGCCTACACTGCCGTAGAACGTCCAGGCCGTGCAGTAAACGGCCAGCGATAACGAATAAACGTACGGGTTATTCACCAGACTCCGGCGGGTATGCGTGCGGTGTTCGGCCCAGTAGGCAATTAGAAAGAGCAGACTCAGGTAGAGCAGCGAGCAGACGATGAGCGTGAGGCTATTCATCGGGATGGAACGAATCGTCAGCGTTGCGGTTGCCGTGCAGGCAGATCACCAGCGATACAATCAGAGCGGCCCATACTACCAGCACGTAGGCATAGCTGCCAGGCAACCCACCCGTCAGGTCGGGTACGTTAACGATCGACAGGAATGGCTCGTTGAAAAGCAGCATAAACACGATGCTTAGCAACAGTAGTCGCCGGGTTTTCATATGGAAGGTCAGTTACGGGATAGCTACAGATCAACAGCCGGTCTCGGGCAGTACCGCTGGTCTCGGGCCAGCGGTACTGCTCTGCCACTTTATTTACAACGGGTGTGGCCTAGCTGACTTCATCGTCATACTCGCCCTGGAGCGCGTAGAGGCCAAACCGGACCAGTCCACCCACGATAATGGGCAACAGTACGAACAGAATGATGATGCCAAAAACCAGGTCTTCGGTTTTGCCGCTCGTCAGTTTGGGCAGACCGAACTGGGTAAGGCCGTAGTAGCCGACAACAGCCGCCAGCGCCAGCCAGACAATGCCAGCGTATTTTTTGATTGCGTTCATGGAACAAAATGTCTACAGGTTAGAATGAATTAGTCGTGGGTTGTCCGGTTTTTGTTGTCGATGTACAGCAGGCCAATGACGAAACTGACAGCGGCCACCCCGATCGGGTACCAGAGTCCTTCCAGATAGGGAGCTGCGTTGGGCAGGGCGGCTCCGGCGGCTTCCGCGGCTGTGTTGGCGTCCTTGGCTTTGGTGGCCAGATAGGTGGCTACGGCCGGCAGCAGTCCGCCAAAAACCCCGTTCCCGATGTGGTAGGGTAACGACATGGACGTGTACCGGATCTTGGTCGGGAACATCTCAACCAGGAAAGCCGCGATGGGGCCGTACACCATCGTTACAAAAATCACCTGAATAAATACCAGCCAGATCAGCGTCCATTTGTCAGCATCATTGATGGTGACGGTCTTCCTGATTTCCGGCTTGGGAGCCTCGGCCGCGGGCGTAGCTGCAATTTTTGTTTTGATCACCTCCTCGTAGGTGGTGCCGTCGGTATACGCTTTGGCAATGGTCTTGGTCATGATGAACCCACCGGCTTCTTTAGGGTTTGGAGCGGTTACCGAGTCGATTCGGGCAGCTCCGGGCACTTCGGTTTTGTTGCTCAGGTTGGTGGTCTGGTACATCTTCTCGTAGATGGTTCGATACGACAGGATGGCGACCAGCATACCGGCCAGCATGATGCTTTTCCGGCCGATTTTGTCCGAAAGCCAGCCGAACAGCACGAAGAAAGGCGTACCCATCAGCAGGGCTATGGTCATCAGCCCATCGGCCTGCATCGCTTCTACGTTACAGATTTTCTGGATAAAACTCATGGCGTAAAACTGGCCCGTATACCAGACTACGCCCTGCCCCATGGTGGCCCCGAACAGCGCCAGCAGAACGAATTTGAAGTTGTACCGGTTGCCGAAACTTTCTTTCAGCGGACTGGCCGACGTTTTCCCCTCCGCTTTCACTTTGGCGAACAGGGGCGACTCACTCATGTTTTTCCGGATGACATACGAAATAAGCACCATCAGGATCGACACCAGAAACGGCACCCGCCAGCCCCAATCGTTGAAGGCTTCTTTAGACATCGATAGCCGCGTGAGCATGATCACCAGCAGCGAAACGAACAGACCAATGGTGGCGGTGGTCTGAATCCAAGAGGTCCAGAAGCCCCGCTCGCTTTTGGGTGAGTGTTCGGCTACGTAGGTAGCGGCCCCTCCGTATTCGCCACCCAGCGCCAGGCCCTGCAACAGGCGCAGGATCAGCACCAGCAGCGGAGCCAGGAAGCCAATGGTTTCGTAGCTCGGAATCAGGCCAATGGCAAACGTAGCTCCGCCCATCAGCAGCAGCGTGACCATGAAGGTATATTTCCGGCCAATCAGATCGCCGAGCCGCCCGAAAAACAGCGCGCCGAACGGACGAACAACGAAACCGGCGGCAAAGGTGGCCAGCGTAGACAGAAAGGCCGCCGTTGAGTTGCCTTCCGGAAAAAACTTGGTGGCCAGTACCGTCGCCAGCGACCCGAATATGTAGAAATCGTACCATTCGATGAGCGTTCCGACGGAAGAGGCTCCGATGACGCTGATCAGCGAACGGATGTTAGTGGCTGGTTTGGCCTTGGGTTCTGTAATCATGAATGAAACAAGGTTAATGGACTAGGTGAAGAATTAGAGATAAACCTGGGCCTGCAGGATAAACTCACCCCGAGTACCGCTGATGGTATTTTTGTCGGTGTAGACAGGACGTACCGACCACTGTGGGGTAATCTTGGCATGGTGGCCGTCCAGATAAAAATTGCAGCCCAGGTCGTAATAATTACCCGATTTTCCGAGCGCTTCCAGGTTCTTGAGCGTGTAGGCTGCATAAGGCTGTATCCGCATGACGGGTTTCTCGGTGGTTTTGGGTAAAAGCAACCCTGCCTGGGTATACCAGATCGTTCCCGTACCGACCAGCGGGCGGGCATTTCCCGGACCGGCCAGCGCGCGTTTTCCTTCAAAAGAAGCGTCGGCCGCGCCGGGATTCATGATGCCCAGATTTCGCAGGTAGTTAGGACCAAAATCATACCTGTAAAGAACGCTGTAGGTGGTAATGGCCATGTTTTTTTCCTTTTTCCCGATTGGCATATCCGCGAAGACATCCACCGAAAAAAGGTCGATATCGTGGGCGTTTAATTTGCCGTTGTTCATAGAGCGTGTTGCTTCGGGCTGTCGGTAAAAACCCGCGCCAATGTTGAATACGCGCTTGGTTCCTACGTAAGAGCCCACCTTGAAGGGCAGGACGTTGGCTTCCTGATCCAGAAACTGATACTCGAAGTAGCCACCATAGGACATTTTACTGACTCCGTTATTATCAACGGCCATATCGGGCGTTACGGTCGTGCCGCTCAGCGGGGGCGTCTGGTTGGTAGCGAAGGGTTTGTTGTAGTTCAGGCGGTACTCCAGCTTACCCAGTTTGCCTTTGGCATAGATACCGAACAGCCGGGCAAACTGATCCGAATTTTCGATCAGCGGCCAGTTGAATATCGGGGCGTCGACCGCCAGGAAGTTCAGCGTACTGGCCGACGTCATCCGGGATATACCGTGCCAGTAGTGCAGCCCGGCCCCCAGATAGAGCGTATTCTTTCGAACCATACCGGCTGCGTCTTTCCCGCTGGGTACAACGGCGTATTCGTTCCAGACATCGTGGAAAAACAGGCCTGGCTTTTTGCCCTGTCCGTACCCACCCGTACCGCTGGTTCCTGCGGCTCCGCCGTTTATGAACGTCTGGTTGTTGATACCTACGTGGGTCAGAATCAGATAACGGGGCGAAATCTGGGCGTAAGCCAGTACCCGAAGCCGCCGGGCGCCTATATCCGTCAGGTTCTCCGTCGGAACCCCGTTTACTGACGTACCTGGATTCATCTGCATGGATCTGAACCACATTTGGTTCCACATAAGAATTCGGGCGTATTTGGTCCCTTCCGGATTCAGGTTAAACTTGAGCCCGGCTCCATAATCGGATGAGCCCTGAGCCATACTTTGTTGTTGACATGGCCCGCTGAGCAGCAGCGCAAGTACAAGCAGGTGTAAGCTATGTTTCATGAGTAAGACAAGTTCGGATCGGCGTTAGTCGCCGGATCAAAACTGTCTCTTTCTGCAAGACCTGCGAAACCTTCGGAATAGATACGGTCAATTGCTAGCGATGGTCAGTCGCGGAACCGTTCCCAGCGGATAACCATAAATTTATCGCCTAATTCGGTAACGATCATACCCGCGCCCTGTACGTTTTCGCGACTGCTGAAAAATTCTGACAACTCTTTGTGGTTCAGTATCTTGTAGGTTGGGTGGTAGAGTCGGTTCTGGGGGGCTTTCACCTGGTATTTCTTGACCCAGTTCATGACCGATACATGACTGACGCCCAGCAGCCGCTCAATCTCCCGGAAGCTGACCCCCTCGATGTATAGCTGCAACGCCTTGATAACGTAGTAACTGTTAATGCCTTTACCCACCTTGTCGACGGTGAAATTATAGGCGCAGTGCTTGCATCGGTACCGTTGCCGATGGTTGAGAATGCCGTTTCTAACTAGCTGAGCGCTGTTACATTTGGGACAATGAGATGCAGTCATGGATGGTGGGCAGGATTATCGCTATCAAATTACCAAATATATAGTAACTTAGCATAATAGCACAATTTTATCCCCAAATAGCTCAATAAAATAGGCTTTAAACGCCTGCTTTCAGTAGTATATATCGGCAAACCATCCGTTGGCGAAAGGGGGGCTGTGGCCAGGCGATAGGAGCTTCCGACAGCGGGGGGGCTGCCATCAGGCTGGCAGTTGAGGAGGAGAGGGGCCCGAAAACACAAAAGGTTGCCGGATCAGCATTAGCTCATCCGGCAACCTCAAA
The DNA here is from genome assembly GCF_002006735.1 of Spirosoma sp. 209. Taxonomy (NCBI): domain Bacteria; kingdom Pseudomonadati; phylum Bacteroidota; class Cytophagia; order Cytophagales; family Cytophagaceae; genus Spirosoma; species Spirosoma sp. 209. The sequence continues at coordinate 302,527 of NZ_MVEC01000001.1, read as the reverse complement.
AAAATCGGTTTAACAAGTTCTAGGGAGAAAGCCGGTCGATAAGCCAGTCCTGTCCGTCTTTCCGGTAACGGATGCGGTCGTGCAAACGGCTGGGCCGTCCCTGCCAGAACTCAATCTGGTCTGGAATCACCCGAAAGCCACCCCAGTGGGGCGGTCGCGGAATAGGCTGACCGGCAAACTGGGCTTCGAGTTCCTGTTGCCGCTTTTCGAGGGTGTCGCGATCGGTAATGACCGAACTCTGGTTTGATACCCAGGCCCCGATCTGGCTACCTCGCGGCCGGCTGGCGAAGTACGCGTCTGACTCGGCAGCGCTTACTTTCTCCACATGGCCCTCGATCCGGATCTGGCGTTCCAGCTCGGGGTAGAAGAAGGTCAGAGCGGCCACCGGCCGTTCGGTCAGGTCGCGTCCTTTGCGGCTTTCGTAGTTGGTATAGAAGACAAATCCGCCCGCTGATATATCTTTGAGGAGTACAATACGACCGTCTGGTCGGCCGTCGGCGGTGATGGTGCTGACGTGCATGGCGTTCGGCTCCGGAACCCCCGAACCTAGGGCTGCATCGAACCAAAGTCGGAATTGAGTCAGTGGATCAGATGAAACATCGTCTACATCCAAACCGTTAAGCGTATATTCTTTCCGTAAGTCGCTAATTGTTGACGGCATTCTGTTGGGTTGTTTAACGGCAATTCAACGGCCGAACTGCAAGAAAATCCGCATATTGTCGTAATTTTGCAAAAGTAATCGGTACGTTCCCAACATGGCAAACGAAGAACAGGAAATAAACCAGCAGCCGGACGCTACAGATCAGGCAACCGGTACGCTGGCCGTTAATACCCCCGAAGACACCACGACGCAATCTACGGATTCGGGCGAGGCAGCTGCTGCTACGCCTGACTCGACCGAGACGCCAGCCGCAACTCAGCCACAGGCTAGTGGTGTTGACGAACCTACCTCTCAATCGAACGATACGTTGACAGTCTCAGAATTAACTGAAAATGAGTCGGTAGCGCCGGAGATCGAAAGCCAGCCGGTCGTTGATCAGTCGGCTGCTGACCCTCAGGAAGCCGATCAGGCTGTTCTGGAAACGGTTGCCGAAACAGCGCCCGAAGCCGATCCTCAACCCGAAGCGCCCGTCGCCGAGACGAGCGTGCCAGAGGAGCCCGTTGCCGAAACGCCTGCGCCTGTCGCCGACGATGAGGCTCCTGTTGTTGCTGCCGAAACGGAACCTGCGGCTGAGACAGCTACGGCCGAAACCGATGAGGTTACGGCGCAGTATGCTACGGTAGCTGAGCCCGAAGAAGCCGACGAAACGGCTTCACAACCGGCGGCTGACTACAGTCAGTTCTCGAAACAGGACTTTGTAGCCCTGCTCGAAAGCCAGCTGGCAACTGTTAGTGCGACAGCGGTAACCCCTACCGATTTCAAGAAAGCCGATCAGGTGCTGAAAGAAGTGAAGCCCCTGTTCGATCAGATGAAGCGGGCCGAACGGGAGGCTGCCCTGCAGGCCTACGTAGCCGACACCGGCGCCGAAGAAGGGTTCGACTATAAATATGATGAGGCTGTTCTGCGGTTCGACGACCTTTACAAGCAGATCAAAAGCCTTAAAAACACCTACTTCCAGAACCTGGATAAGGCGAAAGACGGCAACTTCGCGGCTAAAACCGAGCTGTTGACCCGCCTGCGCGAACTGGTCGAAACCGACGAGAACAACGCCGGCGACCCCAAAACCAGCTGGAACGAGTTCAAGAAGATTCAGGACGAGTGGAAAGCGGCCGGAAACATGAATTCCCCGCACAACGCCACGCTCTGGGCTACCTACCACGCCCTGGTCGATCGGTACTACAGCAACCGGAATATCTATTTCGAGCTGAAGGAGCTGGATCGCAAGCGGAATACGACCCTGAAAACAGAGGTGATCGAAAAGGTGGAAGCGATGGCCAGGGCGGCTGAAGAGACGCCCGTAACCCGCCAGACTATCGACGAAGCAAACGCCCTGTTCGAAGAATATAAGCACATTGGTCCCGCACCAAAAGCCGAACAGGAAGTCCTGTGGGGCCGCATGAAAGCTGCGCTCGACGTTCTGTACGACAAACGGCGCGATCAGACCAATGAGCAGCGTAAAGAGTCGGCTCAGCTGTACGAAGAGAAATCGGCTATTTACGAAGAACTGGTACCGCTGACCTCGTTCACCTCGAACAGCATTAACGACTGGAACGATAAGACGAAGGTCGTGATGGCCCTCCAGGATCGCTGGAACGCCATAAAAGGACCAATGCCGCGCGAAGAAGGCAAAGAGCTGAGTAAAAAATTCTGGTCAGCCCTCAAAACGTTCTTCCATAACAAAGGCGAGTTTTTCAAGCAGCTCGAAAGCAAGCGCGAGGAAAACCTGCGTCAGAAAACCGAACTCTGCGAGCAGGTAGAAGCGATCCTGGCCTCGGGCGAAGAGTCGCCGGAGATCACCCAGACCGTAATCGAGCTGCAGCGCCAGTGGAAAAACATCGGTCAGGTTCCAGAGAAACAAAAGAACTCGATCTTCGACCGATTCAAAGCCGCCTGCGATGCGTTCTTTAACAAAAAGCGCTCGAAAAATCAGGAAACGGAGCGGGAGTTTGAAGGGAACCTGGCCAAAAAGATTGCGCTCATCGAGCGGATCGAAGCGGCCGCTACCGAAAACGCCGATCTGTCGCAGCTGAACGAGTTCAAGAAAGAGTGGAACGCGATCGGCTTCGTACCGAAAAAGGATAAAGAGTCGATTCAGAAACGGTACATCAACGCTGTAAATGCGCTGGTGGGTGCCACGGGCAAGATTCCGGCTAAAGACAAAGAGCGGATCATGCTCCAGAGCGAGGCTGAAGCCACCCGGGGTGGCGGTGGTCGCGATCGGGCTGATCGGGATTACAACCGGGGCGACCGCGACGGGGGTGGCAACAAACGCGAAGGCGATATTCGCCGGCGCATCACGGCCATCGAAAACGATATCGCTACGTACCGTAACAACATCGAATTCTTTGCCCGTTCGAAGAATGCCGATAAGCTACGGGCCGACATCGATAAAAAGATTGCCGATGCCGAGAAGCAGCTGGATGACCTGCGTCACCAACTGCGGGTCGCTCAGGCCTAGTACATACTAACTTTCTACGAAAGGCGTCTACCCCCGGGCAGACGCCTTTTTGTTTGTATTGCCTATCCAGCTGCAACAGAAAGGCGTCGGAAAGCGTAGCGATTACAAGGGCTGGTCTGCCCACGAGTCGTTGACGATCAACACCGTCCACTACCTGTTTCATAACGTTCATGTAAAAATAATATCTGTAGTAAACTCTGTTGACTATATTTTGGTTACCCTGCTAATGCCACCATCTTTTACTCAATGATGCATTTTTTACGACGCTTTTTGCTGACCGGTCTGTTGTTTAGTTGCTCGTGGCTGGCCATGGCGCAGACTACTTATGTAATCAGCGGGCGCGTAACGGATGCGGTAACAGGCGAGGGGATACCGTTTGCCAGTATTGCCATCAAAGGAACAACAATCGGTACAACGTCTGATGTCGAGGGACGCTATACCATACGGGCCAAACGCCTGGCCGACTCCCTGCAAGTCCTTAGCCTGGGCTATCAGAGCCGGTTTTACAGGCTCATGCCGGTTGAAACGCAGGTAGTCAATGCGCAGTTGACAGCGGGGGCCACCAAACTTCAGGAAGTAAAGGTATATGCCAAAGGGGGCGACCCAGCCTACCGGGTTATGCGGGAAGCCATCCGCCGACGCGCCCAGTACGACCCCACGCGGTTGTCGGGGTATCAGTACGACAGCTATACCAAGATAGAAGGGTATGTCAACAACTTTAGTCAGAAACGCCGGAAAGGTCGGTCGCCGGGACCTATTGGTCGGCTGCTGGGTAAACTTCCAGCTATAACCGACGGCAACGGAAATCCGGCTGTACCGGTGTTCGTTTCCGAAACGTTCTCCAACTTTTACGCCCGTACCAACCCTGAAAAGCAGAAAGAACGGGTCCTGAAGTCGCACGTGACCGGGGTAGGGGTGAGCGATGGCGGGCTGATTGCCCAGTTGACGGGAGCTTCGTTCCAGCAGTACAATTTCTACCGAAACTCGCTCTATGTACTCCGGAAAGACATCCCCTCGCCGGTAGGGGCGCAGTGGGAAACGGTCTATACCTTCCGGATGAAGGATACGATGACCCTGGGCGATGCGGTTTGTTACGAGATCGAATTCACGCCGAAGCGAGCCGCCGATCTGGCTTTTGCGGGCACGGTCTGGATCGATACGATGCAGGTGGCGCTGGCGCAGATTGATGCGCGGGTTGACAAACGGGCCAACATCAACTTCGTCGACGAACTGCACATCGAGCAGGAGTGGGAACGGACGGCATCGGGGGTGCGGTTTCCGACCCAGACACAGGTAACCATCGATACCGACGAACCCGCACCACGGGCACCGGGCGCGCTGATCCGATTCTTTGCTACGGCCCGTAACATTGTCGAGAACCAGCCGAAAGAGGCCGGGTTCTATGACCCGTCTATCGAGCTGGACGACGACTACCGAATGGCCGATGTGGCGTTCTGGCAGCGCGTTCGCCCCGATTCACTCTCGGCCGATGAGTGGAAAGCGATGCGGGTGGTTGACTCGGTACGGAATGTGCCGTTTATTAAGGTGGCCGGCGAGATTATCAAGCTGGGCGTACTGGGCTATAAACCCATTGAGAACTGGCATATCGACGTTGGGCCGTTGCTCTACTCCTATGCCAACAACAACATTGAAGGAAGCCGGTTTCGGCTGGGCATGCGTACCAACACCGGTTTTAGCCGTAAGTGGCTGCTGAGCGGGTATGTGGCCTACGGCACCCGGGACCAGCAGTTTAAATACAACGTAGGCATCGAGCGGATTCTCAGCCGCAAACCCTGGACCGTGGTGGGCTATCGGCAGACCTACGACCTGGAGCGTATTGGCGTATCGGCCGATAACATTGGCGGCAACTCCTTCTTTGCGGCTTACTCGCGCTTCGGCACCATTCGTCGGCCTTATTTTCAGGAAGATAAGCTCCTGTATTTCCGGCGGGAGATGGGCAGTGGCTTCACCCAGACGCTGGCTCTTCGTCGGCGCTCGTTCGAGCCGCTCTTCCCGTTTGCATTTCGGCCGCAACCGCAGGACGATGACCAGACGATCCGGTCTACGTACCAGGTCACGGAGCTTACCTCAGAAACCCGATTTGCCCCCGACGAGGTTATTCTACAGAACGATAACGTACGCGTTAGCGCCGGCGCTACCCGTAAGCCTATCGTCACGTTACGGTATACGCTGGGACTGCGGCAGGTTTTCGGCAGCGACTTTACCTACCATCGGGTGGCGTTTTCGCTGAAACATTCGTTCCGGATGGGGGTGTTGGGCCGTACGTACTATACACTCGACGGCGGGCTGATTCCGTCAACGGTACCGTACCCCCTGCTCTATACGCCCCTGGGGAACGAATCGTCGTTCTATGTCGGCAATGCCTATAACCTGATGAATTTCTTTGAATTCGTGGCTGACCGCTGGGCATCGGCGCAGGTTGAACACAACTTTAACGGCTTGCTGTTTAACCGGCTTCCCGGCCTGCGTCGGCTCAAATGGCGTGAGCTGGTAACTGCCAAAGTGCTGGTTGGCAGCGTCTCATCAGCTAACGTAGCACTCATTCCGCCGGCCGACGAGCAGGGGCGGGCGGTGGAAGGATTTAATTCGCTGAGCCGTACCCCGTACGTAGAAGTTGGGTACGGCATTGACAATATCTTCAAAGTACTTCGGGTCGACGCTATTCATCGGCTTACCTACCGCGATAACCTGAGCCGTACGGGTATTCCCGTAACCCCGTTTGCCATCAAAGTGTCGGGCTGGCTGGCATTCTAAGCGGGGACCAGTACCGACAAATACGGCGTCAATTGTGAGGCTACGGACCCGAAATCTCCTATTATATAATATCCTATAGAATATAAAGAGTAATTGGAACAGTGTGCTGCCGGGTTAGTTGAAATCTCAGTGATAAACTAATCATACTCAGTAGAACACGTTATGAAAATCAATCGAATTATTCTTGGTCTGGCCGTAGTCCTGGCGGCCTCTGGATTGTCTTTAGCGCAGCAGAACAGCGCCGGCACCATGAACGCAGGAACAGCCGGCATGGTAGGCCGTGAGAGCAAAGCATCGTTTGACCAGGCCAACCAGAAGGGGGCCGCTACAGTAGCCGCTATTCAGCCAACCAGTGCCAAACTGTCGAGCGCCGACCAGGCGTTGATGATGGAAGTAGCCAAAGGGGGGATGATGCAGCTGGAAATGAGCAAAATGGCGGTCCAGAATGCCAGTAACGATGAAGTGCGTCAACTGGCCCAGGCCGAAGTGGAGGAGCAAACGGGTCTGTCGACCAAACTTCAGGAAATTGCGTCGGCCAAAGGCGTAACCCTCCCCAGTGCTCCCGATGCCGAAACAACCGCCAAACTGGACAAGATGAAAGCACAGTCGGGCATGTCGTTCGACCGGATGTACGTGACCGAAAGTGGCGTAAAGGGCCACGAAAAGCTGGACGGCGTGATGAGTAAGGTCAAATCGAGTGCTTCGGATCGTAATCTGAAAGAAGTGGCGCAGGCGGCTCATCCACTGGTCAAAACCCACCTGAAAGTATCCCGTGAGGTGATGAACAAAATGTCCGGTAATACATCGAGCGGCCGATAAAATAGTCCGCACATTGAGTTGTATAATCGGAAAAACCGGAAGGCAGTTGCTTCCCGGTTTTTTTGTAGTGGCCCTGTACCGGGAAGTAGCTGGCCCGCTACCTTTTAATAATTCAATACAATCCGGAAAAAGCTATCTTTGATTGATGAACGTACGACTTCATGGTGCGTTTTTGTAATCCGGTTTATAGCTATGAATTCTCCAGAAAAGCCTGGTCGCCGACAGGTCCTGAAACTGAGTGCACTCACTGCGGCTGCCGCCCTGACGTCCCGCTTCGACGTGTTGGCAGCTCCCGCTAAGAAAGTTGGTCTGCAACTGTATACCTTACGAGACGAGATGGGCAGAGACCCGGTCGGGACTCTGAAAAAGGTAGCCCGGATCGGTTATAAAGAGGTAGAATCATTCGGCTATGCCGGGGGCAAGTTCTTCGGTAAAAAACCGGCCGAATACGCGGCTCTGCTGAAAGACCTGGGCCTGTCGACGCCCAGCGGCCATTACGTTACGGGCAAGGTGATGATGAAAGACGAAGGCTCGCTGATCAACAACTGGAAACGGGCGGTTGACGATGCCGCAGCCATCGGGCAGAAATACATGGTATGCGCCTACCTCTTTCCGGAGGAGCGTACCAAACTCGATGATTACAAAAAATACGTCGACCTCTTCAATAAGTCGGCCGAAGTATGCCGGGCGGCCGGCATACAGTTTGCGTACCATAATCATGACTTCGAGTTCAAAGCGCTGGGTGGTAAAGTGCCGTACAATGTGCTGCTGAGCGGTACTGACCCCAAGCTGGTACAGCTGGAATTAGACCTCTACTGGGCTACGTTTGCCGGGCAGGATCCCGTAGCGCTGTTCAAAAAGCACCCCGGTCGGTTCCCGCTCTGGCACATCAAAGACATGGAAAAAACACCCGAACGGGCTTTTGCCGAAGTAGGAACGGGAAGCATCAATTTTCAGCGCATCTTCGACGCACGCAAAATAGCCGGTATGACCCACTATTTTGTGGAGCAGGACGTCTGTAAACGCCCCCCGCTGGAGGCTATTGCCATCAGTTACAAAAACGTACAGAAACTAAAGGTGTAACGAGCAAACCGGGCAGTTGGCGTACCTGTTGGCCACGACTGCCCGGTTCTGGTTTTACCGGGCAATGACCAGGCTCCCGCGTAATACCGGTTTTTCGGGCACTGTATAGACCGTGTAGGCATACAGGCCCGGCGGCAGCACGTTTCCGTTGAGCGTACCATCGAAGGGCTGCTTATAGCCCTTGTCGGACCGGAAAATGACCTCGCCCCAGCGGTTGAAGACCGTTACGACCGCATCCGGGAACGCTTCGATACCGGGCAGGTCCCAGGTGTCATTCATCCCGTCGCCGTTGGGGGTGAAGGCCTCGGGTACCCATACTCGGGCATATACGGTGATATGGATCGTATCCCGCGCTTCGCAGCCGGAGCTGTTGGCCACGTAAATCGTGTAGGTAATATCATTCTGAATCGACTGAACCGTTGGGCTGGCCGCGTTTGCGTTATCCAGATACTGCCCCGATGCCCATTGAAACTGATTCGGGCTACCGGTCAGGCCCGGAGTCAGGGCGAACGTATTGCCTTTGTAGGTAATGAGGGAGTCGGCCAGGTCGATGGTCGGAATAGGCGATACAACGGCCGTTCGGGTGGCCACCACCCCGGCACATTCGGGCGCCGGTTTTACCGTATAGGTGACGGTGTGGTTCCCGATGCCGGCCCGCAGCGGGCTGAACTCATCTTCCGCTACGCCCGTGCCCTCGTAGATTCCGCCCGCCGGCTTGCCCTGCAGGCTGTAGGCCGGCGCATTGGGACCACAAACGGCCGGTAGCGAATCGAGCAGGACCGTAATGGGCGGTACCGGGGTGATGCTGACCGGGGCTGACACGCCCTGACAGCCATAAATGTCTTCGGCCGTTACGACATAGGAACCAACGGCCGAAATGCTGTACTGAGCAGACGTAACCCCTGCTACGGGCTGTCCATTAAACTGCCAGCTGTACGTAAGTCCCCCGCTTCCCCGCAAGCTCAGGGTCGCTTGCGGGCAAAGCCGGTTGAAGCCCGATTCAGATGTAACAACCGCCGAAACCGCTGCCGATCGCGACACATCGGCGGTGTCGGTGCGCGACAGGCAACCCAGTGTCTGGTGGGTCATGACAACCCAGTAACGCCCCGGCTGGCTGGTTCGCAGCGAATCGACGGTTTGACCGGCCAGGGGGAGGCCATTGCGGAACCACTGGTAAGTCACCTCCGTTTCGGACGATTCGGCGCTCAGACTAACGCTACCTGTTGTGGCGCATAAATGCCCGGCAGTGGCTAATCGGGCGTCGCTACCGACTACAGATACCGCCAGTACCTCTGAATTACCGACTTTGCTGCATATGTTTTTTGTTGAAGCCACAACCGTGTACAGGCCGGTAGCCCGGGCCGCCAGGGTGGCGCTGGTAGCCCCCGACAGATTGACGCCATCACGACGCCACTGGTAGTTCCAGTTAGGATCGAACGACGCTTCGAGCACGGCTGAATCGCTCCGGCAGATCGTCGTACTTTGCTGGCCGGGGCGGGTAATGATCTGTACCGTTGGTTCAGGGGTTCTGGCCGGCGGACAATCAACGACCAGAAACTGAAAATCACGCCGTACCTCCCCGATTTTCACCCCGTTGCGAAATTCTTCGACCCGTACCGCAAAGACGAATAACCCAAGCTGGGTTGCTGTTACAGATAGCTGCCCCGTCTGGGCGTTGACGCGCAGCGGCTGGCTGGCTTTGATGGCGTTATCGGCGCTATAGCCGGCGGCCCAGGTTACGTCGGGGTAGGGAGCCGGTGCCACAATATTACCCTGCCCCTGTCCATTCCCGTTTTTCTGGTTCAGGGGCGTAATCATTGAGTAGCGCAGCTCGTCGCCATCAGCGTCTGTACCACCGAACGGAAAGGTAAACGGTTCGTTGATGCAGATATACTCGCCGTTGATAGCCGGAAAGCGGGGCGATGAGTTAACGAACAGGCGTCCTCCCTGAACCAGCGCCGGAAACTCCATGTAAAAAGTATAGCCGGTCTGAATCGGATTGACCAGGTTGGTAATGCTGCCGTTGCGGTTACGCGTCTGATAAGAGATGTAATACCCTTCCGGGTCGCTGTAGGTGGCCGGGTCGAGCTGGATAGTGGCTTCAAAGGTGGCCACGATGAAGCTGAGATTCCGCTGATCGGCGCAGACGGAGTTCGCATAGATGACAGGTTGGCGCTGGCCGGTTTCGCTAACGGTAAACGACATCATGAGCCCGTTGTCGCGCTTGCGGAATATGCCCAGTGTTCCTCCGCCCTGCTGATCGGCCCGGCGCCCGGCTTCCATGTAATTGGTGACGATGATTCGATAGGCGCCGGGTACTGTGCCGATGGAACGCATCTCAATCTGCCCACCTACCTGATGGGTTGCCCGTAGTGAACCGGGGAGAAGAATCAGTAAAATCCAGACAAAGACAAATAGAGTTAGCCGCATACAACAACCGTTACCTGAAACGCTACATTCACTCAGCACTCTGATACTGTAAATGCCACGCTACGCGGACGCACTGATGCAGTAGCCGACAAACTCTACGCTTAGCTAATATACAAATTTGGGTGTCTAATGACGTGAAAAGTAATTGATTACCAGCCAACGCGCCAATTTTGTTTTCGTACGGTATCTGGTGATGAGGTATTTGCTGGATAGTCCCAATACGCCAGCAGGCTCCGGTTCGTTGCGTCGCTCCCGAAACAGTATGACAGCGGTATAAGCGGGTGTTATTTAGGCTGGTGATAAATGAGAACCGGTACGTCCGATGTCTCGATCAGGGCCGAGGTCCGGTTTGGGTGGAGCAGACCATCCAGGAAACCCGATTGGGGGTAGAGCTGCATCACAATCAGGTCGACGGGCGGATTTTTGAGCTGGTCTTCGGTCAGGATCTGCAGTTGCGCATCGAAGGTATCGACGAGCGAATCGGTCTGGGCCGACACATTGGCCTGGGTCGTTCCCGACTGCATGGCGTAGGCAATGGTGCGGACCTGCGCCTGGGGAGCCAGGGTGCCTTCTTCGACCATAGGTACGATGAGAACCGGGCAGATAGCGGAGTCGGCAACTTCAGAAACGGCACTGCCGGCCAGCCGGTCAAAGAAACTGCTGAGCGAGCTACGACCCATGATGATCAGATCCGCCGAGGTTTCGCGGGCTGCGTCGAGAATTTCATCTTCAACGGAGCCGATCCGCCAGTCTGTCACGACAGAGAGGCCTTCAGCCTGCAGGTCAGCGGCCAGTTGTGACAGGCGTTGCTGGCTTATGTCTTCAATCTCCTGCGACGCGGCCAGGCCCAGGCCCGGATCGCCCAGGGTAGGCAGGGTCGTGTCGGCAATCATGGGCTGGTACACGTGCAACAGGGTAACCGTGGCCCCCGTCTTGCGGGCAAACAGTCGAACCCAGTTTAACGGAGCGGTGGTGCTGGACGAAAAATCAGTAGGGAAAAGTAGGTTTGTCATAACAGTTGATGCTGGCAGGGGGCCTATCAGTTCGCCCGCCTGGTGGTTCACTGTCACTGATAACCAGGAACAGACAACTGTGTTTACAGCGAATACCTACTCCTCCGGTCTAATCCAGCCAGGGGCGCGGGTTACCTTTCTCCCGGCCGGTTCCCTAAACTAACCGAATGGTTGGGTAAATATTTATTGTAAGGTGCTGTTTGTCAGTATTTAGTAGTAAAGTAATATAGTCCTATAGCTTTGCTTGTGATTATATTTGTTGCCGAAATTAGTACAGCCTTTCCTCTCATGACATCAGTAAACAAAACCCTGCTCATCAGTGCTTTCTGCGCCCTCGCGTTCTACAGCTACGGAACCGCCATGATGGACTATTTCGTCGCTTATCCGTCGCGGGCTCTGATGGGAGTGCCTGATTTTGTGACCTATCATGCCCTGCACGAACAACGCATGATACCGGAACATATCATACCGTTCCTGTTCCTGACTATCCTCAACGGGCTTATCATCTGGAAACGGCCCGCCGGTATATCGGGCTGGCTCCTGTGGGTGTCGTTAATATGTCTGCTCACCGACTGGCTCCTGATGCTGTTCGTGCCGACGCCCGCCACCTTCCCGTCCGCGCTACACGAAGAACAGGGGCAGACGTTGATGCGGCTGGTAATCGACACCAATAACGGTCGTATCCTGCTCGAATCGGTGCATACGGTGCTGGCGTTTATTATGCTGTGTCAGCACGCGATTTATGGCATCAACCAGCGCCTGACCGATCAGCCCGTTGGGTCTCACTGATCAACGCCAGGCTGGCCAGATCATGACCCGGCAGGCGGACCATTAGTCCGTGTTGCGGGCTTTTGGGTCGGGCGTAACGATGGAGGCTATTTCGGGAACTTTGTTCAGCTTTTCGATAGCCAGCAGCTGTTTCATGGTCTTTTCCATACCTTCGGTCGACCCATCGAGGAAGATAACGTTGCCCCGGCTGTTTTCGGCAAAATGCTTGACGGCTTCCGTCCAGATCGAGAAGAGGATCAGGGACGCATCGAGATCGGCTTCGTTCATGACCTTGGCCGACTCGGCCATACCTCTGGCTACCTCCTCGCGGAACAGCGCCACCCCCTGCCCCCGCAGCTGAGCGGCCGTTTTTTCGGCTTCGGCGGATATTTTTATGGCATTCCCTTCGGCTTCGGCCGCTTTGGTTTTGGTGATGAGCAATGCCTGCCCTTCGTTTTCGGCGGCTGCCTTAAGGTTGGAGGAGGCTACTACCTGCGCCATCGAGCGCATGATTACCTCGTCGAACGCAATATCATTCAGTTGCAGGTCGGTCAGGTGATAGCCCCAGCTTTCGAGTAGGCTGTCGAGCTGCGCCTTCACGTGTTCGATAATTTCGGAACGCAGGGCCAGAATTTCGGACTGCCGCTTGGTGGCTACAAAACTACGGATGGACCCTTCGATGGTGCGGATGAGCGCCTGCATGAACGAAGCCTCGTCGATAAACTTGAACGCCACGTTTTTTATGGTTTCCTCGGCCTGGTTCAGGACCGAATACACCAGCATAGCCTTGAAATTGACGTTGGCCTGGTCGGCCGTAATGGCCTGGAACGCCAGCTCGACCGACCGGTTCTGGATGGAGATGCGCCGGTAGATGAACTCGATGAAAGGAATCTTGAAGTTCAGCCCCGGGGTCATAACGCGGGCGTATTTCCCAAAAATGGTAATAACCGCTACCGTACCCTGCTGAACGATAACGATAGACAGAAACGCGATAAGTACCGCCAGAAAGAATAGGATGCTTAGAATAATCATACGTGTCAGGTTAAGAGTAAGTAAAGCAATGTACAGCTTTGGGTGATAGTTACAATACGGAGCGAGCCCAAACAAAAACCGGATGCTGCATCAACGTACAGCATCCGGTTTTAGGATCGTTGGGATATTGTATGACCGGGCCGCCGAGCCGATAAATCTACCGCCAGGCGGATGAACTAGTGGGCAACCAGCCAGTTTTCTCCGACGCCGATGCCGGTTTCCATCTGAACCCCCATCGGAATAGCGTTCTTCATGATATGATCGACATGCTCGCGCAGCAGATCGAGCTCATCGCGGTGGGCGTCGAATACCAGTTCGTCATGTACCGTCAGGATCATCTTCGATTTCAGCTTTTCCCGGCGCATGAAGTCATGAATCTGGATCATGGCAATCTTCAGCATATCGGCTGCGCTCCCCTGAATAGGCGCGTTTACGGCGTTGCGTTCGGCAAACATGCGGTCGGTTACGTTGCGGGAGTTGATGTCGCGCAGATACCGGCGCCGGCCCAGAATCGTTTCGGCGTATCCGAACCCACGCGCCTTCTCAACGCTCTGGTCCATGTAGGCTTTGATGGCCGGAAACTCGGTGAAGTACTCATCAATGATCTGAGCCGCTTCCTTGCGCGGAATCTTCAGCCGCTGGCTCAGGCCAAACGAAGATATGCCGTAGATGATGCCGAAGTTGATGGTTTTAGCCTTCCGGCGCATGTCGCTGGTGACGTCGCCGAGCCCCACGTGGAAGACCTTGCTGGCCGTCTGCGTATGGATGTCGACGTTGTTGTTGAACGCATCGAGCATGGTCTGGTCACCGCTGAAGGCGGCCATGATCCGGAGTTCGATCTGCGAGTAATCGGCCGACATAATCAGGAACTCCGGCCCGCGCGGCACAAACGCCTTCCGTATCTCCTGACCGCGGGGGGTACGGATTGGGATGTTCTGCAGGTTGGGGTTGGCCGATGAAAGCCGCCCCGTGCTGGCCACGGCCTGGTTGAAGGAGGTATGAATGCGGCCCGTACGCTTGCTGATCAGTAGCGGCAGCGCATCGACGTAGGTGTTCTTTAGCTTGATAAGCTCCCGGTAGTCAAGGATTTTACGGGCAATTTCGTGCTCTTCTTCCAGCTTCGACAGGATCTCTTCACCAGTGGCGTACTGGCCGGTGCGGGTTTTCTTGGCGTTCTTGTCGAGCTTGAGTTTATCGAACAAAACCTCGCCGAGCTGCTTCGGCGACCCGATGTTGAACGACTCGCCCGCAATCTGAAAAATCTCCTGCTGTACCTGCCGCATGTCTACCTCAAGTGTAGCCGACAGTTCGGCCAGGGCGTTGGTATCGAGGGTGATCCCTTCCAGCTCCAGGTCGGCCAGCACTTGCACGAGCGGCATCTCGACCTGATCGAACAGTTTGTGCAGGCTGTCCTTTTCGAGCCGGGGCGCGAAGGCGTTGCGCAGTTGCAGGGTGATGTCGGCATCCTCGCCCGCGTACTCCACTATTTTCTGCACGTCTACATCGCGCATAGTCAGCTGTCCCTTCCCTTTTTTACCAATCAGAGCTTCGATCTCAACGGGCTGGTAGTTAAGGTAGGTCATGGCCATCATGTCCATATTATGGCGCATTTCCGGCTCGATCAGATAGTGCGCAATCATGGTATCGAACAGTTTGCCCTGCACCTCGACGCCGTACTTTTTCAGCATCAGCAGGTCGTACTTGAGGTTCTGTCCGATTTTTTCGATAGCCGCATTCTCGAACACCGGCTTAAACTGATCTACAATGGCCTGCGCTTCGGCCCGGTCGTCGGGAACGGGTACGTAAAAAGCCTCGCCCGGGCGGTAGGCGAACGATAGCCCGACCAGATCGGCCTCAACGGGGTCGATGGCCGTTGTTTCAGAGTCGAAACAGAGGCTGCTCTGAAGACCCAGATAATGGACCAGACTGGCCCGCAGCTCGGCCGTGTCGACCAGTCGGTAGTCGTGAATGACCGATAAGATATTTTTCCGGCGCTCGGGCTGAACCTCGTCAATCTCGTAGTCGGGAAAAACGTCCAGATACGCCGGTTCGCTGGTTTCGGTGACGGTAGCGCCAGGCGCATCGTCGGTCGTTTTGGTATCGGTAACGGCATCTGGTGTGGCGGCCGACGCCGACGCGACCGGAGCTTTCACTTTAGTCCGCTTCGGCTTTTCAGCGGGTTGGGCTGCAGCCGGAGACGCCGAGTCGAAATCGAAGGGCAGGTCGTCGGCGCCCGATGGCTTCACCGCACTCATGTTGGGGAACGGCAGGAAGGCCGGCGCCTGATCGGCGGGTGAATCGAACAGATTCATCTGGGCCGGTGGGTTGTTCTGAAAAGCGGTGGGGAGCGGTTTTTCGTCGTAGGTTCCGCCGAGCAGCCGCGTTTTCATCTGCCGGAACTCCAGCTCATCGAGCAGGGCGGCCAGCCGGGGTTTGTCATATTCGGTGTGCCGCAGCCGGTCTTCGTCGAAGTCAACCGGAACATCGAGGTGGATGGTAGCCAGCTGTTTGGAGAGCATACCCTGCTCCGCAAAGTTGACGACATTCTCTTTGAGTTTGCCCTTCAGCTGGTCGGCACTGGCAATCAGATTTTCGACCGAGCCGAAGTCGGCAATGAGTTTCTGGGCTGTTTTTTCGCCAATGCCCGGAATGCCCGGAATGTTATCGACCGAGTCGCCAACGAGTCCGAGCATATCGGTAACCTGCTCGATGCGTTCGATCTGCCAGCGTTCCAGGACTTCGGGTACCCCCAGCTTTTCGGCGGGCTTGCCCATGAAGGCGGGCTTGTAGATATGAACGTGCTCTTCGACCAGCTGCCCGTAGTCTTTATCGGGCGTCATCATATACACCTCAAAATCGGCGCGGGCCGCTTTCTTGGCGATAGTCCCGATAATGTCGTCGGCTTCGTAGCCGTCCATGATCAGAATCGGGATATGCATGGCTTCGATAATCTGCTTGATGTAGGGCGTAGCCACGCTGATGTCTTCGGGCTGCGACTGCCGGGTGGCTTTGTACATCGGAAACTGTTCGTGCCGGAAGGTTTTCTTCGATGAATCGAAGGCAACACCGATGTGGGTCGGTTTTTCTTTCGACAACACCTCGATCATGGCGTTCATGAAGCCGAAGATGGCTGAGGTATTGACCCCTCTGGAGGAGATGCGGGGGGCTTTGCTGAACGCAAAATGCGCGCGGTAGATGAGGGCCAGCGCGTCTAACAAAAACAGTTTTTTCTGTGGTTTAGCCATTCGATAAAAGTCGCAGATCAATTCGCCAAAGGTCGAAAGTCGGGCCCAGAAAGCCTACTTGCGCCCTGATAAATTGACGATAAACTGGGGTATTGGGTATACAAATACAACAGCCAAAACCGGGTTTTGATTCAGGATTTAGCTTGGAGAAGCCTGCCTGCAGGCCATAAAAAAACGGACCAGTCTCTGAAGGCTGGCCCGTACTCTCATAGCTAGGAACTCGGATAAAAGACTACGGTAATAACACCCGGTCGATCTTGTGAATCACCCCGTTGGTGGCGTTGATGTCGGCTGTTGTCACGGTCGATACGTTGGTACCGTTACCACGGCTAAGCAGCGTAACCGCGTTGTTGCTACCGACGGCTACTGTCAGCGAGCCACCGCCAAAGGTGGTTACGGGGCCATTGGCTAGCGTAGGCGAATAGGCACGGGCATTGGGTATCACGTGATTGGTCAGTACGGCCGTTAGCGTGGCTACCGAAGCCGCGTTGATGGCGGCTACATCAGCAAAACCGGCTGCATTGAAGGCGGCATTGGTTGGAGCGAGTACAGTAATGGGTGTCGTTCCGCCCAGGGCTCCCGTTACGGCTGCACCACCCCGCTGGGCAGCAGCTACCAGCAGCGACAGCTGCGGATCGGCAGCCGCCAGTTGCAGTACGTTACCGGCCGGTGGCATCAGAACCCGGTCAATTACGTGCACAACTCCGTTGGTTGCCTGTACGTCGGCCTGCTGTACGCGGGCGTTGTTAACCGATACCGAGCCTGAGCTGGCTTTGGTAACGAAAATCGGTGCATTGCCCGAAACCGAAGTCGGATACGAGGTCTGTGCCGTCGGGATAGCCGAAGACGCTACGGCCGTACCGCTCACAACGTGATACAACAGGATGTTGGTCAGGGTAGCTACCGAAGCTGCATTGATGGCAGCCGCATCGGCAAAACCAGCCGCCCGGAAGGCGTCATCCGTGGGAGCAAACACCGTGAAAGGACCGTTGCCCGACAGGGTTGTTACCAGACCAGCCCGCGTGACGGCTGCTTCTAGCAGGGTAAACTGGTTTCCTGAAACGACCAGGTCAACAATATTTTGCGGGGGAGGAATTGTCGGATTTTCTTCGTCTTTACAGGCCGAAAACGTCAGGGCCAGCGCCAGGAACAGGCTAGACAATAAACCAAACGCCCGGAGCGATTGCTTAGAGGTTTTAGCGAACATAATGTTTCGATTTGTTATTGGTTGTTAAGCGCACAGTTTCCCACATGTATGGGTGTACCTTTCCCAAACGACTGTTTGGTAATATTGTTTAGCAAAAGCATAAAAACCCTAAACAAACTGTCAGGATTTGCCAGTCACCCCGCCCTATGGCTTTGATCACTTCCGGTGCGGCCAGCGCTGCGGAAGCCATTTACAGTACCGACGCGGTCTGGCAATAGGCGCAGAATGCTTTGTTATCGGCCCATTCTTCGCGGGCGAGTTGCAGATTGGTTCCGATGTCGGCCAGGATCTTGGCACCCATCGCAATGGGTAACCACGGCTTCTGTTCAGCCCGTTTTTTACCACCTGCTGCGGCCAGCCAGGCCGTTAGCCCGTAGGTGACAATCATGATGACGGCATCGGGCGTGTCGAGCCGTGGCACCCGTCGTCTATCACATCTAACCCATCCCGTTTACGGCGGCTTTGGTTACAAAAACTGAGTTTACGTCCTATTTTCCGAATGTAGCGTACAGCTTCAGCCGCATCCGGTAGGTTCCGTTGCTGTTGTCGCCGAGGGCTAGCCGTTCCTGCGGAAGTTGGGCCGCGCTGGTAACCGCCGTCAGCAAAAGGGGGCGGTTGGTAAGCCGGTTGCTGAGAATTTCATTGAGGTAATACGTCAGGTCGAACACGTACTGGCCCTGCTGTTCGAGGTCGGTCAGGCTGTAGCTGTAGGTGGCGCCTACGGTGCTGCTACCACCCGTTCCGTCGGGAACGATAGCCAGCCGTTCGTTCTGGCTGTTGGTCTGGAACAGTACTAGCTGGGCGGGTGGGGCTGCGTTGCTGCGCGGGTTCTGACCGACGGGTTCAACGATCAGTTCGGCGCGGTTGAGACCCCGAAACGTTTCGAGCAGGGCCAGCTGACCGATTGACGGGAAGCTGAGCCGGGTCTGTAGCATGGCTGCCGGTATAACAAAACTCGTACGCTCGGTCTGGCTGCTGGCTACGGAACGGCTGCGGTCAGTCAGCGCTACCAGCGGAGTGCCGCTCCGGCTGGTTACGATCTGGCTGAAATGCCCTCCTTCCAGCGGAAATCGGAGGGTGCTTCGCGTCTGATTGAGGTCGTTTTCGTGGTAATAAAGCACAAGCCCCGCCGACCCCGATGAAATAGCGAGTTTGAGCAGCAGATTGGCCGAGGTCGGTTCGGCTACGAAGGCGAACCCTTTCAGCAGGTTATGGAAGGTTTCATTGTCCGAAATCGTTCGGCTGCGAAGGGCTGCAAAAAGCGACTGCCCGTAAGCGTCCGGTAGTTTCAGCCGCACCTGCCGACTGCCGGAGCCGGGCCGGGGCTGAACGGTTTTTACCAGAAATGACGATGCTTCGTACCCAACGGCATCGAGGTTGTAGTAAGTCTTGGTATCTACGGTTTCGGTGAGCCGATGTACGCGTAAGGTTGTCGGGGTTGTCGTATCGCCGTAGGCTGTTCCCAGCGGCAGCACCAGCACCAGTGAGTCAAAGCGGGCGCCGGTCCGGTCGGGCAGATCATGGCTGACATAGCTTACCGCCGAGAACCCAAGTGCCGACGTGCGACCCGTCAGGGCGTCGGTCCACTGACCTACCAGTACGCTGCTATCGGCCGAAGTAGCAAAAGTGTCGGTCAGAACCGTAGCCGCGTCAACCCGAAACGTGTCGATGGGCGTAATGGCCAACTCCAGCGGACTGATTATCTGCTGACCCACGTCGAGGTCGCCCTGCTGGCAACTCGTGCCGATGAGCAGCAGACCCAGGAAGGCCGTAGTCCTGGCTGTAAATGAAGTAATAAACATGTGTATGTGCGGTGAGCCGTCGGCCTGTTATTTAAGGTCGGCGGGGCTGAGGGTGGGGGGGAACTGGCCCTGTCTGATTTTGGCGATGGCCCGTTCGCCAACACGCCGGGCGTGTTCTTCGCTCTCGAACCCCAGCCAGCCCACTACGGCTGGCTGGGTTGGCTGATGGATGAGCGGTACGTTATTACGCAGAATATCATAACCCCAGCCCGCCGATGTGAGGTATGTACGCAGGCTGTAGCGGGGCGATGCCTGATACAGCCAGACCATAAGCCCCATGGCCAGCACCCAAAACAGGCGCATGGCCCAGGTGCGACGGGGTTGCTGCTTAGTTGTCATCGTCGCGTTCCAGGCTTGGGTCGTACTCCCACAGATCGTCCAGCACGCTGGTGCCAACGCTACCGGTTGTAACATAGGCTTTGTTGTTCAGCGCAAAGCCGCAGCTGTACAGGCGGTTGCTTCCCTCGAACGTATTTTTGTCGGCCCATGCATCGGCAGCCGGGTCATATTCCCAGACCGTGTTGTTGCCGTCGCCGAGGAGTACGTAGGCTTTGTTGTTCAGGGTGAAGGCAACGCCATAGCTCCGGGCTACCGTTTCTTCGTCGGTGAACTTATCTTTTTCGATCCAGGTGTCCTGAGTCGGGTCATAAGCCCATACATCTTTCTGGGCCGTACCGTTGTTATTGCCCGTTACCACATACCCGAGGTTGTTGAGCACGAAAGCAACGGCACCCAGGCGTTTGGAGCCGCTGAAGCTGGCCGTTCGCGTCCAGGTGTTGGTAGCCGGGTCATAGGCGTAAAAATCTTTGAGGTAGTTGCCGTCGAAGCCGGTGCCTACGTAACCCTTGTTGCCAATCGTGAACGCTACCGCATTTCGGCGGGCTGTACCGGCGTAGTCGGCAATGCGTCGCCACTGGTTGCTGGCGGGGTCGTATTCGTAAAAATCGTTGAGCCGGTCGCTGTTCTCGTTCAGACCAGTGCCGATGTAGCCTTTGGTGCCGACCGAAAATCCGGTGGCGGCCTGGCGGGCTGAACCGGCAAAATCGGCTATCTGGGTCCAGGTGTTGCGGGTCGCATCGTACGACCACATATCGCGCAGACGCTCGTTATCGGCATTATTGCCGGTGCCCACATAAGCCACGTTGTTGATGACAAAGCCCGCTGCGGCCTGGCGGGCAATACCTTCAAAGTCGGAGCGACGGCGCCAGTCGCCCAGGGGGGTAACGCTATCCGAGTTACTACAGCCAGCGAGGGCTAGCAGAAAGGTGGAAACGGGGACAGCCAGCCAATGGATGGCTACTGAAAAGCGGAAGCATTTCATCATTCGGGAAGTTGATTACACCGACGAATACGCCGGAAATCAACCAACCGTTGTAAGCAGTCTCCTTTAAAAAATGTTAAATCCAGAGAAGTGCTTCCTCAGGGAGTGGTCAGACTGAACGAAGCAGGAACGTGTATTTTAGCCCGCGGAGGTCTGCCCGTCAGCGGGTTGATGGGTCGGCGAAGGCAATGGCTAACGGCTCAAGAGCGAACGTCAGGCCGTTTGTTTTTCTGCCACAACTTCAGGGCCTACCGGTTGCCGATACGCCTGAAACGGAATCTTCAGCAGGCTGCCTACCTGCGAGTGCTCGTGGGGGCTGAGGTGGGTATCGATACCATATCGGAGATCTTTCCCGGCCATTTCGTGGTAGGTGCCGAAGAGCCGGTCCCAGTAGGGGAAAATGTTACCGTAGTTTGTGTTGGTAACCGGCAGCACGTAGTGATGATGAACATGGTGCATATTGGGCGTTACGATGAACAACCCCAGTAGCCGGTCGACCCGGCGCGGTAGTTCAATATTGGCGTGGTTGAACTGTGATAACGCCACCGACAGCGCCTGGTATAAAAAAACCAGCCACATCGGCGCCCCTGTAACGAGTACGGCAGCCGTTGTGAATACGAACCGAATCACGCTCTCACCCGGATGATGGCGGTTGGCGGTGGTAGTATCCACGTAGGTGTCGGTATGATGAATCAGGTGGAAACGCCACAAAAATTTAACCTGGTGTTCGGCCCAGTGGGGGAGCCACGCACCGATCAGGTCAAGCGCGAGCAGACCGACTAGTGCTTCGACCCAGAGCGGCCAATCAATCCATTGCAGCAGACCCAGGTGGTTCTGAACGGCCCAGTCGCTGGTCCGGAGCAGGATGAACGCCAGCACAAAATTGACGACAATGGTAGTCAGCGTAAAAAAGATGTTGATGCCTGCATGGCGCAGTTTGTTGTACTCGAACCGAAAGAGCGGGGCCGCGCTCTCGATCAACCAGAACAGCGTAATACCACCAACCAGAATCAGGCTTCGGTGAGACGATGGGATGTGTTCCAAATACGCAACCAGACGCTCCATAGTAGGTTGAATTAATCTTGGATTAGATTATACAAAAATAGGGATAATTTCTTTGATAACCCCTTATTTGCCTGTTTCACTTTTCGGTCGTTGGTTTGTAGCGCGTTTATAGAAACCGATCATCACAGACTATCTACACTGGGTGTTATCAACCGACTGTAGATCGAAAACAGAACAGAAAACGAATGCCCCAGCCCAAACTAGCCCGCGAGTCCATGACGGTTATGACCGAGATGGTACTGCCCAACGATACCAATACCCTGAATAATCTGATGGGTGGCCGACTCCTTCATTTTATGGACATTGCGGCTGCTATTGCCGCGCAAAAGCACTCGAACCGCATCGTTGTAACGGCCTCGGTAGACAATGTCTCTTTTGCGGAGCCGATTCGGCTGGGAAACATCGTTACCATGAAGGCGCAGGTGACCCGCGCGTTCAGTTCATCGATGGAAGTGTTTATTGAGGTCTGGGCCGAAGACATCCCGGCGGGTGTACGGGTCAGTACCAACAGCGCGTTCTATACGTTTGTCGCCGTCGATCAGAGTGGCCGCCCCATCGAAGTTCCGGCGGTCGTTCCGGAAACGGATGAAGAAAAAGACCGGTACGCCAGCGCCCTCCGCCGGCGGCAGCTCCGTCTGGTACTCGCCGGCCGTATGAAAGCCCAGGATGCCACCGAACTCCGGGAGTTTCTGAAAGTAGAGTAACGGGAAGATTGTGTTGGAGCATGCCGACCGGAGAGATATACGCCCGGCAATAGCGCCAAAAAAGTAACCCCGGCCTAAAGGCCGGGGCTATTCATTTTTCGGTGGGTCCAGATTCTACATGGAGTTCCGTTAATGACTAGCTCCGGCATTCATGCCGGAGAAAGGAATAAGAACGTTTATTGCGTTAGCCGGAGCGACTGCCAGGCTACCATCTGCCATTGGCCACCCTTTTTTACGTACATATCCGTATACCGAAGCTTGAGGTCGGTGGGCGTGTTGTTGTTATTCATCTTGATCAGACAGACACCGTTGATGATGGCCGTATTCCCATACACCCGGACTTTCTGCTCCTGCGGGTCAATGGCTGCGTAGTTGGACTTGCCATCACGGATCGACTGGATATACGACTCCTTGCCATCCGTATTGCCGTTCGAGTGGGTGTAAACAAGGTCGTCGGCCAGTAGTTGGTTGAGGGCTGAGTAATCTTTGCTTACCTGGGCGTCGAACCGGCGTTTTTCGGCATCCAGAACCGCTTTTTCGGTAGCGTTCGATTGAGCCTGAACAAGGGGCGCGGTGAGCAGCAGGCAGAAGATGAGTAGGTGTTTCATGGAGAGTTATCGGGTTTATCAACTCGATACTAAAGAAGACAGCGCAGGGCTTCTACCGCTCTGGCTGATTAAGCTCAGTGATAGCCTGATAGACCAGCACCTTGAACTTGTCGGTCAGGTCGCCGTAGCTGTTCGGCACTTTCTGCGTGTACAGCAGGGCAACTACTTTTTCGTTGGGGTCGACCCAGTAGGTAGTACCGAAAAAGCCGCCCCAGTCGAATGCACCGGCTGAAACGGGTAGCCGGGCCGCGCTTCGTTCGGACGTAATCGAAAAGCCCAGCCCGAATTTGTTGAGGCCCTGGTTCAGATCCCCAATCTGGTTCTGGGTAATCAGGCGAACCGTTGTGGGACTCAGGATGCGCTTGCCATTATAGGTTCCGCCGTTGAGCAGCATCTGCAGAAAAATGGCGTAATCGTACAGCGTACCCGACAGGCCTGCTCCACCAGAGTAGTAGGTACCCGCCTGCTTGGGGTAGTCTTCCGAGATGCCCCCTTGCGTGGGCAGGCGCCGTAGGGTTCGGGTCGAGTCTTCGGTGTAGACGCGCGTCAGGCGGGGCTGTCGGGCAGCAGGCAGGTAAAAATAGGTGTCGTTCATGCCCAGCGGCTCAAACAGGCGTGTCCGGAGAAACTGGTCGAGCGACTGTCCCGACAGCACCTCGATCAGGTAGCCCAGTACGTCGGTGCTGAGGCCATAGGTCCACCGGTCGCCAGGATTGTGCATAAGGGGCAGGGCCGCCAGCCGCGGAATCGACTCGGCCAGTGTGCCGGTGGGGGTGCCGATACCGCTCGGGATTTTGTATTTGGCATAAATGGCTACGGCTTCTTTAGTGCCGATAGTCGGATAGCTGATGCCCGACGTATGCGTCAGTAACTGCCGGATGGTAATCTCCCGTTTGGCCGGAACGGTAGTGAACGTAGTATCCTTCTCGTTGAACTTATCGAGTACTTTGGGATTTTTGAATGCCGGAATGTATTTCGATATCGGATCGTCGAGCAGGAGTTTACCTTCTTCGAACAGCATCATCAATCCAATGCTGGTGATGGCTTTGGTTTGCGAGGCCAGCCGGAAAATGGCGTCACGCGTCAGGGGCGATCGGGTCGTTATGTCGTCCTGACCGTACGCTTTGTGATACACGATACGACCATCGCGGGCCACCAGCACCGCGACCCCTGCCTGACGACCTTTGGCGATGTAATCCTCAATGACAGCGTCCATGCGCCGGAGTCGGGCCGTGCTCATCCCAACGCTTTCGGCGGGGGCTTCCTTCAATACAGCGGGCACCGGACTGGGGCGCGTGGCTACTCGGGCAGCGGGTATTTGGGCCGTACCCGACAGAAAAAAACCGGCCATGAGGCCGGTTAGCATGCGTGTTTTCATGAACAGACCGGATGTTAGGAACCGGCGCTAAGGTACTTATTTTCGCGTCGCGATGATGTCGTACTTTTTCGAGTACTGCGTTCCGTTTCGCAGGGCATTGGCCGATGCGTTCAGCAGAAGCTGGTTGCTGGTGAAACTGCCCGTTGCTGCGTAGTCGGAGCTGACCTTGTTGGTAGGCGTCAGGGTAATCTGATCCGTTTTCTTATCGATAATGGTAAAGGTATCGCCGTTCAGCTCCGCCGTGACACGCTCCTTGACGTTTCCGTCGTACGACATGTCGAAATACATTTCTTTCGGATTTGAGGCCTTCGTTACGGCCACGTTGATTTTGCCCACATCGGGGGTCAGGCCGTCAGAACCAATGTAGATGGTGATGCGATAGTCGCCGTCATACGTACCAACGTATTGTTCGCGCGGGTCGATGTCGGGGTCGCTGCCGCCTGATTTTTTACAGGAGGTAGTCAGGGTGCTGACAACGAGTAACGCCATCAGTACGTTTCGATAAGAACGAACGATAGTAAGAAAAGCCATGATGTTTATTGGAAGATGGGTTAAGTCTGTTGTTTGTCTATCAAACGCCGTGCCGGTTTTTTAAGTATAAACGAACCTTGATTCGTTCGGCTGTCCTGTCGGCCCGCGGGCCTAAAACTGGAGCAGCAGGTTCTTTCGCTCCTGTTGCAGGGTAAGGGGTTCATCAATGAAACGGGCTTTAATACCCAGCCGTTTGCACATGGCCAGCCAGTCACGTTCGGGTACGATCAGAATCCCGTTCTGCTGCCGAACCGAGTAATAGTCGGAGAAGCGGAGCCGGAACAACAGCCTGAGCATCGATAGCAGCTGCCCCTGCCGCAGCGAACGCCCCAGTATGCTAAGCACGTCGCCCAGCACGCCTTCGGCCACGATCAGGTCGCAGAGCAGCGCCCGACCGCCGGGTGCCGCTGCGGCTTTTATGTTGGTCAGTAACTGCTCAATTTCGGCCGCGCTCCGGTAGTACTGAACCACGCTCATGACGATGATCAGATCGAACTGACGATCCGCCACCGGGCCGAAGTTCAGGTAATCGTCGGCTGGAATATCGTGAATATGCACGTTGGGATGACCAGCGTGCTTGGCGCGGGTGATCTCATTGTATCGCTTCGAGATATCGAGTCCGTGGATATCGCCAACCCGGCTGTGCCAGGCGTCTTCCAGGTTACCCGGTCCCGACCCGATGTCGAGTACCCGGGTTGATGGCGAAAGGGGGGCGTAGGTTTCGACCCGATCCAGAAAAAAAGCATAATTGGCGGTCATCGAGTCGTCGAACTCGTTTTCGTTTTGCCAGAAGTCGAGCCAGGTAGGCATGTGATGAGTGATGAGTGATGAGTGATGAGTGCCTTAGGCGGGTAGGGCTTCAGGTTGGCGCTGGGTGGTTGGTCGGTGCATCAGGTAGATTACCCGAAACCAGATCAGCACGCAGGGCAGCGCTTTCAAACCATAGGGTAATACCAATTCGTTGCGCAGAAATGCCGGAAACAGATCGCTCGGCGACATGATCGTCAGCACGAAGCAGCTGATCAGCAACCCGCGGTCAAGCCGCGATTGTGGGCAGACAAACCACCAGAGAATAACGCCCGTTACGGCGGTGATGTAAGTCGGTGACTCGGAAACCGGGTTAAAGATCACCTGGAAAATCAGTATCGACGCCAGCAGGAGCTGTTTGAACGTCTGTTCGCTATATCGTTTGATGTGTACGTAAACCGTACAGAACAGCAGCACGCCCGAGCCGATAATAACGGATGTATCCAGATTGGGCGATACGAAAAGGTGGAGCAGCCGATGAATCGATGTGTTGGCCCACTTGTCGTGGTCTGATTTGATAAGCAGCTGCCTGACCCATAAGTCATACTGCCAGGCCAGCTTGTCGGGCGTTGTGAACAACAGCGGCAGTAGCCCCAGCACCACAGCCCAGAACACCATCGAGACCAGAAACCGGCCGCGCTGCGGGTACAGCACAAAGAGGCCGGCCGCTACGAGGCTGTATATTTTTACATTGAACCCGAGCATGATGAAGCAAGCCGCCCAGAACGGTTGGCGCTTTTCGAAGCATAGAAAGGCGAACAGCGGAATGGCCCCAATGAGCGGATTGGTCTGGCTGTTGACGATCGACGTAAAGAGTTCGTGCAGACCGAACCAGTACGCGAACACCTGCTGCCGATGGGTCAGCGGCATGCGGTAGATGGCATAGACCCATACGGCCGCAAACAGCAGCTGCCACAGAAACAGACCAACCGAATAGGGGAGCGCGAAGACCGGCGAAAATAAAGCCGCAAAGGTGGGCGCGTAGTGATAGTGATCGAAATACTCAGCCGGATACTCAGCGTACAGACTCGTGCCGTTGATCAGATGATAGAGCGAGTGGTAAAAGATAGAGTAGTTATTCGAGTCCTGATGAATAACGATCCGGGTGCTGGCAAACACCATCAGCAGGGCATAAACGCCAAAAATGAATCGGAAATCGCTGAACAGCGGTTTGCTGAAAAAGGCACGCATGCTTGATCAGATAGCAGGCTTTATCCTGCAGGTACATTGGTTACGGAGGTTGGTAAAGATACGGTACTTTTACCAAGGGATCGATAAGTAATTGCTGAAGCGTACAGAAGCTTATGAATATAGTTACCTATTTTTTTGTTGACTCCGAACCGGAAACAGGTAAGGCTGTGGTCGCGATGGTGGAATCATTTCAGCCTTAGTAGGTTGACCGTAACAAGGCAAAAAATAAGGCTCCATACTACCCGGTCCCCGCGTCTTTCGTTTAAATTTACCCAATCGAACCTGACTGGCCGCGCCGGAACATCAGCGCTGTTCTGCCTCTGATCGGTACAAACTATGCAATTCTTGCCTCTCCATTGTCATACCCCCTATTCGCTGCTCGACGGGCAGGTCGATAGTGAGAAGTCGGTTAAAAAGGCGAAGCTAATCCTATGCCGCCGTTCGCTGTAGCGAAACTATACTTTCTTCAGCCGCGTATTCAATGAACCGTTGCTTCTCTGGTAGAACTTAAAAAATATACGACAATGACCAGAATTCAGTTAGATACCCAGCCCGACAAATACCTGATTTCTATTGACCGTTCTGCTGTCGACCGGCAGTGGCTGGTGCAGTTGATTGAGCGGCTGCGCCTGGAGGAACTGGCTGGTCAATTTAATTTTGGCGAAGACGTCGAAGCGCTCGGTGAGCAAATCAAAGCTGATTGGTGGGCAAAAAACAAAAGCCGGTTTATCAATGAGTAGCAAACCACCGCTGGTCGTTGATACCAACATTGTTTTTAAAGCATTACGAGCCAAACAATCCGCTATACGGGACGCGCTGATTGACAATCAATATCAACTTTACGCGCCCAAGTTTTTAATTGTTGAAATTTTTAAGCACAAGGAAAAGCTGCTCCGGAATAATGCACAACTTGAAGACGAGCTATACGAGTACCTGAACGGGTTGCTGCAACGAATTACGTTCGTCAGTGAAGAATCAATTTCAATAGGTAGCTACCTCGAAGCATACCGGCTATGCAAAGGTATCGATGAAAAAGACGTACCCTTCGTTGCCCTGGCAATCGAACTCGGTTGCTCACTCTGGACTCGCGACCAACCCATCCGGGAGGGATTAACCGCCAGAGGATTTACGGCTTTCTACGATATTTTCGATTAAATCATTTCAAGTACGATAACGATTTTCTTTTCCTTTATCCATGCAATTCTCCCACCTCCATTGTCATACCCAGTATTCGCTGCTCGACGGGCAGGCTGATATAAAAAAGCTGGTCAAGAAGGCCAAAGCGGATAATATGCCCGCCGCGGCTATCACCGATCACGGAAACATGTTCGGTGTGTTCGAATTCGTGGCCGAAGCCAGCAAACAGGGTATTAAACCCATTGTAGGTTGCGAATTCTATGTGGTAGACGATCATACCCGAAAACAGTTTACCAAAGAGCAAAAAGACATTCGGTACCACCAACTGCTGCTGGCCAAGAACGCGCAGGGGTACAAAAACCTGGCCAAACTGTGCTCGCTGGGCTACATGGAAGGCCTGTATGGCAAATATCCGAGGGTCACGAAAGCGCTTATCGACCAGTATAAAGAAGGTCTGATTGCAACCACCTGCTGTATTGGGGCCATCGTTCCGAAAACCATTCTGAAAAAAGGGGAAGAAGCCGCCGAAATTGAATTCAAATGGTGGCTCGATCGCTTCGGGGAGGATTATTACGTCGAGCTGCAGCGCCACGAAATACCCGATCAGATCAAGGCCAATGAGGTGCTGGTCAAGTTGGCCCGGAAGTATAATGTCAAGATTATTGCGTCGAACGATTCGCACTACGTAGACCGCGACGACTGGGTTGCCCACGACATCCTGCTCTGCGTAAACACCGGCGAGAAGCTGGCTACGCCGTCGGAGAAGGAGTTTAACGAAGACGAAGGGGCCAAGAAAGGAACCCGGTTTGCATTCTTCAGCGATCAGTTCTACTTCAAGAACACGCAGGAGATGAGCACCCTCTTTCACGACCTGCCCGAGGCCATTGACAATACCAACGAAATTGTTGGAAAAGTAGAGACGCTGAAACTCAAGCGCGATATTCTGCTGCCCAACTTCCCCATTCCGCAGGAGTTTCAGCTTCATACCGACGATGTGCTGAACCAGTGGGAATACCTTAAACACCTTACCTACGAGGGCGCCCGGCAGCGGTACGGCGAAATCGAAAGCCACGTGCAGGAACGACTCGATTTTGAGCTGTTTACGATCAAGACAATGGGGTTTGCGGGCTACTTCCTGATCGTGGCCGACTTCATCAAGGCCGGGCGCGACCTCGGCGTTATGGTCGGTCCGGGACGGGGTAGCGCGGCCGGTAGTGCGGTGGCGTACTGCATCGGCATTACCAACATCGACCCCATCAAATACGACCTGCTGTTCGAGCGATTCCTGAATCCCGACCGGAAGTCAATGCCCGACATCGATACCGACTTCGACGACGAAGGTCGCCAGAAGGTGATCGATTACGTGGTCGATAAGTACGGAAAGCAGCAGGTAGCGGCCATTGTGACCTACGGTACCATGGCGGCCAAGTCGGCCATTAAGGACGTGAGCCGGGTTATGGACCTGCCGCTCAACGATGCCAACGCCCTGGCCAAGCTCGTGCCCGACAAGCCGACCTATAACATGACCCTCCGGCGGATCTTCGAAGACCCCATCGATGGACCGGGTGGGCTGTCCAGCGTTATTCAGCCGGACGAAGTCGAGAACGTAAAGCGGATGCGGGCGCTCGAAGCGGGTGATCAGAGCGTAGGGCGTGCCATGAAGCTGATCGATACCGAAAAAGTCCAGAACGTGCTGCAGCAGGCGCGTCGGCTCGAAGGTACGGTTCGGAATACGGGCGTTCACGCGGCCGGTATCATCATCGCGCCCGACGATCTGTCCAATATCGTGCCCGTCTCGACCTCTAAGGATACCAACCTCATCATTACCCAGTACGAGGGTAAGGTGATTGAAGACGCGGGCGTAATCAAGATGGACTTCCTGGGGTTACGCAACCTGACCATCATCAAGGAATGTCTGCGCCTGATCAAACAGAATTACGGACTTACCATCGACATCGACGCTATTCCGCTCGATGATCCGAAAGCGTATGAACTGTTTCAGCGGGGCGAAACCAACGCGATCTTCCAGTTCGAATCCGACGGCATGAAGAAGCACATGAAGGATCTCAAGCCCGACCGCTTTGAGGACCTCATTGCCATGAACGCGCTCTACCGCCCCGGCCCGATCCAGTATATTCCGAACTACATCAACCGGAAACACGGGCGCGAGGAGGTTAAGTACGACCTGCCCGAAATGGAAGAGTACCTGGCCGATACCTACGGCATTACGGTCTATCAGGAGCAGCTCATGCTGCTGTCGCAGAAACTCGGCAACTTCACCAAAGGCGACGCTGACGTGCTGCGGAAAGCCATGGGTAAGAAGCAGAAAGACGTGCTCGACAAGATGAAGGGCAAGTTTATGGAAGGCTGCGCGGCTAACGGACTGAACCTCAAAATCTGCGAGAAAGTCTGGACCGACTGGGAAGCCTTCGCCAGTTACGCCTTCAACAAGTCGCACTCGACCTGCTATGCGTTTGTAGCTTACCAGACAGCCTGGCTCAAAGCCCATTACACGTCAGAGTACATGGCGGCCGTTCTCACCAGCTGCCTGGGGTCTATCGATAAAATTACGTTCTTCATGGAAGAATGTAAGAATCTTGGCCTGCCGGTACTGGGCCCCAACGTAAACGAGTCGGAGCGCTTCTTCGGGGTGAACGACAAAGGCGAAATCCGGTTTGGTCTCGGTGGTATCAAGGGCGCGGGCGATGCGGCCGTAGAAGCCATCATCGAAGAGCGGAAAGCCGGTGGACCCTTCAAGGATATCTTCGACTTCGCCATTCGGGTCAACCTCCGCACAGTCAATAAGAAAACCCTCGAATCGCTGGCCTATGCCGGCGCGTTCGACAGCATCGACGAATACCACCGGGCGCAGTATTTCGATCTGGGCGAAGGAGATACCTCGCCGTTCCTGGACAAGGTAATCCGGTATGCCAACAACTACCACGCCGAGAAAGCAGCCGCCCAGCAGTCGCTGTTCGGGGCCATGATGGGGGGAGAACCAATGATTGCCCGTCCCAAACCACCCACTGTGCCGGAGTGGAACCAGATCGAAAAGCTCAAATTCGAGAAAGATGTGGTTGGCTTCTACATCACCGGCCATCCGCTCGACGAGTTCAGGCTCGAACTGGACGGTTTCTGCAACTGTACGCTCGATAAGATCTACGAAGTCAAATCGCCGGAAATCAAAGTAGCGGGTATTGTTACGGCCATGCAGACCAAGATTGCCCGCAACGGTAACCCGTTCTGTATTTTCAAGATTGAAGATTACAATACGGCGATCGAAATGGCGCTCTTCGGCGATGACTATGTGCGGATGGGGCAGTATGTGGATGTGGGCCGCTTCCTGCACATTACCGGAAAAACGCAGAACCGATGGAATTCCGAGCAACTCGAATTCAAACCGGTCAACATTCGGCTACTGACCGAAATGCGCGACAAGATGTGTAAGGAGATACGGGTTTCGCTGATGCTGGATTCGGTAAACGCGCAGCTGGTCGCCAGGCTCAATGAACTAATCGGCGCCCACCCCGGCACCTGTACCCTGTCGCTGAACGTGGTAGACCCGAACGAACGAATTGAAGTCAGCCTGCAATCGCGTACCCTGAAAGTGTCGCCGGCCAACTCGTTTCTGCGGGCGCTCGAAGCCATGGAGGGCGTCACGTGTAAGGTCGCGTAGATTCGGAACTAAACCGGCCCGCGCGGGTTTATACGTCTGAAACAAGTTCAACCCAATAAACAGATTTCACTCATGGCAGCAGGATCCATGGCTGTTGAAGCAACCGATGCGAACTTCAACGAACTGATAAATTCAGACAAACCCGTACTGGTCGACTTTTGGGCCGAATGGTGCGGACCATGTAAGATGATCGGACCGGTTGTTGAGCAACTGGCCGGCGAATACGAAGGTAAAGCCGTTATCGCGAAGATGGACGTCGATCAGAATGCGCAGGTGCCCGCCAAGTTCGGTATCCGCAGCATCCCGACGCTGATGGTCTTCAAAAACGGTCAGCTGGTCGATAAAGTAATCGGTGCTGTGCCGAAGAATGTGCTGGAGCAAAAACTCCAGGCCGCTCTGGAGCCAGCCGCGCTCTAAGCATACATCAGATACAATAAAGAAAGGGAGCCAATTGGCTCCCTTTCTTTATTGTATCTGATGGTATTTATACCAGCATCCGCATCGGATTTTCGAGCATCTCTTTCAGCGTTTGCAGGAAAGCCGACCCCGTAGCCCCGTCAACCACGCGGTGGTCGCAGGAGAGGGTTACTTTCATGACGTTGGTAGGCTTCGCTACCGGAACGCCGGCCGCATCACTCTCAAACTTGACCGACTGTTTGATGGCACCAACCGCCAGGATGCACGAATCGGGTGGGTTGATGATGGCCGTAAATTCGTCAATGCCGAACATCCCCAGGTTCGAGATCGAGAAGGTGCTGCCTTCCCAGTCTTTGGGCTGGAGCTTTTTGTCCTTGGCTTTGCCCGCCATTTCTTTCACCTCGGCCGCAATGGTCGACAGCGTTTTCTGGTCGGCGTTACGAACCACCGGAACGAGCAGCCCTTCATCGACCGCCACGGCGACGCCGATGTTGACGTACTTGTACTTCCGGATTTTATCGCCGAGCCATGACGAGTTAACGTTCGGGTGTTGCTTGAGCGCAACGGCCGCTGCTTTAAGTACGAAATCGTTGAACGAAATCTTAACCGGGCTCACACTGTTGACCGTACCGCGCAGTTCCATCGCCTTATCCATGTTGATTTCCATGGTCAGGTAGAAGTGCGGAGCCGTAAACATGCTTTCGCCAAGCCGGCGGGCAATGGTTTTCCGCATCTGGCTCACCGGTACGTCTTCGTATTCGCCGGCTGCGGGCGCTGGCTGAGCGGCCGGTGCGGGCTGGGGAGCGGCTGCCGGCTTCTGTTCGGCGGCTGCGGGCTGGGCTGGTGCAGTTGCGGGTTTGGTCGGAGCGGCCGATGGGACAAACGATTCGACATCGCTTTTCACAATGCGGCCTTCGGGACCCGAGCCCTGAACCTGCTTGAGGTCGATTCCTTTTTCTTCGGCAATGCGTTTGGCCAGGGGCGACGCCTTCAGCCGACCGTTCGACTCGGCATTGTCGCCACTTTCGCCCCCGTACGACAGATCCGTTGCGGCATTGGCCGGTGCCGATGCCTGCGGGTTCTGCTCGGCGGTTTGAGCGCCCCCGTCGCCACTGGCGGCAGGCTGGGGAGCCGGTGCTCCGCCACTGTCGATCAGGACTTTGAAGTTGGCGCCTTTTTCGCCGACAACGGCAATGATTTCATCGACACCAACAACGGCGCCTTCTTTCACCCCAACGTAGAGCAGGGTGCCTTCTTCGTAAGCTTCCAGATCCATGGTCGCTTTGTCGGTT
Organism: Spirosoma sp. 209; assembly: GCF_002006735.1. NCBI lineage: Bacteria > Pseudomonadati > Bacteroidota > Cytophagia > Cytophagales > Cytophagaceae > Spirosoma > Spirosoma sp. 209. Next base: position 269,107 of record NZ_MVEC01000001.1, on the reverse strand, counting down.
TCGACTTCGGCCAGGATATCGCCCGATTTTACCGTATCGCCTTCTTTCTTGTGCCAGGCCACGATCGTTCCTTCGGTCATGGTGTCGCTCATCTTCGGCATCCGGATTACTGACGCGTTGACGTTTTCGGCTGGCGCTGCTGACACCGCTTTCTGGTCGGGCAGGTTGGTCGCTACCTCGGCTTTGTTGGCATCTCCGCTGGGAGCGGGCGCTTCGGTCGGAGCCGGTTTCGGCGTTTCGGCGGCCGGGGCTTCCTGACTGCCACCACTCGAACCGTTCAGCAACGATTTGTAATCTTCACCATCGGCACCGATGACAGCCAGAACGCCATCAACGGGCACCGACGAGCCTTTTTCGACGCCTATGTACAGCAGGGTGCCTTCTTCATAAGCTTCGAGGTCCATAGTGGCTTTGTCCGTTTCGACTTCAGCCAGGACGTCGCCGGATTTAACTTTATCGCCCACTTTCTTATGCCACTCCGCAATGACCCCTTCGGTCATGGTGTCGCTCATCTTGGGCATTCGAATCAATTCAGCCATATATAGTCTGTATAAATCGGGTTGTTCGTAGTCGGGACAGGTTACGTGCCAAAATTAGCGCAAACCGGCCAAGGTTGTATCGTTCGGCAGGCTTTTCTATTACTCGACCCAGAGCACCAGCCCTTTGAGGTAGCCGCCTTCGGGGTGGAAGAGGCTTACCGGATGGTCGGCGGGCTGGCTCAGGTGGTGCAGCACGCGCACCTGCCGCCCGGCTTCGATGGCGGCCGCAACGATGGTATTGTAGAACAATTCGCGATCGACCACCTGCGAACACGAAAATGTAAAGAGGATACCGCCTTTGGCTACCCGCCGAAGTCCTTCGGCATTCAGTCGTTTGTAGCCCTGTACGGCCCGGTGCCGCGCCGAGAGGCTTTTAGCAAAGGCGGGTGGGTCAAGCACGACGATATCGTACTGCTGGCTATCCTGGTGTTTCAGGTAATGCATAACATCGTCGGCAATGGCTTCGTGCTGGCCCGGTGCGTTCCGGTCAGCCTGATCGGGGAAATTGGCCACTACGTTCTGGTTGGTCAGATCGATCGCTTTCTGCGACACATCGACCGAATGCACCTCACTGGCTCCGGCCTGCAGGGCATAAACGGAGAAGCCACCCGAATAACAGAAGGCGTTCAGCACCCGTTTGCCGGGCGCATACCGGGCCAGCAACGCCCGATTGTCGCGCTGGTCGAGAAAAAATCCTGTCTTCTGGCCTGTGATCCAGTCGATCAGGAACATGTTGCCATTTTCCTGCACCGGGTGCGGAACGGGTGTTCGGCCAAAGAGGTAGCCGTTGGTTACGCTGGCGCCGTACTCGTCGGGCAGGGTTTCGGCGCTTTTGTCATAAACCGCCTTGAGCTCATCGCCGAAAACCGCACGCAGAGCTTCGGTAATGAGCTGCCGCTCGCGGTGCATCCCGATGGAGTGGGCCTGCAAAACGGCTACGCCATTGTACACGTCAATGATGAGGCCCGTGCAGCCATCGCCTTCGCCATGCACCAGCCGGTAGCAGTTGGTATCGTCGTTGATAATGGCCTGCCGGATGCTGCGGATGTGTGTCAGCTTATCGGTCCAGTAGGCCAGGTCTGGTGTAACGGGCCCGCCGGCAGTGGCGCCAAAGGAAAAGATACGCACGGCAATGCTGCCGTCGTGGTAATGGCCCGTGGCAAGGTACTGTCCCTTGCGGTCGTAGACCTCAACCACGTCGCCATCGGCCAGATTCCCTTCGTACCGGCCAATGGCACGCGAAAAAACCCAGGGGTGAAACCGCCGAACGGCTTCGTCGCGCCCGGCCTGCAGATATAACTTGGAATACGTCATTCAGAATCGGAAAAGAATGCAAAGATACGATAGGCTTTGTATGTCAGCCAGAGCAGTTGACGATCAGGGTGGTGCGGTTCGCCCAAAAGTGCCTTCGTGGAGTTTCCTGAGGGTTATGACAAAAAAATGCGTAGAACAAATCCATTTTTACGTTTTAGTTCTGCAAAACCATCTACAATCATGCAACGACGTTCGTTTCTCCAGCAGGCTGGCCTGCTTTCGGCAGGTGCCCTTACCCTAAGTCATGAACTACTGGCCAGCGCGCCCGGTAAAGCCATTAACCCTTTTGGCGTTCAACTCTACAGCACCCGCGATATTCTGCCCAAAGACCCGAAAGGAGTCATGACGCAGCTGGCCCAGATGGGCTACAAACAGTTTGAGAGCTACAGCGGACCGCAGGGCTTTTTGTGGGGTATGGAGCCGAAAGAGATGAAGTCGTTTCTGGATGGGCTGGGCGTGAAAATGATCAGTACCCACTTCGATATGAACAAAGATCTGGACAAGAGCATCGATATGGCGAACGGCGCTGGCCTGAGCTACCTGCTCTGTCCCTACATCGGAGCCCAGAAGACGTTCGACGACTGGAAACGAATTGCCGACAAGTTCAATACGGTTGGTGAGCAGGTGCGTAAGGGTGGGCTGAAGTTTGGCTACCATAACCACGATTATTCGTTCAAACCCCTCGACGGTAAAATTCCACAGGAGTACCTGCTGGCCAACACCGATCCCAAAAATGTCATGTTCGAGCTGGATCTGTGCTGGATCGACGTAGCGGGTCAGGACCCCGTTGCTCACCTCAACAAGTATGGCAAGCGCTACGAACTCTGCCATATCAAAGATTACAAGAAAGTAGGCGGCAAACCGGTTCAGGACGACCTTGGCAAGGGTAACGTAGACTTCAAAAAGACGCTTCGTACGGCTATGGACAATGGCATGAAGTACTTTATCGTCGAGCAGGAAGAGTATCCTGTGTCAGTACTGGGCAGCATGAAAAATGATGCGGAGTACATGAAGAAGCTGACTGTATAATTTCTTCTTGACATGACGGCTGGTCGTTTTCTGGAACGCTTGGCTACGAGTGTTATGTCATTCCGGCGCAGGAAAAACCAATAGATCTTCCTGCGCCGGAATACCAATGCCGGTTGCTAAAGCAGCCGGAATGAGTATTGATCCGTTTCAACGGGTCCTGAGTATCAATCAACCCTCCTCCCGGGCTGAGAACAGTCGTTTCAGCCAGCTTTTTTTCTCTTCGGTGTCATCATTTTTGTCCTGCTCGGTGAGCTGGTAGCCGGCCAGAGACTTCAGATCCGGCTGGCCCGCATCGACCCAGGCTGTATACCAGAAATCGCCGACCATCTTTATCGATGCGCGCATCTGCCGTTCTACCTGCCCGCTCAGACGGGTATGATACTGACGCGAAAAATCGGATGCATACACTTTTGTAGTCATCCCGTTTCGCTCCTCGAAACCGTATTTACGGGTTTCTCCCACTTCCTGCGTAAGCGTCTGCTCCAGCCGCAAGACGGAGTCGAGGGCCGCATGGGCTCTGAATACAGCCCGCCAGGCTGCCTTTTGCGGAGCGTATACATACTCGGCCTGACCGGTGAAGAAATCATAGTCCATACTGAACAGTTCGGGTAGGCGGGATTCCCAGAAGCCATGAATGCCCTGCTGACCGGTGAGCTGACCGTTGTAGTTGCGGGTCGTATGCAACGGCACGTTTGCGTCGGCAATGTAATGGCCCAGATCGGCCGCGAGCCGGAGAATCCGGCGAACGTCGCGCTGCCGGAAGGCTTCGGTCAGCTGGTACTTGCTCAGCTGAATCTGCCAGGGGACCAGGCCGTGCAGCGCCAGCGTGTCTTCGCCATAGCGGTCCGCAGCGTCTTTGTAAAAGCGGGGCAGGGTAGCGGCTGTGGTATCGGAGTACGCGTCGAGGTCGATGAAATGGCGCGGGGCTTCACCCACTACGGCATACCGGCGTTTGTCGGGGTTAACCGCGTTGTCAGTCAGAAAGCCGATGTGTTTTTTGAAGAACGGCATCATCTCAACCGGTAACGTGAACACGGCCAGCCGGTTAATCTGCTGGTGAGCATAAAACCCCCAGTTGGGTCTGGCTGACTGCGGAGCGTCGGTGGCCAGCGTGGATGAACTGCTCAGCAGGCCCGAAAAAAAAATCACAAAAACATACAACCAAACAAAACGTTTGTACATTTGACAAAACATGGCACTTTACGGATATATAATTTAACTATTCTGTAAAACTGCTGGTTGAATCGAAACAAAATTTGGCAAAATAGAAAAAGACCAATAGTCATGAATCCAAAATCACGGGGTTACGCCCTTATCGTTGTGCTGATGTGTGCTTTCGCTTTGACAATCTATGGTGCATACTCACCTGCGCGCAAAGCCCAGAAACAGCAAATTGTGTGTGTGAAATTCAAAAAAGGGGTTGAATCGCAAGCTGTTGAACAGCATATGAACGGTTTTGCCGCCCTAAAGCATGAAATTCCAAACATCGTTGGTTACACCTCTGGCAAGACAATTTTGCCAAACGGAGCCGTTGCCGACTATGACGTGGTGCATTATCTGACGTTTCAGAGCGAGGCCGACATTAAAATTTTTGAAAGCAGCCCGGCTTACAAACAGTTTGTAACGCAGAACCAGGGCGTTTGGGAAAAAACGCTGATCGTCAACGCTGATATTCGGCCGTAAGCGTTGGTTTATCACAGAAAATCAGTCAGTACACTTGGATGTGCTGACTGATTTTCTTATTTTTGCGCCCTCATATCGCGAAACGATCTTTACAGTACATACCGATGGCAAACCATAAGTCAGCAAAAAAAGCAATCCGGTCGAGCGCCAAAAAGCGGCTGTTGAACCGCTACCAGCACGTCACGACCCGGAACCTGGTGAAAAAACTGCGTACCACCACCGACCATGCTATGGCCGTTGAGTTGTTCAAAACCGTATCGTCGGCACTGGACAAACTGGCAAAGCGCAACATCATCCACAAGAACAAAGCGTCTAACAACAAGTCGAAACTGGCTCGGTTGGTAAACGGTCTGAAGCCTGCTGCTGCCTAGTTGCCAGTCATTCAGAGACATATCAGAACCTTACCTTTTTCGGGGTGAGGTTTTTTTATGCCCTAACTGGCCGGAAATGCGGTAGAATAGCGAGGTTTATGGTGTCTATTTTGTTAGTTCGTGTTTAGTTCCTGACCGATTCACTGCTGCCGTGACCTACGAAACCTCCGGAAAAATCCAAAGCTGGGCCGAAGAAGACCGTCCCCGCGAAAAGTTGATGCTCAAGGGAAAAGCCGCCCTGTCCGATGCCGAGCTGATCGCTATCCTGATCAACGCCGGTACGGTAGACCTGACCGCGGTCGATATCGCCAAAATCATCCTGAAGAGCGTAGGTAACAACCTGAACGACCTGGCCCGGCTGAGCATCAAAGACCTGTCTAAATTTCGGGGTATTGGCGAAGCGCGGGCCATCGCTATCGTGGCTGCCCTTGAACTGGGGCGTCGGCGCAAAGAGCAGGACCGTCCGCAACGCGCCCGAATCACCTGTTCGCGCGATGCGTATAATGAGATGATTCCGCACCTGATCGATAAGCCCCACGAAGAATTCTGGATTTTGCTGATGAACCGCGCCAACGAGGTGCTACGGCCGGTACTGATCAGCGCGGGGGGCGTATCGGGTACGGTGGCCGATCCCAAAATTATCTTCAAGCAGGCAATCGAGTATCTGGCCTCGTCGATGATTCTGTTTCATAATCACCCCTCAGGCAACCTGACCCCGTCGCAGGCCGATAAAGATCTGACCCGTAAGCTGAAAGATGCGGGTCGCCTGCTCGATATTCCGGTGCTGGACCATCTGATCTTTACCGATAAGGCGTATTACAGCTTTGCCGACGAGGGTATATTGTGAGTTTCGGCGGATGGCTCGGGTTACAGCTTCAGCCCCTGCAGGATCTCGCCCCGGCTTAGTGGACGAACGTCGCCGGGCATCATACCCTCGGCGGTGAGTGATTCGATGGCCCAGCGCACGAGCCGGAGTGTAGGAAACCCAACGGCGGCCGTCATTCGGCGTACCTGCCGGTTCTTGCCTTCGTGCAGACTGATCGATAGCCATGAGGTTGGTATGGCGGCTCTGTAGCGGATGGGTGGGTCGCGGTCGGGCAGGGGCGGAGCCGCCATCGGTTTTGCCAGCGCGGGCAGGGTCGCATAGGGTTTACCATCGACCGAAATCGTAACCCCCGCCGATAACTGCTGGCAGGCTTCGGCGGTCAGCGCACCATCTACCTGCACGTAGTACGTTCGGTTGTGCCTGAATCTGGGGTTCAGCAGCCGATGGTTGAGTTGCTTGTCGCTCGTCAGGAGGAGCAGCCCTTCGCTATCGGCATCGAGCCGCCCAACGGGGTAAACATCGCCCGGAAAGTCGTACGCCAGATCGGCTAGCGTGGGTTTGTCGCCCTCCCGCGAAAACTGCGAGAGCATCAGGTAGGGCTTGTAGATCAGATAGTACATGAAAAAACAGGGCAATTCAACGGGGTGGAAAACGGGTGACGATGCGCGTTGCTCCCCACCCGACTCCTCAATCCTGTAATGACAACCAAACGGGGCAGTGGTCAGCGTGGACGGCGTCGGGAAGCATCCGGCAGTCGACGATGCGGGGGCGCAGCGGGTCGCTGACGGAGGCATAGTCGATACGCCAGCCCTTGTTACTGGTGCGGGCGCCGGCGCGGTAACTCCACCAGCTGTAGGCTACATCGTTGGGGTGGGTATGCCGAAAGGCGTCTATCATGCCGGAGCCAAACCACTGATCCATCCAGGCGCGTTCTTCGGGCAGAAATCCGGTGGTGTTTTTGTTGCGAACGGGGTCATGAATGTCCTGGGCAGTATGAGCAATGTTGTAGTCGCCGACTACGATCAGGTTGGGCCGGGTTTGCCGCAGCGTTTGGACGTACTCGAAGAAATCGCGGAGAAACTCCATCTTCACCGCCTGCCGAACCTCGCCCGTCGTGCCCGAGGGGAAGTAGCAGTTCAGCAGGGTCAAGTCGCCAAAATCGGTGCGCAAAATGCGGCCTTCGCAATCATATACGGCCAGGCCGCAACCCATGATCACATTGGTAGGAGCCATGCGGGAGAGCGTAGCCACGCCCGAATAACCTTTTTTCTCGGCCGCGTGCCAGTGATACTGGTAGCCCAACTGTTCAAACGGTGCCAGGTCTACCACATCGGTAGTGGCTTTGACTTCCTGAAAACAAAGGATATCGAATTCGTTACGGCTCAGCCAGTCGGTCAGCCCATTGCGCATGGCCGCCCGAATGCCGTTGATATTGTAGGAAATGAGTTGCATGAACGAAAAGAGAAGAGGACAGACAAAGAAAGCCGAACACCGGGAGGCATGACCTGATGCCCGTTGGTGTTCGGCGGCTTTTTTCGGTTCTTCCGTTATAAAGGCCCTGTTACCAGTTCCCCTTCGGTGGGGACTGATTTCTTGTTGTCGGTGAATAGCAGCACGAAAATGATCAGTACGGCAGCGGCAATACCGGCTGGTACGAGCCAGACTGACAGCCAGTCTTTGGTACCATCGGGGCGGGTATACATGTCGAGTACGATACCCGACAGTTTGGAGCCGATGCCCATACCCAGGCCATACGTGGCCAGGGTAATCAGCCCTTGCGCCGAGGACTTGATTTTGTCGCCGGCCTTGTTGTCGGTGTAGATCTGACCTGTTACAAAGAAGAAGTCGTAGCAGACGCCGTGCAGCAGGATGGCAATAAAGAGCAGCCACTCCGACGATACGTCGCCGTAGCCGAAGCAGATGAACCGCACGATCCAGGCGATGAGCCCAACGATCAACATCTTCTTAACGCCCAGTCGGCTATACGCCACCGGGATCAGCAGCATGAAGATAACCTCCGACGCCTGGCCCAGCGACATTTTGTTCTCAACGTTCTGCATGCCGCCGTCGGTCAGTGAAGGGTTGGCCATGGCGTAGTAGAACGACAGAGGAATACAGATCAGCACCGACGATAAAAAGAAAATAGCGAACGACCGGTCTTTGAACAGTTTGAAGGCATCGAGCCCCAGGATCTGGCTAACCGACGTTGAGGCTGTGGCTTTGGGGGGCGTATCGGGCAGGAAGAACGAGAAGATACCCAGCGCTACCGCCGAGTACATCGACAGCTGGAAGATCGTGACCTGATCGCCGAACCCGTAAAAACCAACAATGTTGGTAACCACGATCCAGGCCACCGTACCGAGCACCCGGATACCCGGAAACTCCTTCTCGGGGCTCGTCATCTGCTGCATGGCAATAGACGTGGTCAGGGCGAGCGTTGGCGCGAAGGTGATGCAGTAGGCCAGGATCAGGTAGAAGAAATTGCCCGGGTCGGTATTCTGCGTAATCAGGTAGAGCACGACTGCTCCGAGCAGATTCAGGATGCCCAGCACTTTCTGCGCGGCAAAATAGCGGTCGGCAATCATCCCCACGAAGAAGGGCGCAATGATCATGGCGAGCGAAAAAGCCGCGTAGGCGTTGCCGACCTGATCGCCGGTGGCATTTAGTTGCGTGAGCAGGTATTTGCTCATTTGTCCGTACCAGGCTCCCCAGACAAAGAACTGGAGAAACATCATAGCAGACAGTTTAACGCGTGTTGTGGTAAGCATGAGGGCTTGCAGAAGTTAGGTTTTACCGTATGAAGATAGCCAACCCCCTTTTTCTATCATAACCCCGGCCTTTTATTTCTCAATCCGGCCAACCTGCCAGCACCGCAGACCCAGTCCGATGAGCCAGATCAGCCAGAGCGTACTGCCCAGAAAACCAGCCGGATTCCAGACCGGGAAGGTGGGTAGTACCGTGGCCAGCAGCTCGGCCTGGGCCAGCAGATAGATGGCCGAAGCCACATAACCCAGCCATACCCAGCCCCGGTTCAGAAGCCCGGCCCGGCCGAGTGCCCCCGCGAGTATCACCGTCCAGACAATGGTAAAGAGCTGGCCCAGGTGCTCGCCCAGCAGCACGCCACCGTACTGATGGATGGTGATGAAGGCCAGGCGGGCGGCCTCCCGAACCGCTTCCCGATCGGTCGTTACGAAGATGCGGGCCAGCACCGGTACCACAAACACCCAGCGCAGCAGGCCTATCAGCTGGACAACCAGTCCAATGAGCCCGACGGTGGTAGCCCAGCGTACCGTCGGCTCCCGTTTATCGACCCACTGACTCAGCAGTACATACGCCGGAATGAGCGGCAGACCGACCAGTGCGAACGCCAGCCAGGTCCAGATCAGGCTGGCCCCGCCCGCCTGGAACCGGCTCAGTACGGCGCCCGGCTCCGCCCGTAAACTGTCCGGATAGTCGAACGTACTGGTCAATATCGCGTACGGGATCAGGAGCAGCAGACCCCCGGCTATGAGCAGCTGACCGGCCCGGGCCAGCCATGTTTTCTCAGGAGTGTTCATGAGGATAGATCGATTATCGGAGAACGAATGAGTAGCTGATACCCGGCGTTGGGTTGATTTTTACGCCCTGGCCTGCTGACGCCAGCGCAATGGCGCCGATCCGCAGATTCAGGCCGCGCCAGACCATCCATCGGAAACCGAGTTCGGCCGAGGCTGCGTTTCTGGCTTCGTAATCGCGGTTGAGACCACGCAGGTATGATACCGACGCATAGAAGGAAGACGGATTGGGCTGCCGGCCAACCGGCAAAAACCAGCCCGTTACCCCTGCTTTTACGAAGCGGGTCGTAAGGTTTGGGCTCAGGTTGGTCAGGTAATAGCCGCCATGGACCGAGAAAGCCTGGTGGCGGTATTCCAGCCCGATCGATGGAGCCCGGAATCCATTGATACTTAACTCATGCTTGGGAAAGCGATGCTGGGCCAGTAAGCCCGGGGAGGTCAACAGGAGGCCGACGAGCCAGGAAAACCAGAATAAACGCGTCATGACAGGACGATGGAAAAGGTTATCGACGTTGATAACGAATGCAAACATCCTGGTCTGGCCGGCCTGTTTCGTGCACCTGAGTTAATTACGTTCGGTTGCCCGGCGAAGCTGGCGAGTGATTGGGTGCCGTCATCAGCCCCGGAGCACATTTCGAAAGCGGATTTTTCCGCTAAAGGTTGTAGCTTACCCCTATGTTTGACCGCCTGAAAATCAGTCTGGACCGGCTGTTGCCCGTTACCCGCGACGAGTTCATGTACTTTGCTACGTTGCTCACTCCGCGCCGACTGGCCAAACATGAATTGTTGCTGCGGGGCGGGGAGGTTTGTTCACATATCGCTTTCATCAACCAGGGCTGTCTGCGCTACTATTACCTGAAAGACGGGGACGAGTACAACGGGCAGTTTTTCTTCGAAGGGGCCTGGGTTGGTGATTACCAGAGTTTCCTGACCGGGCAGCCAGCCGTGCAGTACATCGATGCGCTCGAAGACACGGAACTGCTGGTCATTAAACGAACCGATCTGCAGGCGCTGTATGCCGAACGGCCTGTCTTCGAGCGGTTCGGGCGATTGCTGGCCGAGAATATAGTGATCGGTTCTCAGCGCCGGACAGCCTCGTTACTGTTCGATACGCCCGAAGAGCGCTACCTCAAGCTCATTGCCGAACGGCCCAAGGTGATGGAGCGGATTCCATTGCACCATATTGCGTCGTACCTCGGTATCAAGCCCGAAAGTCTGTCGCGCATTCGGAAACGACTGGCCGATAACCGGTAGAATAGGTCTATTTCTTAACCCAGGTCAAGATACGTCGCTGGCGAAGCTAACCGAAGTCAAGGCACGACGCCCTGATCAGGCAGCACCTTTGTATCGTAAGTCAACCGATCACAAAGCCGTTAAAAGCACGTATGAAAACCGTTCAGATTACCTTCCTCGGGTCCGTCTCTTTCCTCCTGGCAACTACTGCCCTCCGGGCGCAGCAGACGGAGCCTGCACCCGCCAAGCTACCCATCTACGCGACTATCAGCATTGGGTACGGCAACACCTTTTTCTCGGGCCAGCTCGCCGAAAAAGAAACGATCAACGACGGGCGTGGCTTTGGCCGAAACCAGGGAAACACGCTCACAAGCTGGTTTTATGTTGCCCCGGCCCAGTGGAAGGGCCTCGGCGTAGGGGCAGGGATCAAAGGTTTTTTTGCTACACCCAACAACGGTGGTAACAGCGAAACATACCTCTTCAACTACTACCATACCGGTATCGGTGCCAAATACTACCTGTTCAGCAAACGCTTCAACCAGGGTCTGGCGCTGAAGAGCAGCTTCGGAATTGGCCAGATGACGGAGAAAACAAAGTATAACGCAACCCAAACCTACGAGCATCAGTTTGCCATCGGTACTACCCTGCTGGTCGGACTGGGCTATTCTGTTCCGATTCTCAAAAAACGGTCGGCCCTTAACATTGACTTCGATTTCGAAACGTCAAACCGACGGGGCGACGTAACGGGGGTCGGGGAGAATCAGTCCTTCAGAAACAGCCACGTCAGCCTGAATGTTGGCATAGGTTTCTGAACCGCCCTTCGGCGTAACCCCGTTGTGTCATCGGCCTGTCCGGGCCAGCCGGCGCCGGATGCGGCTGAGCGACTGGGGTTTTACGCCCACGTAGGAGGCCAGGTAATACTGTGGAATACGCTGCTGAATATCGTGGAAGTGTCGGGTAAAGTTCAGATACCGGTCTTCGGGGGTGTTGGTATACAGACCAGTCAGCTGATGCACCGTTTGCAGAAAAATCTGCTCGATGATGAGCCGCCCAAACCGTTCGCCTTCGTTTACCTCCCGATAAAACCGCTGAAGGTCTTCATGCGTGATGCAGCGGAGCAGCGTTGGTTCGATGGCCTGAATGGCGCAGTTGGCTGCTGACTGGGTCAGAAAACTCTCGTAGCTACTGGCAAAATCGGTCTCTTTCCCGAACGAGTACGTAAGTTCGTCGCCATCGTGGTTGACCGTATATCGCAGCAGACCCTCTTCGATATAGGCCACATAGCGGCAAACCTGCCCCTCCTGCAGCCAAAAATCGCCCGGATGCAGCGATTGCGGGCGGAAGAGCGTGTCGATCAGCTCCTGTTCAGAAGCCGATAGCGCTATAATCTGGCTGATTTTTGATACCAGAGGACTGCTGCTTGTCATGATGGATCGATTAACCAGGGTTCTGAGTTAGGCCGCCATCAGTTGATCTACTGGCTCCCGGGCCGCACCAGTCATCTAGTTATCAATTTTTCGGGAATTCGCCTAGCTGTAGTTTCAGAATCCTGTTTTCGAGATATCCGTCGTCGATATGTTTGTCGGTGATGTACCACACCCGGGCGGGCATACCATCGGGCAGTGGAATCTGGGTGGGACCACCGTTCTGAAACCCGGCATGTTCCGCTTCTTTGATGTAATAACCGAACGAAACGCCGTTGACCGTAAACCCCTCGTAGTGTTTTCGGTCGGGTTTCCCGCTGGCATCGCGCGCTACCCATTTCTTTTCCCAATGCCCCTGAATGATCCCGTCGAGGTGCTCACAGTCGTCAGCCAGGAGCCGGTCGCGCAGCCGGTGAAAGTCCCAGTACGACAAGGCCGCTATCCCGGCAATAACCAGGGCAAACCCCACAACCCAGTGCCGCTGTGGGTATAGACCGGGCTTAACCGTGGTCAGAATACCGAAGCTGTACAGCACCAGAATCGCAAAAATACCGGCCAAAATGAACCAGATCCAGCCGTCGTAAGGCTCCACCGAGATGTCGTACACAGTTTTGTAGTGCATTCGCTTTGAAGGGCTTAGGGTTGACAGGTGGGGCAGGCAGGCGTTTGGATCCTGACCCGCCCCACCTGTCAAATATAAACCGACAGCCAGCTCGTGCCCGATAGGATTGAGCGAAAGGCGTGGTCTGTTAATCAGGCGGTTACCGGGGCCGAGAAAAGCGCCCTGCGGGCCGCAACCCACTGGCTGATACTCGTCATCTGAACGGGCAGTTCGGATAGGACCGGCTGCATGTCGGCCCGAAAAGCAGGTCGCTGCTCCGGGAAGTCCCACATCCGCTGATATTCACTGGCAGCCGCAGCGCCGGCCCCCGGCCCAAAGGCCTGATCCAGAATACCGCCAAAATCACGAGGTGGCATGGCGTAATACGTTATTGGGCGACCGAGTCCTTCCGAAAAGGCCCGGGCCAGCGCCGGTCCGTCCGGGTTGGCCAACCCGCTAACGGGCCAGTTCGACCCTGCCAGCTGGGGGCGTTCGAGAGCCGCTGCCACCAGGGCACTGACATCGTCGGACGCAATCCAGCTAACAGGCATATCAGCAGGCACCGGATAGGCAACCTGGTTTTTGTTGGCAACGAACGGTGCCGTCCAGGGGCCGAGCAGGTTTTCGAGGTATACACTCGGCTGAATGATAATATGGGGCAGCCCGCTCTCCTGTAAATACTGCTGCATATCGATCCGGACGTCGATGGATGGGTTCCCCGTCCGAACGGGAAGAATTGCTCCGCTGGTGTTCCAGACGAGAAGCTTGACCCCCGCGGCCTTGGCGGCATCGATAGCCTGACGGCCGTAATTGGCAACTTCGGCCGGGTTGGCGAAGAACGGAATCAGCAGCGATACGGCATCCATACCGTCGCTGATCTCACGCAGCCGGTTGCCGTCGGCCATGTCGCCTTCCAGCACGATAGCGCCCGCTCGGGCGTGGTGAGCCGCTTTGTCGGCAGTGCGGGTAAGAACGTAGGGTTGGTGACCAGCCGCCAGCAGGAAGGTAGGTACCGCACCGGCCTGCGATCCGGTAGCTCCGTAGACGAGTACGTTTAATGGGTTGGTTGTGTTCATGACAGCCTTTTGTTAGATGCTGTCGCAAAGCTCAACCGGTTTGCTATACATTTTATATGGCTATACTTTTGTATAGTACTATACTATAGCATAGTAATTCATACTCAGCATGAAACAGACCTATTGCACGAACCATCTGCGATCCATGGCCGACACGCTCGAATTACTGGGCGGTAAGTGGAAGTTGCTGATCATGAGTTTGCTCCACAGCGAAAGTCCCATGCGCTTCAGCGAGATCGAGCGGGCTATTGGCGGCATTACGCCCCGTATGTTATCGAAAGAACTGAAAGAGCTGGAGCAGAACGAGCTGGTTGAACGGCGGGTCTACCCCACCATGCCTGTCTCGGTCGATTACCGGCTGACGGACTATGGTCGCTCGTTAGATACCGTACTGACGGCGCTGGGCGACTGGGGCAGGAACCACCGCCGACGCATCATGCAACCCGCTGTTGCCCGCTGATCAGTTGCCGCGCACCGTTTCCCGCACCCCTTCAATCGGGGAGGTGGCTTCGATGCCGAATCGCCGGGTGAACTTGCTGCTGTCGAACGCGTAGTGCCGGTCGTACTGGTAAACCATTTCGCGTAGTTCCTTCATGAGCGGTACAAACCAGCCCAGGGGTAACAGGGCCCAAACGGGTAAGGCACTGGCTTTGGGTGTTACGTGCATCTCCTTGGCAAACAGCTCGACCCATTGCCGTCCCGTCAGCCGTTGCGGGTGGGTGGGCAGGTGCCAGACCTGCCCGTAGGCATCGGGCGTGTTGCCCAGCAGAGCCGTAGCCCGGCCCGCGTCGGGGGTGTAGGTGAAGTTATGTACGTAGTCCAGGCCGGCCAGCCAGTTGGCTGCTTTGCCCTGCTTCAGGTTTTTGTAAACCGTTTCGACCAGTACGCTCTTGTCATTACCGGGTCCGTAAAAATCGGCCGATCGGGCAATCAGGGCCGTCAGGGTACCGGCTCGTACGGCCTCCATCAGCATACCGGCAATCTGCGCTCTGACTTCTCCTTTCCGGCTGGTAGGCCGGATCGGGGTTTCTTCGGTCATGGGGTCGAGGTGATCCCGGTCGTACATATAGATGTTGTCGAAGAAGACCAGTTTAGCGCCGTGCTCCTGACAGGCCTCGATGACGTTGCGCATGGTAACAGGCCATCTCTCCTGCCAGATTTTTACGGAATAGTCGTACCCAACCGTCAGATAGACGACTTCCGATCCGGCCACGGCGCGACGTACGGCGCCGGCATCGGTCAGGTCGGCCGAAACCAGTTCATCGGTCGGGTTAACCGCCTTCGGGTTCCGGCTGACCAGCCGAATCTGATCGGTATAGCTTGTCAGAGCGCTGGCCAGGTCTTTGGCAATGGTGCCGCCCGCACCGAGTATCGTTTGCATCGTGTGTTTGTGCGTTAAATTGAGATACTGCAAAGGTGCTCACGGGCAGGCAACTACGCATTGACCCGGGTTAACTTCGGCGCAAAAAAATACCCCCAAAAAGAACGCAGAGAGGTCTCTTTGGGGGTAGCCGTCAATTCACTAAGCGTGTGCGCTCTGGGCGGTTGGCATAAACTGATCGACGTTTACGTTCAGCCCCCGCGCTATGGCCATGCCCAGGCTCATGTCGGCCCGGAAGAAGTGGCACAATTGCCGGAAAACGATCTGCTCTTTTTTCGGGCCCGAAATGCCGCGCATGGCCGTTACAATGTTCTGAACCGTGGCCATCTGCTGCTCGGGCGTCATAACCTCCCGGAACAGGATCCCAGGCTGGGTATAATGGTCATTGTCGCCGGGTGCATTCCGGTCGTACCAGTCGGCTACCAGGCTGTCGAGCGTCTGGGCGGGTTCTTTGTACGACGCGTCGGCCACAATGGTATCGAACGAGTTGGGGAAGTAGTTGGGGGTGCGGCCGCCGTTGCCATCTACCCGCATTTGTCCGTCGCGCTGGTAGTTATGAACGGCGTAGGGGCAGCGGTTCACCGGAATCTGCTCGTAATTACCGCCCAGCCGATAGCGGTGTGCATCCGGATAAGACAGTAATCGACCCTGAAGCATCTTATCGGGCGAATAGCCGATACCGTCTACCACGTGGGCCGGGGCAAAGGCCGACTGTTCGACCTCCGCAAAGTAGTTGTCAGGATTCTGATTCAGCTCCAGCACGCCAACGTCGATGAGCGGGTAATCCTTATGCGGCCAGACTTTCGTGAGATCGAAGGGATTCCACTTGTAAGTTTTGGCGTCGGCTTCGGGCATGATCTGTACCTTCAGCGCCCATTTCGGATAATGCCCGTTGTCAATGGCTTCGAGCAGGTCGCGCTGGGCGAAATCAAGATCCCGGGCCTTCATCGCGTCGGCTTCCGGCCCCGAGAAATTGCGGATGCCCTGCATGGATTTGAAATGAAATTTGACCCAGAAGCGCTCGCCTTTGGCGTTGATGAGCGAGAACGTATGCGAGCCGTAGCCGTTCATGAACCGGTATCCAACCGGCGTACCCCGGTCCGACATCAGAATCATTACCTGATGCAGGCTTTCGGGGTTCAGGCTCCAGTAATCCCACATCATGGTGGGCGATTTCAGGTTTGTGTACGGATCGCGCTTCTGGGTATGAATGAAGTCGCCGAATTTCTTGGGGTCTTTGACGAAGAAGACGGGCGTGTTGTTACCCACCAGATCCCAGTTGCCCTCCTCGGTGTAGAACTTAACCGCGAAGCCGCGTGGGTCGCGCTCGGTATCGGCCGATCCTTTTTCGCCACCAACGGTCGAAAACCGCATGAACACCCGGGTCTCCTTGCCGACCTGATTGAACAGTCTGGCCCGGGTGTACTGGGTGATGTCGTTCGTTACCGTAAACGTACCGTAAGCGCCCGACCCTTTGGCGTGTACAACCCGCTCCGGAATCCGCTCCCGGTTGAAATGCGCCATTTTTTCGTGCAGGATATAGTCCTGGAGCAGCAAAGGCCCGCGTGCGCCGGCGCTCTGGCTGTTTTCGTTTTCGGCATAGGGCCGTCCTGAAGCGGTAGTTAACTTTTGGGGCTGGTTGTCCATACGAGTGCGCCTGATGATGCGGTTGATACGTGAGTGGTGAGAAAAAAGCTAGTTGACGAGTAACAAGGTAGAGCAGGCTCTGTCATAGGTCAAATTGATTTGCTTTATGATCATATAGAGTGGATTGATGCGTAATAAGCCAGAATCTAAAACCATTTTGTCGGCATCCTGTTAGGTAAGTATTACTCAACAAAATAACTGATTCCTATGGATAAGCTACAGAAATTCGAACTGATGAACAAAGTAGTTCGTGAGCTTGAGGATCTTCAAAATAGCCAGACCGCACTGATTACGAAGATCAGTCAGATCGAAGTTGATAACATGAACGGCCTGAACGATAAACGTCTGGAAACCGATCTGGGCGATATGCACGCCAAAATAGCCGAAAACGTAGAAGCCATCACGCAGATCTTCGCTTATTTCGAGGAGCAACGAGATGAGTACGGCGACAAAAACCGCGCTGCCATCGAAGCCGCCGAAGCCGCTGCCGCTATCGACGCCGTGAAGTAAGCTACGATAAGCTGATATAAACGGTCCCTCCTCATGCCATACGATGCATGAGGAGGGACCGTTTTTTTACAAAGCTAGGGTAACTCGCTGCAGCTGAAACCTAGGCCTTTCATCAGCTCGATAACCGTTGCTGCCTCCAGAGCAGATCCAGCAGCCGTCTCAATTCGTAGAACCCGATCACAGTCTTCCAGATCTACCGTCCAGCGAGTGATGACGTTGACAGCATTCAGGGCAGCCCCCACAGTTTGTACGCAGCCCGTACCGACCATGTCTGTTTGGAAGATAAGTACGGGCATACTTATTCTGACGGCTCGCGCAGTTGCCTGAACAGTTTGTAATCGGCCCAGAAGGTTCCGCCGGGCAGGACCGAAGCCAGTAGGGCCAGCCCTGTTTTGCCCAGCGGCCAGCGATACTCGGTCTTCGCCTGTATGACCGTCAGCACGTACAGGACAAACAGGAGCCCGTGAATGGGGCCAACCAGTTCAACGGCTTCCGGATGACCGCCGATGCGCTTGAGCGGCACCGCAATGAACAATAGTATGAGGTAGGAAAGCCCCTCGGCAAAACCGATAACCCGTAGCCGTATTTTGGGGGAGTTGAAAAAAGTAGCTGCCATTGTCGTGGTTGATAAAGACTGGTTAAAGACCCCGTATCCAGGGGCGGCTGGCCAGGGGTGAAAATGGCCAGGGTATCGACAGGCCGATCAGCAACAGGCCGATGGTGAAATAAACGGCTGTTGTTCGAAAGCGCTGCCGGTGATCGGTCTGCCGCTTGGCTTTACTGGCCCCAACGGTCATCACAACGATCGCTATAAACATCAGGCTGCCGTGAATCAGCCCAAAGAACGGAAATTCGGTCGATTCGCCGAAGCCGGGTTTGTAGGTCCAGTAATAGCTGACAATCGGGCTAATGGTGTACAAATATAAGCCAACCAACAGCTGGGTGTGTGCGAGGGAGGTCGTCAGCACGCTCACGGCGCGGTCGAGCGGGCGGTACGGACGGCTGCTGAGCCAGCCCGAGTAGCTACTAAACAAAGCCGCCAGCAGGCTGCCGAGTACCAGCCACCGCAGGGCGTTATGCAGAAACAGAATGATTGGGTAAACCATAGAATAACCGATATAATCTACCGCAAAGGTCCGGGCGTAGGCGGTTGTTGAGTTAGGACGTATTCGTTGGAAATTGGTCCGAATCAATCATTTTGCTGGCTGTGCCTGGCTCGGAAAGCCGTGGGGCTCAGGTGCACGTACTTCCTGAACAGCTTACCAAAGGTAGACTGGTCATCGAAACCCAGCTCGGCCGCAATCTGCCCCACCGTCAGGCCAGACTGGAAAAGCAGCACTTTCGCTTCCAGAACGATATGCTCGTCAATCCAGACCGAGGGCGACCGACCCGTTCGGGCTTTCAGTACTTTGTTAAGGTGATTGGGGGTCACGTTGAGCCAGTCAGCATAGGCCGTTACCGCTCTGGACTGGCGAATGCGCTGGGGCAGTACGTCCATAAACCGCTGAACCAGCTGATCGCCGGCACTGATCCGGGGCGGTACGCTGCCCAGATAAGCCTGGTTGATTTCCGTCATCAGCGTGAGCAGATATGGCCCGATCAGGTCGGTTCGCGTGCTGCCGTGGGTGTAATACTCCGCTGAGAGCCGCCCGAGCAGATTGGCTATGTAATCGGTTTGGGGGCTTGTCAACGACACGACGGGCTGACTGGTCAGCTTCAGAAAATCGAAGCTGGCAGGACCAACGGCGGTGCGTAGCCGTTCCGGGCTGACAAAGCACATGTACCCCGTTGTGTTTTCCTGAATGGTTTCGATCGAGAAGATCTGCATGGCCGGAACGATGGCCAGCTCGGGCGAGGTGAGCGTATACGCCCGATGACCAATCCGGATGGCGACTTCGCCACCCGTAACCAGAAAAAGGGCGTGGTTGCCGGTACGGCCCGTCGGGACCGGTAGTTTAATAACGGGCCGGGCGTACTCGAACGACGAGATAATGAACTGGTCAAAATCGGGCCTGAAACGATTGTCCCACGTCTCGTCGCGCAGCAGAAACCGGTCTCGTGCCATGGCCGGACTGATAGCCGGGAAATGCGTATCTGTGATCATGGCTGATAAAGGAGCTTACTGGCTCGGAAAGGTCCGTCGGCAGCCTGTAACAGTTTCGCGCGCAAACGGGGGTTATAGCCCGGCCGGTCGGCCAGAAACTGCCGGACCAGCTGCGCCGTTTCGGGGGTCTGATACGCGCTGAGCGTGGCCCGCAGCCATTGCTCGGGAAAGAAAATGTCGCCGGTTCGCTGAATCTCCTCCAGCAACTCGAGGCTTTTGGGCAGGTAGCGGGCCGAGGTTGCGGCCCGGAGCGGATGGTGCAGATACCCAAGTGCCGCTGTTACCCAGGCTTCGCGGTCGCGGTTGGCTTCGACGGCCAGTGACGCAAAAAAAGCGTTCCGCTCGGCCTCACTGGCCGAGAGGGCGGGCATCATAAATTCGAGTCGTTTCTGCCGGTCGGGGTTTTTGATGCGGGCGAGCTGCCGGGTCAGGATGCCGTCGGCCGGGTAGTCGCGTACGGCCAGCGCCAGGGCCAGGGAGGTATAGTCATCTTCGGTGAGGGTCACGCCCGCCGGCGCTTTTTGCTGGTCCCAGATCGTAAACAGTCGCTGTTGGGCGCCGGGGCTGAGGGCCACGCTCTGGTACAGACGAAACAGCAGTTTAGTGATACCCGGGTGTTGAGCCTGTTCCATAGCCTGCCAGGCCGCCTGTTCGACCTGGGCCGCCACCGCTGGCCGGTCGGCGGGTCGGGTGAATGTCCAGACGAGGTCCGTCAGCTGGCTGGTCAGCAGCCGCAGGGTAAGCTCCTCTTTCTCGGTTGCCAGCATGGTCTGGTACGTATCGATGAGCTGTTTCGGCCCGATACCGGCTCCTGCCAGCATGGCTTCGTACAGATTGATGTACAGAGCCGCCCGGGTAACCGGATTGCCAACTCTGGCCAGCTGGGCGGGGGTAGCCGGGTCGACGGGAAAACGGCCGTATCCCTGCCCCATGGCGTTGAAGGCGACGAACAGCGGGGGTGTTTTGCCCCGGGCAGCGGTTAGCTCAACGGTAGGCTGGCTCATCGTAACCGGAATCAGCTCGACCCGGTCGGCATAGACCAGGGCCACGTCGAACACCTGGGGCCACAGGCGTCTGGAGCCATCTTCACCCGCTTGTGTGATCGTAAATCGGTTGATGCGTCCGTTCTGCTGCTCGATCTGGTGCGTAAAAACCGGTCGGCCGGTCTCGCTGACCCAGATGCGGCTCCAGGCCTGGAGGTCGGTTGGGGTACGGGCGTCGAGAATCCGGATGAGGTCGGTCCAGGTCGCGTTACCGAAGGCGTAGGTTTTCAGGTAATCGCGCAGCCCCTCCCGGAGGGCTTCTCTCCCGATCAGGAGCTCCAGCTGCCGCATCATAATCGGCGCTTTGTGGTAGATGATACCCCCGTACAGCGAGCCGGCTTCCTGGAGGTTGGCCAGCGGCTGACCAATGGGGTTGGCGCCTTCGGTCCGGTCGACGGCGTAGGCCGCCGGGAAATGGTCGATCACGAACTGCAGATCGTAGTTGGCATCGGGAAACGAAGCCTCCGTGATTTTATCGGCCATAAAGTTGGCAAACACTTCTTTGAGCCATACATCGTCGAACCAGCGCATGGTCACCAGATCCCCGAACCACATGTGAGCCGTCTCGTGCGCAATCAGGGTAGCGCGGTTCAGCTTCTGATCGCGGGTGGCGCCGTTGTCGAGAAAGAGGGTAGAGGAGCGGTAGTCGATGGCGCCAACGTGTTCCATGCCGCCGTACTGAAAATCAGGGATGGCCGCAAAGTCGAACTTGCTGAACGGATACGGCATCTGGGTGTAGTCTTCCAGAAACCCCAGCGCTTCGGCGTGCAGATCGAAGAGCGGGGCGAGGCTAAGCCGGATTTTGGTGGTGTCGGTTTCGCGGTGGAGCAACAGCATGGGCCGGTTGCCGGCGGTTCGGCTGACGGGCCTGAACTGCCCCGCTACGAACGAAAACAGATAGGTCGGTATCCGCTCCGAAGCAGCAAACCGGAGCGTTTTCCGGTCGGCGGTTACGGCGGAGTCGATCAGGCTGGCGTTGGTGATGGCCTGCCAGCGTTGCGGAAGGGTAAGCGTAAGCTGAAACGAGGCTTTCAGGTCGGGTTGGTCGAAACACGGAAAGACGGTGCGGGCGCGGTCGGGAACGAGCAGGGTATAGAGGTAATCGTCGTTCCGGTTCAGCGATAGATTCCCGGCTGTAAAGCCAATCGTGATCTGGTTGGTGCCGGGTCGGAGCCGGGCCGCATCGATGAGCAGATGTTCCTGCTCAAAAACAATTGGAATGGCTGTTCCGTTAACCGAAACAGTCTGCAAATGAGCGCGTTCTTCCTTGAAGTCGAGTTGCAAAGGTGCGTTGCCGGGCTGCCAAGTAAAGGTTATGGTTTCACTGGCTGGAATGGGCTGGTTTTTTTGCGCAGGAATGTCGAACTTGAGAGCATATGCCAGATCGCCAAGGGTTTGAGCCCGAAATCGGGCCAGGGCCTGCGAAACGCCGGTTTCGACGGGGGGCGGAGATGGGGGCATAGCCTGACGGGTACAAAACATCATAAGTACAGCCAGTGTAGACAGTAGAAGACCGTAACAGGAAAAGGAAAGTAGCTTCACCATTGAACAGAACCAGTTGCGAACGTATGCAAGTTATGAAACGGCATCTGACCATCCTGCTTTTCCTGTCGGCGATTATTGCCGCCCGCGCCAGCTCAATCCTGATCCCGATGGACGATCAGCAGGCCAACCACCTCAAAGCCTATGGCATTGCGTATAAAATGCTGAAAGACGACCAGGACGTCGACTGGCTGTTGAACTACCGGGGTGGGGCGTTTCTGATTAAGCACTCGGCCGCGCTGGAGACCGAATGCCGGGTGCGGGGCGTATCGTTCGAGTCGATTACCGATAGCCGGGCGGCTTCTATCCGCCAGCAGCTGGCTGATCCCGATCTGAATATGAACGTGGTGACGCTGCACAAGGCGGCTAAGATCATTGTTTATTCGCCCATTAAAGTGAGCCCGTCCGAGTTCGAAAATACGGATGCCGTACTGCTGGTGCTGACCTACGCCGAAATTCCGTTCGAGGTCGTGTATGATGAAGAGATTCTAAAGGGCGACCTGCCCAAATATGACTGGCTGCACCTGCACCATGAGGATTTTACGGGTCAGTTTGGGCGGGCCATTCACCGGCAGACGCTGGCCGACATCAAAGCGCAGGAAGACATCGCGAAGAAATATGGGTTCTCGAAGGTATCTACCATGAAACTGGCGGTGGCCAAAGCCATCAAGGAGTTCTGCGCGGGCGGAGGCTATCTGTTTGCCATGTGTTCGGGCGCTGAAACGCTCGATATTGCGCTGGCAGCGGAGGGCGTCGATATTGTAGGAAGTGCGTACGACGGCGATGGTACCGACCCCGACGCGCAGGCTAAGCTGGACTTTACCAAAACGCTGGCGTTCGGAAATTTCACCCTCGAAGGCGACAATGGATACCGGGGCTTTTCTACGTTTTCTGACATAAACTCGGCCGCCGGTCG
Source organism: Spirosoma sp. 209 (assembly GCF_002006735.1). Taxonomy (NCBI): domain Bacteria; kingdom Pseudomonadati; phylum Bacteroidota; class Cytophagia; order Cytophagales; family Cytophagaceae; genus Spirosoma; species Spirosoma sp. 209. Next base: position 246,314 of record NZ_MVEC01000001.1, on the reverse strand, counting down.
GGGTTATGACCAGACGGCCGGTTTCTTCGAGCTGTTTAACTTCTCGGCCAAATGGGACGTAATTCCGGCCATGCTTACCCAGAACCACGAACACATTATCAAAGAGTTTTTTGGGCAGACCACCGCGTTCCGGAAGGCCGCCGTCAAACCCAGTTCGCTGGTGATGGGGGAGGGGAAAACCTCCGATCGCTACATCTACGGCGAAGTAGGGCGGGGCCAGTGGACCTTTTACGGCGGTCACGATCCCGAAGGTGTCCGCGGGGGCGGCAGCTGGCGCACCCCTACCGACCTTAATCTACACCCGCATTCGCCTGGCTACCGGCTCATTCTCAACAACGTCCTGTTCCCCTCGGCCCGCAAAAAGAAGCGCAAAACGTAGAGACGCATCCGCCCGGCGGCCCTGCCTATGCGTCTCCTACGCGTCAGCAACACGGCGTTATAGGGGAGGGGTGGTTGTACTTACAAATTGCTGACGCATAGGAGCTGCATGGGGTCTTGTTGCTGACGCGAATGAGACGCATGGGCCGGGCCGCCGGGCGGATGCGTCTCTACGGTTAATCAGGAATGTTGTAGGCTTTTTTTACGGCTTCGTAATCGTTGAGGTCGATGGCCGCCTTTCGCCCGCCAACCGCAGCGCCACCCGGAATAATGACGTAGCGGAACTGCTGGCTCGACAACGCATAGGAAGCAACCAGCTCTATGCGCCCCACGTAAAAGCGCTGGTGTACCGAATAGCTTGTGCCCCCGATTGTCTGCGCATACGGCAGGGCAAGTACCCGGCCGCTCTCGCTCCAGTACACGCGGATATCGGCACGGTCCAGAACGGCTTGCGTGATGGCTGCGGCTGTAATGTTGCCCGTATAGCTGCTGCCACTGCCCGAGAATGTGGTCGGAATCCAGGGCGAGTACTGAACGTTGGCGGTGCCTGTCTCGCCTTTGGCACCTTGCGGACCAGCCGGTCCGGTGGGGCCAGCAGGTCCGGCTGGTCCGGTGGGGCCTACTTCGCCGTCTTTAGGCTGACAGTTTTGAAAAACAAACGATCCAAGGAAGAGGGTAGCCACGAGCAGGCCTGTGTGTAAACGTTTCATGTTGAACAGTGATTAATGAGTAAGGTGATACGACTTCTTAGTCGCATCACCCCCACTGTCGGAAACAGCAACGAGTGAACACAGGTAGTACTACCGGGAAATTACGTAGATGTACGCACCAGATCAGACATAGGGTAATGAGTCAGGCTACCCGGATAAACGACAGAGAGGTCAACGCCATACGCTGTTGCTTACAGCGGGCGTTGACCTCTCCGTTCAGTTATATGGTCTGATTATACTGGCTATCAGTATCAGGCCAGCGTCGACTCGACTTTAGCTTTGCCGTTGTGATAGGTTCCGACAACCGAGTCGATGATCGACGAGATCGTACCCGAGGCCGAGTCCCCCAGCGACTGCGCCTGTTGCCGATAACGAGCTTTATCGATCGGGTTGGCGTTGGTATAAGCACGTACGAGCGCGTAGCCCGCCACAGCCGCCAACGCAATGCCGATCCCAACGGTCCAGGCTGGCGTTTTCTGGTCCTGCCCTGACTCATGCTTGGGCGAGAGCAGCTTGCGCATCAGAGAGGCCAGCGCTTCCTGGGGCGACACATAGGACATGAGTTCCTGCGCTTTGTTACCCAGCCCGCCGGGGATTACTTTGGCCTCGCCTTTCATCAGCGCCTTGTAGCCGTCTTTAGCTACCATAGCCGGATCATCCATCATGTCTTCAACGACCAGTTTGGGCGCACCCGCTTCGCGGAAAAAATTGGTGGCCGTGGCGTTGGGCATCAGCGCCGTCATGGTTACGTTGGTGCCTTTGAGTTCATTATTGAGCGACTGGGTCAGGCTCCAGACATACGCTTTGGTAGCCGCATAAACCGACATCAGCGGGAAAGGCGTTACCGATACCATCGAAGCCAGCTGCAGAATACGGCCTTCGTTGCGGGCTACCATATCGCTCAGAAATAGCTTGGTCAGTAGTGTGGTGGTCAGCACGTTGAGGTGGATGAGCTCTTTCTCGCGCGCCCATTCTGTTTCGGTGGCAAACTTCCCGTAGGTACTCGCCCCCGCGTCGTTGACCAGAATATTAATCGTAATGCCTTTGCTCTGTAACTCGTCGTACAGCTCCTGCGCTACATCTTCCCGCGCCAGGTCTTTGTTGATGACGGTAATCTGCTGGGTTCCGTAGTTATTGCGGAAGACATCGGCCAGCCGGTCGAGGGTTTCTTCACGTCGGCCAACCAGCACCAGGTCGAATCCATCCTGGGCAAAAAGTTTGGCAAGTTCCTGACCAATGCCACTGGAGGCACCGGTGATAAGGGCTGTTTTTCCTGTTCCTTCTTTCATAACGTTGTGATTAAGTAACGAATAATACTCTCTAGAGAACCGGCGCTGGTCGAAGTTGTTCGAATACGCTGGGTGAGGCAAGGTGCCGGTAAGGTTCGCTTACGCACAAATAGCCACGGAGATTTGTTATACAGGAAACTAACCAACGCCATGAAATTACCCCATCTTTTCCTGTTGCTTATCGGGCTGGTATCGGCTTGCTCCCCGTTTCGGGTTGTTCGTAACGAGTCGGATCGGTCGGCGACCTGGGCGGCTTACCGGACCTATGCTTTTGTCGATACAGCCCGTATCGACCCAACCCCCCGCGATTCATACCAGGCAGCTATGGAACAGGTCAAACAGGCCGTAGCTATCGAGTTGAAGAATCGGGGCTATGAGCCTACGAAAGATAATCCGGACCTGCTGGTCAATCTGGGGGCCGTGGTGAAGGAGCGGACGCAAACCCGGCAGACCACGATTCGGGAAGCCCCGCTGTATATTGGTCAGCGCCGGTACAGCTGGCGGAGTCAGGAAGTGCCGACGGGAACGTATCAGGAGGGAACCGTAAACTTACATATAGTCGACGCGCAGCGTAACGCCCTGCTGTGGGATGTAGCCGTCTCAAGCGTACTCAACCGACGAACGCTGGACCCTGAGCAGATCAGCAATGCCGTCGCCAACGTGTTCGAACGGTTTCCGGGGAAAAAGTGAATGGATGGTAAATGATGAACTGGCGCGGTCACAGTCGCCCCTCGTTCATCATTTACCATTCATCATTCATGCTACACCGCTTCCTGCTCGGCCTCGGCTTTGGTTTTGTAGTAGGACCCGGCCACCGAGTCGACTACGGAAGCCAGTGCGTTTTTAGCCGACCGGCTCGCTTTGCTGGCTTTATACCGATACCGCGCCCGATCGATCGGACCGGCATTTCGGTAGGTGGCATACAGAACGATACCCGTTGCCACGAGGGCTGCTACGCCGATGCCGAGGGCCAGCGCCGACGACTGCTCTTCCTGCTGGGCGTTGCGATCTTCCATCTGCTTCCGCATGTTGGCGGCAACAGCCTGATCGGGCAGAAAGTGAGCGGCCGCTACCTGTACTTTATTCATAGCACCCGACACAATCTTGTCTTTGCCAGCCATCATGGCTGCGTACCCATCTTTGGCCACTACAGCTGGGTCGGTTGAGCGGGCCTGATCCTGCGCTTTTGTGTTCATCGCGCCCGCCTTGTTGAAGAAATCGGTATCCGTCGCGCCCGGCATCAGCACCGTAATCGAGACGTCAGTATCTTTCACTTCGTTACGCAGCGCTTCGGAAAACGAATAGATAAACGACTTGGTGGCTCCGTAAACCGCCATCATCGGGTTAGGCATCACAGACGCTACCGACCCCAGCATGAGAACCTTCCCTTCATTCCGCTTCACCATATCTTTCAGAAACAGCTTGGTCAGGTGGACCAGTGATGTCAGGTTGACCTGAATGACATTCAGTTCTTTCTGGAGATCGGTTTCGGTCGCAAACTTGCCATACTCGCCAAAACCGGCGTTGTTCACCAGGGCGTTTACGGTAATGTTTTGCCGGGTTACCTCATCGTAGATTTCCTGCGGAGCCTGCGGACTCGACAGGTCTTTCTCGATAACCGTAATGGTCGATGTGCCAAACTGGTGTCTGTACTTGTCGGCCAGATCCTGAAGTTTATCTTCGCTTCGGGCTACGAGAACGAGGTTATACCCATCTTTGGCAAATAACGTTGCCAGTTCACGGCCAATACCGCTCGATGCGCCGGTAATAAGAGCTGTCTTGCCTGCTTCGGTTGTCATAGGAGTTGAGTGTGTTAAGTTGATCGCTTACCATTCAACCTGACGGGCGGGAAGTTGTTTGGACAGGACGGGGAGGAGCGGCATCAGCCCCCCCATGGCCATCCTCTGCCTTCGCTTATTTAACGACTACTTTAACGTCGATTTTTTTCAGCGTCGGTTTGGGGATACCGGATGTATCCCGTTTGCTGACGCCGGTGCCGCGTCCGATTGCGTCGATCCGAACAAAATCGATACCCGACGACATCAGCTGCTGCTTGATCTGGTTGACCCGCTTGAACGACAGGCTCTTGTTGGTAAGCGCTCCACTGGCATCATTGGCGTAACCGATCAGCTGAATTTGCAGCGAAGGATAGGTTTTCAGCAGCGTGGCCAGCTCCCCAACGGTTGCCTGCCCCGACGTCATGGATAACGAACCGGGCGAGAACGACACCTCCGTCAGTGGGAAGATCCGGCCTTTGGGTAGGGCTGCGTTGCCCAGATAAGGCGTCATTTGCTGCGTCAGATTACCGGTTGGCGTGGTGGGCGCGCCCCCGACAGCCAGACCGGTTGCGGTAGTTGCCGCGGTTGCTGATGTAGAGCGCGGAGCCGGCTCGGCCGGCACGGCCAGCGACCGGGTTACGGTATCGGCCTGGATGGTATCGCTCGTGACCGGGCCCGCGTCGGTAACGATCTGCTCATCGCCGGCGTAATTCTGGGTATTCTGATAGATGTAGTAGCCTCCGCCCAGTACGGCCAGAACCAGCAGCCCACCTACGGCCAGCTTTGCCAGGGAGCTGTTGTTCCCGGCTTCTTCTTCGGCGGGTTCGTAACTGATAGGTGGGCGCGAAGCCGTAGCGGTCTGGCGGGATGGCGAAGCCACTGGGCGGGTCGGTGCCTCGGTCGCGGAACGGCGGGCCGGCGCTGCCAGGCCCGAAACGATCTGCTGCAGCCCCACCTTCTCGACCAGCCGGGGCATGAATTCGTCCGGTACGGTGTTGATGAGAGCATCGCGTTCGGCAAAGAGCAGCGAGGCCAGCCCATCGGCGTCCAGCTTCCGGTCTTTAACCTGTTTACCCAGGCCGTGCAATACGATCGTGGTGGTGAGACCCAGCAGCGAAATAGCCGATGAGTTGCGGATGCCCGCGTAGCTCGAGATCATGCTGCCGATCGAGCTTTTCATGGCGGGCAGCAAATGACTGATCACATCATTACCCTGCGTAATGAGCGTATTGGTATGCGCCGGATCGCGTAGTGACTGATCGAGGTTTTCGATCAGACTACCGTCATAACGCCCTTTTTGTATATGGCTGAATAACTGATTGACTCCAATTTCAGTAGTTGTCCGCTTCATCAGACCACCAATAATGGTGTATACCAGACCGTCAACGGCTTTATTGATTTTATCCGCCGGTTCGTCTACGTACAGCGCAATACGCGATACGACGTCCGGGTTGAATACAGTATCGAATGTGTTGAACAAATTCATAAGTAGGAAAACTCGATCGGGCAAAACAAGGGTGTCGTTCTCTTCACAGTCAAAATCGGCACATTACCCCTTTTATGACCCCCCTCCGGGATAAAATTAGGCAAGGTTTACTAAAGGACACGCAAGCCCGGTTGATAAATTCCCGATTTATCGCTTCGGCAGGCGTTCGATCGATTCCTGATAGTCAGTTTCAACGATACGCAGGCGATCCTGGCAAAACGTAATCAACTCGCCAGCCTGTCGGATTTTGGCCGGCAGTTCGTCGAGTGCGATCTCTTCGTTCTCGATCTCTTCAACCAGCGCTGTCAGTTTTTCGTAAGCTTCCTGATAGGTCATGTTGTGTTTTGTTGTCTATACGTCAATCCTGGCCACGCACTTCTCCACGTTGCCTCTACATCAGCTCACGACGGTGATGGTGCCATCGTGCAGCTGAACCTGAAGGGTTTCGCTCTGACGGACCTCGGCCGCCTTTGTAACGATCCGGCCCTGACGTAACAGCAGGGCGTACCCCCGCCGGAGCACGTTGGCAGGGTCAAGGTGCCGAATCGTAACTGCCTTCTCGGTTAGTTCGGTATGCCGGTCGCGGAGGTAGTTGTAAGAAACAAACCGCAGCCGGTCGGTTTGCATATCAAGCTCTTCGCGGGCGTTCTGGAGTACATCCCGGGCAACAACGCCCATTCGGTCGAGGAGCCGAAGGCAGCTTTCTTCGAACTGTCGGTTGTGTTCGATGAGGAAGCCCGCGGCCTTGGTCGGTGTTTTCACACTCTGGTGACACATCATGTCGGTAATACTGACGTTGCGCTCGTGCCCGATACCGGCCAGAATCGGAATGTCGAAACCGGCAACGGTCAATCCCATCAGCAGGGTGTCGAACGAGCCGAAGTCGAGCTGCGAGCCCCCGCCACGCACCAGAACAACGGCGTCGTAGGGCGTACTGCTCAGCCGTATCGTTTCCAGCTGCTGGCAAATAGCCTGTTCGGCCCCTTTGCCCTGCACCTGGGTCAGGTACTCATCTACCGAGAACGTATAGCCATAGGGGTTAGCCGCCAGCTCATGGCGAAAGTCACGCCAGCCATCGGAGCCCGGTGCGGCAATCAGGGCCAGGCGCTGCAACACGGCCGGTCGGGGCAGAAGCTGATTAGCCGTGATGTATTGTCCTGCTTCGAGCCAGACCAGGTCGGGGTAATCCCGAACCAGCGTGTCCAGCACCTCCTGCCGCTCGCGTTCCAGATTGCCCAGCGTGTAGGAAGGGTCGATCTTCAGGATTTCGAGTCGCAGGCCATAAACCGGGCTGAATCCGACCGATACCAGGAGCAATAGTTTTACGTTCCGCGCAAAGGCGACGCCGGTTGCGGTTTCGAAGTCGCGGATGGTATGGTAGTTCCGGCGCCAGATGCAGGCATCCAGCTTGGCCAGCGTTTCGTGCCGACCCGAGGGGCCGTCTTCCCGCTCGACCAGCGTCAGGAAGCAGTACCCCCGGTCGGGGTAATTCTTGATATCGCTCGTTTCGGCCACAACCCATATCGGCTTCTGTCCGAAGGCGTTGTCCAGAACAGCTTCAAGGGTGAACGCAAGATCGGATAAGCGAATAGGTGACATAATAGAGTGAGTGAATGAGCGACTGAACGACTGGGTGAAGGCCGACTGGAGCGGCTACTCACTTACTCATTCACCCATTGATCAAAGTCCTTCAAACTGGCGCAGAAACCGTACGTCGTTTTCGGTATAGAGCCGCAGATCGTTGACAACGTACTTGAGCTGGGTGATCCGCTCGATACCCATTCCAAACGCAAATCCGGTATACTCTTCGGGATCGATGCCGCAGTTGGCGATGACCTGCGGGTCAACCATGCCCGATCCTGCAATTTCGACCCAGCCCGAATGTTTGCAGATGTTACAGCCCTTGCCGCCACAGATCTGACAGGAGATGTCGATTTCGGCGCTTGGCTCGGTAAACGGGAAGTAAGACGGTCGAAACCGGATCTGCGTACCCGGCTCAAACATCTCTTTTACAAAGTGATACAGCGTATCTTTCAGATCTTTGAAGCCTACATTCCGGTCAATATAAATACCCTCTACCTGGTGGAACATGCAGTGGGCGCGGGCCGAAATGGTCTCATTCCGATACACCCGGCCTGGCATAATGGAGCGAATTGGGCGGAACGGGGCTGAGCTGCCATTAGCGCGCTGACGCTCCATCAGCCGGATCTGTACGTTCGACGTATGCGTCCGCAACAGCATATCGGATTGCTGACCGTCTTTTTCGACGAAGAACGTATCCTGCATATCGCGGGCCGGATGGTTATCCGGGAAGTTGAGGGCGCCGAAGTTGTACCAGTCCGACTCGATTTCGGGGCCGTCGGCTACGTTAAAACCAATCCGTTCGAAGATCTGGATAATGCGCTGACGAACCAGGCTCAGCGGGTGTTGCGTACCGTTCAGATTGGGTACAGTGGGCAGGGTCAGATCGATAGGCGCCCCGTCGGTACCGGCTGGCTGATCGTCAATCTGCCTGGCAAACTCATCGAAACGCTCCTGCGCCCGGTTCTTAAGCCCGTTGAGGGCCTGGCCGACCGCGCGCCGGTCGTCGGCAGCCACCTGCTTGAGCCCGTCAAACAGTTCCGTAACAACCCCTTTCCGGCTGATGAATCGCAGTCGAAACTGCTCCAGCTGTTCTTTCGATGCTACTTCGTACTGATCTATTTCCCCGTAAATCTCCTTAACTCGGTCCAGCATACTACACTACCTGTCATTGTATAAGGCAAAGGTACGGAAAAACGGAATGAGTGCCGATTTAAGAACCGTATATGCCAGATGGGCGTGGTCTTTATTACCCAAAACTGTAGAAAATGATGACAACATGTGACCATGCGTTGCTTTACGGATGGTCATTGAGTAAGCGGTAAAATACCACTGATTAATAACAGTTTATAAAGAAGATGCCAACGTTTAATAAAACGGCGGGAAGGTAGGTCTGATTGTTGCACAGGATGAGGTGTATTACGCACAGTAACTCCCTAGGTAGATCGCGATTACTAGTTCCCTAAGTAACTGAACATCAACCTTAAACTATCAATCATTATTCTTCACTCAAAACGACTATGAAAGCATTCGCTAACGACTCGATTTTCGATCCAATGTCCATTCCTTTCCACAAAAGTGTGGAAAAAATTGCCGATTCTTCGTGCATGCAGAAGCTGTTGATCCCATTCTACGATCGTAAGCGAACAATTTCTGTCGATGAAATTGTGCGGCTCGAAGGGTCAGGAAATTACACAAACTTCTTTCTGAAAGACGGCACCAAAATGCTGGTGTCCCGGACCCTGAAAGAATATGAAACATTGCTCGACGGCCAGGCGTTTGTCCGGGTTCACAAATCGTGTATCGTTAACCTGGGCTTTGTTCGTAAGTTTTTTGTCAAGAAAGAAGGCGAGCTGGAGTTGATTGATGGTCAGCAGGTGAAAATTTCCCGTCGCCGGGCGCAGATGTTTATGGATCGCATCCGTGATTTTCAGCCAGTTGCTGTGAGCTAGACGCGCTCATCCGTAGAAATTACCATATGTGCTCCGTAGGATGCTGCATAAGGCCATACGTATTTCTACGTAATCAGGTGGGTACTACCACTCAAATGTAGACCAAAAAATATTTATAACGGTCTGATAGTTAGTTGATTGGGTGTTAATCTGATCGGCTGGCTGCCAGACCGTTTTTTCGTGAGGTTGCCTCCGGATGGTAATTTTGAGTCATCAGACACGGATTCAAACACGGACTTAATAACCCCTAAGCATGGAAGCGAACCTCTTTTCTACTGTACAGCCCCCATTAACTGCTCCTCAATTTCCAGCTTCGTATCAGCGAGGTACTCACCGGATTGCGTTACCTTATCTGAACCGCACCATATTTATTGCGGTCGATGATATCCTCTGTCTGCAGGGCGAAGGCAACTATACCTTCCTCCATACCCGCGACCGGAAACGGTATCTGGTATCGAAAACCCTGAAAGAATTCGAAAAAACGCTCGACAGCACGCTGTTCCTGCGGATCCACAAATCATACATCGTGAACCTGGCTTACGTACAACACAGTGTGTTTACCAAAGAGCGGCAGGTACGACTGGCCGACGGTCGGGAGGTAGCCATATCGCGCCGTCGGATGAAAGACATTACGCTGCAACTGGCTCAGTACCGCCAGCGGATGCATAATTAATAGAAACGGTAAGCAACAACACCTAAAAGGGGCGGATACATTGCGTATCCGCCCCTTTTAGGTGTTGTTGCTTACCGGCCTTAAAACAGTTTATACGCCAGCGTTACCTGCCACGATTTGAACCGCTGGTTGAACTTGCCGGATGCGTCGTTGATCTCCGCCACGTCAGACAGGTTACCTTCGTACCGGACGTCGATACCGAGCGACCCGATGTCGAGGCCGCCCCCAACCTGGTAGCCGTAATACGCTTTTGACCAGGCATCGTTCAGCGTACCGCTGGTATATTGCTGAATAGCCTCGCCCAGCCGCTGATTATCATCGATACGCAGCGATACAACCGGGCCAGCTACTACCCGGAGCGGACCACCTTTAATACCGATCAGCACCGGAATATCGAAACTCGTTGTTTTGATGGTAACCGTTTCCGACTGCCCGTTGCGGACGACATCGAACTGGCCCGATCGGGTCGAGTAGAGGACTTCGGGCTGTAAAAACAGGTTCTTCCCGAAGCGGGTATAAATACCGAACGACGTACCCGTGCGGCTCTTGTAGCTGTCACTGATGCTGTTACGGAACGTCTGGCCATCAACATTGACCGAGGGAGACCCGTTGGAATTCGTAGTGGTACTTACAAAAGGGCCGAATGAAAGTTTTGAGAGGTTGACCCCGCCTTTAATTCCGATCTGGAAGCCTCCCTGCGCAAACGTGAGCGCCGGCAGGAGTGTCAATGCAGCGATTAGCAGTTTCTTTTTCATGGTTGTCTGATTGTACTAGATGGTTAAACGTTTAGTCGGGACCGGCGGTGTGCCAGATCAACTTATTTCGAGGAAACGGCGTTTATCTAATGAATAAGGGCAATGCGTAAAAACTGATTCGAGCCGGTTTCGGGGCTTGGACTGGCCAGCATCCGTTTGGTTTAAACGACCTGGTAATAACTCTATCACTGAACATCCGCCGTTATTCCAGATTCCTGAAATGGCTAAACTGAAAACCACTTATTTCTGTCAGAATTGCGGCCAGCAGTCGGCCAAATGGATGGGTCGCTGTGCTACCTGTGGTGAATGGAATACTATAGTAGAAGAGGTAGTCGCTAAAGACGAACCCGAGAAAGGAGGCTGGCGCAGTCCGTCGGCCGGTCCCGGCCATGTACGTGTGGCTGCCAAACCCAAAGCCCTTCATGCGATCAATTACGAGGAGCAACCCCGCATTCCAACTATCGACGGGGAGCTGAACCGGGTGCTGGGGGGCGGTATCGTTCCCGGCTCGCTGGTGCTGATCGGGGGCGAGCCCGGTATCGGTAAATCGACGCTGTTACTCCAGATTGCGCTGAGCCTGTCGGGTATGCGGGTGCTGTACGTGTCGGGCGAAGAAAGCGAGCAGCAGATCAAGATGCGGGCCGAACGCCTGGATGCACCCGTCAGCGACTGCCATGTCATGACCGAAACGTCGACCCAGAATATATTCCGGGTAGTGGAGCATTTCGAGCCGGAAGTGCTGATCATCGATTCGATCCAGACGATGCAGTCGTCGCTGGTCGAGTCGGGGGCGGGGAGTGTCTCGCAGGTTCGCGAGTGTACGACTGAGTTCATGAAATATGCCAAAGAGTCGGGCGTGCCGGTATTTATGATCGGTCATATTACCAAAGAAGGATCGCTGGCTGGCCCTAAAGTGCTGGAGCATATGGTCGATACGGTGCTGACGTTCGAGGGGGATCGGCATACGACCTACCGGATTCTGCGAACGACCAAAAACCGGTTCGGCAGTACCGATGAGCTGGGTATTTATGAAATGCTCGGTTCGGGGCTGCGGCAGGTAACCAACCCGTCGGAGATTCTGATTTCACAACGCGACGATGCGCTGAGTGGCGTGACCATCGGGTCGATGCTGGAAGGCAACCGCCCGCTGATGATCGAGTCGCAGGCGCTGGTGAGCGTGGCCACCTACGGCACTCCGCAGCGCAGCAGCACCGGCTTCGATGCCAAGCGGTTAAATATGCTCCTGGCGGTACTGGAAAAGCGGGGCGGCTTCCGGCTGGGGCAGCAGGACGTTTTTCTGAACATAGCCGGGGGGCTGCGGGTCGAAGATCCGGCCATCGACCTGGCCGTTTGTGCGGCTGTCGTGTCGAGCTACGAAGATATTGCCATCGCGCCCTCCATTGCGTTTGCGGCCGAGGTTGGGCTGGGGGGCGAGGTGCGGGCCGTGAGCCGGATCGAATCGCGCATTGCCGAAGCCGAAAAGCTGGGGTTCAAAGAAATCTATATTTCCAAGTATAACCTCAAAGGGCTCGATACGAAAAATATGGGGATCCGCATCCGGCCCGTATCGCGGCTCGATGAGGTCTTTCAGGGAGTATTGCTGTAGGTTTGTTTATCTGATCACATCAATGGCAGGGCAGGTTCATCGAATGAGGCTTGTCCTGCCGCCGATAACGCATGTGCGTCGTAACTTATTTGCCCCTGCCCGAAGGTGGTTTTGTGCTGACATCCAACCGCGACGAGCTCAGCAGCCGACCGGCTGCGCTGGCCCCGCAGGCGTATACGCTGGCCGACGGGCTAGTTTGTTTCCCCAAAGATCCGACCGGCGGAGGGACCTGGCTGGCTACTTCCGCCACAACAACCGTCTGCCTGCTCAACGGCGCCTTCGAGCCCCATCTTCATCAGCCACCCTATCGAAAAAGCCGCGGCCTGGTCGTGCTTGATTACTTTAGCTACCCCAGCCCGGCGCTGTTTACCGACCGCTACGACTTCAGCGGTATCGAGCCCTTTACGCTGGTTATCGTCAGCCACGCGTCAGGTACGCCGGCGCTGCATGAGCTGCGCTGGAATGGGATGCAGGTTTACCTCCGCAACATGCCGCCCCAGGTGGCGCATATCTGGTCGTCGGTGACGCTGTACACGCTGCCCATGGCCGAACTTCGAAAAACCTGGCTGGCTCAGTTTCTTTATAAACAACCTCATTATACAGCCGCCGACGTGTTTGCGTTTCACCAAACGGCGGGCGACGGCGACCCGGCCCATGATTTTGTCATGCACCGCCCCGCTTATGGTCTTCAAACCGTGAGCATCACTCAGGTGTACCACAGGGCGGCTGACCAGCAGATGCGGTATCTCGACCTGAGTGCGCAGGCCTCGGTGCAGGTGGCGGTTGGCTAGAACGAATACAGACCCATCGGCTGTCCGGCCGTGCGGAGGGCGCCCCCCAGTTTTAGGATAGTGAAAAAATGGTGGGCTTCGTGGAGCAGAAAAAATTCAGTCCAGCCTTCCAGGGTCATCGGTCCATAGGCCGGGTGAAGACCCGTGCGCGTCAGGTGTTCCTCGTGTAAAATACTGAGAAAGGCATTGAGGGCTGCCCGTTCACCCCGGAATCGTTCAAGAAGCGCGTCGAACGGGAGTTCGGTCCAGGGTAAAAAGCCGGGATCGGCATCGGCAGCATAGCGCTCGAACCGGGGTTCGTCCTGGGTAGTGATCCGCTGCATTCGTTCCAGAAAAACTTCCTGATAACGACCCAGATGCGCCAGGTTTTCGGCAATGGACCAGGTGCTGGGCTGGGGCCGCTGGTGAAGCTGCTCATCGGAAAGACCGGACAGCAAATGATCAAGGGCGTCGGGCTGGGCCGACAGTCGGGACAGGAGGGATGGTTTCATTACCTGAAAATAAAATACGCGCAAAAGAGGGCAAAGAAAGAATCTGCCACAAACCATTATACGTAACTACAGTTAATTCATGGATTATATTACTCAACACGTTAATTGAACCTTAGTTATGAGCTACATTAAAGCGGGTACTGACGCCCAGGGCAATGATGTAAAATTATTCTACACCGATCAGGGTACAGGAAGCCCGGTTGTGCTGATTCATGGCTGGCCCCTGAGCCACGAAATGTGGGATTACCAGCTGGCCGAACTGCCCAAGCATAACCTGCGGGTTATCGCCTACGACCGGCGTGGCTTCGGTAAGTCGAGCCAGACCTGGACCGGCTACGATTACGATACCCTGGCGGCTGACCTGAAAGCCGTACTGGACGAACTGGATCTGCAGAACGTTACGCTGGTTGGCTTCTCGATGGGCGGTGGTGAAGTGGCCCGCTACATGGCCAATTACGGCGGTGCCCGGGTGGCACGGGTCGCTTTCGTCAGCGCAGTAACGCCTTACCTGCTCAAGACCGACGATAATCCCGATGGCGTAGACCAGGACGTATTCGATACGATGGTCGAAAATATCAATAAAGACCGGGCTGACTTCCTGCAAACCTTTGGCAAGCAGTTCTACGGGGTTAACCTGATCAGCCACCCGGTTAGTCAGGCGCACCTCGACGGCGATTTCGCCCGGGCCTATGTGGCGTCGCACAAAGCAACGGTCGATTGTGTACGGTCCTTCTCCGAAACCGATTTCCGGAACGACCTGACCCAGATCACGGTGCCTACGCTGATCATTCACGGCGACTCTGACAAAACGGTACCCATCGAGTCGTCGGGCGAACTGACGTCGAACGCCCTGCCGAACGCGACCTACATCGTATACGACGGAGCGCCCCACGGCCTGTTCGTAACCGAGAAGGATCGGCTCAACCAGGATCTGCTGGCTTTTGTGCAGGAAGGCGTAACCACCCGCGAACCCCTGAGTACAACGACGTATTAATCCGTAGTTGACATACAGTCCGACTCCGGACCGGCTGCCCACTTCTGAAAAGAGGTGGGCAGTTTTCGTTTAGCCCAGTTGCCGGTACGTTCTGACGTAACCCGAGGGGGTCTGGCCGGTTATCTGCCGGAACTGGCGGTTAAAGTTGGAGAGGGTTCTGAATCCACTTTCAAAACTGATCTGAGCCACACTTAAATCCCCTTTTACCAGTAACTTGCAGGCGTGGCCGATGCGAACTTCGGCTACAAAATCAAGGAAGGTTTTGTTGGCGTGAGACTTGAAATAGCGGCAAAAGGCGGGGGCTGTCATGCCGGCCAGATCGGCAATGGCAGCGAGGTGTATTTCGTCGGAGAAATGGTCCATAACGTAGTCGTGAACGATCTGCATCCGGCGGTAGCCCGACCCATCTATTTCGTATGGTTTCACGGTATTGGTGTAGCCCGTGCTGGTCAGGAGCCGGTAATTCGTGGCGTGGGCCAGCTCGTTCAATAGGGTAAGCAGGCTCAGCACCCGATCAAAGCTGATGGGCTGCTGGGTCAGGTTCCGAAGCGCGGCCTCGGTACGGTCGCGGGTGTCGCCGATCCATTCGAGTCCCCGTCGCGAAAGTTCGAACAGCTGCCGCAGAGCCGCCATTTCGGGCTTGTTGATAAAATCAGCGCCCAGGAAGCCTTCTGAGAAATACACAACGATTCCCTTTGTCAGCAAGCCGCTGGACCGGTCAAAAAAGGCCTGATCACTGCGCCAGAGGTGTGGCAGGTTAGGACCCAGAAAGACCAGATCGCCCGGCCCAAACGGCCGGATCGAGTCGCCGATGAAGCGCGTGCCCGTACCTTCCTCTACCATGAACAGCTGGTAGTGCGGATGAAAATGCCAGTTAGGATCGAAGTGCGGTTCAACCAGTTCCTTGACCAGGAACGAAGCGGAAACCGGTTCAAGGTCTTTACGTAAGGGCTGTTTCATAAGACTGGCTTGTTATTTACTCGAATATGGGATAAAAGGTCGAAAATTAGTGAAAAAATAGTCAGTTTTCGGCAATATAAGCCGCGCATCCCACTAGTATACTCAATACATTTGTTAACTTTTTATAGATCGAATATGAATAAGTATGGAATGAATCTATTTGTCTGGACGATGACGATGGAGGAAGATCTGTCCGACACCTTCTCGTTTCTGAAAGCAAGCGGTTTTGATTTCGTTGAGATTCCCATCAATAACGCCGATGACACGGCCCGCTGGAAACGCATCGGGCAGCAGTGTGCCAGTCTGGGGCTGGGCGTTCAGACCTGCACCATCTGCGGTCCCGAATACAGTCTGATCAGTCCGGACGCTGCTGTTCGTCGGGCTGGGATCGATTTTCTGAAGCGGGTTGTCGACTGTTCAGCCGCGGCTGGCTCGAAAATTCTGATGGGCCCCCTGTTTGCCGGGTTCAAAACGTTTGTCGGCCGGGCCGCTACAGCTCAGGAGTGGGACTGGTCGGTAACGGCCATGCGGGAGGTTGCCGAACATGCACAAACGCAGGATGTCACGCTGGCCATCGAATCATTGAACCGGTTCGAGATCTACCTGCTTACCTGCGCCGACGATGTATTTCGGTACATTGAAGCGGTTAACCACCCCAACTGCCGGGCTGCTTTTGACACGTTCCATGCCAATAGCGAGGAGAAGAGCCTGGGCGCGGCCATCCGTACCTTAGCGCCCTATCTGGTGCACGTGCAGATCTCGGAAAACGACCGCTCAACGCCCGGCCAGGGGCATATCAATTTCGATGATGTGTTTGCTGCGCTGGACGAGGTAGGTTACGATGGACCTGTCGCTATCGAAGCGTTTGGCCCGAATCCGCCGGAGCTGGCTGCGGCTACGCACATCTTCCGCCCCATGTTTCCCTCGCCCGAGCAACTGGCCGTAGACGGACTTACTTTCCTAAAAAGCGAGCGACATAAAGAACGCAAGAGTATTACTGTATAGCCACTCGTTCGCTGATACGTCAGCGTACTGATTCACTCATTTGCCTTTTCACGCATTACTTTATGAAACTGAACATTGCCATTGTCGGCCTCGGTTTTGGGGCTGAATTTATCCCGATCTACCAGCGGCATCCCAACACCACGATGTACGCCATTTGCCAGCGTAATGTTGAGAATCTCAACAAAATCGGCGATGCGTTCGGGATCGAAAAGCGGTACACCAGTTATGATGAACTGCTGGCTGATCCGGCCGTTGACGCTGTTCACATCAACTCGCCCATTCCGAACCATGCCGAGCAGAGCCTGAAAGCGCTGCGGGCGGGCAAACACGTAGCCTGTACCGTACCGATGGCCACCACGGTAGAAGAGTGTGCCGAGATTGTGAAGGCCTGCCAGGAATCGGGTAAGAAATATATGATGATGGAGACCGTAGTGTACAGCCGCGAGTTTCTCTACGTCAAAGAACTGCACGAAAAAGGGGAGCTGGGCAAAGTTCAGTTCCTGAAAGCCAGCCACCAGCAGGATATGGACGGCTGGCCCGACTACTGGCCGGGTCTGCCCCCCATGCATTACGCCACCCATTGCGTTGGGCCGGTAGCCGGTCTGCTGCGGCTCCAGGCCGATTATGTGTCGTGCTTCGGATCGGGGACCATTCGCGAAGAGCTGGCCTCTATCCATAACTCACCCTTTGCGGTTGAGTCGGCGCATATCAAGTTTAAAGACAGTGATCTTTCGGCTTACGTGTACCGGTCGCTTTTTGACGTGGCCCGGCAATACCGGGAAAGTTTTGAGGTCTACGGCGATAAGAAATCGTTTGAGTGGCAACTGATTGAAGATGAGCAGCCAGTATTACATACGGCCAAGAAACCGGAACCGGAAATTCCTGAAAAGGTAACCGTGCCCGACTACGCGCATCTGCTGCCGGAACCCATTCAGCGGTTTACGACGAAGGGCGTCTATGATGCTGACGAAACCCAGCACCTGTCGTTCACGCAGGGTGGGGGCCACGGTGGTTCCCATCCGCACATGGTCCATGAGTTTGTGTCGGCCATCGTGGAGGATCGCGACCCGTTCCCCAATGCGGCACAGTCGGCAAACTGGACAAGCGTTGGTATCCTGGCGCATGAGTCGGCTCTGCGGGGCGGAGAGATCATAAAGCTGCCGGATTTTTAGCGGTTCCGGACCGGGCGGGTACCAGTAGTGTCGATGCGCCGGCTTCGGAAATGAATAGTATGTCCTCTATCGCCGAAGCCGGAACTTCGGCACTACATGAACATCAATGATGTATCGTACCTACTCTCTTATTGGTCTGCTGCTGACGGCTATTGTCCTAACCCAGTGTACCCGCCAGTCGACCACACAGACTACCGTTCGGTCGGAAGCCGCCAAACCCCGGCGCACCGAGATTCTGTTTCTGGGCGATAACGGCCACCACAAACCCCGCGAGCGCGTGGCGCAACTCATGGCTGCCCTGGGTAATCGCGGCATCAATATTACCTATACCGATCGGCTGGCCGACCTGAATACCGACAACCTCAACCAGTACGACGGGCTGCTGATCTTCGCCAACTGGGACAGCCTGCCCAAACCGCAGGAAAAAGCCCTGCTGGATTACGTGTCGGCGGGCCACGGGGTCATTCCGGTTCACTGCGCGTCGTACTGCTTCCGCAACTCGTCCGAATACGTCGACAAAGTGGTTGGCGGGCAGTTCTGGCGACATCGGATGGATACCATCCAGACGCGGTTCACCCAACCCAACAGCCCCATTACGGCTGGTTTGCCTTCGTTCAAGGCTTACGACGAAACCTACCTGCATACGCACTTGCAGGCCGATAACAACGTGCTGGCCGTTCGCGATATTAAAGCCGACCAGGCTAAAGACAAGCCGGGGGTAGCCGAAGAACCGTATACCTGGACCCGCTCGTACGGCAAGGGACGGGTATTCTACACGGCCTATGGACACGACGAGCGCACCTGGGGGCAGCCGGGTTTTCAGGCGCTGCTGGAACGAGGTATCCTCTGGGCCGTGGGTGATGCGGTTAAGCAGCAGCATGACGCCCTCAACCCGCAGCCCTTTGCCTACGGCGAAGCCAAACTGCCGAACTACGAAAAACGGCCTGGCCCTCAACTGCGGCAGGACCCCCTCTCGCCCGAGGAGTCGATGAAACACATTCAGGTGCCGGTTGGCTTTTCGCTGGATCTGTTTGCCCACGAGCCGAACGTCATGCACCCCATTGCCCTGGCCTGGGATGAGCGGGGCCGGCTGTTTGCCCTGATCACGAAAGATTATCCCAACGAACGCAAAGCCGAAGGAACCGGCTCCGACTACATCGTCATCTGCGAAGATACCAACGGCGATGGCAAGGCCGACAAGTTCACCAACTTCGCCGAGGGGCTGAACATCCCCACCGGTATGACCTTCGCCAACGGCGGCCTGTACGTGGCGCAGGCTCCGCATATGCTGTTTTTGCAGGATACCAACGGCGACGACAAGGCCGACGTGAAGAAAATCGTTTTTACCGGCTTCGGTACGTTCGATACCCATGCCGGTCCAAGCAACCTCCACTATGGATTCGATAACTGGATCTGGGGCAGTGTTGGTTACTCGGGCTTCAAAGGGGTTGTCGGCAACAGCAAAGATTCGCTTCGCTTTTCGCAGGGCTTTTTCCGGTTCAAACCCGACGGTTCAGCGCTCGAATACGTAACGGCCACCTCCAACAACACCTGGGGTATGGCGTTCAACGAAACGGGCGACGTTTTCGGCAGTACGGCCAATAACGCACACGGCTGGTACGCGCCCATTCCGAATCGCTATTTTTCGGGCGGGCCGCACCTGAGGGAGAACGGGAGCCGCGGTACCGATACCCACAAAGACATGAAGCCGATTACCGAGCGCGTTCGGCAGGTCGACGTGTTTGGCGGGTTTACGGCGGCTGCCGGTCATAACGTCTACACGGCGCGTTCGTTTCCGGCTTCGTACTGGAACAAGGTCGCGTTCGTGTGCGAACCAACGGGGCATATCGTTCACCAGAATGTGCTGAAGAAAACCGGTACCGACTATGAAGATGCCGAAGCGGCCGGCGTAGGGTTCAACCTGATGGCTGGTGCCGACGAGTGGTTCGCGCCCGTATTTGCCGAAGTAGGCCCCGATGGTGCCGTATGGGTAGTAGACTGGTACAGCTTCATTATTCAGCACAACCCCACACCCAAAGGCTTCGAAAATGGAAAGGGAAATGCGTACGAAACCAATCTGCGCGATTTCACCCACGGCCGTATCTACCGCGTAGGCTATAAGGGCGCCAAGCCCTATACCGCCATGTCGCTCAGCAAAGACCGGCCCGCCGAACTGATTGCCGCGCTGAAAAACGATAATATGTTCTGGCGCCAGACCGCCCAGCGCCTGTTGATCGAGCGGAACAACAAAGACGTTGTTCCCCAGCTGATTGCGCTGGTCAACGATTCGTCGGTCGATGAGATCGGCAACAACCCGGCTGCTATTCACGCGCTCTGGACCCTGCATGGCCTGGGCGAAATAAACGCTGCCAATCAGCCCGTCATGGCCGCGCTAACGTCGGCGCTGAAGCATGAGTCATCGGGCGTACGCAAAACCGTAGTACAGGTCATGCCCCGCACGGCTGAGTCGGCCGCTATGCTGGTGCAGGCCGGTGCGCTCAACGACAAAGAACCGCTGGTGGTGCTGAACAGCCTCCTGGCCCTGTCAGAGATGCCGGGTAGCGCGGCTACGCAGCAGGCTATTCTGGCCCGGCTGGGTTCGGCCCGGGAGGTAACGGACCGCTGGTTGCCCGATGCGTTTGCGCTGGCACTGACAACCAACAAAGGACAACTGCTGAAGACGTATCTGAAACAGGTGTCGGCAAACGCACCGACCCAGCCCAGTACGGCGCCAGCCGATCAGCACCACAATCATACCGGCGCCAGACAGGGTGGTGGCCCCAGCGCGCCCGAAGAGATGCCCCGGCGGGCCATTGCGCAGTCGAAAAACAACAAGCCTGACCTAGTCATTGCCGCTGTTCGGTCAACGCCCCAGTCGCCCGAGTTGCGGCAGAGTGCCAAGATCGAAGTTGACGTGATGAACGCAGGCGATGTGGCCATACCGGCCGGAACGCCGATCCCGATGTCGGTTCGGATCGAAGGACCGGTTGGGGCTGATGAACCTGCCCGGCTTGATTACGTCAGCGTATCGCACACAACCGGCATCAAGCCCGGCG
Source organism: Spirosoma sp. 209 (assembly GCF_002006735.1). NCBI lineage: Bacteria > Pseudomonadati > Bacteroidota > Cytophagia > Cytophagales > Cytophagaceae > Spirosoma > Spirosoma sp. 209. The sequence goes on along the minus strand of NZ_MVEC01000001.1, from coordinate 225,637 downwards.
AGACGGTAACCATCAGCAAAGGCAACAACGGCCCCTGGAACACCGAGTTCTGGATGAATTTTGAACGGGCCGGCCAGTACAACGTAACGGTCATGCTCGATCGGGAGAACAAAATCGCGGAGGATAACGAGCAGAATAACAACACCGTATATAAGGTGACCTACCGGGCGCCCCAGGACATGAGTGCTTATGTACTGGAGCGGGCCAGCCGTAGCTACGCATCGGCTCAGCCCATCGATTCGGTTGTGGCGCTGCTCAAAACCGCTCAGAAGATTGGTTCGGCCCACGGGCAGGCCATCATCAAAGGCGTAGCCGAAGGCTGGAACCCGCGGCAGAAAGCGCAGGTTGCCGACGCCGACAAATCGTTTCTGGCCAGCCTGAGCAATACCGTTTCGCCCGACATCAAGGAGCGGCTCGGCCGGTTATACGAAGCCTGGGGCGTGGCCTCGGCCGAACCCGTCGACCCAAACGTGGAGATCGTGCGGCTCAAAACCGTGCGGGAAGAGATGCGGTACGACAAAAAGACGTTTACCGTAACGGCGGGTAAGTCGGTCGAGATCGTACTCGAAAATCCGGATGCCATGCAGCACAACCTGGTCATTGGGAAGCAGAAAACCATAGATGCGATCGGTGCGGCTGCTGACAAGATGATCACGGCCAAAGATGGCGCCGAAAAGAACTACGTGCCCGCCATACCGCAGGTCATTGCCGCTACGCCACTGGTCAACCCGGACCAGACGTACCGACTCAAGTTTACGGCCCCTGCCCAGCCCGGCGATTATCCGTTTGTCTGCACGTTCCCGGGCCACTGGCGGCTGATGAACGGGGTGATGAAGGTAGTGGCGGGTAAGCCCGCTACGGCTACCCGGTAACCCAGAAACGAAGACACCGTTCGTTTTCAGCGGTCAAAGCTGTACATTGCAAACCGGCAGGTCTGTCCTAAAGCAGGCTTGCCGGTTTTGCATGAAAAACGAGAAACAAAACCACGAAAGCGATACGCTGCTGTCAGAACAGCCCGTTGCTGCCGTCACCTCGCCTGCCCAGACACCGCTTGCCACCATTAACGTTTCGTCAGAAATAGGGACGCTCAAGCGGCTGCTCATTCACAGCCCCGACCGTGGACTGGGTAAAGTAGTGCCGTCGAAGGCGCAGGACTGGCTCTTCGAGGATATCGTTCATCTGGACATGATGCGCCGGGATGAGTACGATTACTACGTGAAGATTCTGTTATATTTTCTGGACCCTGATAAAGTAAGCGGCCGCATAGCCAGCCTGGGTCCCGACTCGGATCGTAACTTCTTCAAACCCGACCATCCGGCCTACTTCCGCTCCGATAAGGTCATCGATATACAGTGTCTGCTATCCGATATTCTGGCCGACGAGGCCATCCGGACCCGGCTGATCGCGGCTATATGCGGCATCGAGCGAACGGCGTTCCGGACCCAGCAGCTGCTCAACCAGTTCGATGCAGTCGAGCTGGCCAAGATCATGATCTCGGGATCGCTGCCCGACCAGACCATGCTGTTCTCGCCCCTGCCTAACTTCATTTTCACGCGCGATATCGGCATTGTCATCAACGACCATATTCTGCTGAACAAACCCGCCAAGCTGGCCCGCACCCGCGAGGCTTTACTGGCGCAGTATATCTTCTTCAACCACCCCATCTTTGCCAGTTACCAGGATAAAATCATCGAAATTCCGGATAACGAGCACGCCTTCCTGCTGCCCGATGCCGACGTAAACAGCGACGTTACCCGATCAACGCTCGAAGGGGGCGATGTGATGATGATTGCCAAACGACACCTGATGATCGGCGTCAGCGAACGAACCACCCTGTACGCGGCTCAGCAGGTGATGCGGCTGGTGTTCAGCAAGAACCTGGTCGATACCGTAACGATCATCAAGATTCCGAAGAAACGCGACTACATGCACATCGACACCGTATTTACGCAGGTGAAACGCAATGTGTGGGTGCTGCTGGGCTCGCTGGCCCGCACCGGCGATGAGGCCAAGAAACGGGATGTGCTGCACTTTTTCTCGCCCAAAGACCTGTCTGAAGAACTGAAAATACTGCAGTTTATTAAAGGACTGGAACATAAGCCGATCGAGATCGACAACCTCGAAGACCTGCTGGCCGACATCAGTAAGAATGATCTGGGCGCTGCAGAACCGGTACGGTTCATCTATTCGGGCAATAACGAATTTCCGTTCGGAGCCCGGGAGCAGTGGACCGACTCCTGCAACCTGCTGGCGTTGAAGGATGGGGTAGTGGTGGGCTACGACCGCAACCAGAAAACGGCCGAAGCGTTCCGGGAAGCTGGGTTCGACGTTATTGAAGCGGCCCGACTACTCGATCGGTTCGAACGGGGCGAGTCGTCGCCGGCCACCATTCAGAATACCTTCATTATGCTGCCTTCGGCCGAGCTGAGCCGGGCACGCGGGGGTTCCCACTGCATGAGCCTGCCGCTGCTCCGGGAAGAGGTCTAAACCCAATCGGGCCGTCGCCGGGCCTGAACGGGTAAATTACCCTGTTAGCTGGTTGTCAACTAAACAGCCGTCAGCCAGTTAGCCAGCCTGTCGGCCGCTTTCGATCGGTAGAACCCGATTCGGAAGGCGGCCGACAGACTTTATGAATGCACCCGGATCGCCAAAAATCATTGGCAAAATGACATTGAGGTGCTAATTTGCCGGAGGTTTGGCGATGGCTGACCCGCTCCACTCACACGACAAACGACCTTTACTCTACTTCTTTTATGCAATCGCAAGCTACCTCCCGTATTCTCATGATTCGTCCGGTTCGCTTTGGCTTCAACGCCGAAACGGCTGAGTCCAATGCGTTTCAGGATATTAAACTGGCTGCGCAGACAAAAGACGTAGCTCAGGAAGATGCCCGTCGGGAGTTCGACGAAATGGCGCGCCAGCTCCAGGCTGTCGGGGTGGATGTGATGGTGTACGACGACACCACTGAGCCCTATACCCCGGACTCTATTTTTCCGAACAACTGGGTATCACTGCACGCCAGCGGAACGGTGGTCTTGTACCCGATGCAGGCCGAAAACCGGCGGCTCGAACGCCGTCCGGATATTATAAACGATCTGGCCGAGCGCTTTCACGTAGCCAAGGTGGTTGACCTGACGCACTTCGAGCAGGAAGGCAAGTTTCTCGAAGGAACGGGTAGTATGGTGCTGGACCGGATGAACAAGGTGGCCTTTGCATGCCTGTCGCCCCGCACGCATCCCGATGTGCTGGCTGAGTTTTCGCGGCAGACCGGCTACCGTATTGTCTCCTTCCGTGCGGCCGACGCCGGCGGAAAAGCGGTTTACCATACCAATGTGCTGATGTGCATTGCCGATACGTTCGCGGTCGTTTGTTTGTCGGCCATTACCGACCCCGACGAGCGGCTGATGGTACGTCAGGAGCTGGAGCGGCTAAACAAGCGGATCATCGATATTTCGCTGGAGCAGATGGCCAGCTTTGCGGGTAATATGCTGATGGTACTGACGCAAAAAGGACAAAAGTTACTGGTCATGTCGACCCGGGCTCATGCGTCGCTTACGGCCAAGCAGATTGACTTGCTGGACGATTACGCCACACTGGTTCATTTCGATCTACCCATCATCGAAGGCAACGGGGGCGGTTCGGCCCGCTGCATGATGGCCGAAGTTCACCTGCCTCTGCGGTAGAGCCCGCACCGGCGACCCTTCGCATCTCGATTATCTCTACGTAAAAAAACCATTCGTTGCTTGCACATACAAATATAATTACCTACCTTTGTTGTGTCAATATGAGAAGCGAGATGATTAACGAAATAGAGACCCCTGCCGTTGCCGGACAGAAAGACAATCGCTACAGCGCCTGTCTGTTGTTCTCGGCAAACGCCCTGGCCCGGGCCATCACCGCCATCGGTGATGAAGAGTTCGGCCGGATCGGGTTGTCGTATTCGTACGCTTACCTGCTCTGCGAAGTGGTCGACCAGCCTGGTGTCACCCCATCAAAATTGAGCGAAACGCTTTTCCTAACGCCGTCCACCATTACCCGGCTGGTAGAGAAACTGGAGCTGAAGCAACTGGTCCGGCGGGAGTCGGAGGGGAAGAAGACGCTGATCTACCCGACCGAAGCCGGCGAAGCGTTACGCCCCGCGATTGCCGAAGCCTGGGGGCGGGTTGGTGCCCGGTACTCCAGTGCCATTGGTCCTGACGACGTGTGCCAGTTGACCCAGCAGGTTTTTAAAGCTGCCCGGTCACTCGACGATCTGGACTAATATTTTTTTGTTAAATCTATTGTATGTGCAAACAATATAAACTGAACCGCTATGAAAAACGAAGATAACGCCGTCTGCCTGCTGGCTGGCAAAGGTGACGCTACCGCCAAAGACATATGCCGTTCACTGGCTAAAGAAGGAATTTCGGCCGTGGTGAAGCAGAAAGAAAGCGTACCGACCGAAACCGTTGATCCGATCAAACATTGGTCTGGCCAGCCGGGTAAGGACCTGTTCTTTAACGGCTGGAAGCTGATGTTCTGACATACCAGACGGCCAGAATACGCCAGCTGTTTGCTTGCTTAATCCAGTTTTTACCAGATAATTTCTATTAAACCACTATGCACTACGTCATTACCGGCTCGTTAGGTCATACGGGCAAACCAATTACGGAAGGATTGATTAAGGCGGGTCATACCGTTACGGTCGTAACCAGCAAGCCCGAGAATGCAGCCGCTATCGAAGCGCTGGGTGCCCAGGCCGCCGTAGGGAGCGTTACCGACGCTGATTTTCTGAAACAGGCGTTTGCCAGGGCTGACGCGGCCTATCTGCTCATTCCCAGCAACTGGGGCGTTACGGACTGGCGCGCGTTCCAGAACCAGATTGGCGATAACTACATTGAGGCCATCAAAGCCAACGACATCCGGTTTGCGGTATTGCTGAGCAGCATCGGGGCCCACCTGGGTGAGGGAGCCGGCCCGATAGACGGGCTGTATGATATGGAACAAAAACTGGCGGCCGTAACGGGTCTGAACAGTAAGTTCCTGCGTCCGTCCTACTTCATGTACAATCTTTTTGGCATGATCGGTATGGTGAAGGGAGCGGGCATCATGGGCAGCAACTTCGGCGACGAAAAGGTGGTGCTGACCCATACCGACGATATTGCCGCTGTGGCCCTGCAGGAGTTGCTAAACCTGGACTTTACGGGTCAGCAGGTTCGCTACATTGCCGGCGACGAACGGACTGGGCCCGAAATTGCCCGCGTACTGGGCGAAGCCATCGGTAAGCCCGAAACGCCCTGGATTGTGTTCTCCGACGAGCAGAACAAGCAGGGCATGCTGCAGGCAGGTATGAGCGAAGAGGTGGCCAGTCAATACACCTACCTGGGTGAAGCCATGCGAAACGGCAAACTTCAGGAAGATTTCTACGCCAAAAAACCCGCCGAATACGGCGCGGTGAAGCTGGAAGACTTCGCTAAAAATGAGTTTGCTCCCGCTTTCAACGCTTAGGAGCCAACGCCCCTGAAACCCCGAAGCGTCTGGATGATCCGGGCGCTTTTTTCGTTTGCGGGCACTGGCTCCTGTTCTACAGAGACCGGATAAATCCCGAACAGACCGGCAGAATCTGATTCCCGGTCTGAACAAAGACGGCTAACGGAGAGTCAATTAAAGATAGTAGGCACTAGCCCTGCCATCACTTTACCAGAGCATATCGTGAAACAAGCACTTATTACCGGAGCCAACTCCGGACTAGGCCTGGCCACGGCCCGGGCGCTGGCCCAGCGGTCTTTCAACCTTATTTTGCTGTGCCGCAGTGAGCAGAAAGGCCGGGCGGCTCAGGCAGAGGTACAAAAAGCGAATCCAGCCGTGCGGGTCGACCTGGTTACGGCTGATCTGGCTGATCTGAACTCGGTACGACAGGCGGCTGCCCACGTGAAAACGACCTACGATCGTCTCGATGTACTGATCAACAATGCTGGCTATACACCGGCTAAACTGGAGTTTATCGATACCATAGAAAAGTCGTTTTATTCGAGTCACATCGGGCACTTTGTGCTGACGCACCATCTGATGGATCTGCTGAAGACTACCGCTGCCCAGACTGGCGATGTCCGGATACTGAACCTGTCGTCGGCGGCTTACCTCGGTGGTCGAACGGCGCGCTTCTTCCGCCGGATCGATGATCTGTCGCCGACTTTCGCCTACTGTGATGACAAACTGGCCAACCTCCTCCACGCTAAAGAGCTGGCCAAGCGCACGGCTGGTCAGGGCATAACGGCTTACTCGGTTCACCCGGGTGCCGTTCGGACCAATTTTGGGGCCGATACGCCTGGTTTTCTGGGGAAAGTGTTTTCGCTGGCAGGGCCGCTGATGCGCACGGCCGAGAAAGGGGCGCAAACGTCGGTTTTCCTGGCTGCCGCTCCGCTCAAGGCAATTGGAGCGAGCAATAACGGCGGCTATTTTGCCGATAGCCAGCCCAAAAAGGTATATAATCGGGATGCGACCGAGGAGAAAGCCGCCTGGCTTTGGGAGAAGACCATGCCCTTTGTCTGATCACAAAAATGGCGATGACCAGCCAGCCATCGCCATTCCGAAAACCCACTCTATGAGAAACAAAATCGGTTAGCGGCTCCCCAGCGGTACCATGTAGCCGATGGCTGCCTGTGTATATATAGTCTGGGAGTCGGTGTTGAATCCGGCGTCGGTATCGCCCAGCGAGTACAACCCCCGTACCTCTATGGTCAGATGACCAGGCCCGGCTTTCAGCGCTGTGCCGATACCGGCTGCTGCACCGAAACCAAACCGCCCCTCTACGCCATTCAATGACTGGGTTTTGCCGTTGACACTGATGTTGAGTGCGTAGGAAGCATAGGGGCCTACGTTCAGAAAGAACCGGTTGCTGTTCGGAGTGCCGGTCGCAATTTTCAGGAACAGCGGCACCTCAACCTGATCCGCAGCGCCGTTCAGGGTTGTTTCGAGTACTGTACCCTGGCCAATGGTGGCTCTTCCGGCATAGCGGGCGTAATTGATCTCGGGCTGGAACGACAGCGTACCGCGTCCAACGTTGAAAACAATGCCCCCCACAAAACTCACCGTCGGGTCGCCGGCAATGTCCGGATCGAAGTTATACGGGTAGGTAACTCCACCCCGCAGGCCGATCCGTACGCCCGAGTTACTCTCGCTGGATAAGGCCGGACTGGCCGACTCCCGACGCGCAACGGGGCCGGTCGATGCGGAGCCAATAGGTTGGGATGGACGCGTATCGGCTGGTTTGCGTTCGGCCGTCCGGGATGGGTCCGGCCTGGATGGGTCCGGCCTGGATTGGCCCGGTCGGGATAGGCCCGGCTGGGCAATCGGGGCTGAGGTGGTCGAGGGTTTTTTGCTGATGCCGTGGTATTCGTCGTACAGCTCCTGCCGGCGGTTCGGATTGGTGCTGACGGCCGCAGCGGGCGCCGTAGTGGTTGACCGGGTTGCAGTGATGCTGGCCGATGTGGCTTTCGCCGTGGTCGTAACGGTCGTAGCCGATCGGGAAGCCGACGTCGTGGCCGACGTTGACCGGGTCGCCGACGTAGTAGTAGACAGCGGTTTAGTCGTCGATTTCGTAGTTGGACGGGTTTGGGCTATTGACAGACTGACGGTCAGCGCGCTCAGCGTCAAATAGAAGCAAAACGATTTCATTGGCTCGGTAGGAGTGAACTTGCTTGTTGTAAGATTAGTCGCTAAGGTAGTATATTCTGTAACAGCACCGAGGGAACGGTCATCCTTTGAGTCTACGGTCCGCTGCCCGTGAACAATTTGGCGGGTAGCGAAGTACCCATAGTATGAAAACTGAACATCAGCGTACGGCTTTGATTACGGGAGCCAATAAAGGAATTGGTAAAGAAACAGCCCGGCAGCTTGCTCAGCAGGGGTTTGCCGTATTTATCGGGGCTCGTGATATAGCAAAAGGCCGCGAAGCCGCCGAGGAGCTTTGTCAGGAAGGCTACGAAGCAACCTTTATTCAACTCGACGTGACGGATCCGGTCAGTGTCAAAACAGCCTTCGGCACGCTCTCGCAGAAAGCCGATCACCTGGATGTGCTGATCAATAACGCGGGTATCCTGGAAGACCATGGCGAAGATATCGTGAAGCTCAACCCGGAAATGCTCGACCGGACCCTGAAAGCGAACGTGACCGGTCCAATTATGGTCACCCAGGATGCGTTGCCCTATCTGCAGAAGTCACCCAACGGAGGGCGGATCATCAACGTCTCGAGTGGAGCCGGTGCGCTTCAAACAATGAGCACCTATGCCCCGGCGTATAGTATTTCTAAAGCGGCTCTCAATGCGGTTACCCGTCAGTTTGCGGCAGCGCTTCAGGAGCATCGCATCGTTGTCAACTGTGTCGATCCGGGCTGGGTCCAGACAGACATGGGCGGGCCGCACGCCAGTCGTCCCGTCGAGAAAGGTGCCGAAACCATCGTCTGGCTTGCCACCTCAGCGCCTTCTACCGAAACCGGTAAGTTCTGGCACGATAAACACGAAGCCGCTTGGTAAAGATGAGCTGGGTTTCCCGTCACCGTGGTCCGTGAGGACACCGGGACGCGCAGTCGGACCACACTGATAAGCCAATACCATCCGGACGAGTAGTCCGTGGGGACACGGACCACGGTAACGGAGTTAGGTTTCCCGTCAGTGTGGTCTCTGTCCCCACGGTGACGGATACGGTAGCCTATTTCTCCAGGGCCAGCTTTACGGCCTGATACGCGTTGACAATTCCCCCTGACCGGCTTAGGCTGCGGAAAGGAACCAGGGTAGCCGAGCGGCCGGGTTTTCGAACCTGAATGTCGGGGCGGTAGCTGCTCGCCAGCAGAATCTCTTTGACCTGTAGGGCCGTTAATGTCGGGAAATAGGCGCGCAGCAGGGCGGCTACACCGGCCACACAGGGAGCCGACATGCTGGTGCCCGAAAAGCTGGCGTAGCCGCCGTTCGGTACCGTAGACAGTATATCGGTGCCCGGCGCAAACAGGTCGACGGTTTGCGCGCCGTAGTTGGACGACTGGCTGGGGAGATTGGCATCCAGTTGCCAGGTGCTGTTGCCTACCGTGAGTACGTTCTGCGCCAGCTGCCCGTCTGCATACCGGGCCGATGGGTAGGAGGGGAGAGAATCGTAGTTTTCACCGTTGTTTCCGGCCGCGTGTATGATCAGCACATCACGGGCTTCGGCAAAACGAACGGCCGCATCGATCTGCTCCTTGAAGGGCGACAGCCTCTTGCCAAAACTCATGTTGATGACTTTGGCGCCGTTTTCCACGGCGTACCGAATGCCATTCGCAATGTCTTTGTCCCGTTCGTCGCCGTTGGCAGGCACCATCGATACGGGCATAATCCGAACGTTATCCGCGACGCCGTCGATACCCCGTCCGTTGCCGCGCCTGGCGCCGATGATGCCGGCTACGTGGCTGCCGTGCACCGCCAGCTGGTCGGAGCCGGCGAGCCGCATGGTTGGGCTGCCGTAGAAACGCTCGTTCAGGTTTGCCGGATCGTCGCCAACGAGCAGCTGGCGGGCGTTGTAGTCCGGATTGTAGGCAATGAGTGCTTCTCCCCCCACGATCTGCCGGAAGCGTAGCCAGTTCTGACGAACCAGCCGGAGGTAGGTGCCAAACGCGCCGTATTGCGGATTATAGGCGTCGGCCAGTACGTTACGCACCGCAATCGCTACTGAATCGGGAGCCAGATCAACGGCCCGGATGGCCTGCTGGCTTACAGAGGACCCGGGCAGTAGCGGAGCGAGCCGTTCGGCTACCTGCCAGAACCGGGCCGTATCGGTAAACGCCAGCAGTTTGGCCCGGCTGGCCTGGTAGCGGGGCAGGTAAAGTCGTTTGGCTGCGCGGTAGGTTTCGTACTGGCGCTGTTGAGCCGGTGGTATCGTGGCTGGGTCGGCGGTGTCGTAGCGACTGCGGAGGAGCAGGTATGTTTGGGTGATTTCGGGTTGGTCGTACTCGTAGGTTTGTCCGTTTGGTCCGCCCATGAAGTTCCAGCCGTTTCGATCGTCCGGGTAGCCGTTCTTGTCGTCGTCGACCTGATTGCCGGCTATTTCGTTGTCGTTGGTCCAGATCACCTCGCGCAGATCTTCGTGCTCGATGTCCACGCCCGAGTCGAGTACGCCCACCACGACCGGTACCGACGGCCTGCCTTTGAGGAGTTCATATGCCCGGTTCAGGCTGATGCCGGCCACAGAGTCGGTCAGCGGGTCGAGGTGCGCCCAGGTACGGGGTGGCTGATCCGGACTGGATAATACATCTTTCCAGCGCGTATTTTTAATAGGCTGCTGGGCGCTGGCCCGGTTGGCTGGCAACAGGCAGAAAAGAGAAACGATAAGCGACAGGGCGCGCAGAATCATGGCAATCGGGACTATCTTTCGACAAAATACGACCTTCCCGGCGGGAGTTGGTGTCTCTTTGGTAGAAACGGTTTGTTGTATGGATTCTTCTCTCGTTTTTCTGGTTTGTCTGTTCATGGTCGGCTTTGTCTATGCGTCCGTTGGGCATGGCGGAGCCAGCGGGTACCTGGCTACCATGGCCTTGTTCGGCGTAGCACCGGCTTTGCTGAAGCCTTCGGCCCTGCTGCTGAACCTGTTCGTATCAACGGTGTCGTTCATTCAGTTTTACCGGGCGGGGCATTTTCGCTGGCGTACGTTCTGGCCATTTGCTGTAGCCAGCGTGCCGCTGGCTTTCATAGGCGCTAAAATTCCGCTGAGTGACACCCTGTATCGGCAGCTGCTGGCGGCCTGTCTGCTCCTGGTGGTGGTCCGACTCCTCTGGTCGGTTCGGGGCGACGAAGCCGAACCGAGGCCCATTCCGCTGGGAGCGGGCTTACTGACGGGCGGACTTATTGGCCTGTTATCAGGCATGATCGGGATTGGCGGAGGGATCCTACTTAGCCCCCTCATGCTGCTGTTTCGGTGGGCCCGGCTCAAAGAAGTGGCGGCTACGTCGGCCCTGTTCATTTTTGTAAACTCGCTCTCGGGCTTTTTCGGCCTCCTCAGCAAAGGCTACTCGCCCGATCCGGCAGTGTACAGCTGGATCGGTGCTGCTTTCGCCGGCGGGGTGCTGGGCGGCTACCTGGGAAGTCATCGGTTCAACGTACCCACGCTACGGTACCTGCTGGCGCTGAGCGTTGGGGTAGCCTGTATAAAGCTGATCTTTACGTAGGACCTACACGAACATGTCTTTGTGGAACACGACGCCGGTACCGCGCAGGGTAGCCTTGCCGGTGGCCGGGTCTACCACGGTACAGGTGATTTCGGCCGTATGGCGACGGGTATCGATGGATCGGCATTCAAACCTGGCTTCGTAATCGGTATCGGGATACATGGGGCGCACAAATTCCAGCATTTGCGAGAGATGAACGCCCCCCGTGCCGCCAAAATTACGACCAAACACGCGGGCGAAAACGCTCGCGCTCAGCATACCGTGCATGATCGGGCGTTTAAACGGCGTAGTAGCCGCGTAGGCCGGGTCGAGGTGAAGCGGGTTATCGTCGCCGGTAATGTCGGCAAACCGCCGGACGTCATCCTGCGAAAAGTGATAGAGGTAGGTAAAGGTATCGCCAACTTGCATAGGAGTAAACAGCCAGGTGAGAGATCAGATTACCAGCGAATCAGCGCCGACGCCCACGTAAACCCACTGCCGAACGCCGACAGGCAAACCACATGACCATCGCGGATCTTACCGGCTTCCCAGAGTTCGCTGAGGGCAATAGGAACCGAGGCCGAAGTGGTGTTGCCATACCGTTGTATGTTGTTCCAGAGTTTTCCGACGGGCAAATTCATGTTGCGCTGCACGAACTCCAATATACGTCCGTTGGCCTGATGCAGCACAAAAAAATCTACCGCGTCGAGGGTCAGGTTATTGGCCCGGATAGCCTCCCCGATTACGGCCGGAAACTTCTCGAACGCTTTTTTTATGACCTGAAAGCCGTTGAACACCCCCGTAAACAGATAAGGTGGTTCGAACGGCCCATCGTTGGGATGAACAAACTCGTTCTCGGCGTTCAGGTACTGGGGCTTATATCGGTTAAAGTGATAGTTGCCATGGCTACCGGGGTTGATAATGCTCAACTCTTCGGCATAGGTACCATCGGCATGCAGGTGCGTTGATAGTATACCCCGGTCGGGCTGGTCGGAGGGCTGCAGCACAACCGCACCGGCGCCATCGGCAAACAACACCGCCACATCGCGGCCGCGGGGGCTGTAATCCAGGTTGAACGATTGTCGCTCGGCACCCACCACCAGTACGTTCCGATACGTGCCGGTTTTGACGAATTTATCGGCTACCGACAGCGCATATAAAAAACCGGAACACTGGTTTCGGATGTCGAGCGCGCCCACCTCGCGATGGGTTATGCCCAGTTCGCGTTGCAGCAGGACTCCGCAGCCCGGCACCAGGTAGTCGGCACTCATGGTCGCGAATACAATAAAGTCGATATCGTCGGGGGTTATACCGGCTCGCTCGATGGCAATGCGGGAAGCCGCAGCGCCCATAGTGGTAGCCGTTTCTTCTCCAGACAGCGCATATCGGCGTTCGCGGATGCCGGTCCGTTCTTCGATCCAGGTATCGGCTACGTCCATTCGGGGCGCCAGTTCATTGTTGGGCACTACCCGTTCGGGCAGGTAATGGCCGATACCGGCAATTCGGGCGTTAATCATTCAGCAGAAGTTCACGGATGTTGTAGTCGGGACGTTGTGCGCCGGCTAACTGGCTTTCGTAGGGAAGTAATAGCCCCGGGCTTTACCGTGGCCGACCAGCTACACCTCAAGCCTGATTGTATACACAACCCAAAAAACGTCTGTTTGTCAGTAAATCGGGCAACAAAAAAGTCTCCCGCAGAGGCAGGAGACTTTTTTGTTGGACAACGATCAGCCAATATGGGTATCGGCTGGTTGCTTATGGGTTCTGAACAGCGGCTTTGTTCACGTTCAGCTCCGTTTGCGGAATTGGCCAGATGTAGACTGAAGCGGTTGCCGGCACAGCCTGGATCGTGCCTTTGGCAGGCAGCGGCTGGTTGGTCCGAAGGAGGTCGTTTGACCGGAACCCTTCGCCGAGCAGTTCGATCCGGCGTTCGAGCAGAATGGCGTTGGCCAGGGCGGTACCCGTGCCCAAACCAGCTGCGGTATACACACCGGCGGGGTTAGACCGGCCGCGAACGGCGTTCAGCAGGGCCAGGCCCTGTTCATCAACCGCGCCTGGGGTCAGCCGGGCTTTGGCTTCGGCCAGGTTGAGCAGCACCTCGGCATACCGGATTACGGGAACCCAGTCGGTATGCTGCGGCCCGGTCGGGAATTTGGTCAGGCGGTTGCGGCTCTGATCGCTTACAAAGTCATTCCGAATAAAACCACGGCGGGCGTCGGTGCTGGCGAAGGCTGCGTTGCCAATGATCCCGGCGGGGTTCAGGCTGAAGTCACCGATACCGATTACGGCCAGGTAGTAGCTGCCGAGGCCATTCTGGGTGCCGGGCAGGTCGTTGCTGCTCATCGGCATCGAGAAGATCGACTCGGTCGTGATGTAGTTCGAGAACGGCGTCAGAACGCTGGCCTGCAGCTGATGCGCTACACCCGATGCCGCCCGGAAGGGAGCGGCTGTCGACACGATCTTGTTGGCTTCGGTCACCACGTCGGCCCAGCGGCCCATGTTCAGATACGCACGGGTCTTGAGCGCAATGGCGGTGTTCTTGTGCGCGCGGGTCGTGTTCAGGGTGGCGTTGGCGTAGGTAGCGGGCAGGTTCTGCTCGGCAAAGTTCAGATCCTCCAGCACCTGGGCATACACCTGAGCAACCGTAGAACGGGCCAGGTCGTTGTTGCCCGTTCCTACTTCAGCTTTCAGGCGAAGCGGCAGACCGGGGCTGGCACCGTTGTCTTTCGTGAACGGCTGCGCGTAAAGCTGCACCATCTGCAGATACGTCAGCGCGCGCAGGAACCGGGCTTCGGCGCGGTACTGGTTGGCCAGCGCTGCGTCAATGACGCTTGGGTTCGCGTCAAGACCGGCCAGGAAGAGGTTCATCCGGTTGATGGCCAGATAGGCCGCGTTCCAGAGGTTGGTCGGTTCGTTCGAGAGCGAGTTCTGCGTGTGGTTCCAGGCACCAAGGGCAGTAACCCCGTTGTTGGTTACGTTCAGGAACTCCTCACCCCGTACGTCGATGTAAACCAGGTAACGGCCCCCCAGAAACTGGCCCGACTTAACGCTGGCGTACAACCCGTTCACCTGTGCCAGTACCCTGTCGGGGTTCTTGAAGGCTTCAAGATCAGCCAGCGATGTCAGGGGCGTTGGGTTCAGCAATTCGGTTTCGTTACAGGCTGTCAGCGATACGCTGATCAGCGCCGTGGCGAATACGGACTTGAGCAGTCCACGCCGGGTACGAGAAAATGTATGTTGAAATGGATATAATTTCATGGTCGATATGCGTCGTTTATAGACTGCTGCCTGAGTCTGGCCGAACAAAATGGTTCGGCCAGACCCGGTCAGCAAACCGGCTGATTAGAAGTTAAGACCAACGCCAAACGTGTAGGTCCGGGCCTGTGGGGCCGAGTTCCGGTCGATGCCGGGAGCAATGTTGGTATCGCGGTTGGTCGATACCTCGGGGTCAGCACCGGTGTATTTGGTGATCACGAAGGCATTCTGCACCTGAGCGTACAGACGCAGCGACGAAATGTTAGCCTTGCGGAGCAGATCGTTCCGGAGCGTATACGACAGCGACAGGTTACGACCCCGGATGAAATCACCTTTTTCTACGTTTTCGGTGATCGGGTTGGCCGATCCGTTCGAGACGTTATCGTTCAGCACCGGACGTGGAATGTTGGTGATGTCGCCGGCTTGCTGCCAGCGGTTCAGCATGTCGGTATGGTTGTTCCAGGGGCGCTGATCGCGCAGACCGGCTTTGGTACCATTGTAGATTACGTTACCACCCGAATACTGCAGGAAGATACCCAGCTCCAGGTTGCCGTAGCGGAAGGTGTTGTCGAAACCACCGAACCACTTGGGCAGGGCGTTACCCACCACTACGCGGTCGCTACCCGAAATGGCCGGCGCTACCGTCCCGTTGTCAACGTAAGTCCAGCGCTGGGCAGGAGCGGCTGCGTGGTTGTACTGAATTTGGCGGTCCTGGGTTGTACCATCGGCGTTGGTGACGGTGCGAACGAAGATCCGCTGACCGTTAGCCGGGTTAACGCCAGCCGTCCGGATGGCAAAGATGCTACCGATCGACTCACCTACGCGAACAATGTTGGCGCTTTCCAGATCGCCCGTGAAGCCGAAGATATCGGCATTGTTGTTGGCCAGGGCCAGCACTTTATTCTCGAGGGTGGCAATGTTGAAGCTGGTTGTCCAGTTGAACTTACCTTTCGTGATGTTATTCGACGTGATGGCCAGTTCAATACCTTTGTTCTCCATCGAGCCAACGTTGGTCGCAATGCTGTTGCCCGGAATACCACGCGATGGGGCAGTCGGTTCGGGCAGGACCAGGTCGTTTACGCGCTTCTGGTAATAAGTGAATTCGCCCGTGATGCGGTCGTTGAACAGACCAAAGGCAATGCCCAGATCCAGGCTGTTGCTGACCTCCCAACGCAGATCGGGGTTACCCGCCTGAGCAAACACGAAGGTAGGTACGGTGCCGTACAGGCCGGAGTTGAACAGGCTGAGCGAGGCAAAGCTGCCAATACCGGTGTTACCCACCTGACCGTAGCTGGCCCGCAGTTTGAACTCGTTCATAACCGAACCCAGCCGTGAGTTTTTCCAGAAGTCTTCTTCTGAAATACGATAGCCAACCGATCCGCCAGCGAAGTTACCCCACTTGTTACCTACTGCGTAGGCCGAGTAGCCGTCGCGCCGGAAGTTGATGTTGAAAAGGTATTTCTTATCGAAATCGTAGTTGACCCGGGCGTAGTAAGACGACAGACCAGTCTGCGTCTGAAAGTTACCAGCGGGCGGGTTGTTGGTGGTGAAGTTACCCTGGTAGGTCGTGAAGAACGGATCGGAGAGGCCCTGACGCGAACCGCCCCAGCTGTCATACGTGAACTTCTGCTGCTCGGTACCGACTACGGTCTGGAACGAGTGCTTCCCGAAGCCGAAATCGTAGGTCAGGTAATTCTGCAGGTTCCACAGTTTGACGTTCGAATAAATGTTGAACGCCTGGCCACCGTTGGTACCGCCTTCGCCATGGACGCCGTTCCGGAAGTCGATGTCTTCTACCGTTGTCCGGTCGGTACCGTACGAAGTGCGGAAGGTCAACCCTTTGAACAGGTTCACATCGGCAAAAATATTACCAATGATGTGAGTGTTTTCCGAGGTGAATTTGCTCAAATCAAGGTCGGGCAGCGGGTTGTAGTAGCCGCCGGGGCCAACCAGGTTATTACCCAGGCCCAGGTTATTGCTGGAGCGGTTAATGTTGTACGTACCATCGGCGTTATAAGGGGCTACGTTCGGAGCCAGTACCAGCGGCAGACGACCCAGACCACCCGTGCTGAACGCACCGCGGGTACCCGTGTTCGGCGACCGGTTGAAGCTGTTGGCGAGGGTAATGTTCGACCCGATGCGGATGGCTTTGTTCAGCTGATGCGAAATATTCATCCGGCCCGTAACCCGACTGAAATCGTTTTTCTGAATCATACCCTGCTGATTGGTGTAGCCAACCGAGAAGGCATAACGCGTGTCTTTGGTGCCGCCGTTTACGTTGATGTTGTGGTTTTGCTGGAAACCCGTCCGGTATAATCGTACCAGTCGGTGTCAACAATGCTGCCATCGGGGTTCAGGGTCGGGAAGAACTGATCGGGCAGACCGGCGTTGCGGGCGGCTTCGTTCTTGATGGTCATGAACTCCTGCGCGTTGAGCATGTTGAAGAGACGGAACGGCTGCGTAGCACCCGCCCAGCCGTCGTAGCTCACCTGAGCGCGGCCTTCTTTTCCTTTCTTGGTGGTGATCAGGATAACCCCGGCCGCAGCGCGCGACCCGTAGATAGCCGTCGCTCCCGCGTCTTTCAGAATTTCGAGCGATTCGATGTCGTTCGGGTTGATGTCGCCCAGGGGGTTGTTGACCGTAAAGCCGCCCGACGATACGTTGCCCGAGTTGATGGGCAAACCGTCAATCACGATCAGCGGAGACGATGAACCACTAATCGACGATACGCCCCGCACGCGAATGACCGGAGCGTTGTTGAGGACGCCGTTCGGGGTGACGATGTTCACGCCAGCCGCCCGGCCCTGCAAGGCCTGATCAAAGCTCTGTACGGGCTTGTTGGCAATTACCGACCCTTCTACCGACGATACCGCACCCGTAATGGTTTTTTTGCTTTGCGAACCGTAGCCGACTACAACGACTTCGTTCAGGTTCGAGGCATCGCTGGTGAGCGCAACGTTTACGCTGGCCCGATTGCCAACGGCTACTTCCTGGCTGGAGAAACCAATGAAGCTAAACACAAGCCGGGCGTTGCCCGATACATTGATCCGGTACTTGCCATCCGCGTCGGTTGTTGTGCCACGGGTAGTACCTTTTACCTGTACGCTCACGCCTGGAAGGGCGGAGCCGTCGTCTGATGAAGTGACGCGGCCACTCACTGCTGCATCCTGCGCCAAAGCAGGAATGAACAAAAGAAGTGTAAGTAGCCAGCTTCCAAATAAAATTCTGATCATACTTATGATTAGGTTAGAAAAAATGGTAAAACTTGGCTGCAAAAGTACAAACAATTTATTCGGTATAACAAATGGACTATTAAATAAATTATATTCCTATATGAATAGTTGTATTAAAATTACTTTGTCCTTAGATCTAGTAGACTTATTTATAAAAAATAACCTATGTATAAATACTTATACGTATCATATTTACGTCCAACGTTTGTAAGTATATATACTTAGCTATAGGTAAGTAATTGGCGAGTTGTATAACGCCGACTTTTATGATTGACGTCCATTTAGGCTCAGGTAGGCGTATATTGACATTTTCTTAGTTGAAATAGACTTTTTTTAGCAAAAAAGGCCCGATTCATGACGAATCGGGCCTTTTTTGTCGAGTAAGTAGATCAACTATTGACGGAATGAATAACCGAGTCTCTTGTAGTTCTGGCTTGGTTTGAACTCCGTGCTGGTACTATCAATGACCAGTACCAGATTGGCCATGGGCGCGGTAGAACTGGTGGCCCGGCCAACTGTCACCGTGAGTGACCCTGCATTGCGTCCATTGGGTCCTCCCGGAATAGTTACATTTCCGCCGTTAGAGAGTGTGTAGCTGTTCGGAGAGGCTGTAGTAGCTGCCGGATCAACGAAGACCCGCACCGTCAGGTCGCTGGTCCGCTGGCGGCCAACCAGATTGATGGTGGCAACACTGGAGCTGCCGGCCGTTACGCTATTGGGCAGAGCCGTTATCGAATAAGGCCGACCCGTAGCATTGGTCCGCAGAATGGCTTCGTTAAATTCGACCAGGGTCTCTTCGTCGAAGACTTTATCGATACTATTGTCGCAGGCGTGGAGCATCAACAGCGCTAAAGCACCCGCTATAAATCCAGGTATTTTTTTCATTGAAAACGAATGGTTGATGTCTTCAGGCCCTTCGTGCTGAAGAAGGGCCTGAAGAGCAGGTTAGTAACCGAAATTCTGCCGAACGCTTTTGTTGGTCGATAACTCATTGACCGGAATAGGCGCCAGGATGCGGAAATCGTTGTACGGAACGTTATTAGGCGTTGTAGTGAGCGGAATGGTCTTGATGACATCCTGCCCGCGCCGTTTCAGATCGAACCAGCGGTGACCTTCAAACCCAAACTCCAGCCGACGCTGCCGCAGAATCTCGTTCAGCAGGGCATCGCCGGTCAGGCCGGTACGCTCCGGCAGACCCGAGCGGGTGCGGATAACGTTCAGATCGGCCAGTGCATTGGCGGTGTTACCCAGCATGGCGTTGGCTTCGGCCCGGTTGAGGTAGGCTTCCGAGATGCGGATAACCGGAACGTTGTCCAGGTTGATGATGCCGTTTTTGCCCAGGAACTTGGTACACTCGATGAAGGCGTTGCCCCGACCCGTCGTGCCCAGCTCGTACAACTGCCGACGGATGTCGAGGGCTTGGCCGGCTGTGTTCTTCTCGGCTTCGAGTTCGGCGATAAAAGCATTGTTCGGCACCAGATCACCAAAACCACCCGTTGCCGTCCGATCACCAACGCGAACCAGCGTCGTGTAGGTCGTTTGCAGCGCGTTATTCACCCCGATGTTTTCCGGCGTGGTGTACGCCAGTTCGAACACCGACTCCGGATTGCGCGGAGCCCGCCAGCCACCTACGTACGATGCATTCGGCGAGAGTTTAACCGTGCCAGCGATGGCATCCGTCGCGTTTTTGACGGCTGTGGCGTAATCCTTGTTGTACAGGGCTACCCGCGAGAACAGCACCTGAGCGGCCTGTAGGTTCCCGTTGGTTGGCAGTGTGCCATTGCTACCTGCGCTGCGGCCGAACGAATTGATCGAACCCTGCAGGTCAGAATAGATCTGTGTGTAAACGTCGGCAATAGGCGCCCGGGCCGGGAACGTAATCTGTCCCTGGTTCAGCACGCCAGTCGTCAGCAGGGGAACGCCACCCCGACTGTTCTGGGCGATTTCTACCCCTGGATCATACGCGTAAATCCGCATCAGATCATGGTACAGCAGCGCCCGCAGAAACTGAGCCTGTCCCCGGATCGAGTTCCGACGGTTGGTGTCGGTCAGGGCCGTCACGCCGGGCAGGGCGTCCAGAATCAGGTTGGCCTGGTTAATGGCAAAATAGGCAGATTGCCAGGTGCCCGGAGCAAAGGTTGTTCCGAATGATGAACCGGCAATGTTCCGGTTTTCGTTGTTCAGACGACCCGACTTGTTAGTTGCCTGAGCATTGTCGGCCAGCGCTTCGGCTACGGCCAGCATATCGCGACCGTAGAGTGCTGTGTTTTGCAGTCGGTCATAGATACCATTCAGGCCAGCATCGAGGCCTTCGGCAGTGGTCAGCGCCGACTGCGAGTCAACGTTCGATCGTGGATCGACATCGAGCAGGTTTGAGCAGGCCGTTACCGTCAATATACCGGTAGTGAGCAGGCCCAGGGACCATATATGTTTGATTGTACGCATGGAGTCAAAAATCGTTGGCTGAATTAGAACGTTAGGTTGATACCTGCCTGGTAGGTTTTCGAGTTCGGTACAACCCCGGTGTTACCGTTGCCGCCGAAGTTTAGGAACTCAGGATCGTAGCTCGTCCAGTTGGTGAACGTAAGCAGGTTGGCGCTCTGGATGTATACCCGGGCTTTCGACGCACCAATCCGTTTCGAAACGGCAGCTGGTACATCATACGCCAGCGTGATCTGCTTCAGGCGCAGGTACGAAGCGTCTTCGAGGGTACGGGTACCGCCCAGACCACTAACCCCGCGGGTTTCGATGTTACCGTTGATGGGGCGCGGCACATCGGTGATGTCGCCCGGCTGTTGCCAGCGACGGTCGTATACCGAGCGCAGGGCGTTGAAGTCACGACCAGCCAGCTCGGCCAGGAACGACGTCTGCGAATTGAACGACCGCCGGCCGTAATCGTACTGGAACAGCACGTCGAGCGTCAGCCCACCGTAGGTGAAGGTGTTGTTGAAACCGCCGTAGAACTTGGGCAGCTCCGTACCGAAATACTTCTGATCACGGGGCGTAATCGGAGTGTAGGTAATATTGCCGGCAAAATCGCGGAACATCGGCCGACCCGTGGCTGGGTTAACACCAGCATAGTCGGTGGTGTACTGCGCCTGCAGCGGCCGACCCAGGATGGCCGTCCGGCCTACTCCGTAGAAGTCGGTATAGGCGAGGGTAATGGCACTGTCGGGGTTGGCCAGGGGGACGATACCCGGGTACAGCGACGTTACCTTGTTCTCGATGAAGGTGATGTTGAACGTAGAGCGCCACTGGAACGGCCCTGCTTTCAGGTTCACCGAGTTCAGCTCGATTTCAAGCCCTTTGTTCTCTACCGAACCCACGTTGCGCGAGATGGTCGAGTAACCGCTGGTAAACGGCAGGTTGAACGGCAGCAGCAGGTCTCTACTAACCCGTCTGAACACGTCTACCGAACCCGTCAGGCGGTTCTGGAAGAAACCGAAGTCAAGACCGATGTTGGTCGTCTCGTTGGTTTCCCACCGCAGGTCAGGGTTAGCCAGCTGCGTGGGGGCAAAACCGGCCGCACCGTTGTAATCAAAACCCGCGCTGACCAGACCCAGGCCGGGGAAGTTCGACTGGTTGAACAGCGAACCCAGCTGGTCGTTACCCGTTGTACCGAACGAGGCCCGCAGTTTCAGGTCGCTGACCAGGTTGTTGCCTTTCAGGAAATCCTCTTCGGTAACCAGCCATGCTCCCGATATGGACGGGAAGAAACCATACCGATAGTTGGATCCGAACCGGCTCGAACCGTCCAGACGACCAATCAGGCTCAGGTTATACTTCTTGTTGAAGTCGTACTTGATGTTTCCGAAGATAGATGCCTTACGGAAGTTGTTGAACGTGCCGAAGATGTTCTGGGGCAGCGCTGCCGCACTGGCGTACTTGAAGTCAGGCGTCGGTACGTTGGTGATGTTAGTCGCCAGGTTCTCGTTCACATCGGAGCGGTACTCGGCGCCCAGCAACAGACCCACATCATGCTTGCCGGCAAACAGCTTGTTATAGTTGGCCGTGATGTTGGTCAGGAAGTTCTTGTTCTCGTTCAGCTGATCCTGAATCCGGCCGCGTACGTTGAAGCCATCGGCCGTCCGTGGATCCGAGAAGTTCCGGCCCCGGATGATACGATAGTCGAGGCTGACAAACGGACGAATGGTCAGACCGTCGATCACTTTGTAGTTCAGCGCCAGGCTACCGACAAACTGGTTGATGTCGGCCCGGATGGTGTTCAACTCACTAACCTGCAGGATATTCTGGTTCAGGATACCCGGGATACCCCCCTGCGAGGGTGGTCCGAAATACGACCCGTCCGGGTTGTAGATGGGAATACTTGGAATAATCAGGGGCGAAGCAAACGCACCCGCACCCAGGAACGATCCGCCGTTCGGGCCACCGAACTGACCCCGTGCCGAGATGGTACTCATCTTGAGCGTCTGGTCAATAGACAGCTTGGGGTTGATCTGGTGCGTCAGCGTCGTGTTCAGCGTACCGCGCTTGAAATCGACATTGACGATGTTAGCGCTTTGGGTGTAATACGACCCCGATACATAGAAGCGGGTTTTGTCGTTACCACCGTTCAGGCCCAGCTCGTAGTTGTTGGTGATACCCCGCTTGTATACGGCATCCTGCCAGTCGTAGGTAGGCAGCGCGGCAATGTCGGCGTCGCTCAGGGTCGTTGGCTGACGAATGGTGCTCAGCACAGCTGCCCGGGCGGCTTCGCTGGTCTGCCCCCCGTTGATGCGGGCCTGCGTGCGCAGGGCAATCCACTCCTGGGTGTTGAGTACGTCGAGCTTTTTGATCGGATCGGCAACCCCCGTAAAATAGTTGACGGAAATCTGGGTTTTACCGGCTTTACCGCGCTTGGTCGTTACCAGTACAACCCCGTTGGCGGCCTGCGATCCGTAAATAGAAGCGGCCGCTGCGTCTTTCAGAATCTCGATCGATTCGATGTCGCTGGGGTTCAGAAACGCCAGTGGGTTACTGCTGGTAAAGGTTGAGTTGTTGGTGGTGTTCAGCTGAACACCGTCGACAACGTAGAGCGGATCGCTACCGGCCGAGATCGAGCCGACACCCCGAACCCGTATCTGAATCGCGCCACCCGGTACGCCGTTGGCCGACGTTACCTGCACACCGGCTGCCCGGCCTGCCAGGGCCTTATCGAAGCTACCAACCGGCAGGTTCGAGACCGTAGCGCCGGCTACTTTCGAGCTGGCGCCGGTAAACTCGCGCCGGTTCACGGTACCGCCGTAACCCGTCACTACGACTTCGTTCAGCTCCTGGGCGTTATTATCCAGACGAACGTTCACGGTACTGCGGTTGCCAACGGCTACTTCCTGCGATAGAAAACCGATAAAACTGAATACCAACCGGGCGTTGGCAGGAGCACTAATCCGGTAATTACCGTCGGCATCGGTTGTTGTGCCGCGGGTAGTACCTTTTACCTGTACGCTCACACCGGGTAGGGTGGAGCCGTCGTCTGATGAAGTGACGCGGCCACTTACTGCTATTTCCTGCGCCAGAACCGGCAGGCAGAACAATAACGAAAGCAACCAGCTTCCAAATAAAATTTTGCGCATTTGTGAGTAGAGATTAGAATTACATTGAGATGTACCGTTAAATAAGACGCAAAGATAAGAGATGTGAAATCTGTAGCATATATAGATGATACATTTTTATTCTTTTCCGGAGAATAAGTAGTCAGACCGTTACATATTGGCTAACCATCTATAGATGTACGAGTATTAACTGATTATTAGCTCTATTGGTTAGTTTAATTGCTGTTTTTATGGAAAGTATTTACGATTTATTTGGTATTTTTGGCAAAAATCAGATTAATGTACGTACAGATAAACTTGGATATTTTGATGATTTCATACAAACAGCGCTTTCAAATTTTTGCCGGTCTGGCCTTGATTGCTCAAACAGTAAATGCTCAGCAAACGAGTCTTTCAGCCCGAATGGATAAAACAGCCGAAGGTTTGGAGAAAAAAGTGGTTGCCTGGCGTCGTGATTTTCACCAGTACCCTGAGCTCGGCAACCGGGAGTTCCGGACGGCGGGTAAGGTGGCTGCTCATCTGCAGGCACTGGGTATGGAGGTAAAAACCGGCGTCGGTAAAACCGGGGTGGTCGGTATACTCAGGGGTGGTAAACCCGGCCCGGTGGTTGCGCTGCGGGCCGATATGGATGGCCTGCCGGTAACCGAACGCGTCGACCTGCCTTTCAAGTCCGAGGTCCGTACTGAATATAACAACCAGCAGACAGGCATCATGCATGCCTGTGGGCACGACTCCCACGTGGCTATGCTGATGGGGGCGGCCGAAGTGCTGGCCTCGGTAAAAAATGAACTTCACGGAACGGTAAAATTCATTTTCCAGCCCGCCGAAGAAGGAGCACCCCAGGGCGAAGAGGGAGGAGCCTACCTGATGGTTAAAGAAGGGGTACTCGACAATCCGAAAGTCGACGCCATTTTTGGACTGCACATCAACTCGCAAACCGAAGTCGGCACCATCAAATACCGGCCGGGCGCTACCATGGCTGCAGTAGATCAGTTTGCCATCAAACTGAAAGGGAAGCAGACGCACGGTGCTTCGCCCTGGTCCGGCGTCGACCCGATCGTAACGGCCTCGCAGGTGGTGATGGGCCTCCAGACGATCGTTAGCCGGAACCTGCCCCTGACCGAGAATGCCGCGGTGGTTACGGTAGGGGCTATCCACGGTGGCATCCGGCAGAACATCATTCCGGAAGAAGTAAACATGATCGGTACGATCCGGTCGCTGGACAACAGCATGCAGAAAACCATCCACCGCCGGATCAACGAGGTGGCTACGAACATTGCCGAGAGCGCCGGTGCCCAGGCCGATGTGAAAATCGATATCATGTATCCGGTCACTTATAACGATCCGAAACTGACCGATCAGATGGTGCCAACGCTCGAAGCGGTAGCGGGTAAGAACAATGTCAGAATTACACCGGCGCAAACCGGGGCCGAAGACTTCTCCTTCTACCAGCAGAAGATACCCGGCTTCTTCTACTTCCTGGGCGGGATGACTAAAGGGAAGAAGGTAGAGGAAGCGGCCCCGCACCACACCCCCGATTTCCAGATCGATGAGAGCTGCTTCGTACTTGGCATGAAAACGCTCTGCCACCTGACCGTCGACTACATGAGTCAGACTGGCAAAGTAGCTGCGGTAAGCGGCAAGTAACGCCTGAGTTATATCAAACAAAGCGACTACCGGATCGATTCCCTGCTCAAAAAGGATCGATCCGGTAGTCGCTTTTTGTGGGTCGATCAGCTGCCTTCACGATTCCGCAAAATCCGGGACAGAAGGCCAGGGAAGAATCGTTTGATATAAATACCGTACGTTTCCGATCCGCCTATATACACTTCTTCTTTTTGCTGCTTCACGGCCCTGAGCAGCCGCTGGGCAAAAACAGCCGCGGGCATACCCACTTCCTGATGCTTGTCCATTTTGCCGTGTACCTGTCCGTCGGGGCCAAGAGCATGGAGTGAAATAGGCGTTTGAATGTAGCCGGGGCAGACTAGCGTGACCCGCAACCCGGCCGCGTGGGTTTCGGCCCGGAGCGCATCGAAGAAGCCGTGCAGCGCGTGTTTACTGGCGCAGTAGCCCGACCGTTGTTTGGTACCGAGCTTGCCCGCTACGCTGCTCGTCACCACAAAGTGCCCCTTACCCTGTTCCAGCATGGCAGGCAATACGGCTTTGGTGAGGGCCACTACGCCGAAAAAGTTGACATCCATCAGCCGGTGGTAAACGGCCAGGTCGGTATCGGCCACGGTACTGCGCTGGGTAATGCCGGCGTTCTGAAAGACGTAATCGATACGACCGAAGTGTTGGAAAACGGTATCGACATGCGCGGGCAGACTGGCCACATCGGTCATGTCTAGGGGAAGCACCAGCAGGTGCTGACTGGGGAGACCGGTCAGGTCGGCAACCCGCTGCAGCTCCTCCGCACGCCGGGCCGACAAAACCAGCCTGGGATTAGGAAAGGGGGAGTCGGGCTGCGCCAGCGCCAGGCCCAGAGCCTCACCAATACCCGAGGAAGCTCCGGTAATCCAGATTACTTGTCCGGCAGATACGTCCATATGTTTTTATCGGAATGTAAGAGTAGCTCCCGAGGGCTCGGTCGTTACGATAGCCTGTTTCCCGATGGGCAGGGCCAGGTTAACATCGACATGACCCGCCGGAAAGTTGAACAGAACCGGGTACGAGTAGGCGGACACGGCCTCGGCAATCAGCTGGTAAGCGTCTTTTCCGAACGGCAACGACGGATTGGTACGCATGTCGGTGAACTGCCCGACCACGAGCCCCGCCAGCTTCGCCAAACGACCACCCCGGCGCAACTGAGTCATCATGCGGTCGAGCGAGAACAGGGTCTCGTCAATATCTTCAATGAACAGAATCGTGCTGGTCAGATCCACATCCGTTGGGGTGCCGATCGAATTGATCAGCATGGTCAGGTTGCCGCCTACCAGTGGCCCCGACGCCTGACCCGCCCGGTTGAGGGGATGAGCAGCTACGGTATAGGCACCGGGCTGCTCGCCGAACAACCATTGCCGTACCGACTCCAGGGCCTCGGCGCGTTCGGGCTGGCCGTACTGCCGGGGCATCAGGCCGTGCAGGCTGACAATACCCGCCGTATAAAATAAGCTGAGCAGCACCGTCACATCGCTGAATCCAACGAGCCATTTCGGGGAAGTCCGCAAACCGGTGAGGTCAAGTTCGTCGGCCAGCCGGTAGCAACCGTATCCACCCCGCGTAGCGAATACGGCCTTCACCGACGGATCATCGAAGAACCGTTGCAGATCCGCCCGGCGCAACTCGTCAGAGCCCGCAAACGGACCCTCCTGGGCCCGCAGGCTGTTGCCCTCGATAACCGTAAGCTGCCAGTCGTCGCGTAAGATGCGTAACCCTTCGGCCAGCTCTTCATACGGAAACCAGCTGGCGGGCGATACAACCCCCACCGTATCGCCGGGGCGCAGAACGGGAGGAGTTACTAGAACAGATTCGTCAGTAAACATGCTGGCAAAGTAAACGGATTGTTCTGCTTTTGGGTAGTGCCGGGTCGGGAAGTTGAGGGAGAGTCGCCAGGTGAAGCTGGGCTTTCGTTTGCCCTCTTACTCAACAGGAGGCACCGTTCAATCAACCCGTTTTGTGGTTTAGGGGATGTGGTTTAGGTTTGATCGGGTTCGGCTCTGTCTGAATAAACTATTGTTTGTCAGCGGTTTGTTATGCTGCCCTGAATCCTTCCTTCACGACTATGAACCGCGTGTATCAATTTGGTATTACCCTTGGTTTCGTGCTGTTTAGCCGGATCCTTATTGCCCAGTCGCTGCCAGCCGATGAACGGGCAATCTGTGTCGTTATTGAACGGGAGGCACAGGCTTACCTGAACCGCAATGCGACAGAGCAGGCCAGCTGCTGGGCTACTCATACGGAACTATCGCAGCGGGTTAGCCTGGGAGACGGCCGGGTGGTCGTGGCGCAGGGCGAACAGACGGCCCTACGCCGGGGGCTGACCAGCTCGTTTCGTCAGATGGCCGAACCCGACTCATCCGTGTTTGTCAATCAGGACTATCGAATCCGGATTCGGGGCGATGCCGCTTTCGTCACCTTTTGCCAGGTAATGCGCTGCCATGGTCGGCCAACTACCCATAGCCAGCAGGTACGCTACCTTGAGCGGGAGGGAGAGCAGTGGAAAATTGTACATGCCGGTGTCATGTATTTTGAACCGGAGCCGGCCGCTAACCGATAACGCCAATCCTGACTAAAATCAGGGAGCGAAGGTACCCAAGCCGATGGGTTTGTAAACATAAAGTTCGTATTACTCAAAAATTATACTTATACATACGTAGATGGAAGAGTGAATTATGGCTAAGTACGTGCGGTAGGCGGGCGGTGAGCTAAGCAAGCCAACGAGGTCAGTTGAGCGGAGCGTCGACCGTGTCATCCAGCTTGGCGAGATCGAGTAAGGCCCCGCCCGATTGGTTGCCATCCAGCATCGGCAGAAATTTCCGGCCCCATAAAACCTCATCGTACCGATAGGAATAGCGGGTATGCACAACCTGCGAAAAGGTATCGTCAGTAGCTCGCAACAGGATCAGAAATTCGGCATCCGATTCGGCCAGATCGTCGGGCGTACATTGCTGTAACGGGCTGCCCGGCGTGATGGGATGTACCAGCGTCCAGTTGGTGGGAAAGAAGTTTACCCGATTGCGCTCCAGCTCCAGATTGTAGTATCGCCGATAACGCACTCCGTCGGGTCGGGTTTCCAGCCGCGACAATGATACGTCTACCTGCACGTCGATCAGCTGATTAGCGCGCTGGTGAACGATACGAAACATCCAGCCATTCACATCCAGGTAAGGCGCAAACAAGGCGTGGGTCGAAAAGCGTATATGTGCCACAGGACGCGAAAAACGGCCATACAGAAGCCCCGTCACCAGCGCGAAAGCCAGCAGACCGATCATTGACTCAAGCGCGGCAATAGCGCTGACTAAGTAACCTGAGGGGCTGATGTGGCCGTAGCCAACGGTAGTAAGGGTCTGGGCGCTGAAGAAGAAGGCCCCCCAGAATTGTCCCAGAGGACTCCCATCTGTCACCTTATCCAGACCGAGCAGGTATTCAGGACCGACCAGCATATAGATGCAGGCGAATACCACATTCTCCGAGAAATACAGCAGGAGTACCACCCCAAAAAAGGAGGGCCAGTTCATCGTAATCAGCCGGTTGTAGAGGTTTACCCGATCCCAGAACGAGGTGTTGGTTCGGGTAACGTTAATGCTGCCGTCCTTATTAATCAGTCGGGAGTTAGGATCGGTAAAGGTGGAGCCGAAGCCCAGATCGAGCCGTCGTTCTTCCTGATCAACCAGCTGGCTGTCTGCGCCGTATAACCGCTGCTTTCCTGATTTTCTGTTGGATAACATGGGCTTTTTCATGGATAAACAATACAAGTTGTGGCATTATTGCTAAGCCGATCCTGCGTTAAGTTTAAGCTAACTTTAATTTTTTAGTTATTTGGCATTAAGTATATGTACTTAACTTTGACTTCGCGCAGCAGCGTAACCACCGTACCTATCTAATTATTTAGTAAGTAAACCTATGAAGCTGCAACCAGGTATGATTAGCCTAGTCGTGCCAGCCTTTAATGAAGAAGAGAACCTGACCGTGTTGGTACAACGACTAACATCGGTCATGGCTTCTGAGGGTCTTTACGAAATACTGATCGTTGATGATGGCAGCAGCGATCAGACCCGCTATGTGCTCCGGCAGCTGAGCCAGACGTATCCGGCGGTTCGATTTATCTCGTTCTCGCGCAATTTCGGTCACCAGATGGCCTTACGGGCCGGCTACGAAAACGCGCGTGGCGACGCCGTCATCTGCCTCGACGCCGACCTGCAGCACCCCCCTGAACTGATCCCGACGCTGATCGAGAAATGGCGGCAGGGCTATGAGGTCGTTTACACCGTACGTCGTCCCGATCCGAAACTCTCCTGGTTCAAACGAAACTCGTCGAAGTATTTCTACCAGCTGCTGCGCCGGGTTTCGGACCTGGAGCTCGAAGATGGGGCTGCGGATTTCCGGCTGCTCGACCGGAAAGTTATCGACGTAATCCGGCAATTCAAGGAGAATGATCTGTTTTTACGCGGGGCCATTTCCTGGGTTGGCTTCCGGCAATGTCGTATGCTGTACGAGCCCGCTGCCCGGTATGCCGGCCGATCAAAATACTCCATCCGGAAAATGCTGAAACTGGCCGCTATGGGGATTACCTCGTTCTCTACCCGGCCGCTTTATTTGTCCGTTATGCTGGGTTTCGGTATGTCGCTGTTTGCTATTCTGTTCGGCGTGGAGGTGTTGTATGAATATTTCTTCACCGACGCGACCGTGTCGGGCTGGACAACGCTGGTTGTGCTGCTGGCCCTGATTGGTGGCGTGCAGTTCATCATGATCGGTATTATCGGTGTGTATTTAGGAAAAACGTTCGTTGAAGTAAAAGGAAGACCGGCCTACATCATCAGCGACACAAGTGATATTGACGAGACCGTAACTTCATGGCAACCCACTACCCAGAACGATCTATTTTATTCACCGTTGACGTAGAGGAATTTGACACGGCGCTGGAGTTCGGCCATGCCATTCCGCTGAGCGAACAGGTAGCCGTATCGACGCGGGGCCTGATCAGCCTGAACCAGCGGCTCGAATCGAATAATGTACGGGCTACGCTCTTTACTACGGCCAACTACGCACTACACGAACCTGTTCTGATGGGGCAGCTGGCCGCCCGTCATGAGATTGCATCTCATGGCTATTACCATACTACCTTCGAGCCCGCCGATCTGCTGAAGTCCCGACTGGCGCTTGAAGAGTTGCTGGGTCGCCCGGTTACCGGTTTCCGGCGCGCCCGCATGGGCTATGTCAACCCGGTTGATGTACAGCAGGCCGGGTATCAGTACAATTCGTCGCTGCATCCGACCTGGCTGCCGGGCCGGTATAACCACTGGGGCGAGCCCCGGCATCCGTTTCGGGAGTCGGGCGTCTGGCAGATTCCGGCGTCGGTAACGCCTTCGATTCGGCTGCCCCTGTTCTGGCTTAGTCTGAAAAACTTTCCGTTTGCCCTCTATAAACAATTATGCCGCCAGACCTTGCGGGCCGACGGCTTTCTGAATCTGTACGTACATCCGTGGGAGTTTACCGATCTGGCGGCCTATGGTCAGATTCCGGCTTACGTTCGCCGTCATTCGAGCGGGCTGCTGCTCGACCGGGTCGACGCCCTGTTGCAGGACCTCAAAGGCCGGGGCGAGTTTATGACAATGCAGGAGTTTGCCGAAGGATTACCTAGATAAAGACCACATCATCAATCACTTCGGCATTCATATCGCGGTTGATCACCTGAATCAGTTTCTGCTTCGCGTTGACGAGTTCGTTGCGGAGCGGGGCAGAGGTAATCTCAATATAGAGCTTACGTTCGCGGACGTACAGCCGTTTGGTGCGTGAGGCAATGGCCTGGCCCATCATGCGGCTCCAGAACGCTTCGAGGTAAGTTTCGTTGAAGCGCGTCTGTAACTGATACTGTTTCAGCAGCTGCCCGATAGCGTCTTTAAGCGTGGTTGTACCGGCCACCCGGGTGGCGTTTTCACGATTATATCGGTAGGTTTGGCTCATTGATTGGGTGTGTTACCAGACAAAAGTAGCGAACAAACACGATATCCGGCAGGCGGTCTGACCCCGAAAAATAAAAAAAGAGGGAACGGACAGAAAAACCAGATTAGGTTTGGTTAAAGACGTTTTGCCCTGTATACTTGCGTCATCAAGTCAATTGTTACGCGCCTTTTTCTTCAGGGGCGCGGGTTGATTTATACAGAAGCGGGGGAGAGATCAGGCTCTGTGAACCGCTGGCAACCTACCACACGGCAAGGTGCTAACTCCTGCCTAAAGCAGCCGCTCCGGCGGACATTAGGGACTATAAATCGTTTATGCACATGCTCTACAGCCAACAGTGTATGCCCGCTCGGGCCTACTAATTACCACCCACACTCCGCCACGACAACCGGGAGGGTTGATCGCGCGCCTGGCCGCCGGTATCTGTCAAGACCCGACGAGGCCAGCCTGTAACCGGACCGCTCAGCCGTCCGAATCCACTGGAATATTCCAAGCCAAAACCACTAAATACCATGTCTTCTTCACTGCATTTCGATACGCTGCAGTTACACGCGGGTCAGGAAGCCGACCCAACCACCAATTCGCGGGCGGTACCTATCTATCAGACAACCTCGTATGTCTTTAACGATTCGGCCCACGGTGCGGATCTGTTTGCGCTGAAAGCGTTTGGCAACATTTATACCCGCATCATGAACCCGACGTCGGACGTGTTCGAGAAGCGGATTGCTGCCCTCGAAGGCGGGGTAGCTGCTCTGGCAGTGGCGTCGGGACAGGCGGCTCAGTTTATTGCGCTGACCAACATCCTGAGCGCCGGCGATAACTTCGTAACTACCTCGTTTTTGTACGGAGGTACCTACAATCAGTTCAAGGTTTCGTTCAAACGCCTGGGCATCGAAGCCCGCTTTGCCGATGGCGACAAACCCGAATCGTTCGAGCCGCTGATCGACGATAAAACAAAGGCGATTTACCTCGAAACGATCGGTAATCCGGGTTTCAACATTCCCGACTTTGAGGCCATCGCGGCCCTGGCGAAGCGGCACGACCTGCCCATAATTGTCGACAATACGTTTGGCGCCGGGGGCTATCTGTTCCGGCCTATCGAACACGGAGCGGCCGTTGTGGTCGAGTCAGCTACCAAATGGATCGGTGGTCACGGCACGAGCATTGGGGGCGTCATTGTCGACAGTGGCAATTACAACTGGGGGAATGGTAAGTTTCCGCAGTTTTCGGAGCCGTCGGAGGGGTATCACGGAATGGTCTTCAGCGACGTCTTCGGGGTGGGTGGTCCGTTCGGCAATATTCAGTTCATTATCCGGGCCCGGGTAGAGGGGCTACGCGACTGGGGCCCGGCCATCAGCCCGTTCAACTCCTTCCTGTTGCTGCAGGGGCTGGAAACCCTGTCGCTGCGCGTAGATCGTACCGTACAGAACGCACTGGCGCTGGCGCAGTGGCTCGAACAGCACGAGCGGGTAGAAGTGGTCAACTACCCCGGCCTGACCAGCAGCGCGTATCACGAGCTGGCCAAAAAGTACCTGAAGCGGGGCTTCGGGGGCGTCTTTACGTTCAAGGTGAAAGGCGGTAAGGAAGCGGCCGACCGCTTTGTCAATAGCCTGAAGCTGGTCAGTCACCTGGCCAACGTGGGCGACTCGAAAACGCTGATTATCCATCCGGCTTCGACTACGCACCAGCAGTTAAGCGAGCAGGATCAGGCCAGCGCTGGGGTCGAACCCGGTCTGTTGCGGATCTCGGCGGGTATTGAACACATCGATGATATTAAAGCAGATCTGGAGCAGGCCTTTGCGGCCATTGCTGAGCCAGTAGCGGTTTAGTATGAACAGCGCAGTTCGCTGGTTTGGCCGTCTGGACCGACGATGGATACGGGCAGCCAAACCAGCGAACTGAAAACCTTTATTACGTTTGGACCTTCAGTATTTCGACTACAAGTATTCATTTCCACTCGAATCTGGCGCGAGCCTGCCCGGGTTTCGGCTGGCCTATACCACCCGCGGAACGCTGCAGCGCGACCGCTCGAACGTGGTCTGGATTTGCCATGCCCTGACCGGTAACGCCGACGCCGGAGACTGGTGGGGCGGTATGATCGGTGCCGGTAAATACTTCGATCCCGATCGGGATTTTATTGTTTGTGCCAACGTGCTGGGGTCTTGCTACGGGTCTACTGGCCCGCTGTCGGCGAATCCGGAAACGGGTCAGCCGTACTACCATGACTTCCCGGCCATAACGGTTCGGGACATGGTGGGGGCGCTCGACCTGTTACGACAGGAGCTGGGCATCGATAAAATACATACCTGCGTGGGGGGGTCGCTGGGTGGCGAGCAGGCCCTCGAATGGGCCATTGCGCAGCCCGGCCTGATCGATAACCTGATCGTGGTGGCAACCAGCGCCGTGGCCTCGCCCTGGTGCATTGCATTTAATGAAGCGCAGCGGATGGCCATCGACGCGGACCCGACCTGGCGTGAACGACGCGCCGACGCCGGGGTTGCCGGCATGAAAGCCGCCCGCGCCATGGCCATGATCTCCTACCGCAACTACGATACCTATAGCTTTACCCAGGCGCTGGATAATAACGAGCAGATGGATGGCTACAAAGCCGCCGGGTACCAGCGGTATCAGGGGGACAAACTGGCCGAACGCTTCAACGCGTTCACCTACTGGACGCTCTCCAAGGTGATGGACTCGCACAATGTCGGGCGAAACCGCGGAAGTATCCTGAATGCACTGGGCCAGATTCGGGCCCGGACGCTGGTCGTTGGTATCCGGTCCGATCTGCTCTTTCCGGTATCGGAGCAACAGTTCCTGGCTCGTCATATTCCCGACGCGACTTACGAAGAAATCGACTCGCTATACGGACACGATGGTTTTCTGATCGAATTCAGGCCGCTGGCCGGGATTATCCGAAAATGGATGGCCAGCGTTTCGGCAGCCGATGCGTCGGCTGTCAGCCCCCGTCCTCTCGAAGCGGATAAACCATAAAACCACGATCAACGGGGAGAAATCCGGATTTCGTTCCTTTTCCTGTTATGAACACGCTGACGCCGACCCCTACTTTTCTTTCCGACGACTTTCTGCTGCAAACCGAGACGGCACGACGGCTTTATCACGATTACGCCCGATCAATGCCGATTATCGATTACCATTGCCACCTGCCGCCCGATCAGATTGCGCAGGACCGGCAGTTCGACACCATAACCCAGCTCTGGCTCTACGGAGATCACTACAAGTGGCGGGCCATGCGGACGCACGGTATCGATGAGCGCTACTGCACTGGCGACGCCAGCGACTGGGAAAAGTTTGAGAAATGGGCCGAAACTGTGCCGTATACCCTGCGGAACCCGCTCTACCACTGGACGCATCTGGAACTCCGCAATCCGTTCGGTATGGCCGAGGTGCTCAGCCCCGCTACGGCCCGCGACACCTACGACCGCTGCAACGAGCAGCTACCCCAGCTGTCGACCCGGCAGCTGCTAACTCATTTCGACGTACGGGTGGTCTGCACCACCGACGATCCGCTCGATTCGCTCGAGTACCACCGCGCTATTGCCCAGAGCCGGTTCGATGTTAAAATTCTGCCTACGTTCCGCCCCGACAAGGCGATGGCCGTTGACGACCCAAGGGCGTTTCGGGCCTATGTTCAGAAGCTGAGCGCCCTGAGCAACCGCGACATCCGTACCCTGGCCGATTATCTCGACGCGTTGAAAGCCCGCCACGATTACTTTGCCGACATGGGCTGCCGCCTGTCTGACCACGGGCTCGAGTACATCGATGCTGTGGCTTACACCGAGAGCGAGGTACAGACCATTTTCAACACCCTGACCCAGACTGAGCAACCACTCACCCCCGACGAGATGGCCCGGTTTCGGTCGTTCATGCTGGTGCAGTTTGCCGAGTGGGATCACGAAAAAGGCTGGACGCAGCAGTTTCATCTGGGCGCGTTGCGCAACAACAACCGTCGGCGGCTTCGTGAGCTTGGCCCCGATACGGGCTGGGACTCGATCGGCGATTTTCAGCAGGCGGCTTCGCTGTCGCGTTTCCTGGGTGGCCTCGACGACCGGAATAAGCTGGCTAAAACCATTCTTTACAACCTAAACCCGGCCGATAACGAAGTGATTGCTACCATGATCGGCAACTTCAACGACGGTTCGGTACGGGGGAAAGTGCAGTTCGGGTCGGGCTGGTGGTTCCTCGATCAGAAAGACGGGATGGAGAAGCAGATCAACGCCCTGTCGAATATGGGGCTGCTGAGCGCCTTTGTGGGTATGCTAACCGATTCCAGAAGCTTTCTATCTTACAGCCGGCACGAGTACTTCCGCCGGATTCTGTGCAACATCTTCGGAAACGACGTCGAGAACGGCGAGTTGCCGGCCGACATCGACTGGATTGGCCAGATCGTGCAGGACATCTGTTACCGGAATGCCGAGCGGTATTTCGGGTTCTAACAAACCGGGAAGTGCCGCAGAAACTCGTCCTTGTAGTTACGGCCGAGCGGTAAGGAGTGCCCGCCAACCATAACCTCATGGTCGCTGAAGGAGTCGATCCGATCCAGGTTGACAACGAACGACCGGTGGGTGCGGGCCAGCCGGTTGGCCTGTAGCC
The DNA here is from genome assembly GCF_002006735.1 of Spirosoma sp. 209. Lineage (NCBI taxonomy): Bacteria > Pseudomonadati > Bacteroidota > Cytophagia > Cytophagales > Cytophagaceae > Spirosoma > Spirosoma sp. 209. Next base: position 190,217 of record NZ_MVEC01000001.1, on the reverse strand, counting down.
GTTCGATCATCTGGCTCAGCGAGAGCCGCACTACGTACTTTCGACCCGTGGTGTTGATGGTCGTATAGATGTCGTCAGCTTCGAGGTACAGCACTTCGCTCAGGAGTACTTTTACAAACTGGTAATTCTGTTTCACGAACAGCGTATCGTTGATTCGCAGAATGGGCGCGGTTCGGCTGGGGTCTTTCTCCGGGGTCGGCTTTTCGCCAGTAAGCGGACGTACTTTGGCCTCCGTAACCGGCGTAGCGGGTAGTTGGGGAGCCAAAATCCGCAATGAAAAGCTGTTGAGGGCCATTTCGATGGCCAGACGCAGTTGCGCGCTGTCGAAGGGCTTGGTGATGTAGGCCGCCGGAAACGTTTCTTTAGCCCGGGCAATGGTCGAGCGGTCGGTGAGGGCCGTCAGGTAAATTACCGGTACTTGCCGAACGCCGACCAGCTGCCCAATGGTTTCGATGCCATCCCAGTCGCCCTTGATGGTAATATCGCACAGCACCAGATCGACCGGATTATGCTGAAACAGATCGAGGGCTTTTCGGCCGTTATTGGCCGTACCGACAACGTAGTACCCTTCGTCTTCGAGCATATCGCTCAGATCCATGGCCAGGATGGCTTCGTCTTCAACGATCAGTATATTGATGCGATCGGTCATGATGATCAGGCTGCGGCCCGTAGTTTGGTTTGAGGAATGTAGAGCCGGCAGAGGGTGCCGTTCTGCCGAATCAGTTCAAGCTGGCCATCCAGTTGCTCACTCAGGGAATAAATAAGCCGCTTGCCAAACGAGGTCCGGTGGCCGTCCCGCTGCCAGTCGGCGGTATCGAGTCCGGGGCCATTGTCCTGCACTTCCAGCGTCAGGCCGGGCTGCGCCAGCCCATTCTGCCGGTGCAGACTGATCCGCAGCTTCGGCCGCTGTACATCGGCATAGGCGTACTTGAAGGCATTGGTAACCAGCTCGTTCACAATAAGCCCGAGCGGCATGGCCACGTCGACATCCAGTTCGTTGAGCTCGATGTCGAGTTGCAGGTCGAAATCATCGGGCGCAAACCCGTACGCCCGCATAAGGCTCTCGCTGAGATCGGTCAGGAACTCGCTCATATTGACCGTAGATACCCGGTCGGTCTGGTACAGCCGCTGGTGAATCATCGACATCGCTTCGACCCGCTGCTGGCCAACCCGCACCGCAGCAATGGCTTTCTCGTCGTCGAGCCGGTTCGACTGAAGCCGGAGCAGGCTGGAAACAATGGCGAGGTTATTCTTGACCCGGTGATGCAGCTCTTTCATCATCAGCGTCAGCTGTTCCGACTGCTGCTGAATCTGAGCGCGGTTGCGCCGAATCCGGCGGTAGAAGACAAACAGGGTGCCCGACAGGATAGAAAGCACTAAGATACCGATGGCGCCGGCCCAGACCTGGCGGGTTTTCGCGGCATTGATGGCGTCCAGTACCTGAATCTGAGCCTCTTTTTCCTGCGTCTGAAAGCGCGCTTCCACCTCGGCCAGCTGGCGGTTCCGAATCTCGTTGAAGACGCTGTCGTGAGCGGCTGTTCGCTGCTCGTAATAGGCGAGAGCCTGCCTGTAATTGCCCCGCTTCTGGTAGGTTTTGCTCAGGTTGCCGTAGATATCCTCCAGGATGCTATACTTACCGGCGCCAGTCTGTTCGGCCCAGATCAATGCCTGTTTACAGTGGGCTTCGGCTTCGTCGAGTTTACCCTGCGGAATCAGGGCGTTTGGTATGTTGGTATGGGCATAGCCTTCCAGAAAAGCGTCGTTGGCCTGTTTACTATAGTCCAGAATAGATCGGAAAATAACTTCTGACTGCGCATACTGCCCCAGGTTCTTGTAGGTAAGAGCTACGTTGATCAACACCCCGTAGTATGTGCTCCAGTCCTCTTTTTGCCGGTAGTAATCCGCAATTTTCTGGTTGAGAACCAGCGCCCGGTCGTGCCGGTTGCTTTTGGCTTCTACAATGGCCAGCTCGCCATCCAGCTCCATCAGCAAATCAATATTTCTGGACTGCTGCGCTACGGTAACCGCCTGGTTCAGGTAGTGCCGGGCCATTTTGAGATCGTTCAGCCGGGTGTAGGCTCCGCTGATGAACTTGAGGGTCCGGGCCACGTGGAAGGTGTTCCCATACTGCCGCAGGTAGCCAAGTGCTTTCTGGTAATACTGAATGGCTTCGCGCAGCTCGTTGGCCTGTTCGTACCAGTAGCCCACTCCCCGGTAGGATAAACCAATGGTACCAGGGTCGGGTTCTTTGGCGGCCAGGGATACATCCAGCGCTTCGAGGTAAGCCTGTTTGGCGGGGGCGAGCTGGCTGACCCGAACGAGGGAGTCGCCGATCTGGCGTAGGGTCCAGGCCCTGGTGCTGTCGGGGGCGTGGGTTAGAGAATCGGGTAAAAAGCGTTTCTGGGCTGAAGCCCTGTAGCTGCCCAGAAGAGAGGTACAGACTAATAGCCAGCAGGTTAAAACATTCATAGAGGAAGGTAGGAAACTACAAGTGAACAGTCATTCATGTGTCAAGTTACTAAAACTGCAACGTTCAGTATACTACTTTCTAGCGAATGGTATCGCTGTGTCTTTGCCGGGATACCGTTCAAAGGAAATCGCTTACCCGCACGTTTTACTCGTTCGCCTACGCTGGCGGGCTGTTTACCGACAAGTGCTGCCTGTGCGTAGTAACATGGTGTACCTTTCGTGTGGTATTTACTGTGCTCATTACGCCTAAACCAACGGGCATGTATGAAAAACTCATTTCCTTTTTTAACCACTTCCCTGCCATTACACCTGGCTCAGGAAGAACTTCTTAATCGACAACCGGGCCAGGCCGGCAGCCCTGATCAGGCTGTCGGCGGCTGCCTGGTCATAACGGGTTCACTCAATTACGCGCTGGTTCGTCGGGTCGTTGATCACCTGCCTGTCATGTTCGACGTATTCCGGTGGCAGTTCGACCCGGCCGAAGCAGTACCACGGGTATCGGTCGCTGACCAGTTTCGCCGACCCATCCTGCCATTACTCGACTGCAGCGAAAACCCCAATCCCCGTCAGGCTGCCGATGCCTGGGCCATAAACTGGTTCGTCAAGCCTTTCGATCTGGCCGACCGCCGATTTTTCGATCTGGCCTTGCTGCGGGTGTCCGATTACGAGCATCGGCTCCTGGTGCGGGGCCACCGCCTGCTACTCGACGACACCGGCTTCGATCGTCTGGTACGCTACATCACCGAAGCTTATTCCGCCATGCAGGCCGACGAGCCTATGCCGTCGCAGGCGCCATCATATGCTGATGAGGTAGAGTCGGCCCGTGTTTACCTGAACAGCCTGGCTTATTCCGAAGATCATGTCTACTGGCAGAAACAATTCTCCGATCTTCCGTCTCCGTTGTTAAACGAGCAGGCTACGGGGCAATTCCTGACCCGGCAACTGTACCGTATACCGGCTGACGAAAGCCTTGGCCGTACGCTAAATCTGGCCGTGGCCAGCACAGGAGCCGCTCCCACCGATCTGTTACTAGCCGCACTGACTATCTATTTCTCGCGCGCCAGCCAGCAGTCGGTCTGTGTGTTTGGGCGGGTGGTAGCCGGTCGGCAGTCGAAGCGGCAGCGCTCAACGCTGGGGCGTTTCGACTGCCTGTTACCTATCCAGATCAAGTACGACCCGGATCAGACTCTGCCTATGCTGCTGCGCACCATCAAGCGTCAGAGCCGGGCCGACGGCAGCCATCGGTTTTATCCGATGAGCCACTTGATTCAGCGGCTTAGCGATACCGACAGGCCACAGGCCCGGCTTTTCGACGTGCTGGTGAAGCACATACCCCCGGTTCCGGTTTTACCCATCGAGGGTCTTGAATGCCGGGTTGAGCGGTTTGCGAGCGCCGAAGGCGATCTGCCCCTGCAGCTGCTCTGGCGGGATAACGAAGCCCAGCGGTCGGCAAGCCTGCAGCTGATCGGTAATCCGGCCTATCTGAGTATGCGCGACGCCCGGAATCTGAGCTACTGTATTGAGCACCTGCTGCTGGATTTTGCTCATCGGCCCGAGGCCGCCGTCGGCACGTTCGAGAGTACTGCCCCCTCAGCCAGAACCCGGTCGGCTACTGCTTATACACGGTGCCATCCTTCATCACAAATCGGACGGCTTGCAATGTTTTGATTTGCTGCACCGGGTTGTCGTCCACGGCTATGATGTCGGCCAGCTTCCCCACTTCGATCGAGCCGATCTGGGTGTCCATACCCAGTAGCCGGGCGTTATTGAGCAGGGCGGTTCGAATGGCTTCTACCGCTGGCATACCGGCTTCGACCATGTATTCGAACTCTTTGGCGTTATAGCCGTGGATAAACACACCGGCATCGGTACCGAAGGCGATGTTGACGCCTGCTTTATAGGCTTTGGCAAACGTATTCTGAATTTTGGGACCGATGGCCAGCGCCTTTGGCCGAACCAGCGCCGGGTAGTAACCGAACATACGGGCCGAGTCAGCCACGGTCTTGCCGGCAATGATGGTGGGAACGTAGTAGGTGCCGTGTTTTTTGAAAAGCGCAATGGCTTCGTCATCCATGTAGGTGCCGTGCTCGATGGTTTGAACGCCTGCCCGGATGGCTCGTTTCATGCCTTCGGCACCGTGGGCGTGGGCGGCTACCGCAAATCCGTAATCTTTGGCCGCCACAACAATGGCTTTTACCTCTTCGTCGGTGAACTGCGGACCTGACCCATCTTTAGCGTTGCTCAGAACGCCCCCCGTCGCGGTAATTTTGATCAGATCGGACCCTTCCTTGTAGCGTTGCCGGACGGCTTTATGGGCATCGTCGGCACTGTTGATTACGCCTTCGGCCGGACCCGGATCGCCCATCAGATCCCGACGGTAGCCGTTTGTAGGGTCGGCATGGCCGCCGGTCGTTGCAATACTTTTCCCAACGGTCAGCACGCGCGGCCCTTCGATCAGCCCCTGGTTGATGGCATTGCGCAGGGAAATGTTGACCCCCGATCCGCCCAGGTCGCGTACGGTGGTGAAGCCGGCGAGCAGGGTCGTTCTGGCATGTTTAGCGGCTTTGTAAGCAATGTCGGGTACATTCTGCGTAAACGCATCGATCTGCCCTCCGCGCCGGGTTTCGGACTCGAGGTGAACGTGCATGTCGATCAGGCCGGGTAGAACCGTTTTGCTTTTCAGGTCCAGCACCCGGTCGGTACCAGCGGGGGCCAGGTAGCCTTTCTGAACGGCTGTAATCTTGTTGCCTTCAACAACCACCGTCATTTGGGGTTGCAGGTCATTACCGGTTCCGGTGAAGAGGTTGCCGCAATGGAGCAGGGTCCGCTGGGCCAGCAGGGGAGTAGACAGCAGACAGAGGCCTGCCAGCAGGTACAGGGTACGCATGAAGTAGACGGTTAAGTACGAAAAAGGCCGCAACGGGTTGTTGCGGCCTGAAAAATACGAATTTTGCAGCTATGCTTTACTACAGCCGGGCTATCTGAATGATGGCTCGCTGTTCGGGTCGTTCGTTGCCAACCGGGTAGGGGATGACCTCGCGCAGGACGACCTTGTAGGTGACGTTGTCGAACAGCACCGTTGTCGAGTCTCTTCGGTTCGTCTGCCCCGGCTCCAGCACCAGTCTGCGCGTTTGGGCGTCCGCTCCTGAGCTGATCGTCACGGCAGCTACGGCCTGACCTGCCCAGATACAGGTAACGTTGGTTGGGCAGCGGCTGTCGGTCAGGGAGTCGACGCGCACGGTCAGGCCAGACGCCAGCCGGGCTGATTTTTGAAAACCCAGGGCCACTTTATCGGAGGGAATGGCGTCTGAGGGTTGCGATTGGCAGGCACAGAGCATACTCAGCCCGAGGAGCGGTGCCGCAAAAAAACGGATGAGCGATTTCATAAGGGTGATGCGTGAGTAGTTGTCAGTCAGACCTACGCCGTTCCCGTATGGTTGCAAGCGTCCGTTATTTTTTCACAATGACCCCGTCGGCAACAAACGTCAGGGCCTTTTCGGGCTCCGTAATTTTCTCGATATCTTCTTTCGACTTACCGGCGTCCTGGGCGTAATGACGAAGTTCGTCAACGGGCGTGACGCTGGTTTCGGCAGTTCCCTGAACCACGACTGTCTTACCGATAATGTCTTTCGGGACAAAGAAGCCGTAATCTTTGAAGGTCACCCGCATGGTCTGCCCATCGCCGGTTTTTACCTTCATCCAGCAGCCTTTTACCTTGCAGACCGACTCGACGGTGCCTTCTACTTTAGCGGGCATCTTTTCCTTACTGCCCATCTGGGTGGCCAGCTCAGAGGCCTGAATAGCCCCTTTTTCGTTGATTTTTTTGCCGTGGTAGCTGACCGCCTGCTGGGCAAAAGCACCCGAGGACAGACCCAGCACTAAGCCGATGATGAGTAATTTCTTCATAATCCAGACTGTTATCTTTACCCAAAAGTACAAAGCAAACACCTAATACCGGTATTCATGCGCTATATACAGCAATTTTCCTGCCTAAGCCTGAGTCTGTTAACCCTGGCCGCCTGTCAGCAGCGGAGCGATACCAGCGAACCCGCCCGCCGAACCGTTTTCTTCGACAAGGCAGGTATGGACACAACCATTAGCCCTGGTAACGACTTTTTTTCGTACGCCAATGGCGGGTGGGTCCGCCAAACGAAGATCCCCGGCGATCAGACCGGCTGGGGCTCGTTCTATCAGCTCTATGACGAAAACCAGCTGAAGACGAAGTCTATTCTGGAAGAAGCAGCCAAAGCAGACGCTAAAACGGGCACCGTGGAGCAGCAGGTCGGCGATTTCTACGCCAGCGGCATGGATACGGCTACCATCAACAAGCTTGGCTACGAACCCATAAAGGCCGAGCTGGCCCGGATAGCTGCCCTGACTACCTACAAGGATGTGCTGAACTATATGGCCGCCAGCAAAAGCAACCGGGGTGGGGCCTTTTTCGGCTTTTACATCGGCGCCGACGACCGGCAGAGCAGCATCAACCGGATCAATTTCGGCCAGTCGGGTTTGTCGCTGCCGGAGAAAGAATACTACACCAAGACCGATGAACCCACCCGCAAAATCCGGACGGCTTTTGTGGCGTATGTTGCCAGACTCTTTACGCTGACAGGCGTGGATACGGCTTCTGCCCGGACCAAAGCGGAGGCTATTCTGGCGTTCGAAACAGCCCTGGCCCGCTCGCACAAAGCCCCCGCCGACCTGCGCGATCCCGTAGCCAATTACAACAAGCTGGCCGTTGCCGACCTGACCCGGCAGATGCCCAACCTCAACTGGCGCGCGTTTCTGAATACGATGGAGCTAAGCCGGATCGATACGGTGCTGGTTGCCCAGCCGGGCTATTACCAGGCGCTGGACAGTATGTTGCCCAAAACGCCCGTCAGCCTGCTCAAAGACCGGCTGGTGTTCGACCTGCTCGATAACAGCGCCAGTTTGCTGAGCCGCGAGTTCGAGCAGGCCCGGTTCGACTTCAACAACAAGACCCTGTATGGCCAGCCGCAGATGCCCGACCGCTGGAAACGCATCGCCAACCGGGTCGACGACGCACTGGGCGAGGCTCTCGGGCAACTGTGGGTGAAAAAATATTTTACCGCCGAAGCCAAAGAGCGTATGCTGTCGCTAGTAAATAACCTGCAGGTCGTATACCGGGAGCGGATTCAGAAACTCGACTGGATGGCCCCCGAAACAAAAAAGGTAGCGCTGGATAAGCTGGATAAGTTCGTGAAGAAGATCGGCTATCCCGACAAATGGAAAGACTACTCCGACATCACCGTGAAGCGCGACGATTACTTTGGTAACGTGCAGCGGGCGCGGGAGCACTACTATATAGAAGAGTTTGCGAAAATCAATCAGCCCGTCGATCGGGCCGAGTGGGGCATGACTCCGCCAACGGTTAACGCCTACGCGAACCCGACCAATAACGAAATTGTGTTTCCGGCCGGCATACTCCAGTTTCCGTTCTTCGACAAAGACGCCGACGACGCCATCAATTACGGCGGTATCGGCATGGTAATCGGGCATGAGATGACCCACCTCTTCGACGATCAGGGTCGCCAGTACGATGCCAGCGGAAACCTCCGCGACTGGTGGACGAAGCAGGATGCCGAGCGCTTCGAAACGAAAACCCAGGCCGTTGTCAATCAGTATAACGCCTATACCGTTCTCGATAACCTGCACCTGAACGGTCGGCTGACGCTGGGCGAAAACCTGGCCGACCTGGGGGGCATTACGCTGGCCTATCAGGCCTTCAAGCTGACCAAACAGGGACAAAGCAACGACAAGATCGATGGATTCACCCCTGATCAGCGTTTCTTCCTGGGGTTTGCCCAGGTCTGGCGGGTCAAAATCCGCGACGAAGCCGAGCGGGTCGGGATTGCTACCGACCCGCACTCGCCCGCTAAATTCCGGGTCAACGGTCCGCTGACCAACTTCGCTCCTTTCTATACGGCCTTTGGGGTTAAACCAGGCCAGAAGCTATACAAACCCGAGGTACAGCAGGCCCGGGTGTGGTAGTTGGCCGGATGTCGGGCGGCTTTGTTCTACGGCCAGAGCCGCCCGACCGTACCGACTACGTCCAGTACAGAATGGGTGCGTTGGGAAAGCGTTTCTGCCATTCGGTGTAAAAAAACGCTTTCATGGCGCGCATGTCGTCTGGCCGGTAAACGTACTTCGTGCCCCCAAACTTGTTTCGTTTCTCGGCACGGGTTGCTTCGTCCATATCGAGTGAGGTGTTGGGATACCATTGGAGCAGCACATCCTTAGAACCGGGGGTGAACCGGTGGCTGATGAACTCCACGTTCATATCGATGGGGCCGTAATGGGCCGGCCAGGTAAGCAACTCCTGCATCCGGTCGAGCAGCGCCGTATAGTGCTGCTGCCAGTCCGGAATAGGCATGATAGGGGCAATGACGAGGCCGATCGGATACCCACCACCGCCCTGTGCGCGTGGTAACGCCAGCTGGCGGATGGCCTGCAGACGAGCCTCGACCGACGCGGTGCCGCCTTCGATCCGGCGGGCAATGCTATCAGCGTTGAGACTCACGCGGGCCCGGGTCTGGCCATGGTGGGGCAGATCGATCAGGCTGTCGACCTGGCCGTATTTCGTAACAAAACGCAGCTGACTTTGCTCGCGGGTGCCGAAGTAACGAATACACTCGGCCAGGCTACCGGTCAGGTGTTCGATGCCGAGTACATCGGTATAGCAGCTAACTTCAAAGGTCGTTGGGCGGTTACCAGCCGTCCTATCGGCGGAGTTCTGCCAGGTTCGGTTGGGCGGATAAGTGCCTTCGTAGGTGGCGGTATGCGCCAGTAGTTTAGGCAAATTGGCAAAAGCTTTGACCACCGGTGGGCCACTCAGACTACCGGCCAGGTAACAATACTGACAGTGGGCGGGGCAGCCTTCGGCCAGGTTCATCTGCCAGTCGGCCGAGGGCGGAATGGGTTGAAACTTAAACGCGCCAGCCGGGGCGTTTACCACGGCCAGGGTATTTTTGGCCAGTCTGTAGGTTTCCCGTTCGTCGGCTCCGCGCAGACCCGTAATCCGGTTGTTTTGGGCAATGTCGATGGGCAGGCCAAGGGCTGAGATTCGGTCGTACATAGCCTGACCGAATGGCTCTTTAAGCGCGTCGGCGGTAAATACGACCCGCTTAGGCATCCACAGGCGAGGGTGGCGGGGCTGGGTAGAAAACAGATCGGCTGTCGGTTCCGGCTGGGGCAACTGGATCAAATCGGGCTGCATACGTTCGTTGAGTAAAGCGGTCAGATTCGGCCTCAGGAATTGCTTTATCTGCCTATAGTACTAACAAACAGATCGGCAGTATAGATCATTTTTAGTTAGTTATTTTTCAAATTAATATATTGATTATCAGTAGATTGTAAATATTTTTAACCATAAGCCTATGCCACGTTGCGTAACGGCACCGATTGGGTTCACCTGTAACATCAACGGATTATGACACCAGACATCCCAGCCGGTGTGGATCGGCTTCTGAGCCGCTACCAGGCATTTGCCGATCAGATTGGGCCTTATTCGGAAGCAACGTTTCGGGAGCAACCGCCCGGGAAATGGTCTGTTGCGGAGGTGGTTCAGCACCTGTATCTGTCGGCCCGGCCCGTAGCGCGGCTGGTGACGGGACCACGCGAGGTTTTGCTGGCGTGGGGGCTTGCCGAGAAGCCATCGCGGTCATATGCACAGCTGGCGGTCAATTATGAAAAGGCGCTTGACTCGGGGGTGAAAGCGCCCGATGGCATGGTACCCCGGTTGACTGATATATCGATAAGCCGGGCTGAGCTGATGGAGCGGTTACTGACGGTGTATCAGTCGGTGGCGGCTGGCGTATCCGGCTGGTCGCCGGCCGAGCTGGACCGCTACCAGATGCCCCACCCCGCTCTGGGTAAGCTGACCGTTCGGGAGATGATCGACTTCATCAGTATTCATACGGAACATCACCAGCGGTTATTGCCAGCCGGGTAGCGTTGAAGACGGCTGTAGAAAGCTAGACGACCTGCTTGCGGGTCGTGCTGACGGCGTTGGCCGATAGGACAGACGCGGTTGGAATGCGGATAATGAACTCGCTGCCCTGGTTAAGCTCGCTTTTGACGTCGATGTGCCAGTTGTGCGCTTTTACGATCCGCTGTACGTAGCTCAGTCCCAGCCCGAAGCCTTTGATATTGGGCTGCCGACGGTCGTGTACCCGGTAGAAGGGCTGGAATATCTGCTGAATGTGCTGGGACGAAATACCTACCCCCCGGTCGCAGACGGCAATTTGCAGGCTACCCGCGTTCATTTTAGCGTAGAGGGTGATGTCCGGATGACCGTCGCTGTACTTCACCGCGTTATCGAGCAGATTATGCAACACGTTGGTCAGATGAAGCCGATCGGCCAGCAGGTAAGGGTCTGAACTGGGCAGGGAAAGCTGGAGATAGTCACCGTGGCGTTCGGCAATGGTGCGCAGCAGCTGCTGGATCGGAACTGGCTCCAGGTTCAGCAGGAGCGTATTCCGATCGGCGCGCGCCAGCGTCAGCATGGTCTCCACCTGCTGCTGGAGTCGTTCGGTTTCTTCGCGAATGATGCGGATGTATTTTTCTGACCGTTCGGGCTGGTTGCGGGCAATGGGCGAATCCAGCACATCGGCCGCCATGCGGATTGCGGTAATGGGCGTCTGAAACTCGTGCACCAGTGAATGCAGGACTTCCGTCTGAATAACCGATCGTTGCCGCAGCCGCAACATGCGCCACAGAATATAGCCCATGAACGTCTGGGAGATGAGCGCGAGAGCCAGAAAAGCCAGCCAGCGAAAGGAAGGGGATATGTGAGAAACCGCTACCGGCAGTGACAATAAATTGGTGTAAAGCAGCAAGGCTGTAACAGTAGCCAGCAATAACGCAATACCAACAAGAATGATAGTAGAGTAGCGGTTAGGCATGTCGCCGTTCAGTTCAGGTATATAAGAGTCTGGCGCGTGGATATCGCCTTAAGAGAACAATGGACGAACGGATGTTTCAATAGTCACAGTAAAATTACCATTTTTTGTAATTCATAAACAAAAAGCCTGCATTAATGCAGGCTTTTTGTTTATGAATTACAAAAAATGGTGAAATCAAGCCGTCTCGGCGGGTGTCTCCGTAGCAGTATCTGCTTTGGGTGTAGCCGTCTTGGCGGCTGTGGTGCGCGATGTGGCTGCTTTGGCGGGAGACGTCCGGGGGCGAGGTGGCGGAGTGATGGTGGGTGGCGTGCTGATGCTGATCGGCTCTGATCTGGGCGCTTCGCTGGCTTTCTGACTGGCCGTGCGTTTAGCGTTCTTTTCAGCCTTGGCCGCGTTTTTTGTGGCTTTGGCGGCCTCTTTCTTCGCTTTCTTATCAGTGGCTTTGGCTGGCTTTGCCTTCTTCTTTTCAGCCTTGTCCATTAGTCTGGCCAGCTTCTTGGCTAGTTTCTCGGCCGACTTCTCGATGGACTTTTTCATCTTCTTGGTAGCCTCACCAGCCTCGCCCAGTTTGGTCTCAATCGAACTGACGATGTCGGCTGCCAGCGATTTCTGTTTTGTTTTTGTGATTTTGTTTGCCATTGTATGAAAGAAAAAAATCTACAAATAAATACGAATTTCTTCTGACAATCAAAAGTCCAATGTTAAGTTTTTGTTACATTTTGTTGATGAAATCCCAGCAAACCACCCCAGCTGTAACAGCTACATTGAGCGAATGTTTGGTGCCAAACTGGGGTATTTCCAGCGTCAGGTCGGCCTGCTGAATAATCTGATCGTTTACGCCACTGACTTCGTTCCCCAGCACAAAAACGTAGCCCTGCCCCTGAACCGGCTGAAAATCAGAGAGCATGGTGCTGCCTTCGGCCTGTTCGACAGCGGCCACCAGCCAGCCTGCTGACCGGAGTTGCCTGACCAGCGTTACAGCATCGGCAACGTGCTCCCAGACAACGGACTCCGTGGCGCCGAGGGCCGTTTTCGTGATGTCGCGGTGAGGAGGCTGTCCCGTTATGCCACACAGATACAGCTTTTCGGCCCGGAATGCATCGGCCGTTCGGAATACGGAGCCTACGTTATTGAGGCTGCGCACGTCGTCGAGAAGAAGGCAGTAAGGAAATTTAGGCGTTTGACGGAAGGCGTCGACCGACAGGCGGTTGAGTTCCTGGAGAGCGAGTTTGCGGGGGGGCATGTAATCTGCACGATGGTTCAGCGCAAAAGTAAGGGCTGTCATCGGTAAGAAATACATGTCTGGCCGACTCACAAACGGGCCAGTATAGGAGAGGAGATACTATACGTAAATTAACGGATCGAAACCTGCATAAGCTGGCGGCCTAACTCACGAATCGACCGCTCGAGCCGGGTGGCCTGGTCAGGGCAGGGAAACGAAGCGCCCGTCATGAAACTGCCAAGCAGGTCTATGTCCAGACCGGTTTCGTCGGCAATATGATTTGCTTTCAATTGTTTGATCAGCTCCCACACAGCGGTGGTATCGTAAACCGGGTTAAAATGCATCGAGTCGATCGCTTTGCGATAACTGCTGTCGTACTGGTCGACCTGTGACAATAACAACGAGCGGAGCGTATCACGAACGCAGTCAACGGAGCAGCCCCGCGTAGCAATCAACAAACCCGGCAGCTCGATCCGACCCCACAGCATATCGTCCTGTTTCTCGAGAACAACGCGGGCTGTATGGGTGGTTAGCAGAAACGACAGCCAGTTTTCATGGCGCTTTTTCTGGCGGGCACTTCGCAGTATGGCGTTGAAGGTGCCGATTGGTACTTGTTCTGAACTCCCGAAGGGAATTAATAAAGAGGGAGAACCTGATTTGTGGCTGTACATAAACAAGGTGTGTGCATGCTGCGAATGGCTTGTTTGCCAGCCCTCTTCAAGTAGCAATTTGGTGAGTATAGTTAACTTCATATGATGTAAGAAGGAGTGATGATGATGGGGTGAAATTAATTAATTCCATGGACTAAAAAACATTAAACTAACATTTAGAAATTTTTTTTCATAAAACTCATTTCTTCATAATAAGTTATAGTTTTTTTGCTATTCGTGTAACTATAAGTTAGTATTGAGGTGAATTGTTTAAAACTGAAAACTAATGAATATAAGCATATTTGTTACTATCGGTAAAAACTTGTATATATTCGGTGTATGTTATTTTAAATAAGTTTCCTACTCTGCTGGTAGCATTACTAGATATTGTAGAGTAGATTTGAGTACCCTTAGCGTGGGTTTTAGCGATTACTGGAGGTAACTTATGAGTCTTTGGCAAACAATTCGCCAGGCAATGACAACCCGGTCTTCTCAGGGAGCATCGACGGAAGAGCCTTGTTTCTGGCGGGTTGATATGCATTCCCACCTGATTCCCGGGATCGACGATGGGGTAAAATCACCGGAAGAAGCCCTTACCTGTCTGAAACAACTGGCCGATTGGGGCATACAAACCGTCATCACAACTCCCCACGTCAGCAGAGACTGGTATCCAAACAGTTCTGCCGATATCAGAGCCGGTCAGGCGGTCTTGCAGGCTCTGGTCGACGAGCATAACCTACCCATACAGGTGGCCGTGGCGGCTGAATACATGCTCGATGAATTCTTCGGGGATATGCTGGAGGCCGACGACCTGCTTACGTTCGGCACTGCCCGCTATCTGCTGGTTGAGCTGGGCTGGGCAGCGCCCCCCCGTCAGTTAGAAGACCTTATTTTTCGGATGCAGACGCGTGGGTATACGCCCGTACTGGCTCACCCTGAACGATATACGTACTACAACGACGATCTGTCCAGCCTGGCCAGACTTCGGCAAATCGGGTGTTTGTTTCAGCTGAACTGGGGTTCTTTCACCGGGCGCTACCGGGAGCGCGCTCAGGCCCAGGCCCGGCTCTTGCTGAAAAATGAATGGGTTGATTTTATCAGCAGCGATTTGCACCGGCCCGCCGATCTGAAAAGTCTTGGCATGTTCTTTTCCATGCATGAATACGAACAACTTCGGAAACAGTCTTTATTGAATCTGTCATTGCTGGATTAAAAATGGTATTGCAAGTTTATATAAATTAAAGATTGTAAATAAATCATCAGATATCTTGCTTTTTTTGTTAACAATACTGCTAAATTTCCAACCCTATACTCATTGATGCGACGGGGTGGCGAGCGCTTACCAATACCGGGTCATCGTTGCCTGGTAGTCGCTGCCACGATCCGATTTCTGCTTCGTGGCCTGGTCTGCGCCACGCGGGCCTATTTTTTAACTGCCATGTAGGGGAAATAAACGGGTTGCAGCATGCATTTTTTGGTGGCCCGGGACAAAGTAGGAAACGTATGTCTGTAGTTGAAAATACATCTGTCGTAGCGGCACCGGTAGCCTCCTGTTTTCGGCCGGGCTGGACCCTGCTGCTCCTGTCAGGCCTGTGTCTCGTCTTGAGCAGCCATCTGGGATATATGCCACTCGACACGGGCGACGAAGCCCGGCGGGCACTGGTATCGCTCGAGATGATACTATCCGGCGACTACATAACCCCAACCCTGCACGGCGAGCGGTATTTCAACAAACCACCGCTGTACAACTGGATCATCATTGGCTCCTATCAGTTGTTTGGCTCGTACTCCACCTACGCGCTTCGTTTTCCGATGCTGGTGTCGCTGCTGCTGCTGGGGGTGACGTTATTCGCTATCGTCCGCCGGTATACCAGCAACACCATAGCGCTGGCCGCGGCCCTGATGACGCTGACCAACGGCCGGGTACTGCTCTACGACTCCATGCTGGGGCTGATCGAGATTACGTTTGCCTGGGTGACCTACGCAGCCATGATGCTGGTGTACCACTTTGACCGGAAGAAAAACTACTGGTGGCTGTATGCTACCACCTATGCGCTTACGGCCGTTGGATTCCTGCTGAAAGGACTGCCTCCCATTGCGTTCCAGGGGCTCACCCTGGCGGGCTGGTTTCTGTATACCCGGCGCTGGCGCCTGCTGTTCCACCCGGCTCATGCAGTCGGTCTGCTCATCTTTGTGCTGATTACGGGTAGTTATTACCTGGCCTATTTCAGCCGAAATGCCATCCCGTTCAGCGATGTGGCCAGCGTCATCCTAAGCGAAAGTGCCAAACGAACCGGTCTGACGTTTGGCCTGGGCGCTACCCTACTGCACCTTGTTTCCTTTCCGTTCGAGCTGATTTACCATTTCGTTCCGTATACCTTACTGGTGGTGCTGCTGTTTCGGCGGCATATACTGGCGCTACTGAAAGCCAATTCATTCATCGCCTTTAACGCGCTGACCTTCTCGCTCACTGTACTCATCTACTGGCTGTCTCCGCAGGTATACGGTCGGTACCTGATCGGGCTGGTGCCCCTGCTGTTTACGGTACTGGCCTACCTCTATTACGAACACTCGGTACCGGCTGAGCCCCGGCGGTGGTGGGTGGAGCGGATCTGGCTGGCTACGGCGCTGCTGGTGGCCGTGGGCTGCTGGGTCACCCTGTTCTACCCAACCACGAAAACCATTCCGGGGGTTGTCTGGAAAACCGCCCTTGTTTCGGGCTTACTGCTGGGGCTGGCCTGGCAGCTTTATCAGCCTTCCATGAACCGACTGGGGCTGATGGTGGCGGTAGTGGTGGTGGTTCGGCTGGGCTTCAACTGGCTGGTTTTGCCGGGGCGGGTCGAGAAGCGGCAGTTTTACAGGGACTCCGCTACCCAGGCCGCTCAGCTGACGCTGGGCCGCCCGCTATACGGGTACAAAGCAACGGTCGGTGCCGATAACGCTACAGATGTCAGCACATTTCACCTAACCGCAGCCCGGGGCAGTATCCTGCGCAGAACCGGTAAGAAATACAGCAAGGCACTCTACATCGCCGACTCGGCCAGTCTGGTCAACGAACGCTACCGGACCCTGGGCA
The DNA here is from genome assembly GCF_002006735.1 of Spirosoma sp. 209. Lineage (NCBI taxonomy): Bacteria > Pseudomonadati > Bacteroidota > Cytophagia > Cytophagales > Cytophagaceae > Spirosoma > Spirosoma sp. 209. The sequence goes on along the minus strand of NZ_MVEC01000001.1, from coordinate 173,876 downwards.
AACTAACGCTGTTTGACCGGCATCCGGCCTTCATTGTACAATTCAACTGATGCTGATCACCAGCAAGCCCCGATCCGTATGCTGAGCAGGCCTACTACGTTGTCAAGGCTGCCCAGAATCCGGCAGCTGGTCAGTCTTAAAGGGCTGGTGTCGGTGTGCGCGCTGACCGTTGTGGTATATCAGCTGGCACACAACCGCCGGTTCTACAGTGCGCTCGACGTCGAACTGGTGCGGCTGCTGGCTGCGGGGGGGCTCATGGCGGTATCCAAATGGTTCTCGGCGGAGCGCTACCGGCTGCTGGTCAGGGAAGCCGGGGTTCGTATGGCATCGGCTGATCTGATCCGGCTCTACTGGCAGGGCATGTTCTACAACCAGTTTCTGCCGGGTAGCGTGGGGGGCGACGGCTTCAAGGTCTGGCAACTGCACCGGCATGGTGGCGGCAGCCTCCGAAAGCTGACCACCCTGACGCTGCTCGACCGGGTCATTGGTCTGGTTCCGCTGGTGGCGCTGCTGCTGATCGCTGCCTGGGCCCGGCTCCCTCAGCTCGGTATATCGGGGGGGCTCTGCCTGTTGCTGGTGCTGGCCATGTACGCCGTTTTTGTCGGTGGGCTGCGCTGGTTCATGGGCTGGACAGTCCGTCGGCAGGCGTTGCTACACCTCTATTCGGTCGGGGTCCAGCTGACGCAGTGCCTGATGACGGTCTACATCGTCTGGTCGCTGGGGTACACCGACGAGCTGGGCGCCTACCTGTTTCTGTTCCTGGCTTCGTCACTGGGTACGGCTCTCCCCATAACGGTTGGTGGAATAGGCATTCGGGAAATCGTTTTTTCGGCGGGGGCCAGCTATGTAGGCATACCCGCCGAGCAGGCCATGCTCATCGGCTTTATCGTTTACTGTCTCTCGCTGCTGGTAGCTACACCCGGCGGCTTTTTTAAGAGTTGACAAAACACTACCTATCAGGGGTAAAATTTGACAAAATTTTAGTTGATACAGATATATATAGTTACTGATAATTATATTTGAGAAACCTTTGTGTAATAGAAACTTATAAAAATCTATTTTCTATTACTATTAGGGGAAATATATACATTCCTCGTATGATAACAGGGCTACGAGTTCTCAAACTGTTAATTAGTGTAGCTGCAGTAAATCAAGTATGGGCGCAAACGACCGACTCGCTGGCGGTAGCATCGAGACACTCGGCTACGTACGGGGTCGAGGTAGCGGGACTGGCCGCATCGGCCACCCGAACACCGTTCTGGCTGCGCGCTAATCAGTTTGGTATTGTTCCCGTCAGCAGCCCGGCCGGCCTGGCCATAGTGCAGACAACCGGCCGTTACGGCCTGAGCGCTGCCCATCCGAATCGGCAGCTTTCGTACGGGGTAGAGGTCGTAGGAAACGCGGCTCCTCAGTCGCGGGTGTTGATTCCGCAGGCGTATGTGTCGCTCGATATGGGCCGTTTCAGTTTGTGGGGCGGTCGTAAAAAAGAAATCATCGGTCTGGGCGACTCAACCCTGACATCTGGTTTTTACGCCTGGTCAGGAAACGCCCTGCCCATCACTAAAGTACAGATTGGCACCCGCGGATTTGCTCCGCTGGGTTTCACCCGGGGACTGGTATCCATCAACGCTTTTTTTGCACATGGGTGGTTTGCCAATACCGACTCCATTCAGGGCTCGTTTCTGCACCAGAAGGCGGTATACGTCCGGATCGGCCGTCCCCACAGCCGACTTCGTTTCACCGGTGGTGTGCTGCATAATGCCCAGTGGGGAGGCCGCTCGGCAACCCTGCCCAAAACACTCGCTATCAACGGACAACTTCCCAGCTCGTTCCAGGATTACCTCTATGTCCTGACCGCCCGGGAAGGAGGGGAGTCCGATTCGCCCAATCTGACCGACTTCGATCGCCTGAACCGGGTGGGTAACCATTTGGGTTCCATCGATTTTGCCCTGGAGACAATCGTAGCGCGCTGGCAGCTTATGGGCTATTATCAGCATCCCTTCGAGGATAAATCGGGGGTGGTGTTCGTCAACATGCCCGACGGTCTGTATGGGCTGCGGCTGAAACGGCAACCGGGCACCGGCTTCGGGGTCGACAACCTGCTGATCGAGTACCTGACCACCCTCAGCCAGAGCGGATCGATCACCGGCACCGTACGCTACGACGGCAAAGACGATTACTTCAACAACTACCAGTACCGCGACGGCTGGGTACAGGATCGGAACGTAATTGGCACCCCGTTTTTCGCGCAGCTCCGCGACGTCCGGACCGATGTGCCTTTTTCTGTCAACTATAACGTGCTGGCTATTGCCAGCAACCGGGTCGAGCTGATCCATCTGGGACTGGCCGGATCGGCCGGCGAACGAACCCGCTGGCAGCTGAAACTATCGGCCAGCCAGCATTACGGCGCCCCCCGGCGGGTATTCAGTCGGGCCGTACCGCAGTTTTCCGGTTTGGCTTCGGTTAGCTGGCCACTCAACTGGCTGGGCGGGTCTGAACTCCGGACGGCCGTTGCCCTCGATCAGGGCGAGCTATACACCAATTCGCTGGGCGGCTGGATCAGCCTCCGAAAGACCTGGACAACCAGCCGACCCTGAGCCACCCCCGTAGTCACCGCTGCCCCTGCCCCGCCTTATTACTACTAATCCGATCGAAGCACTTTACATAAACTACCAATTCCAACTATACAGCTTATGTACGTACAACCTATGCCGTTACAACAATCAGAACTGTCTACGCTATCAACGCCCGTTAGACGAACTCGTGTAATCAGCCTGAATGTCTCACTCGGCAACTACGCTCATTTGCAGGACTGGGTCATAGAGGCAGCCCGTCACCGGGAGTCAAGGTCTGTCTGTTTCGCCAATGTACACATGGTCGTCGAGGCCCGTCGTAATGCTGCTATTGCCCAGGCCGTAAACAGTGCCGACTGGGTAGCGCCCGACGGAGTGCCTTTATTGTGGGCCATGCGTGGTTTGTACGGCCTTCGTCAGGAGCGTATCGCGGGCATGGATGCCATCAGCAGCTTATTGCAGAAAGCAGCCGAGGCTGGTATTTCGGCATTCTTCTACGGCTCTACGCCCGACGTGCTGGACGAAATTCGCCGGATCTGTGCCCGGGAGTTCCCGTCGCTGCAGATAGCCGGTATGGTATCACCGCCGTTTCGGCCCATGACCCCCGCCGAAGAAACCGCCGTTATCGATCAGATCACCGCGTCGGGGGCCGGGCTGGTTTTTGTAGCGCTCGGATGCCCCAAGCAGGAACTCTGGATGGCCCGGATGCGGGGGCGTATCCCGGCTGTATTACTCGGTATTGGCGGAGCGTTGCCGGTGCTGGCCGGCCAGCAGACACGCGCCCCCCGCTGGATGCAGAAGATCGGTACCGAGTGGTTATTCCGCCTGATGCAGGAGCCCCGCCGGTTGTTCAAACGCTATACGGTTACCAACTCCCTGTACATCTACTACTTCGTCCGTCAGTTTCTTAACCAGCAGCTATCGTATGACAAAGTCCGGAACTAACGGAGCCGGACTGGCTCCTATTGCGCTGTTCGCCTACAAGCGCCCCGATGAGGTGCGTCAGGTACTGGAAGCCTTGCAGGCCAACCATCTGGCTGCGGACAGTGAACTGTATATCTTCTCCGATGGGCCCCGTAGCCCGGCCGATGCCGACAAGGTAGAAGCCGTACGGGCTGTGCTGGATACCGCAACGGGCTTTCGGGCCGTACATCGTCAGTATGCCGAGACCAACAACGGATTGGCTAAGTCGATCATCACCAACGTAACGGCTCTGCTGGAAAAGTACCGGAGTGTGATCGTGCTGGAGGACGACCTGCTGACCAGCCCTAATTTTCTCGATTACATGAATCAGTGCCTGCAACGGTACCAGGGTAACCCACGGGTATTTTCAATTACGGGCTACTCATTCCCCATCGACCGGCCAATCAGCTACCTGGCCGACGCCTACGCCTTTCCGCGTACGGGTTCGTGGGGCTGGGCAACCTGGTCGGACCGCTGGCAACAGGCCGACTGGGCGGTGTCTGATTACGCAGCCTTCAGGGCCGATCCGGTTCGTCAGCAACAGTTTAACCAGGGAGGAAGCGACCGGGTGCGCATGCTCCGGCGGCAGCAGGAAGGCGAGATCAACTCCTGGGCAATCCGGTGGTGTTACAGCCAGTTCAAAGCGGGCGGATTTACCATTTACCCGACCGAGTCGAAGATTCAGAACATCGGCTTCTCTACTGAATCGACCAACACCAACGTATTTAACCGCTACCGGACCCGGCTCGATACGGGCGCTCAGCGAACGTTCATGCTGCCGGACAACATCGAGCCCACGGCCTACTATACCCGCCAGATCCAGCATCAGTTCAGTTTACGCGTCCGGTTGTTTAACCGACTGAAAACCTACGCCGGTTTACGCAATTAATCGTTCCGTAGGTATACCCGTACATGATTCATATTCGTATAGCTTATGCGTATTCTGTTTATCCATAATTACTATCAGCAGCGAGGGGGAGAGGATATCATATTCGAGCAGGAGGTGGCCATGCTACGGGAGGCCGGTTCGATCGTCGAAACGGTTGAATTTACCAACGATGGTTTCGACGGTTCGCTACTGGGGACGGTTACAGGGGCGGCTCTGTCGTTATATAGCAGTCAGTCGGCCAGGCGGGTCGAGCAGGCCATAGACCGGTTCAAACCTGATGTCGTTCATATTCATAATTTATTCTACACGGCAACGCCTTCTGTCATTCAGGCCGTTAAGCGACGGAATATTCCTGTCGTCATGACACTTCATAACTACCGGCTGGTATGCGCCAGCGGTATGTTGATGCGCGAAGGTGAGGTGCCCTGTGAGCGTTGCCTGACTAAAACGATTCCTCTTGACGGTATTCGGTTTGGCTGTTTCCGCGACTCGCGCCTTCAGTCTACGCAGCTTACGGCAATTACCAGCCTGCATAAACTGACGGGGGTTTGGCGTGTGGTAGACCGGTTCATCGTGCTGACCGAGTTTGCCCGTGCCAAAATGTTGCAGTCTTCGCTGCAGCTCAGACCGGATCAGGTAGTTGTAAAGCCAAATGCAGTACCTGATCTGGGGTACGCCGATCCCGCCCAGCGCGAAGATTACTTCCTGTACATCGGCCGGCTCTCACCCGAAAAGGGTATTCAAACCTTGTTGGCAGCTTTCGGAGCGACTTCACAACGGTTGAAAATATTGGGCGACGGGCCTTTGAAAGCCGATGTGGAGAAAGCCGTTCAACAGCATCCAGCTATCCAGTTTCTTGGCCACCAGCCACGGGCCGCCGTTGTCGAGCAACTAAAGAAGTGTCGAGCATTGGTTGTGCCTTCAATATGGTATGAAGGGCTACCTACGGTAATTCTCGAAGCGTTTGCAACCGGTACCCCTATCATTTATGCTGATCAGGCTAACCTCCGATCAATTGTAGGAAACTACGGAACCAGCTTCGCACCCGGCGATGCTACTCGGTTAGGGCATGTCATTAATGACGTTTCATCAGCTAAGTTGTCTGAGAACGCAAGTCAGGCAATACGCAGGCTGTATGAAACACAGTATACATCAACAGAAATTGCCCATAAGCAACTGCTTATCTATAGAGAAGTAATTCCGGCCAAAATGGCGAACGAATACGCTGTATAGCAATTCATACGCCGATAGCACCGTTCAACGAGCCCTGACTCTTCATGCGTCAGGGCTCGTTGGTGTTTATAGCAGCCGATGACATAAAAAGGTAAATGATGTCTGGAGAACTGGTACCGTTAATGAGAGTATTGTAGAGTTAAAGTCATTTTGTAATCAAAATTTTTATTAGGTAACTAGATGTAAACCGCCAGGGGTCACCAACTTTTTAACGAGTAAACGAAACCTTAAATCCCCATTTTAATCATCATTTAAGCAGGTTAGCAGGCCTTGTTAAAGAGAGATGGTGTGGATTTTAATCCACAATAGTGTAGAAATAAGTTCTTATGTATGCCTATGACTCAAATTGATTAATAAAATACTGTTTTTGGTAATTAGTGAGTTATATTATGTAAGTGTCGGAAAGTAATGAGCGATTGATTTTAATCTCTAAATTTTAAGTTCACTTTAATTCGCTGATATGTCTTAATTCCAGCTTAATCCGGTATTAACAAGTTTATAATTTGACCTTAAGTGCATGTTAATCAGGCTTTAAGGTTGATTTTATGTCGGTACATCAATTTTGTCTCAACGAAAACGGACAAAAAAGACGTACCAAATGACACAAGTTTCTACCTCCGCCACCAAGTTCTATACGCTTTTGATCTCCCTGATTATCACCGGTTTAATGACAGCATGCAGCCAGCAGGTTGATACAATCGCGCCGATTTCCAAAGCTGACGAATACACAGCATCTGCCCGTTTGGACAACATCACTGTAGACAGCAGTGCCTCGTTAAAATCAGTTGCTACCTTTCCAATAGGAAATATCATCAGCAATGATGTTAGAGACGGAGGGGCTGCTATTCAGGGTATAGTGGCTAATGAATTTAATTCAATCACCGTTGGAACATTTATGTCTTTGCAGCCATCGAAAGGTAAGTTCGATTTTTCTGCATCAGACAAACGGGTTAAAATGGCACAAACGCTTGGCCGACGGTTACATGGTCACTGCCTGGTGTACGTAGGTGGAGCACCTAGCTGGTTGCTGAACTTCAAAGGCAGTTCAGACGAGTTTGAAGCGATTGTTAAGAACCACATTCAAACCGTAGTAGGTCACTACAAAGGGCAGATTACTAGCTGGGACGTTACGAATGAAGCTATCGAGCGTAAAGATGGCACCGTGAAACAAACCCAGTTCAGAAAGCTATTCAGCAGCGACGAAGCGTACATAAACTTCATCAAGAAGTGTTTCGTATGGGCTCATGAAGCTGATCCGAGTGCCAAACTGTTCTATAATGATTGGGGTTACGAGCAATTTCAGCCTATGCTTCCTGCCCTGCGGAAAATGCTTGCTGAATTCAAACGGAGCGGTACGCCGATTGACGGCCTTGGCACACAAATGCACATCACGATCAATACGAAAGACGAGGGTATTCGTTCTGCATTGCAGGAATTGTCAGCAACTGGTCTGCAAGTACATATGTCTGAACTTGATATCGCAATTAATCCAAACAATGATAAAAACCTGGTTGTTACAGATCAACTCCTGAAGGTGCAAGCGCTTAAGTTCCAGTCTGTTGCTGCTGCTTACAAACAACTGGTACCGGCTAATCAGAAGTTTGGTATAACGGTGTGGGGATTGGCCGATACGGCTGTCGAATCTACCGGTCTCAACCAGATGCGTGTACTCCTCAATACCGAATACAAGAAGAAACCTGCGTACTACGGTTTCATGAGCGGTCTTAGAAACTAGTGTGGGGGAGTGTAGAAACAAAAAAAGCCGACGTAGAACGTCGGCTTTTTTTATGATAATTCAAATTAATTCAATCGCATACGGCGGAGAAAATATCCGGTAAAAATGCGGGCAACATCGAGCACAAAGTATAGTCCTCTTGTAGGAGCGTGTTGCATCGCAAAGTAGTAACGTAATGATAAACTAATTGGGGATCTGGTAGATGACAAACCTTTCCAGAACTTACCAAATGACAGGTCAGGTTTTATTTGCAAGCCAGTAGCGTCAACATGTCCGTATACGATACTAGGTAGCGAAACAAGTAATTTATAGCCTGCTTTCCTGGCACGTACTGAAAACTCAATATCAGCCATATACTGCTTAAAATGAACCGCATCGTACAGCCCGACCTTTTCAAAAACAGAAAAGGGAATCAGTACACCCCGGCCGGGTAAACTACCAGACTCAATAGTTGTTCCGTGGGCTAGTGCTTTCTTATAATCGTTTTCAAACTGGGCTGCGAAATACGTTTCCCCTGACCAGTACAGGTTTACTTTAGCCCCTGCGTACTCTAATCGGTCTGGATTTTTAATGTCTACACAAGCAGAGCCTACCAGGCAGGGTTTATTGGCAGCATAGACAGCCAGTAACGTCTCTACGTAATTGGCGTCCACTTCCGTATCGTCGTTGAGGGTGAGAACGAAATTCTCTTCATTCTTTACTGCATGATTCAACGCATAGCGAACGCCCACATTCGTACCTTCTGTCCACCACAAATTGCCGTCGCCAGTCAGCAACACAACCTCCGGGAACTCGGCTCTGATCATGTCGCCGGTACCATCAGTAGAACCGTCATCGACAACAACAACAGTTAGGTTAGCTATTGTTTGCTGTTGTAAGCATTGAAGACAACGCTTAGTGAACGCTTTACGGTTATGAACAGGGATGACAACAAAAATCATGATAAATTGAATTTAGCTGAATAGCAAAAAGATCGGAATGAATCAGTCCAATAAACATAAAATCGTACAGAAAATGAATTATCGTGCAACAGCGATCTCGGCGGTAACCTGCTCTGGCTGCTTTACAACTGATCTGCGATACCGTTTATTAAAAATCCCAAGCACCCAGTATCGAATATCCCGATCAGTCATTTCTCTGAATGATTGAGAAAAACACATACCAATCATTATCCAAAGGAAGAAGTACGATAAGTCAAACTGGCTGAAGTCTTCTACCCAAGCGTATGCCCAGCGGAAAGCTATATACAGGCCCATGATTGGAAGAAAAATATTATTTGATCTGTTTATAGCTAAATAGGATGCCTTGTAAAACACGAAAAAATATAAGATTACACCAACGAGTCCTGTCCATGTCAATATGTTAAGAATCGAAACTTCATTACTAAACCGTTCCATCTTACCGGTCTTCAATTCTTCAAAAGCGTGGGCACCGTAAGCATCCGAATCATTACCACGAGCAGGGGTTCTGCCAATCCAGATATAATTATTCTTAATCGCAGAGGACAACACTTCGGTGTAAATTAAGCTACGAGTATCGGCAATTAAATTCTCCTCTTTTAACTCTCCATTTGAACGTTTCAATGTAGTGTAACTACCCGAAATGTATTCTTCCATTTTAAATATGTTGAATACATTTGTGACACCAAGCCCAAAAAGAATTAATGGAGTAGCCAACAAGGTTACCCTTAAAAATTCAAGAAGTTTTGTATTTACAATAAATCTAGCAAAGTAAATGGTGCTGAGTAGAAGTGGAATGGAAAATTTTATAATATTACTTCGTGCGCTTAAATCTCCTAAAAATACAAATAGAGAAAAAATCAGTATTATTATTTTGTATTTTATTTTTAATATGGGAAAGAATAATAGTAAAAAACTGATAGGTATAAGGTATCTTCCAATTGCTTCTCCCTTAATGAAAAAAATAAAAATAAAAAAGGCTGGTAGTGCATACTTCATCCAATTTGATATGATTTTTTGAATAATGAATGGATTAGTGGAAATGTTAATAGACAAAGGCAACAGTAAGACCATACTAGTTGCAATCAAGTTCTTCCATTCCCAGTAGTTTTCTGCGATAAAAAAACCTCTGAATATGCAGCATACATTCCATAAAAGGTACCAATTGAGTACATTGATGAGTATACGACTTCTTTGATCAAGAAATATATTTCTCGATTTATACATGGCAAATAGGATGCATGTATAAATGGCCCACCAAATATAGGTGTTGCCAAGTGGGATATAAGACCATTGATTAATTGATGATACAGTTATTAAAAGTATCAAAATTGGTAAATACTTTTTAAACAAATAAGACATAACTTTCAAAGTTATTAATATAGATGTTGAAGCTCTAGCCTAAATCAATTTTCAAATTGACTTTGATACTGAACGTGGTCATTACATATGTCATTAAGCCTCTCTTTAGATAAATATACATCTTGAGCTGACTTTTTCCACCATTCACTTTCCAAAAGGGCATTACGTATATTTTCAGAAAATCTATACCTTATCACTTTAGCCGGCACTCCTCCAACAATAGCGTATGGTGGAACATCTTTTGTAACAACTGCACCTGCCGCAACAACTGCACCATGACCGATTGTTACACCATCCATCACTATTACCCTAGCACCAATCCATACGTCACTACCGATAATTATTGGTTTATATTCTTGAACTGATATGTCTCTTTCCACCAATTTTACATTTAAATTATTATAGACTTTGTAAAATATTGGCGATGTGGAGAACATCGTTAATGGGTGAGCACCTAAGCCTAGAATAACATCATGTGATATAGAACAATAATTACCTATGGTTGTATTCTGGATCAAAGCGTTTCTGCTTACGTATGTGTACTTACCAATTTGAGTATGATTAATAATACAATTCTTTAGAATATGGGAATGTGAACTGATTATTGTGTCGTCTGAGAAACAACTGCCATCATCAATGATTGATGAAGAAAAACGGCGCTTGTTTTGTATATCACGTGCACCACTGTTAACCATTCTAGCAATGCCCTTTAATAAGGCGATCGGAGACAGTAAAATACGATCTATTATTTTTTTCATAAACGTTACCAGTAGCAGGCTTCTTCAACAACGGATGCATTTTTAGGCTTCTCTTTTTGGCCTGGCCTAACCCAGTACTCATTGAACAGATTGGTATAAGGCCATACGATGAACTGTTCCCAGCGTTTACCTTTTATCCCGAACAGCAACTGGGTTGCTCCGGCCAGATGAACCGCTTTTTTACCCATCCGCTTTACATGCGCGGCCAATGGCAAACCATACGCTCCACACCCGATGATGCAGATGTCATAATCTGTATTATCGATTTCGGATTTCATCCAGTCCAGGGCCTCGAACCAATCGGCGAATGCTGTTTGTTCACCTGCAACACTTTGCACCGCTTTTATCGTTTTTAGTTCAAAGGCGGGTAATAGATTGTTGTCGAAGAGTAACTGGCGTTTTTGATACTGCTGCTCAATGGTCTCGGCGAAGGGATGGACAACCAGTACTTTTTTGCCGGCCAATGCCCTGGTCCAGGGGTTCGTGCAGAAGAAAGGCTCCAGATCTTCAAGGACCACCTGTTTGGCGCTGCTTAGTTCATTCTTGAAAAGGGTCTCTTCCTGAAGCCAGGAGCCGAGAATATCGATCTGTCTGATGTCCGACAGCATCAACTGGCAGAATTGTTCAGCTTTATCCGGTTGAGGTGGGTAAAACCCGCTCCACTGCTGCATCTGGTTAAGTGTTGCTGGTTGCCACCACCAGGGTAACGATTTGCCTTGTATAAAATCCAGCCAATTAGTGTTATGCTGTTTGATTCCCACATAATTGGTTAGGCAAAGCATTTCAGTTGAGCCAAATCGGGCAATCATGCGCGGCTTGCTATCGGTCAGTGCCTCGTAAATCAATTCATTCGCGTATTCTTTATTAGAAAACATTTTCCAGTTTCGGCCACTGGCTACCGAACCGGGCTTAACTGTAGTATAGAGCTTGCGTAAGCCTTTCAGAACGTTTGTAGAAAATTCATTCATGACCTGATCGCTAGTAAGTTTATATCAAATGAGCCGTCTTCTTCGGTAAGTATCCAGTCGTTGGTACGGGGGTACCCATGCCAGAAATTGCGTGGGCAAATTTTTATTCCGTTGCTTAGCAAGGCCGGTTTGTAGGAGAATGAGCTTTTACTCGTGATCAGCAAATCTGCGTGAACCATGTGCAGAAAGGATTCCTGAGCGCCCATGTCCAGGCAGAAATTTATGTTACTGATATCCTCAAATTTACTAAATTCTTTTTTATCTCCCTGAGAAAAAAGAAACACTTTTATTGGTTTATTAACTTGTATTGAGTTTATTACATTAAATAGTACTTTTTCGAAGTAGTCTGCATCCTGCCAGCGCATGAGCAGATTGGGATTGTTATTTTCCTGGCCAGTTACGATATCGCCACGCCGTACGTGAATCGCGATATTAAAGTTATTGCTGTCGTATAGCAGCTCATCTTTCTGACGGGCTTTGGCAGCATAAAACTTTTCTTTCAGCGCATTTTGCACGCCATACTGCTCGGTATAAAACTGGTCCTGTTCGGCAACGAAGAGTACATTCTGATCTGCGTAAGAGCTGATGATATGACGAGTCAGGCTTATTTCTCTAGCCGATCCTTCATCGAATAAAGGGAGTCGCACTTGTTTGAAACCTTTCCGGGTCAGTAGATCAGCCGCTAATATTTCATTTTCGCCAAATCCCAGTAGCGATTCCCACTTATCATTTGAAAAAGGGATATGAGCAAACTTTAGATCAAACAAACCGGCAAACCAATACCCCGCTATCCAGTTGGCCATTTGATGCCCAATACCGGCCCCTCTGTTAGGTACGGCTGTGTAATATTGTTGTTTATCCGAATCAGGCGGTTGAACGGAATTGAACCTGTAATGCCAGTACGATTTGTAGATATACGGGTAGCAGGGCTTATGTCTTAGCCAGGAAACGGTTTTGCCCCAGAGCCGCCTTCTTGCCTTTTCTATGGTGTGGCTAATCTTACCCGAAGCTCGCATATGTGTAAAATCCATCCGTCCGCTGCTACCGGCGGTTTAGTTGTTAGGCACTTTCTCCAACCTGTGGATACCCCCTCATACGCCACCTGATTTTTGTAGCGGCTATGTATATAATTCCGGCCCATCGGAGTAGTTTGTTCTTGTACAGGGCCATTTCCAGAGCTGGAAACTGAGTGATAATTTGTTTATTCAGATTTTCCAGAAACACATCGATATTCCTGTAGTTGTTCTTTCTCAGCTGCGACATAAATTCATGCCTTAGCTCGTATTTCATGAAGATCCGAAACTCGTCTTTTGTGTATCGTGAGGCTAGCCAGTTCTTATACACAGTGTTATATCGGTTCACCTTATGTAATAGTATAGTCGACTCTGGAGTAGCTGTTGCCTGACCCTGTACGCCACCTACATACACACTCAGTGGAAAGCCGCAGTACACAACCGGGGTTATAAGAGCCAGTGAGAAAAACAGGGCGAAGTCCTGATTTCTCTTCATGCCTACGGGAAAACCGCTCGTCTTATTGAATTCTTTCTTTGCAACTATAGTAGCGCTCGTATGCAAAAACACGTGGGGATTCTCGAAGAAATTGATTTCGAGAATCGCTCCGGCATATTTCCTGGCAAGTCGTATTACTTCAGTACCGTCGGCATTTCTTACAATACCGGCGCAGCAGAACATGCCTGCCTGCGGGTACTTCTCAATCGCCTGTTTCATTGTCGTCAGATAATCCCGACTCCATTCATCATCGCCATCCAGAAAAGCTATGTACTCATATCGCGCACTGGCTACCCCTTTATTTCTTGCTGCGCTTACGCCCTGGTTAGTTTGATTGACGATGCGAACGCGGCTATCCTGTGTAAAAGTGCGAATGACATCAGCTCCATTATCGGTAGAGCCATCGTCTACAATGACAACTTCGAAATCATGAAAGCTTTGCTCAAGAACAGATGAGAGTGTCCGTTCTATAGTATGTGCTTTATTATACAGAGGAATGACAACTGAGATCATGGTTTTCATAACGAGCCAGTAAGTTTGCGACTTCAATCCTGTCGGTCGAAAATGGTGTTATCAATCTTTGTAACCACTACTTTTCGCTCTTCTATATGGCAATTTGACAAGATCGTTTTGTAGCCAACGATAGAGGAACTCCCCAGTTCTACTCCTTTAAGAATAGAAACACCCCGGCCGATCCAGCAGTCACTACCAATCGTCACAGGCTTTGTTTTAGGTCGTTCATATTCGTAGCCAAATATGGGAAAATGCTTATCTGTTAGTTCTCTACGGGTAGCATCGTCGTATATCGTGTGTGTATTGGTATCCCAAATCACGCACTGATATGAAATTTGGTTGTAATCGCCAATTATTACTCTTTCGTCAGCTCTGATTTCACTTTCGTCGTTGATATTGTTATGGTCGCCTATCGTTAATAAACCACCAAACCGGACCATTATTTTTGACTTTATCCGATTATAGCTACCAAGCGTAAAAGCGCCTTTAGATATGTATATAGAGAGTTTTGAAAATTTTCCGCCCTCAAGTATATTATTTTCTCCTATTGATAATTCACCATCTACATGAATGAAAACATTCTTCAAAACAGAGCCTTTTCCTATTTTGAGGTGGCTGCCTGTTTTTACGTAGATTTTAGAATTACTTATTTGGACACTACTCTCAATGATTATGCTTCCTGGTTGTTCAGACTGAACTATAGAATTCTTTAGCAGATATTTTATTTTTACCTGTTTGAGAATGCGGTTCAATTTAGCTATGCGATACATACTACATTCGATTATTGATGGCTTAATCGCATAGCTTTTAATTTCAAGCCAGCCGTTATCTTACTCAATACATTCTTTTCACTTTTATCCAGCCCTGTTACATATGCTACAAGGATAAATATTGTTACAGAGGCTGATACAGTGAAAACCCAACGATGATCAAAATTTGCATAGGATGTTACAAATACGCTTGTTCCTACACCTGCTATTGTAGCTGGCAATACTGGAAATATAACTTCTTTGACGTATTTTTTTAAAGACAACCTTGTCTGGCTTCGTAGCACATATACCCGTACTATACCGCCAACACCTTCAAGTATTGTATAAGTGATAAACACGTAAATAATATCAAATTTGTAAGCTAATAGAAAATAGGCTATCGGAACGATGAGTAGTTTAATGCTACCACCTATCAACATATACCGTTGAATTTTCCCCGTGGCTTGTATGGCTGAATCAAAACCAACTGTGAGTTGATTCAACATCACTCCAATTAAAATTAGTGAACAAAACGTAACAGTATATTTAGGCACAACTTTTAGCCAAATTGTTAATATAATATCCATTTCGGCGATACATGGAATTGCGATAAAAGCAAATAATAGGAATCCAAACTTACATGTTTTCATGGCCAGTTTTAACATGTGATCTCTATCTTTAGCACCTTCACTTTTCATGATTTGCGGGTTCAACGCCTGAAGCATGGCCGCGCTGAAAAATATTAACTGACCCGCAACCTGATTAGCTATTCCAAAAGCAGCATTAATTACTGTGCCATAAAAAATATTAAATAACACTGACAATCCTTGATTTCTGCCAATGTAACTGAACGTTCCAAATAAATTCCAACCGGCAAAAGATATCAATTGCTTGATGACATGTGTGTCATACTCAGAGCGGTAATTCACGTGAGATTCCCTATACTTATTTCTTACGTATACCCGCTTAATGGTTCTTATTACAATAGCCGTAACCATTGTAAGGAAGCTATACATTATAAGCTTATCCGACTCTACATAAAAT
The DNA here is from genome assembly GCF_002006735.1 of Spirosoma sp. 209. NCBI lineage: Bacteria > Pseudomonadati > Bacteroidota > Cytophagia > Cytophagales > Cytophagaceae > Spirosoma > Spirosoma sp. 209. The sequence goes on along the minus strand of NZ_MVEC01000001.1, from coordinate 158,621 downwards.
AGGCACAAGGCTATACCTAATTTCAATAGACTCTCAACAATACTTATAACTGCCAAGAAGCTCATGTTTTCGTGAGCATTGGTAATAGCGTCGTATGGGACTGAAATGATAGATACGAATGTTGATGCGACAACCATGTGAAAAACTAGGTTAGCGCTGCTTAGTCTCTCAGAATCTATTTTTAGTTTGTAGTTAAGAAAATAAAGCCCAATTCCCTCAATGAAAATAACAAGAATTAGAGCAATTATAAAATGAAGAATAATGCTGTTGGCAATTATTTTTTTTGTACTTTCTATGTTATCCTTTCCTATATTATAAGAGATATAGCGTTGAGTAGATACTGTCATGGCTGCATTTAAAAATGCCAGCATGGATATAAGACCACCAATAACATTGAATAAACCATAGTCTTCTACCCCCAGCGCATTAATCACCAGACGGGTCGAAAACAATGAAATCAGAATAGTGATTATTGTTTTGGTGTAGGTTATACCCGTATTGAAAATTGCTCTTTGTGCCGCTTGCATATTGAGAAGTTTACTAGGATATTTTTACCTGTAATCCTGACAGATGGCTTATATCATTTTATTCTTCCACATTCAGACTTATTGATCTAAGCTTAAGTCAATAAGTCTGAATGTGGAAGAACCTGTCAGAAAGCATTGATATTTCCTTTAATCATAGATTTTACGGTCCACCAGCATATCTTGATATCGAGCCAGACGGATTGTTTATGAATATAGAATTTATCCAGTCGAACCCTGTGTTCCATCTGAATAAGTTTGGACGTCTCTCCCCGACATCCGCGAACCTGTGCTAACCCGGTAATGCCGGGCTTAATCGCATAACGGCCTGGATAGCCGGGTATCGTGTTCCAGAACTGAGCATCATGCTGGATAGCATGGGGGCGTGGACCTACCAGACTCATGTCTCCCCAGAGAACGTTCAGTACCTGTGGTAACTCGTCGATATTGCTTTTGCGGAGGAAGCTTCCGATGCGGGTGACCCGATTATCATTCTTGGCTGCCTGTTTAAACTGCGCATTGGGATCATACGTCATAGTTCTGAACTTCAGGCAGCGGAAGAGCCGACCATTTCGGCCCGTTCGTACCTGAATGAACAGAACGGGGCCGGGGGAGGTGAGTCGAATAGCCAGACCAAGTATCGGGATGAGCCAGGATAGCACTAGGAGTACAACAACTCCCGAAACCAGCAGGTCGACCAGACGTTTGCTTACAGTTATCCATATCGGTATGGATACAGTGTCCACTTCCGTCTGGACCGGCTCAACAAAAGAGGTAGAAAGGCTGAGCATGTGGATGGTAGGTTAACGATTCTATTGTTCAGATTGTAGTAGTACGCATAAACAGGGCTTACCAAAGGGCAAAAAGAGCCTTCAGTAAGCCGTAGTCGGGGACCACGGCTTACCCATACTGAAATCATTTACCTCAAATACTGCTTAGGAGAGCGCTTTGCGGGAGTTGCCGGTTTCTTTCTCGTAATAGCCGTAGCTGTAGTAGTACGACTGGCCTTCGCCAACGGCGTTCAGGACGACATTCAGTCGCTGGAAGCGGTGCTCTTTGTAGAGCGTATCGATCATCTTCAGACACGTTTTCGGCGTGTGATCGTTGCGGATCATGAACATGGTCGTGTCGGCAAACGGAGCAATGAGCTGAGCATCCGTAACGAGGCCGATCGGTGGCGAGTCAACAATCACGTAGTCGAAGCGCTGGCGCAGTTCGCGGAAGAGCTGCTCGAGTTGTGGGCTGCTCAGCAGCTCCGACGGGTTCGGGGGCAGCGGTCCGCTCGTGATGATCTGGTAATTGGGGAAACCCGGTACCGGTTGCAGAATATCGTCCAGGGTGGCTTCCTGAATCAGGTAGTTGCTCAGACCCGCCCGGTTCGGAATGTTCAGGACCGAGTGGAGCTTGGGTTTGCGCAGGTCCATTTCCAGAATAACCGTTGGCCGGTCAACCAGGGCCAGGCTGGCGCCCAGGTTCAGCGACAGGAAGGATTTGCCTTCGCCACTGATGCTCGACGTAAACAGGACAACCTGACTGTCGGTGGGGTTGCTGCGCAGGAACTGGAGGTTGGTACGCAGCGTCCGGATCTGTTCGGCAATGACCGAGCGTTTGCCGGAGAGCATCACCAGCGGATCGTTGTTCCGGCTGGCTACCACTTCGCCCAGGATCGGTACCTGCGAGGCATCTTCTACGTCGGAACGGTGGCTGATCCGGTCGTTCAGCGCATCGCGGCCGGCCAGTACGCCTACCGGCAGTAACAGACCAAGCATGCCGAACAGCAGGAAGATAGTACTCTTCACGGGCTTTACCGGGTTGCTGCCGCTCCGGGGGGCGTCGATAGTACGGCTGTCGGCTACGGTCGATGCGTAGGAGAGGGCCGTTTCTTCGCGTTTCTCGAGCAGGTAAGTGTACAGGTTGTTTTTGATAGCCTGCTGGCGGGTAATGTTGACCAGGGTCCGCTCCTTGCTGGGAATGCTGCGGATCTGGCTTTCCAGCTGGCGGTTGGTGTTCTTAAGGCTGCGCTCGGTGCTCTGCAGTGTCCGTTTCATGTTCTGAACGTTCTCCGAGAGGCTGCTCCGAACGATCTTGATCTGGCTGTCGAGCGACTGCAGCATGGGGTTGTTGGGCGCGGTAGTGCGGCTCAGCTGATCGCGCTGGAGTTCCAGTTCGTTCATTTTACCCACCAGGCTGATCAGCACCGGATCGCCAACGGTCAGGGTAGACGGGGCCACCCCGCGCTCGTTGTTCTGGCTGTTGACGTAGCGCTCAATATCCTGAATGGCGTTCAGCTGGATGCTGGCCTGGTTCAGCTGAGCATCGTTTTCTTTGACCGTTTCGAGGAACACCTGCGCCTGCGAACTCAGGTCCGTGATGCCCTGCGACGATTTGTACGACTCTACCCCTTTTTCAACGGTGGTCAGCTCGCCCGCAATCAGCCGAAGCCGGTCTTCGATAAAGTTGAGGGTGTTGGAGGCAACGATGTTCTTGTCGGTGATGGCGTCCTGATTGTAGGCTTCGATGAGCTTGGTCAGTACGGCTTCTCCCTTGCGCGGAACGGCGTCTTCGAGCGTCAGCTGCAGTACGGTAGAGGCTTTGCTGCTGGGCTCGGCCGTCAGATTTTTCAGGTAGCGCTCAACGGTAGCGGCCCGTGGGCTAACCCGTACGATCAGCGGCTCATCAGCTACATTGAGGGGCTGTCGGGTAAAAAAGCGTAATCGGCCATATGGCGTATGAACGCTCTGATTAACCGGATAAGCCAGGTTGTTGATGCGAACGACCCGAGGGCTAACAACCGTGAGGGTCAGCTCTTCATCGTACAGATGCGGCTTGGCTTTTTCAACAATCAGCTTGATCGGCGACTGGTCGTAGATTTCCTGTTTAATGGTAGCAGTCGGGCGGAAATACTGCACTTCCAGCCCCAGTTCACCAACTACTTTGCTCATGAGCGAAAACGATTTGAGAATCTCCATCTCGTTTTCGATCACTTTTTTAGGGGCGAAGATGTCCATCTCTTTCAGGATGTTTTCTTCGCTCAGTCCTTTTTTGTCGTCTTTGATCAAAAGACTGGTTTTCACCTGGTAGATAGGTGTCTGGTACAGGGAGTAAGCATAGGCCGACCCCAGTGCTACGAGTATCGATAGCAGAAACCAGGGCCAATGCTTCAAGTAGCGCATCAATACGACCCGTAGATTTGGCTCTTTTTCGCCGTCGTACACCTGGTAAGGCGCGTAAGCATACGTACTCTGATTTGACATAATCGTGTCAGTTTACAATTGAAAAGTCATTAACAGTTGAATGGCATCGCGTAAGGTGGAGTGACTTAGAAACGGGATACGATAATCGCGACAAACGAGAGCGCGCTGAGAACAATGGGTAAAATCTGATTGGTACGGTCGGCCGTAGCGGCCCGCGCCCGGCCCGGCTCTACATAAACTACATCGTTCGGGTGCAGGTAGTAGTAGGGCGAGTTGAACACATCGCGTTTGGTCAGGTCGATCCGACCAAACGTACGCTGGCCGTTTTCTTCCCGAATGATGAGTATGTTATCGCGCCGGCCGTAGATGGTAACATCGCCCGACAGGCTCAGGGCTTCGAGCAGGGTGATCTGCTCGTTTGGAATGGCAAACAGCGAGGGGCGGCTTACTTCACCCATGACCGATACCCGGAATGTCTGGTTACGAACATTGACAGTAGGTTCTTTCAGGTATTCGGTCAGCATACCGCGTATTTTCTCCTTGATCTGCGCTACCGTCTGACCCGCCACGTTCACTTTGCCCACCATCGGCAACTCAATGGCGCCGGTTGCATCGACCAGATAGCCATTAACAGCTTGCAGAGGGGTGGTTGGTGAGGCTGGGGCGGCCTGAACTGATCCGCCGGCAGCAATAGGAGAATACGGGTTGAAGAATGAGGAGGCTTCAGGGTTTAAGCTGCTCACCTGAACCGAGAGAACATCGCCGGTCTGAATTTTCGGGATGTACCGTTCTGCAGCGCCAGTTGTGGCAGTAGCCTGAGCTAGGTCATCTTGAAAGTAAGCGAGTTCTTTTGTAGAAGCACAACCGGTTATGTACTGACTGCAAATCAGTAAACCTAGTATAACATAGTGTCCGTAATGATTAAGTCCGTGCGGGAGAGCTATTTTCATAAACTAGTATCTTTAGTATGATCGTGCGTATTATTGACTATTAATTCGAACAGGCTTAGCAAAAATAGTAAATACTATATTTACGAAACAAGAGTTCAGTTAATTAATTATACAACTGTATGGAAAAGTAATATCGCTTGTATGTCAGCGATTTACTCCCGATTGTGCTGAGGATCAGTACAATTAGCTGTCAAATAAAGCGCTTTAGTGACAAAAAAGTCAGTTTTGTAAGTATTTGATTTTCAATTAATTAAAATCTGAATATATTGGTTTTGTCCAGTTATTGAATTTTAACGATAAAGTCTATGTTTTAAATATACATATATTCATTTAAGATAGTGATCAGGTTAAAATTGTATTTTAAACAGAATAAACCCGATTAAATGTTATAGTACTTGTTACTGTAATTATGCTTACATAAATTTGATCTAAGCCTATTAGATCTTATGTATACCCTGCACAAGTATCTCCTGAGCATTGGTCTTAGCCTGTCTGTAGGGGCAGGCTACTGTCAGTCGTCTTCAGATTCACTGGCGAAAGGCCTCAACAGCCAGTCGCTGGGTATACAACTCACCACCACCGGCCCCGGCGTTTTTTACGCCCGCACGCTGAGCCAGCCGCATCGCCTGGCGCTGGTGATCCGCGGCCAGTACATTGCCTACCGGAAGCCTATCCAGATCGAAACGGCACCTAACTCGTTCCTGACCGTAGATCCTGATTTCATGATCGGTATTGCCCAGGCCGGGCTCAACTGGCATCCCTTCCGGCGGGGGTCGTTTTTCCTGGCGGGCGGGGTCGGGTACTCCTGGCATCCGCATCTGGGCGTGGTGGCTACGGCCGATACGAAGCTGAACCTGGGCGGGCTGGAGCTGACCCCCGAAGATGTGGGTACGATCGACCTGGCTATCCGCTGGAGTCCGGTGGTAGGCTATGTAGGCTGGGGGTTCGGGCGGGTAATTCCCCGCAAGCGGGTCGGCGTCGGATTCGAAATGGGGCTATTCTACCTGGGTAAGCCCCGCATCGATCTGAAGTACGAAGGATTTCTGGAAACGACTAACCTGTCGGAGCAGATTCCGGTGGTCGAGCGTAACCTGCGCCACTACCGCTACCTGCCCACGCTGAACCTGCGCGTCGGCTACCGGCTGAGCCGTTGATACACTGTTAGCTGCGGACACGACTGCAATCCAACTCAACTCATGACTATACGTCGGCTATCCTCTCTTTTATGTGCTGGTCTGGCTGCTGGCCTGCTTACCTGCCAGAACCCGTTAGACGGGGTTCAGCTGCGGGTCAAAGACCCTATCCAGATCGGGGTCGTCGAGGTACGACTCTACGATCCGGCGGGTAACCCGCGGCCAACCGATAATCGCATTACGCTGGCTGGCCCGAACGCGGCTCAGGTCGTTACCACCCTCAACACAACCCGCTACCGCATCAATCCTGACGGGGTGTTGCTGCTGGCGCCGTCGCCTTTGGTGACCCTGTCGGCGCAGGCGCCGTTCCGGTTTACTACCGTCGTCGAAGCGGAAGGGTATATGACGATCGTGCAGCCCATCGTACAAACCGGGCCGGGGCGGGTAACGCGGGTGATTCGGCAAATCAGCCTCAGTAAGCCACCCCGCACCCTGACGCCCGCCCGCCTGGCCGGACAGGCCGGTACTGACGGTACCCTGACGGCGCCCTTCAGCCTCACCACCACCGGCCTGACCGCCGACGCCGACCGGGCGTCGGTCAGCCTGCCGGCCGGTACCCGCCTGACCGATCGGGATGGGCAGGCCGTGGGGGGGAAGCTGACCATGCAGGTGTTACAGACCCACACCCGCGCCGGTGATGTGACCAGCCAGGTGCCGGGGGGCGGTATACTCTCCAACGTACACGGACAGAACGGCGGACCGGCACCGGGTAGCCTGCGGGTAACCTCGCTGGCGGGCTCGCTAACGCTGGAGATCTATAACGAAGCGTATCTGCTGGCCCACGGCCTGTCGCAACCGGCCCGCCTGACCATGGATATCAACCCGGCCACCATCAACGGCAGCAACGGCCGGCGCGTACAGCCTGGCGACTCGATTCCGCTCTACAGCTACGATGCCTTTACCAACCGCTGGCAGCAGGAAACCCCGGGAGTTATCGTACGAAACAGCCAGAACAGCCGGCTGGAGTACCGCGCCACGGCCAGCCGAACAGCCGCCTACGTGGCCACCTGGACGGAGTCGGTCTGCGACCTGGGGCCCGTTTTTACCATAAACAGCAAGCTGGCCAATGTGGATGTCAACTACCGCTGCGAACTGATTGACGCCACTACCGGTCAGCGCATCAGCAACTTCTACGCGAACGTGAACAACGGGGCCTCTATACGAGTGTCGGGCCAGCCGAGCGGGCGGCAGCTGAAACTGCGGATCTACGACGAAACCGACGCCTGGGGCAAAGGCGCCAAGGGGGGGCTGATGGCCGAGTCGGCGGCAGGCGAAACCTGCGATCCGTCACCCATTGCGGTCAGCCTGGCGTCGCTGCCGGTACCGCCGGTCATGAACCTGTCATTCGATTTCGAATGCCCCAAAGGAACCACCCTCGACGAGTCGGCCCTGCCGGCCCAGATCCGGACCCAGTACAGCGAAACCGGCAAAGAAAACTGGCGGGAGCTGATTACGGCCACCCGTACGCAACGCAAGGTAGCCTCGTACAAACTGAAGATCGGGCAGCGGTACGATTTTCGGGCCAGCACCGACGGCGGAGCTACCTGGCCCCTGCGGCAGAACAATTACCTGGTCGACAAGCCCGAGTGGAAACTGGATATCAACGCGCCCATGTACTGCAAGTAAACGGATTCTCTGAGTATGGCACGCCCCACAAAAATCCTGATTCTGCGGTTTTCATCCATCGGCGATATCGTGCTGACGAGTCCGGTTGTGCGTTGCCTGAAGCAGCAACTGCCCGGCCTGTTGGTCCACTACGCCACCAAACGGGCCTACTCGGCGCTGATCGGGCCCAATCCCTATATCGACAAAGGCTATTACCTGGACGATAGCCTGGCCGCGTTGATTCGTCAGCTGCGGGCCGAAGACTATGACCTGGTCATCGATCTGCACAACAACCTGCGGACCCGGGCCGTGAAGCTGGCGCTGGGGAAGCCGGCCTATACGGTCGACAAACTCAACTGGCGGAAGTGGCTATACGTCCGCTGGAAAGTCAACTGCCTGCCCGACCGGCATATCGTTGACCGCTACCTGGACACCGTAGTCCCGCTGGGCGTCAGCAATGACGGCGGAGGGCTCGATTATTTCATCCCCGACGCCGACCGGCTAAGCCTGGACCAGCTCCCGGCAACCCACCGGTACGGCTACGCAGCCTATGCCATGGGTGGGCAACACGCCACCAAGCGACTACCGGTATCGCGAATGATCGAGCTGGTGCAGCACATCGATTACCCGGTGGTGTTGCTGGGCGGGGCCGAAGACCGGGAGGCCGGAGCCGCTGTTGAGCAGGCGCTCGGTCCCGACCGGGTTTACAACGCCTGCGGCCTGTACCGGTTCAGCCAGTCGGCGTCCCTGGTGCAGCAGGCCCGGGTGGTGTTCAGTCACGACACGGGTCTGATGCACGTGGCGGCAGCGTTCCGGAAGAAGGTCTACGCCCTCTGGGGCAACACTACCCCCGAGCTGGGCATGTATCCCTATCAGACTCCGCACGTATCCCTGCAGGTGCCGAATCTGCCTTGCCGCCCCTGCTCGAAGATCGGTTCGGCGCGTTGTCCGCAGGGGCATTTTCGCTGCATGAACGAGCTGAATCTGGCCGTGCCCATGCCCGAGCTGAGCCACGAGCGGATCGCGTAAACAATTCGGTTTTCCCCCGAAAAATCACTATTTTTGTTTACGACAACAGCCCGAAACTAGTGAAGACAGCCACTGCAGCAAAGCCACAATCCAGGAAAACAGAAACCCCCCTCAACCGCCAATACAACCAGATTAAGGCCAAATATCCCGGTGCGCTGCTGCTCTTCCGCGTCGGTGATTTTTACGAGACCTTCGGCGAAGATGCCGTGAAAGCCAGTAAGATTCTGGGCATTACCCTGACCAAGCGGAACAACGGCGGAGCGAACGAAGAACTGGCGGGTTTTCCGCACCATTCGCTCGATACCCACCTGCCCAAACTGGTTAGGGCGGGCGAGCGGGTAGCCATCTGCGACCAGCTCGAAGACCCGGCCCTGGCCAAAGGCATTGTCCGGCGGGGCGTTACTGAACTCGTTACGCCCGGCGTTTCCTTCAACGATAACGTACTCGATACCCGCCGGAATAACTACCTGGCGGCCGTTCACTTCGGTAAGGCCGGCAGCGGACAGACCGACGATGTGTTTGGCGTGGCTTTTCTGGATATTTCGACCGGCGAGTTTCTGGCCTCGCAGGGCAACGGGCCCTATATCGATAAACTACTCCAAAGCTTCAACCCGTCGGAGGTGCTGTACTGCAAGCGCAACCGGCAGGAGTTCGGCGCGCTCTTCGGCGATAAATTTCATACCTATACGCTCGAAGACTGGGCCTTTACCTACGATTTCGGCTACAACTTCCTGAAGCAGCACTTCCAGACCACCTCGCTGAAAGGGTTCGGTATCGAAGGCATGCCCGACGGGATTATTGCCGCCGGGGTCATTCTGCACTACCTCAACGAGACGGAGCACAAGGACCTGCAGCACATTACCCGCGTTACCCGACTCGAAGAAGACCGTTACGTCTGGCTCGACCGGTTTACCATCCGCAACCTCGAGCTGACAGCCGCGCAGCAGGAGGGGGGCGTTCCGCTGATCCAGATCCTCGACCAGACCGTAACCCCCATGGGCGCGCGGCTGCTCCGGAAGTGGCTAAGCCTGCCTCTCAAGGAAAAAGCACTGATCGACGAGCGGCTCAACATGGTCGAACTGCTGGTCGAGGATATCGAACTGGCCGATACCATGGTCAGCCACCTCCGGCAAATCGGTGATCTGGAGCGGCTCGTCTCCAAAGTAGCTGTTCGGCGGATAAACCCGCGCGAGCTGCTGCAGCTGAAACGGTCGCTGCAACACGTGTTGCCGATCAAGGAGATGCTGATCACGGCGCTGAGCCAGTCCGAGTCGCCGGGGCTTCATCCGGCGTCGCTGAAGAAATACGCCGACCAGCTCAACCCGGTCGCCTTCCTGATCGACCGGATCGAAGCCGAACTGCGCGAAGATCCGCCCACCCTGTCTAACCAGGGCGGCATGATCAAGCCGGGCATCAACGCCGAGCTGGATGAGTTAACCGCCATTGCCTACTCGGGTAAAGATTATCTGCTTCAGCTCCAGGAGCGGGAAGTAGAGCGTACCGGCATCAGCTCGCTCAAAGTGGCGTATAACAAGGTGTTCGGCTACTACCTGGAGGTGACCCACGCCCACAAAAACCGGGTGCCCGACGACTGGATCCGGAAACAGACGCTGGTCAACGCCGAACGCTACATCACGCCCGAGCTGAAAGAATACGAAGAAAAGATTCTGAACGCCGAGGAGCAGATTTTTCAGATCGAGTCGCGCATGTTTGCCGATCTGATCATGGCCGCCGGTGAGTACGTAGGGGCCATTCAGCAGAACGCCCGTGTTTTGTCGGTGCTGGATGTGCTCTCCTCGTTTGCGCGGGTAGCCGTTCGGAACAAGTACGTCCGGCCGCAGATGAACGAAAGCAAGGTGCTTAACATCAAAGACGGGCGCCACCCCGTTATCGAGCAGCAGCTGCCTCCCGGCGAGCCCTACATCCCGAACGATATTTACCTCGACGACGAAACCCAGCAGATCATCATCATTACCGGCCCCAACATGGCGGGGAAATCGGCCCTGCTGCGACAAACGGCGCTGATCGTGCTCATGGCCCAGTCGGGCAGTTTTGTGCCGGCTTCCCTGGCCGAGATCGGACTGGTCGACAAGATCTTTACCCGTGTCGGTGCGTCGGATAACCTGTCGAGGGGCGAGAGCACGTTCATGGTCGAGATGACCGAAACGGCCAGCATCCTGAATAACCTCAGCGAGCGGAGTCTGGTCCTGATGGACGAGATCGGGCGCGGCACCAGCACTTACGACGGGGTGTCGATTGCGTGGGCCATTACCGAATACCTCCACAACAAGACCGACTGCCGGCCCAAAACCCTCTTCGCGACCCACTATCACGAACTGAATGACCTGGCTGTCGATAACCCGCGCATCCGCAACTACAACGTGTCGGTGAAGGAGATGGGCAATAAGGTGATCTTTCTGCGCAAGCTCAAAGAAGGCGGGTCTGAGCACAGCTTCGGTATTCACGTGGCGCAGATGGCCGGTATGCCCGCGCAGGTGGTAAACCGGGCGGGCGAAATCCTGAAGCAGCTGGAGGCCTCCCACGTTCGGGAAAACAACAAGGAGAAAATCCGCGAGGCCGTACCGCAGGAGCGCGAGCTGGCCCTCCGCATCATCGAAGCCGGCGACCCGCGCTCCGAAGCCATCCGTGAAAAACTCCGGGCCATCGACGTCAACCGCCTGACCCCCATCGAAGCGCTGCTGAAACTCAACGAACTGCTGAAACTGGCCGAGTGATGTAGCAAAGAGATGCGGATGTGTCTTTCTATGGCTGACTGGACAGGGTGCTATTTATTTTCGCACGATGAAACAATGGAGTGGTTACTGGTCAGTACAAAGGTTGGTGCGTCACCATCCTGGATTGGTAAGGGAGTATACAATTGGAAGCAACCCAGTGCTTTGGTAAACAATCTTCCTGAAAAGCATAAGCTTACATCAAATCAAACCTAACCAGATGAACAAGACACTGCACCCCCAGTATATTACCGACGAGCAGGGGAAGCGAGTCTCGGTTGTTTTGCTGATTCAGCAATGGCAACAGGTGCTGGATGACCTGGAGGAACTCGATGACATTCGGCTTTATGATGAAGTGAAGGCGCGACAGGAGCCGACTCGTTCGCTGGCCGATTATCGCAAAAAACGACAGCCGTCGAATGACTGAGTATGCAATCGTATTGACCCGGACTGCCCAGAAACAGCTGGATAAGTTGCCCGATTCAGTGGCTGAAACACTGCTTGACGCGATCGAACTGTTAGCCGCTGACCCTCGTCCGGACGGTTTTAAAAAGCTGAAAGGGCGGGCCGGGTAGCGACTGCGAAAAGGTGACTATCGCATCATTTACGACATTCACGACGATGTGTTAACGGTTAACGTAATTGGCGTTGGGCATCGGCGGAATATTTATGACTAAGTAAACAACAACCAATGGACTTGAACGTACTCACGGCTCCGCTCACGACGCACGAAATTGAATGGCGGGTGCAGAGCCAGACCAAAGATGGTCAAAAGATTATTGTCGTGCCTTACATTACCAACCGCTGCGTGATGCAACGTTTCGACGATCAGTTCGGCTGGGCGGGCTGGCAGAACGAAATCCGCGAAATAGAAGGGGGGTTTTTGTGCACCATCACGGCCGTATTGCCCGGTGGCGAGATTGTTCGCAAAACCGATGGCGCCAGCCGTACCGGCATCGAACCCATCAAGGGCGGTATCAGCGATGCCATGAAGCGGTGCGCCGTACAGTTCGGGCTGGGCCGCGCGCTCTATGACTTCCCGAAGGTGTTCATCGAAACAACCGATAAATATATTCCCAACTGGGCCACGCCCCTGCTGGACAAGATGGTCGATAAAATCAACGCGGGTGGGGTCGTTCGCGATGTGGTCGTGCTCAAACCCGAACACGCCAAGCCGGCCAAAGCGTAAACGCTGTTTAAGCCAGTTCTTCGATCCTGAATTGCTTAACCGGCTTTTGGGGTAAACGTGCACCTGCTTACCTGTTGGCGCACGTTTACCCCAAAAGCCGGTTTTTGTCTGGGGGCTAATCAATAGCCGCGGCTAGGAAAATGAGCTCATTTCCCTCCGCCTACGCTGGCCGGGCTACCCATACCCTGCGACAGGGCCAGTAATTTCTCACTTAAGGTGTTGATCGCTTTCTTGTAGCGCATTTCCAGCTCGGGCAGGTTGGCCGTCGATTTCAGCGAAGCTTCGTAGAGTAAGCCCGGCAGCATCCAGGACGCGTAGCCGCTGTTGGGGTCCGATGATGCGTAGAGCGACCGGTACCACGATCCGAACGCATTGCCTTTGGGGTCGATGAAGGCCCGCTCCAGCAGCCGAAGTTCGCGGTTCAGGTCGACCAGTTTGTCGGTACGGCCGGTTTTTAGGTAGTTCTGGCGGGCCACCTCGCAGGCATCGGCGCTCTTCTTTAGCTCGGTGACGGCGTCGAGCAGGGGTTGAATGGTATAGGTCGGCGCGTAGGCTTTGATGGCCCGTTCGGCGGCTTTGAGGTGAACGGTCAGGTCGTTCGGATAGCGGGCCACATCGTAGGGAACAAGATCGGCGTTGGCCAGTCGCAAGGTCATCGTACCCACTACCTGCTCCATCATCGGACCCATTTTGTAGGTCGGGTCGGCAAACTTGTCGTAGAAATACAGATCGTCGTATTGCGAGTGGTACAGCGTCGGGCCTTCCATACCGGCGCTCAGGGCGGGTATGCCCACGTGCATGTACGGACCGATGTGGTCAGACCCTCCGCCCAGGTTACCAATGGTTGGCTCGCCATCCTGTACGGCCGGTGCGCTCGATCCCGTAACGCGGGTGGGATTGCCCGCAGCTTTGTGGCCCATCCAGTGCTGGTAAACGGTCTTGTTCGAGTCGGGGTACTGCACCGACTGGGTAGCTTCGATGATCAGCTTTTTCAGGCTGGGCGAGGCCGAGGCTCCGAAGGTGCGGCCCGATACGGCTGCGTCGTAGTTCATGTAGGCCACGGCTTTCTGGGTCAGCTCATCGCGGAACTGCTCGCTCCATTCGGCCGAGCCAATGACGCCCGGCTCTTCGGCATCCCAGTGGCAGACCTTGATCGTGCGCCGGGGCCGCTGGCCTGTTTTGGCCAGTTTTCCGAACGACTCACACATACTCAGCAGCATGGCTGTACCCGAGTTGGGGTCGGTAGCCCCGAAGCTCCAGGCGTCGTAGTGGCAACCCGCAATGATCCATTCGTCGGGAAATTCGCTGCCCGTCAGCGTGCCGACAACCTGGTAGATGCGCTGGATAGACCGTTCCTGCTTCACCATGAGCCGCACCCGCAGGGCGTTGCCGCCTTCCAGCCGGTAGGTAAACGGAAGGCCACCCTGCCAGCCGCCGGGTACGGGGCGGGTGCCGGTCATGCGCTTCAGAATTTCAACGGCCGATCCGTAGGGGAGGGGCGTTACCGGAATTTTATGGAAGGCGACATCTTTCTCGGCCAGCCGTTTGGGCGTGTTTTTGGCATCCATGGGCAGGGCCGCTTCGCCGGGGGTGAGCGGATCGCCGGTATAGGGAACCGTCAGCAGCGAGCCGCGCTGGATCGTGCTCTCCGAATAGAACGGCCCCTCGGGAAAGGTCAGACCCCGCATGTAGCCGCTATCGGCCGGGTCGGTGAAAATCAGCACGCCCGCAGCCCCGGCGGCCTGCGCAAACTGGGCTTTATACCCGCGGAAGTTGCCGCCGTACCGCGCCAGCACGATCTTGCCGGCCACCGAAACGCCCATGGCTTTGAGCTGCTCGAAATCTTCTTTCCGGCCATAGTTGGCGTAAACGACTTCGGCCGTCACGTCGCCCGAACCCGACCAGGCGTTATAGCCGGGGGTGAGCCGCGGGTCGCTGGCGTACTTGTCTTCCCGATAAATGAACTCGCGGATGTTGAGCGGCTGCCGAACGGGTTCGACCAGCTCGACCGCAATCTCGCCGGGGCCTTTGGGAAGCATCACATCGTGCGGGTAGATGTCGACCTGCCAGCCCGCTTTGCGCATGGTTTCGGCAATGTAGTCGCGGACGCGTTCGTTTTCGGGCGAGCCCGTAATGTGGGGCACGCTGCTTAACTTTTCGAGATGCGCCTTGAAGGCAGCCGGCGACTGTTTGGTCTTGAATTCGGTTTCGAGCTTCTGCTGGGCTTCCTGCCGCGCCGGTACGAACCCACTCAGGGTTTGGGCGCTGGCCGACAGGCCGGTGGCGAGCGTAAGGACAAGTAAAGCGGTTGGTTTCATACAGTCAGGTCGTTTGGTTACGATTCAGGCATAAGATAGGCAGAAAACAAAAGCCGGAAAATACGCAGCCCGTGAAAACGCCGAAGCCACCCCATCGGGAGGTGGCTTCGGTGACTGAAATCTCTAACTGGCTGATCTTATTTGGGTTTGGCAAAGATCGTCGCGTCGACCGGGGCGTTAAAGGTGATCTTGGTGATTTTGCCGGTGATCGGGGCGGGCACCATCGGTGAGGTTATTTCACTACCGTACGGAATGGTGAGCCCGTCGGTCGTTTTGTAGTCGGAGAACGAAGCCGTAATCTCACCCTGGGGCGTTGTGCCTTTCATGCCGACAAGCTGGTAATTGGTGGCATCGACAAAATAGTTGAAAACGCCTTCGGGCCGGTTCACCTTCAGGTTAAACACGTCTTTGTCTTTGTATTTTTCTTTGCCGACCAGTTCGTAGGGGTATTTGCCACTCTTGACGTAAGCCAGCGGCATCATCTGCGGTTCGGTACCACTCTTGGCCGCTTTCATGGCCTCGGCGGGCATATCCTGCGGGGTCGTGCCGCCCTGCATGGGGTTGATCATCCAGCCTTTGTCGCCGTCGAATACGGTCGTTATCTGCGAACCCATCACCGATACGTCGCTGCGCATCGACTGACCAACGACGTACGTACTTTTAGCCGTCAGTTCGTTACCCATGACCGACATAGACTGCTCTACGTCGAGGGTTTTGATGGCAGCGACCTTGTCTGCCCCACCCAGCGCAGCCAGGTGTTTATCAATCACTTCGTCGGCCGTTTGTGCCAACGCGAGGGCCGGCACTGCCACGAAGGCAACGAAGGCAATCAGTTGTTTTTTCATGTAGAAATTAGCGTTAACGTATCCAAAGATACTAAATTAAGAACGTAAAAATTGACCGGTTTGTGATAAGTGGATACCAGTTTCGGGGAGCAAGTCCGCAAGAATCGGGTTGGCCTGGGGCGGGGTTATCCCGACCTTTGTAAGGGTCAATTGAACAACAAATTCATGAACACGAACAGCACCTACACCTATCAGCAGATGGCACAGGCAATTGAGCTGCTGGCGGCTACCTACCGCGACCGGCCCACGCTGGCCGAACTGGCCAGCCGTGCCAACGTGAGCGAGTTCCACTTTCAGCGACTCTTCACGGAATGGGCCGGGGTGAGCCCCAAAAAGTTCAGCCAGTACCTGACGCTCGAACACGCCAGGCAGCAACTGCGGCAGGGTAGCCCGCTGGCCGACACGGCTTACGATGCGGGCCTGTCGGGTACGGGCCGGCTGCATGACCTGTTCGTTACCCTGGAAGGAGTTACCCCGGGCCAGTTCAGGCAGGCCGGAGCCGGGCTTCGGCTGCAGTACGGCCGGTTTGTAAGTCCGTTCGGTGACTATGTGCTCGGGGCCATCAACGGAAAAATAGCGGTACTGCAGTTCCTGGATGAAACGGGACCGTCGGCTGAGTCGCTACTTAGGGCTGCCTGGCCCGAAGCGAGCCTGTACCACGACCCGACCGCCCTCCAGCCCCTGGCCGATCCGATTTTCAGAGTCACGACGGCAGATGGTCAGCTGCAAAAACCGCTGTCCGTCTTACTGCGCGGGTCGGCCTTTCAGCTAAAAGTATGGGAAGCGCTGCTGCGGATTCCGGAAGGACGCCTGGTCAGCTACGACCAGATTGCCGCATCCATCGGGCAGCCCACGGCCTCGCGGGCGGTCGGCACGGCCATCGGGAACAATCCGGTCGGATATCTGATTCCGTGCCACCGGGTCATCAAAAAAACCGGACTCTTTGGCGGATACCGCTGGGGCGCCGACCGCAAGCAGGCCATGGTTGGCTGGGAAGCCGCCCGGACCGCTTCCGACGCCGACTGAATCCAGGGCCGACCGGATCGCAGCCTGTTGCTGACTCGGGCTTACGACCGGTTGCCGACCGGGCCTGGCGTTAACCCGATTAAACACGGTCCGATCCTTGCTGGTTAGTTGGGTATGGCTGTTTACGATCTGGAACATCATACAATACAAGTTACCAAGCCGGGTGCACGCCAACCGGTTCGGCTTCACGTGGTGCAGGCGGGTCCGGCCGATGGCCCCCTGCTTGTACTGCTACACGGCTTCCCCGAATGCTGGTTTGGCTGGAAACAACAGATCGGGCCGCTGGCTCAGGCCGGCTACCGCGTTTGGGTGCCCGATCAGCGGGGCTATAACCTCAGCGACAAACCGGCCGGTATCGACGCCTACACCATCGATACCCTGGCGACTGATGTGGTCGCGCTCATCGACGCAGCCGGTCGGCAGAAGGCTATCGTTGTCGGACACGACTGGGGCGCGGCCGTTGCCTGGTGGGTAGCGGCCACCGCGCCGGAGCGGGTCGAGCGGCTGGTCGTGCTGAACGTACCGCATCCGGGGGTGATGAAACAAATGGCGAGCCGCGACCCGGGGCAGATGCTGCGGAGCTGGTACATCGGTTTTTTCCAGATACCGTGGCTCCCTGAAGCCATTTCCCGGCTGAACAACTGGGCTATGCTGGCCCGGACCATGCGTAGCAGCAGCCGGCCGGGTACGTTCAGCGATGCCGATCTGGATCAGTACCGGGCTGCCTGGAGCCAGGGCGGGGGCGCTCTGCGGACCATGATCAATTGGTATCGGGCCGCGCTGCAACACCCGCCAAAGCGAAACACCCAGCTCCGAATACGGGTACCGACCCTCCTGATCTGGGGCGCCCGGGATCGGTTTCTGAAGCGGGAGATGGCGCAGCCGAGCATTGACCTGTGCGACAGCGGCCAGCTGGTGTTTTTCGAGAATGCTACCCACTGGGTTCAGCACGAAGAGGCCGACGCGGTTACGGCGCTGATTGCTGCCGGCTAGATAAACCAACCCAGGGCCTACCCGGATCAATGATTGGTAGGCTGACAACCGGTTACCGATTGTTCACGGCTTGTTTCAGCAGGGCCACCGCCTGCTCCAGCTCGGCTTCTGTGCTCGAGGCAAACCCCAGTCGGGTGCCGTTGAGTAGTTGCCCCGGCGGATTATGAAACAACCCGTTGGCTATGGACAGCCCCGTTTGTCGGGCCCGTTCGGCGAGACTGGCCATGTCGATGGCCGGGTCGAACGTAGCCCAGACGGCCAGACCGCCATCGGGCCGGGTAAACTGTACGGCCTCGGGCAGGGCGGTGCTGAGCAGCTGGCAGAAATAATCGCGTCGGCTTTCGTACGTACGCAGCGCCTTCCTGAAATGGCGTTTCAGCACACCCGTTTTGATCAGCTGGCCAATGGCGAACTCCAGCATCTGGTCGCCCTGCCGGTCGATGATGCGCCGGAGCTGAGCCAGCTCGGTAATGACGGCAGTGGGCGCTACGACATACCCAACCCGAAAAGCAGGCGCTACCGACTTGGTGAGCGAACCCACGTATACGACCATGCCGCGCTGATCGGCGCTGGCCAGTGGCAGAATGGGGCGGCTCAGGTAGTGAAAATCATAGTCGTAGTCGTCTTCCAGAATCACGAACCCATACTGCCCGGCCAGTTGCAGCAGCCGTACCCGCCGGTCGGCCCGGAGGGTAACCGTTGTCGGGTAGTGGTGGTGGGGCGTCACGTACACCATCCGGATCGGTCGGCCCAGGCGTTGCTGCTGGTCGCAGAGGTCGGCCAGCTGGTCTGTGTTGAGCCCGTGCTGATCGACCGCAACGGGCAGTACCGTAGCGCCGGTGTTGAGAAAATTCATGGTAGCACCCGCCCAGCTAGTCAGCCCCGTGGCTACCACATCGGCGGGGCGGAGCAGCAGCTGACTGGCCAGGTGCAGGCCCATGATGCTGCCCCGGGTAATGAGCACATTGTCTGGGGTGGTATGCAGGCCCCGGGTTTCGTTGAGGTGCCGGGCCAGCTGTTCGCGCAGGAGCGGGTGGCCTTTGGTGTCGCCGTAGCCGAAGTGCTGTTGCGGATTGCCCCACCGGAAATAAGACCGATAGGCGCGGCTCAGCTCGTCCATGGGGGCCAGCCGGATGTCGGGAAAACCGTCGTCCAGCCGCAGGCCACCCGGGTTGGTGAGTACCGGCCGGGCCAGAAACGAGCGGGGCTCGAACGAATAGCCGGGCTGATGCCGGACCGACGGCAGGGCGAGACTGTCGGCCAGGGGCTGAGGCCGGCTGTCCAGGGCGTGACTCGTAACAAAGGTGCCGCTGCCCGACCGGCTTTCGAGCCAGCCCTGCGCCAGCAGCTCGTCATAGGCAGCCACCAGGGTTTGCCGGTGCAGACCCAGCAGCTGGGCCAGCTGGCGGGTGCCGGGCAGGCGCTGCCCGGCCGTTAGGGTGCCGGACCGGATCAGTTGCTGAAGCTGGTCGGCCAGCTGGACGAAGACGGGCGTGGCGGCTGTTTTATCGACGGCGAGCAGCGACTTGAAAGGAAGCATAACCGGACTAGCTGTTTTGTATAAACCGGACGATTTGTACGGGCCGGTAAAGTACGACTTTTGCCAGAGAAACGATTGATACCGCCATGACAACATCCCGCCTTATCCCCAGCCGACTGGCCAAACGCGCTCACTATGACGCCGAAACGATCCACCCCATTCTGGACGAAGCCTTGTTCTGTACCGTCAGCTACGCCGTTGACGGGCAGCCCATGGCCATCCCAACGGCCTACGCCCGCAAAGGAGACAAACTCTACATCCACGGATCGGTGGGGAGCCACTTTATCCGGACCATCGAAGCGGGGGCGCCGGTCTGTATTTCGGTGATGCTGACCGATGGGCTGGTGCTGGCCAAGTCGGCTTTTCATCACTCGGTAAACTACCGGTCGGTGGTTATCTTCGCTACGGCCGAGAAAGTAACCGACGAAGCCGAACGGATGGAAGCGCTGGCATTGATAACGGACCACCTGGTGCCGGGGCGCTGGGCTGACCTGCGCCCGACTACCGATAGTGAGATGCGTAAAACCACGGTGCTGGCTTTTTCGCTGCACGAAGCATCGGCCAAGGTACGCACCGGTGGCCCCTCCGATGATCCGGAAGACATGGACCTGCCCACCTGGTCGGGAGTCGTGCCGATGCAAACCGTTCGGCTGGCGCCAGTGCCCCAGGATTCCGACAGGCCCTTACCTGACTATCTGCAATGATACAGATCAGACCCTGGCAGGTTGCCGATACGGAGCCGTTGCTGGCTGTGTTCCGGAAAAACGTACCGGTCGCTTTCGGCGAGAGCGAAGTAGCCGAGTATACCGACTTTCTGACTACCTACCAGGAGCCCTATGTCGTGGCCGAACACGAAGGCCGGGTGGTCGGCGCCTGCGGGCACTCGATCCGGCTCCACGAACAGAAAGCGCACATTGTCTGGATTTTTGCCGATCCGGCGCTGAAAGGACTCGGTATAGGTACCGCACTGATGCGGTATAACCTGCTGGCGATCCGGCAGTATCCGGAGGTAACGGAACTAGTTTGTCGCACCTCGCAGGTTGCGTATGCCTTTTTCGAGCGATTCGGCTTCCAGCTGCAGTATACCCAACCCGACTACTGGGTGCCGGGACTCGATCTCTATTA
This sequence comes from Spirosoma sp. 209, assembly GCF_002006735.1. Lineage (NCBI taxonomy): Bacteria > Pseudomonadati > Bacteroidota > Cytophagia > Cytophagales > Cytophagaceae > Spirosoma > Spirosoma sp. 209. The sequence goes on along the minus strand of NZ_MVEC01000001.1, from coordinate 138,358 downwards.
CATGACCGTGAAGCCGGACGCGCTTCGGGGCCTGTAACGTACCCCATAACCGCCTATGTACATCAATAAACACAACCGGGAGAACGATCCCGAGAGGCTGCTCCAGTTTATGCAGGCGCATAGCTTCGCCCTGTTCATCACAACCGGGGAAAACGGTATGCCCATGGCTACACATCTGCCCATCGAGCTGGTGGTTAGTGCCGACGGGCCGCATAAACTGGTTGGGCATCTGGCCAAAGCGAACCCGCAATGGAAAACGCTGGTGCCGGAAACGCCCGCGCTGGTGGTGTTTTCGGGGCCGCACGCCTATATCTCGTCGTCCTGGTACGATCATCACAACGTGCCAACCTGGAACTATCTGTCCGTACAAGCCAGCGGCCGGACCCGCATCCTGTCTGACGACGAAACGCTGGCCCTGCTGCGGATACAGCTAGATCGCTACGAGGCCGCTTCCCAGCATCCGGTATCGGTCGATAGCCTGACCGAAGCGTACGTGCGCCGGGAGATGCGCGGTGTGGTGGCGTTCGAGATGACCATCGACACCCTGGAGGGGGCCGCCAAACTGAGCCAGAACCGGGACGATAAGAACCATGCGGCCATCGTAGCCCAGCTCCGGCAGCAGAGCGACCCCAATGCCCGGCGTATTGCCGACGAAATGGCCGCCCGGCGTCAGCCGCCCGACCGGTTATAAATCGCCTTTGTCCTGATAAATCAGCAGCGGCACGTCCGATAGCTTCACCATCCGGCTGGTCAGGCTGGGGTTGAGCAGGCCCGACAGGAAGTCGCGCTCGCGGGTTGTCATCACCAGCAGATCGACGGTATGCTGGCTCAGGTAGGTTTCCAGACCGCCCGTTACGGTGTTGGCCTCAACGGTATCGACGGGGAGCGGTTCGGTACCGTAGACCGCCTGCAACTGGGCCGTCATCTCGGCATCGTCGTTGAGGTTCGGCTGGTTGCTGGCGCGTACGTGCAGCACCCGCAGCGAAGCCCCGAAGCTCCGGGCCAGCGCCACGGCCTGCGCAAATGTATCGTCCTGATCAAATTCGAGGGGTGTCGTAAAGACCAGTTTTTGCAGCGATACGGGCCGGGCTTCGTCTGACTGATCGGCGGGAACGACCAGTACCGGACAGTGGGCATCGCGGGCAATGCCGGTGGCTTCGCTGCCAATGAGCCGGTCGAAGAACGAAGACAGATCACTGCGCCCGGTTACGATCAGGTCGGCCTGGTGTTCGCGGGCGGCTTCCAGAATGGCTTCTTTAACCGCACCCCGGCGCAGGTCGGTCTGGCAGGTGAGCCCTTCGGCTTCCAGCTGGCCGGCCAGCTTCGTGAGCTGGTCCTGATAAACGGGTTCGGTATCCATCATCACGGTCGTGCCCACGCCCAGATCGCCAATGACCGGCATCGATGTGTCGGGCATGGGCATGGGCTGCACGTGAAGGAGTATAAGCCGGGCTTTGTAGTGGCTGGCCAGCAGGCGCGCCCAGTTCAGGGCCTGATTGGTGGCTTCGCTCAGGTCGGTAGGCAACAGAATCGTGTTCATGGTGGAAGAGGTTGTTTCCTGCAATAAACACAAAAAACAGGGCAACCTTCCCGAAACCCGTGTTGTCTGATTGTTAAGCCGTGGGCAAATACGGGCTGGCCTGGTACGAACAAATGCTCAGATTGGGCTGCACCAGAAGCAGGAACGTATCGACCGGCTCAGGGCTGTCGGCTGGATCGATAGCGCTCAGCAGCAGGTGATTACCCACCGTGTCGATCCAGATCAGCGAATCGGTCAGGTAGGTGAGCGCGATCCGGTGCTGGCTCCGGTCGGTGATGTGCGAATCGAGCAGGGTAAACCGATGCTCGACGAACGAAACCGGCTGGCCGATCGCGTCGACCAGCCCGGGAATCTGTCTGTTCAGTTCGTTTACGTACAGGCCTATGGCGAAGCTGACCCGAACCGACAGACCGGGGTCAGCCTGCGGAACGGCGGCCCGAACCTGCTGATAGGTGGTGTACTGGTTGTTGGGATTGTAGGCCTGTACCTGCAGGCGAAACTCCTGGTACGAGTCGGCAAAAACAACCTTTTCGAACTCGGAGCGGGCACTCCCGGCGTCGATGAGATGACGGAAGGCCAGCCGGATGCGGGCTTTACTCATGCGTTGACTATGGGCGGATTAACGACGGGCTGGGGCCGAAAATGTCGGGCCCTGGGGTGGGCAAAGAAAAAACCGCAGTCGGCCGAAAGCGGGTTGGCGGGGTCGTTGACGATACCGATGTCTGGCGTCAGGCCCAGCAGGGCCGCCAGCCCGAAACGCTCGACCGGGCCGGAGCAGGCGTAGTCGCCGATCGACACCCGAATGCCCTGGTGTATGCCTTCGATGATGTCGGTATTGCTCAGATCATCGTCGTCGCAATAGGCCCAGATAAACCGCCTGAGCCGGTAATGCAGGTAGTCAGCCACCGCCGATCGGTAGAGCGCGCAGAGGTCGGTAGCCAGAAACACCCGGTAGTCGTCTTCGGCAGCAGCCCAGGTTTGAATGGCCGTACCGATACGCTGGTCGAGCCGGACCGCGTACCCGCCGATGTAGTCCGACTCGCCGGTGGTCAGGAGAGCGGCTGGCTTGATCAGGTCGGCCAGGCAGTATGACGAACCATCGGCCACGGGCAGGCGGGGGAATGTCAGCCGAACGGCACCTCCGCCAGGGGGCTGAATCATCACCTGATCCCCTTCGGCCCAAGCCTGCCAGACGCCGAAGGTAACCTCAGGCCGCAGCAGCCCACCGGCAATCCAGTCATCGAGCAGGGCGTTGGCGTCGGCCAGTAAGCTGCGGGCCGTTGTGCCCCAGTCCGGACTGTCGAGGGCGTCCGGAAACGGAACCGGGATTTCCCACTGCCGAAACAGCTCACTCCAGTTCAGATAGGTGCGTACCCGGTCGGTGTCGGCGGCATCGAAGGTCGACACGCCAACAAACCGGCTGGGAAACGGGCTGAACGCAGGCCAGTCGATCATCAGGCTTTTACGTAGATGGTATGAGTCAGGTTGTACCCACCGGTGGCGCTGTTAGCGGTAACGGTGGCGAGTTCATTATCCAGGGAGTCGCTGAGGATGTTGTCGCCGGAATTTTTGAGCGAGTTCTGTCCGTGCGCTTTGTAGAGATCGGTAGTATAGACGGCCGTGTTGATGTCTTCCGGAAACGCAATCTGTGAGGTCAGCTTCAGGGTATTGTCTACGTAAACCTGCACGTGGATATGCGTAGCGCGACCCTGGTACCAGCCAGGATAGATACCCGTAAACTTTACCTGTCCGCTGGCATCGGTATACTGGAGGCCCCGCAGAAAGGTCTTGCCGGTATTGTTCTGGGTACCCAGGTAGCCCGAGTTGCTATAGCCCGAATAATACCCGTCTTTATCGCAATACCAGATGTCGACGCGGGCATTGGCCAGCACGGCGCAGCTGTTGTTTACGTTTTTAACGGTCATGGTCATGTCGAGCTGAAGGCCGGTTTTACCCTCGCGGATATCGACCCGTTGCAGGGCCGAACCCCGGCTGCTGTAGAGCGGGTAGGGGCCGTCGGTTTCGGTATCGGTTACTACGCAGCTGCCGGTGGTGGAGCCGCCCGTGGTAGAGCCGTTGGTTGTTGTACCGCCAGGGGTAATTTCCGTCTGGCTGGAGCAGGACTGTAGCAGGGCCGGGGTCAGTACCGTGCTGGCAATGGCTTTGCGGAGAAAACTCAGCCGGGAGATGGGTTCGCTGGGGATCATAGAGCGCTGATGGCAGACGGGTTTGTGTCGTCTTCTGCATCTAGTACGTCTACAGGCCCGGCTTCGTTGCCCAGTTTCCGCCTTGTGTAGAGCAAGGCGGCTAATGTGCCGACCAGCCTGCTCAGGGTGCGACGTAGGAAAACTACCCCCCAAAAAAAGCCGCGGTCCCGGTAGCCCACAGAAGGCATACGGAGACCGCGGCTACCGGTAAAGCACTGCGTATTATTTCTTTTCGGCTACCGAGCCATCCTGTTTGGTGAACTCACCGGCCGCTTTCAGCTCCACTTCATCGCTGACAACGGTTACCGGAATGGTACCGAGGCTGAAGTCTGACCGTTTGATCAGGCCGGTTACTTTGAAGCCTACTTTTTCCTGCTTGCCGCGGGGGCTTTCGTTGGTGACGGGGCCTGTCATCACCACATCGAGGGTAACGGGCTTCGTAATGCCGTGCATGGTGAGGTCGCCAACGGCTTTGTATTTCTTGCCTTCCACTTTGGTAAACGACTTGCTCTTGAAAGTAAGCGTCGGGTATTTGGCCGCATCGAAGAAGTCGGGGCTCTTGAGGTGACCATCGCGCCGTTCGTTGTCGGTGTTGATGCTGTTAACGTCGGCCGTCAGATCGAATACGGCATCAGAAAGGTCCGGTTTGGCGGCTGTTACTTTGGCGTCGAATGTTTTGAAATTACCGTCCACTTCAGACAGCATCAGGTGAGTAACCGTGAAGCCGACTTTCGAGTGCGATTTGTCGACGGCCCAGGTCTGGGCTTGGGCTGCGAAGGCGAACAGGGCAATAGCTGGGGTAAGGAAAAGACGTTTCATTGGATATACGGTTTTTATTGGGGTAATACTCAGTTACAACGGTAAATATGCCTAGAAATTAGATGCTGCTACACGTATTTTTCCCGAATGCCGAAATTCCCTGAGCGAATCCCTGTTTTAGGCTCTTTAATGCCCTGCGAGGCTCTGCAAAAAAAGACCCGGCCAGATGACCAGGTCCTTTTTAGTTGAACAGACAACGGGTTCGGTTATCGCTTCCGGCGATTTATCTGAACAAATGTACCGTCGGCCGCAAACAGCAACTCGGCGGGGCCATTGCTGGCCGTCTGGATCAGGACTTTAAACTGCCCGGTGCTGCTCTTTCCGGCTACCTTAATCGTTGAGCCTGCGTAATTGGTGCTGATGTAGCTGGTTACCGAAGCGGGTAACTCGCTGGTTTTGATGATGGTATAGTCTTTAAATCCGCGAACGATTTCCTGAACAAAGGCCCCGCTGGTAGTAAACAACAGCGCCTTACGGCCGTCGGCCTGGGTAATCATGACGATATAGCCGCGGTCCGGATCATTGACGGCTGCGTTGATGGTAGCGCTGGCAAAGTTGGTGGTGATGTAGCTGGTAATGGCCGCTGGCAGCGAAGCCACCGCTATTTTGTTCAGGCTGTCGCGGTTTCCTTTGCCACCGTGTCCGCGGCCCGGACCCCCTTTTCCGGGGCCGCCACCCCGCAGGGACAGCTCTTTGTTGAACGTGCCGTCGGCGTTGAACAGCAAGGCTTTACGGCCGTCGGCCTGGGTGATGGCCACCAGGAAGTTCCCCGTATCGTCTTTGGCTGCGTAGTTGATGGTAGCGCTGGTGTACTTCGAGGTGATATACGCCGTTACAGCGGCTGGCAAAGCCGACACATCCACGCGGGTCAGACTGTCGCGGCAGTGGAAACCCGTTGAATCGGACGAAAGCCGGGCAGCCCCCAGCGTCGAATCGGCATCGACCGACAAACCTTCCTGCTGATTGCAACTCCACAGGCCAATACCCAACAGGGCAATGAGGCTGGATAAAATTAGTTTTTTCATGGTTGTTGTTTGGTTTACTGTAGACGATTACGTGGACTCTGGCTACTCCGTTGCAGCCTGTCCGAAATTTCTGGTAGCCTACCCGTGGGTGAGTAAAACTACCTGGCTGTGTATGAGCCGATCAGGCCCATAAAAAAACCAGCCGACCCTGCCGAGGAGCACCTGTCTCCTCAGCGGGGTCGGCTGGTTCAGAACCAACCGGTAACGGTTGACGTAGCTGACTTAGTTGGCCAACTCCAGTGTCTTCAGCGGTTTCACCATGCCATAGCGGGCACCGGCTTTGCGCTGGATGGATGAGCCGATCGAGCTGAGCGGATTGGCGTTGGCCGATCCGGCCCGGGCAGAGGGGGCGGTGCCGGTAATCTGCGCCAGGGCCGTGCCGAGCAGCGGTTCGCGCGTATCGCCCAGCGGCAGCAGGTTGAGCGGCTCTTCGACCTCGATCGTGGGTTTAAAACCACTGGCATAGTCAGACTGCCCCAGGCTGTTAAACGACTTGAATACAATCGGCTGCATGCCCCATTTTATTTTGCCACTGTCGTCGGTCAGGGTGATCGAGCCTACATTTTTGCCGGTCGTGGTCGTGCCGATGGTCGTCACGGTCATGTAGGGGCGCAGGCCGTTGATGATCAGCTCACTGGCCGAGGCTGTATGGTCGGTGGTCAGCACAAATACGCGGCTGAGGTTGGCGCCTATGTTCTGGGGCTTGGTAACGAAGTTGTTGACCAGAAAATCGCTGCCGTACTGGCGGGTCCAGGCCGCCGTCAGGGTCGGGTTGCATTCCTCGCGGAAAAACAGTTTGCCGGTCGTAACGCCCTTACCGATCAGGCTGGCCAGGTTCGTCGACGAAGAGGTATAGCCACCCGGGTTATAGCGCAGATCCAGTACCAGCTCGTTAACGCCCTGGGCCTTGAAATTGCTGAAGATGGCATCGATTTGGGCGTCGTATTCGTTGGCGCGGCTGTTGTTGGCGCCGGGAACGAACTGATTGTAAACCAGATAGCCAATCTTTTTGCTGCCGACCGTGTAGACCGAGTCCAGAAACACCGGATTCTCCTGAAAAACGGTGGCCGTAACGCTCCGGCTCACGTCCGTATCGACGAGGCTGCCATTATTGACGCTGGCCAGACCGAACGTAAAATTGGTGGTGTTACCAAAGAGCAGGCTGAGGTAATTGCTCCGGTTCAGCACCTGTCCGTTCACTTTCGAGATGATGTCGCCCCGTTTCAGCCCTGCCTTCTGAGCGGGGGAGCCGGGTAGTACGTACAACACCTGGGCAATGATATCGTCGGAGCCGGATGCCCGCAGGTACAGCTGGTATTCCATACCGGTGGTAGTGGTTTCGCCACTCAGGCTGGCCTGGAGTTCCTCCGCGCTTTCCTGAATCCAGGAGAAACGGTCGCCATCGGGGTTAGAAGTTGCGTTGTATGTATTCAGCAGCGAGTTGAAAAATGGCTCGGGGGCCAGCGTCAGGTCGGGGTTAGCCGGGATCTTCGTATTCCAGTAGTAGTAATACCGCATGTTGTCGAGAATCCAGTTGTTGACCTCGGCATTGGGGTTAGCGGCTGTGGTTGTCGTGGCGGGGGTCACCAGGTCTGCCTCTTTTTTACAGGCCGATAGCAACACCGCGAAGCTGGCGACAAGTACCCAGGGCGTCCGTCGCCGGGTAGGGTTTGTGCTTACGTTTCTCATAGTTATTTGTTGGATTGCAGGGATTTCCCACACTCGTATAACGATTATTACGCCCGTAGAATGCCCGACGTTGCATTAATAATCTATTAAAGTGGTAAACTTTATGGCCACGACGACGGTGGGCCTCTGTGTGCCGACGACCGGCGCTGAACCTGATTATATCGACACATTCGCAGCCCCTGTCGGCAGATGGAAGGCCAGAGCCGGTAAAGCCGCCCCAGGCTTGTATTTTGCATCCGTATGAAGTTTTTTGAACGCTACCAGACCGGGCTTCATCTGATTGGGTGGCTCGTTTTTATCGGATTGCCGTTTCTGACCCTGCCCACGTTTCTCTGGAACCAGCAGGATCTGATCAGCATCGGTATGGCCCAGTTGCTCACCAGCCTGCTGATCATTGCGTTCTTTTACGTCAACCTGCGCCTGTTGATGCCGAAGCTGCTCGACAGTCGTGATCAGGCTGGCTCGGATGGCCTCTCAACGGGGCAGTATCTGTTGATCGTGCTGGGGATGCTGGCTGGTGTCGTGCTGACCCGTTATGCCAGCTTTTTCCTGGTTCCACCCGCCGACATGATCCAGCGGTCGATGGGTGGCCCGGGGCCGGGTTTCCCGCCACCACCCGATGGCCACCGGGGGCCGGGACCGCATAGCCCCTGGCCGGGGGCACTGAGCAGTGGTATTTCGTTCGGATTTGCCATGATGGTCAGTTCGCTGATGGCGTTGTTCCGGTTTCATACCCGCAGTCGGGAAGCCCGGCAACAGATGGCCCTCGAAAAAGTATCGGCCGAACTGGCCATGCTTAAGCTACAGGTGAGTCCGCACTTTCTGTTCAATACCCTGAACAACATCCGGTGGCTGGCCCGCCGAAAGTCGGATCAGACCGAAACGGCCGTGGTTACCCTGGCCCAGCTGCTCCGGTACATGATTTACCAGGCGCAGCAGGACCGGGTGCCGCTGCGGCAGGAAGTCGACCATCTTCGCCATTATATCGATCTGCAGCAGATGCGGCTGGCCGATAAACATACCGTCAGTTTCAACTGCGAAGGCCCTATCGATGAGCATACCATCGAGCCGCTGCTGTTTATCCCGTTCGTTGAGAATGCGTTCAAGTACGGATTACACGGTCAGCGGGAGAGCCATATCCGCATCGGCCTGACCGTCACGGACGATACGCTGACCTTCCGGACCGATAACCCGGTTGCCGGGCCTCCGCCACTCGAGCCTGGTTCGGAGCCGCCAGAGGCTGGGCTGCCTGAGTCGGGAATCGGCGTCGCCAACGTCCAGAAACGGCTGGCGCTGCATTATCCCGGCCAGCACGCGCTGTCGCTGGTGCAGGAGGATAATCGCTTTCGGGTTGTACTGACCTTACATTTACGCCATGAACAAGCTCCGCTGCATCGCCATTGACGACGAACCGTTTGCCCTCGAGATGCTGGCCGACGATATTGCCAGGGTTCCTTTTCTGGAGCTTGTCGGGCAGTTTGCGAGTCCGCTCGATGCGCTGGATACCCTCCGGCAGCAACCGGTCGATCTGCTCTTTCTGGATATTCAGATGCCAACCCTGACCGGGGTGCAGTTTCTGCGCACCCTGCCGCAGCGGGCCGGCGTATCGGCACCCATGGTTATTTTCACAACCGCCTATGAGCAGTACGCCCTGGAGGGGTACGAACTCGACGTGGTCGATTACCTGCTCAAACCTATTCCGTTCGAGCGGTTTCTGAAAGCGGTCAACAAAGCGTACGATCTCTTCGCCCTCCGGCAGCCACCCCCCGCACCCGCCCCGCCCGATGCGCCGTCGGCGGCCACACCGCCCCCCACCCGGGGCTACTTCTTTATCTTCTCCGAATACCGGGAAATCAAGCTTTATTTCGATCAGGTGCTGTACGTAGAAGGACTGAAAGATTACGTGAAGATTTTCGTGGCCGATCAGGCGCGACCGTTCCTGAGCCGGCTGACGCTGAAAGCCATCGAGACCCGGTTGCCTGCCGAGTCGTTCTGCCGGGTGCATAAATCATTCATCGTATCGCTCGATAAAATCAGCTCGTTTCAGCGAACGAAAATTTTTGTGGGCAAGCAGGAGATACCCGTGGGCAGTAGTTATGTCGACGAGTTCGAGCGGAAATACGGGGCGGGCTAGGGAGCCGGCCGCTTCGGGGGTGGGGTGCGTCGGGCCCGTTTGTCGAGTTCCAGTTGCCGGTATACCTGCCTGAACTCCTGTCCGCTGGCAACGGCGTCGGTCAGAACCCGCACGTTGGCCCGCCCAACCGTAGTGAGCCAGCGCGATACCTCGTCGGCGGCCGTCTGGTAAGCGAGCATAACCCGTTCGTAGCCTCCGCCAAAAAAATCGCGGGTCGATTCGAGTTCCGAAAGCGGCAGCACCGACCGTTGGGTGAACGGAAGCTGGTACTCGTCGACGTCGAACGAGTCGGCCGGAGCGGGCGTATCGGCGGGTTTGTCCCAGAGGTCGGGGGGGCTGAACCGATAATCGACCATGAGCGCCAGCCCTTCGTTGAACCAGACGGGAATCTGCCGTTTCACCCGCCACCAGCCCAGCCGCGCAAACAGCTCGTCGTGACAAAGCTCGTGCGCAATGACGTCGGCGTTGTTGCCTTCTGGCCCAAGTACCAGAAACGAATCGCCCCAGGGCGTTCCCAGACTGCATCCGGCGCCTTCGCCACCCAGGCAATATTGTTCATAATCAGTCTGTTTCGGGCAGTAGATCAGTACGGCCTGGCCGCGTCGGTCGCCCCAGAACCGGCTGATCCGGTTGCGGGCCGTCAGCACGTGGGCTTTGAGCTGGCTGGTTTGCCGGGCTGTGGCTGCCTGATTGACGTATACCCCCGGGCTACCGTTCAGCAGGCGAAAGCCCGGCGTCTGTCCGATCCGCATACACCGCCACAGCTGCGGATACAGCAGCAGAAAACCAATCGGCAGGGCAATCAGTAAAGGCAGGAGATAACGAACAAAAAGGCGCAAGCGGAAGCAGATTTTATTCGACGCGAAGTAAGCGACGAAGTATACTACGAAGTACGGTATAAATTCAAGACGTCGTAAATCGCAGTTTGTTTGGTCAGAGCCGGCTGGCAAAACCAAACGCTTAGACAATACCTTACGATCAAAGCCGGATTACTGGCCTACTTTATTGGTTTCTATGGCAACATCTACACTTATCATTGGCGCGGGTATGGCGGGTCTGTCGGCCGCCCAGGCCCTGACGCAACAGGGCTGGCGCGTTACTTTGCTCGACAAAGGGCGCGGAGTTGGTGGTCGCATGGCTACCCGACGCCTGCTGACGGCCCGTGCCGACCACGGCGCTCAGTATTTCTCCGCCCAAAGCACGGCGTTCAGCTCGTTCACCAACAGGCTGGCCGCGGCCGGGGTGGTGACCCCCTGGCATCTGGAAGAAGCCGGTCGCACGGAGTCGGAGTTCACCCATTCGCGCTTCGTTGGGGTAGGGGGCATGAGCGCTATTCCTAAATACATGGCCGATGCTCTGACGGTGCTGACCGGCCAGAAAGCGATTCGCATTGGTCAGGACGACGCAGGCTGGCAGGTCATTACCGAGACCGGCGATACCCACCGGGCTGACTCGCTGCTCATCACCATACCCGCTCCGCAAGTCCTGGCCCTGCTGCACGATAGCGGTCTGTCTCTTACCGACACTGACCGCCAGGCTCTGTCAGCCATTGTTTACCAGCCCTGTATCGCGGTGCTGGCCGCGCTCAACAAGGCCAGCCACATTCCGGCGCCGGGCGGTATCCGCTACGAAACGGGCGATATTGCCTGGATTGCCGATAATGAGCAGAAAGGCATTTCATCTACGCCTTCCGTTACCCTGCACGCCAGCGCGGCCTTCAGCCAGGCTCATCTCGACGAAGCCGATCTCAACACCCTCGGCCAGCGGCTGCTTGAGCAGGTGGAGGACATGGTGCCGGCCAGCTCGATTGTTGCCATGCAGGTGCATCGGTGGCGGTATAGCCAGGCCGAGGTCCGCCATCCGGATTCGTATCTGGCCGCTACGGCACCGTTTCCGCTGCTGTTCGGGGGCGATGGTTTCGGGAGCGGCAACGTAGAGGGTGCGTTCCTGTCCGGTCTGCACATGGCCCAGGCTCTGACGGGTGTAGCGATGGAAGGTTAATTTTTAGTTGACTATCAATGGTTTGGTCTTCACCATGGTCCGTGTCCTCACCGGGACGCGTAGTCGAACCAAGCCCGCGTCAGCAATAATCAGGTATCAGCTAAACCATCCGGGCGAGTGGTCCGTGAGGACACGGACCACGGTGAAGGGACACGGTGAAGAGCGGGGAGCCGACCGTACGAACCAGGTTGGTCGGCGCTACTGTGGTTGCAGGTTGGGCTGGGCGGTTGCCTGCGGCTGGGCCTGAATCACCTCGTAGTCACTGGCATTGACCCGGCGGGTGGCCTTTCGGTAGGCTGCCGTCAGGTCAGGCCAGATGGTGGTGTTCCGGCCTTGTTTGTTCAGGTACCAGCTCTGGCAGCCCGAGGCCCAAACGGTGGTGCTGAGCTTCTGCTGGATACCCTGGTTGTAAGTCTCCTGCGCATCGGGTTTAACATCGAGGAACGCGCCCTGGCCCGCCCGATCGAGTAGGTCGAGATAACCCATGACGTAGTTCAGCTGCGATTCGATCATGTGAACAATGGAGTTGTGCCCCAGGCCGGTATTGGGCCCGACCAGAAACAGCAGGTTGGGGTAGCCCGATACCGTCAGGCCGTAATGGGCTTCGGCGCCGTTCGTCAGCCACTCGTCGAACAACACCCGGCCCCGTCGGCCCGTCACGTGCAGATCGCAGATGATGTCGGCAGCGACGAAGCCCGTGCTGACTATGATCGCATCGACCGGGTGTTCGGTACCGGTTTTGTCGACAATGGCGGTGGGCGTCAGTTCGGTGATGACGTCGGTAACCAGCTCGACGTTGGGTCGGGCGAGGGCCGGGTAATAGTCATCCGAAACCAGCACCCGTTTACAGCCCAGTTTATAGGCTGGCGTGGCCTTGCGCCGTAAGGCCGGGTCCTGAATGGCACTTTCCAGATGCCTGAGCGCCTGTTTGGTACCGAAAGCGTTGAACGTGTCATTGCCCAGAAACGACAGCCCCCGCAGCTCGTTGGTCCAGTAAATGAACGACCGGTACAGTTGCCGGAGCGCGGGCACGTGCCGGAACAGCCGCTGCGTGAAAGGCGACACGGGTCGGTCCAGGCGCGGGGTGACGTACGGCGCGGTTCGTTGAAAAACGGTGAGATGCCCAACCCGCGGGGCAATGGCCGGTATGATCTGGATCGCGCTGGCACCGGTACCCACTACCGCTACGCGTTTCCCGGTCAAATCATACGAACTGTCCCAGCTGGCCGAGTGAAACAGGCGACCGGCAAAGGTATCCATGCCCGGCCATACGGGCAGGCTGGGGCGGTTGAGCGGACCGATCGCGCCGATCACTACCCGTGCCGTTGTAGTATGCCCCGCCCGGTCGGTCAGGGTCCAATAGCCGTCCTCTTCCGAAAAGGTGGTTCTGACAATCTCGGTATTGTAGCGGATGTACGGGGTCAGGTCGAACTGCCCGACGGTTTTTTTCAGGTAAGCCAGAATCTCGGGCTGGGTCGAATAGACCCGTGACCAGTGCGGATTGGGCGCGAACGAGAAGGAATAGAGGTGAGAGGGCACATCGCAGGCACAGCCCGGATATACGTTGTCGCGCCAGGTGCCGCCCACTTCGCTGGCCCGCTCGAACACGACAAACGAAGTGCCCCGTTGCCTGAGCCGGATGGCTGCGCCCAGACCCGCAAAACCGGCTCCGATAATGGCTACGTCAACAGAAGGCGTCGACATGGTTACGATGGATGAGTTGATGTACACAAATATACCTTAAACCAGACAGGATTGAACGATACGCCGAAAGAAGGGTGTTAGTGGGAAAAAGTGTGGAAAATAATCTACTAAATCCATCTGTAAACCTACGTTTCATCGTATTTTTAGTGTTAATCCCTCTTTCCATTAATCAATATCTGTTTATGCAACGTACTCAGCTGAAAGAGTTTTACGGCTATGGACTGATTCTGGCCGTTCTTATTTCTGTACAGGCGTACTCCATTTATGTAGCCGTAACCACCGACTTATCCCTTAGCTGGCAGCATTATCTGGGTTTTGGCGCTACGGCCGTAGCGGGGGTGTTGTGGGCGTTTCGTAAGCCGCAGTATCTCTTCTACGCGCTCGGACTCACGTTGATACTGGGGTACGAGAACCTGCTGGGGTTTACGCCCTCGCTCGATTTCACGGCGACCCGCTATTACATCAACAACATGGCGCTGCACGTTTCGTATCAGGATTTTTCGATGTACATGCTGCTGATCTGGGCCTACGTTGCCCATGACCGGTTGCGAAATCTGGTAACGGGGCTGCTGGTCAGATAGCCCGTGCGCCGTTTACCCGCGTAACGCATTTCGTAAACACGTCAGGGAGTGGCTGGTTTCTCGTCCGGAAAGCTGCCACTCCCTGACGTGTTTGTGTTGATGGCCGGTCAGGGTCGGCAGCCGCACGATCTTACCCGTTTGCCAGTTGGCGTCGAATCGTCTGTCGTCGGGGAGCAGCCTGCAAAACCGGGCGGGTTGTTCGGCGGGGTTAGGGAAGGGCCCAACAAAAAAACCGCTCGTCTGAGCGGTTTTTTTGATCAACGCATGGCCGATAAAACGAATCCAACGAACCACTTAGGCCGTCAGCGACCAGCCCTCGCGGTACTTGCGCGATACGAACTGGTTGGCTTCGTCGAAGTTGGTGATCTTCATGTTCTTGCCATCCCAGGTTAGCTTCTTGCGTCCTGGGTAGCTGAAGCCACGGCCGTTGGCATTGGCGTTGCGCAGGGTATAGCTCCGGATCGCCACGTTACCCATCAGCACCGACTCGGTCAGCGGACCGGCAAAGTCGAACGACGAGGTCAATCCTTTATGTTCTTTGCTGTTAAAGCCGGCCTTGCAGGCTTCGGTCCACAGCACCTGATGACCATTTTCGGGCAGGGCAGGGCCGTCGGTCTGGATCTTGGCCGCTTCAAATTTCTTGCCGTCTTTGGTGTATACCTTCGGATCGTTACCGTACATGCCGCATACCATCAGGCCTTTATCGCCGATCATGAGCACGCCATTTTCGCCGTTTTCCGGCATTGGCTCGCCCTCGGGCAGGAACTCGGGCCGGAAGGGACGAAGGCCACCGTCGGACCAGGTCATGGTAACGGCCTGCTTGTTTTTAGCCGACTCGGGAAACTTCAGCTCAACCCGCGACGAGGGCGGGCAGCCTTCGGGAATATATTCGGGTGTCCAGTCTTTGAGGAATACCGAACCGATGCTGGTTTCTACCTCGGTGGGGTAGCCCAGACCGAGTACGCGGAACGGCACGTCCATGATGTGGCAGCCGATATCGCCGAGCGCTCCGGCGCCGAAGTTCCACCAGCCGCGCCACTTGAACGGGTGATAGGCGGGGGTATAGCCCACTTTCTGGGCTGGCCCGATCCATACGTCCCAGTCGAGGTCGGCCGGTACGCTGGCATCGGCCTGCGGAACCGGAATACCCTGCGGCCATACGGGGCGGTTGGTCCAGAGATGAACGGTATGCACCTTACCGATCAGTCCTTTGTCGAACCACTCGACCATCTGTTTCTGCTGCGGGTTCGAGGACCCCTGGTTGCCCATCTGGGTAACGACCTTGTATTTGCGGGCCGCTTCGGTGAGCATCCGCGCTTCGTAAATATTGTGGGTTAGTGGTTTCTGCACGTATACGTGTTTGCCCCGCTGCATGGCTGCCATAGCGATAACGGCGTGCGTATGGTCAGCGGTCGAAACCGTTACGGCGTCGATGTTTTTGGCTTCCTTATCGAACATCTCCCGGTAATCCTTATACCGTTTGGCGTTGGGGTGCTGCTCGAAGTTTTTCTTGACCTGATCGCGGCTCCAATCCACATCGCACAGGGCTACAATGTTGTTGGCCCCTTTGTTGAAGGCATTGTTGGTATCTGAGAAGCCTTTGCCGGCAATACCGACACCGGCAATGTTTAGCTTGTCGCTGGGCGCAATAAAGCCTTTGCCACCCAGTACGTGACGGGGTACGATGAAAAAGCTGGTAGCCGCCAGGGCACCAGTCTGGATAAACTGGCGACGGGTTGTGCCGTTACCGGTTGGTTTATCGGGTTGATTCATAAAAAAAGTGCTTGAATCTGGTTCACTTGTCAAAAGAAGCGGTTGCCTGTTTTTTACCCGGCGGTCAGCGGATTTTTCGGGTGGGACGGCTGCTATATTTGGCGCTCGTTGATCATCCGTTCATGAGCAGACTGCTTTTTTTACTTCTCTGGGCCACGAGTGCCCTGGCTCAATCATCCCTGCCTGCCCTGATTCCGGCACCGCAAACCCTCGAAACCCGTTCTGGCACGTTTGTGCTGACGGCCCAGACCCCGATCACGGTGCTGACGCCGGTTGCGTCGGTGCGCCGGATGGTGCAGGACAACTTACCGGGTCTGAAGCTGACCGATCAGCCCCGTCCGGCCAGAGCCATTACGGTTCGGCTGGCCGCGGTAGCGGGCGTGGGCCCGGAAGGGTATGACCTGGTCGTGGGGCCATCGGGTATTACGCTGACAGCCCCGCAACCGGCCGGGTTGTTTTACGGCTTACAAACGCTGCGGCAGCTCCTGCCCGCCGGAGACCCGGTGCCGGCCAGGGGTGTTGCCGGAAACCAACCCCTGACCCGGCGCACCCTGCCGGCGCTGCACATTCGCGATCAGCCGCGGTTTGGCTGGCGGGGGCTGATGCTCGACGTAAGCCGTCATTTCTTTGATAAGGCCTTCGTGAAGCGATTCATCGACCAGATGGCCCAGTACAAGTATAACGTCTTTCACTGGCACCTGACCGACGATCAGGGCTGGCGGATCGAGATCAAGAGCCTGCCGCTGCTGACCCAGATCGGCTCCCGGCGCGTACCCCGTACCGGTCGGTGGTGGGATATCGAGAACCCGCTGCCCGGCGAGAACCCTACCTATGGTGGCTACTATACGCAGGAAGACATCCGGGAGATTGTGCGGTACGCGGCAGACCGGCATATCACCATTGTGCCCGAGATCGACATGCCCGGCCATATCATGTCGGCTATTGCGGCCTATCCGAATCTGACCTGCGGAAACAAACCGGTGGTGGTACCGCCCAACGGCAAATTTTACCGGCTGGAAGATAACAATCTCAACCCCTGCGAAGACAGTACGTACATCTTTGTCGATAAGGTGCTGACCGAGGTGGCGGCCTTGTTTCCCGGTCCCTACATTCACGTGGGGGGCGACGAAGCGTACAAGGGATTCTGGGAGAAATGCGATGCCTGCAAGCCGTTCATGGCCGCCAACAATCTGAAGTCGGTTCTGGAGCTGCAGAGCTACTTCATCAAACGGGTCGAAACGATTGTGCAGGCCAAAGGAAAGAAACTCATCGGCTGGGACGAGATTCTGGAAGGAGGGCTCGCCCCCGATGCAACCGTCATGAGCTGGCGCGGCATGAAAGGAGGGATCGAAGCCGCCAGACAGGGGCACCCGGTCATTATGACGCCGTTTCAGCATTGTTACCTCGATCTGTACCAGGGCGAACCTACGGCCGAACCCAGTACCTATGGGATCTGCCGCCTGAGCGATTCCTACGCGTTTGAACCCGTTCCTGACAGTGTGCGGGCGGAGCTGATTCTGGGTGGGCAGGGGAATCTGTGGACAGAATCGGTGCCGAACGCGCGCCATGCCGAGTACATGATCTGGCCCCGTGCGTTTGCGCTGGCCGAAGTACTCTGGTCGCCCAAAGCCGCCCGCAACTGGCCGGGTTTCATGAATCGCGTCGAAGCCCACTTCCGGCGGTTCGATGTGCTGGGCGTCAACTACGCCCGGAGCGTTTATAACCCGATTATTACCGTAAAGCGGCCGCCCATCGGGTTTGTCGAGGTATTCCTGAGCCACGAACTACCCGACGCGTTTTTGTACTACACCACCGACAATACCCTGCCCGACGACCGGTCTCCACTCTATACTAAACCGATCCTCATGCCCAAAGGCGCCGACCGCCTGAAAGTCGTAGCCTACCGAAACGGCAAACCCATCGGTCGCCTGATCGAAGTCACAACCGACGAGCTAATGAAACGGATAAAATAACCGGACTTGCCGGGTATAAGCTGGGTACGGTGTTGATGAATTATAATGCGCGACCTGGTACTAAGGCATTTGAAAGGTAATGTACGGCATCCTCAGGTCGATTTGGGATCAACGTTGGCCTGAGAATGGGTCTTCTTTCTTACGGAAGTAATTGCCGATTGCGGCTGCTACAAGCACCAGTAAACCAACAAGAGTTGCTTTCATAAAAATGCTAAGGTTGAAGTGCGAGAGGGTAGATTAACGGAGAATACTGGCGCAAAAATAAAATGGATTAGTATGCACTTGAAGCTGTCAGGTATTCTTCTGGTCAGGCGTTTATGATTTGTTTTCGAATGATACGTAGCGACGCTCCTGATAAGTTTGTACAGTAAAGAACCTATACGGAGCTAATAAGGGTACTAGTAAACAATACACGGCTATAATCATCGCGTTTGTCGCCTTGTTGACAAATGGGTATGGAGACTATACGTTGATTTGAGTTTCGTAATCAGCTGCTATTCTGTTCATGAAGCTCCTTCCTTACATATTCGCTCTTGGGGTGTGTTTGTTACCCGCCACGCTCTCCGCCCAAACCACAAACGGATTTACCGACGATGTAGACGCGTTTATGAAGGCCCATGTGGTCGACGGGCGCGTGGATTACGCGCAGCTAAAAAAGTCGGGTGCTGAGTTGGCAGGTTTGTACAGGCAACTCGGCTCGGTTAATCTGACGGGCGCATCCAGCCCGGAAAAGAAGGCATTTTACATCAACGCCTATAACGTAGCGGTTATCTACCAGGTTGTGCAGGCATTCCCGCTTAAATCACCCCTCGACAAAGCAGGCTTCTTCGATAAGCTCAAGCATCGGGTGGCGGGGCAGGAGATGACCCTGAACCAGCTCGAAAAAGAGAAGCTGCTCGCTGCCTACGGCGATGCGCGTGTGCATTTCGTTGTCGTATGCGCGGCCGTGAGCTGCCCGCCGTTGGCTGGTTTCGCCTACACCGCCAGTAAGCTGGACGCCCAGCTGGACGAACGTACCAGGCTGGCGCTCAACAATGCATCGTTTATCCGGGTCAACAAAGGCCAGAAGAAGGTGGAACTATCCAAAATATTCGACTGGTACAAGGGTGATTTCACGAAAGACGGCCAGTCTGCGGTCGCCTTCGTCAACGGGTTTCGGCGCGAGAAAATCCCCGCGGATTATGCCGTGGGCTTTTACGAGTACGACTGGAGCCTCAACGCCCGGTAACCCCAGGGCTGACAAGTGCTCATCAGTTTAGTAAGCGCATTCCCCGTCCGGCCACATTTTTTATTCGCCAGCCTGATAGAAATTTCGTATTCGTGCTTCCTCCACGTAGCCGCATCTCCGGTAAAAGGCTCGCTGGTACTCAAAGTCCGGTAATACTGAGGTTTCGATCAGCAACAACCGTTCGTGCCGTGTCCGCAATGCCTGTTCAACGTAACGCAGCAAAGCCGCTCCGCGACCCTGTCCCTGACGGTCAGGATGGATGGCAATCAGGTACAGATTATACGTGCCGTCGGTCAGTCGCTCCGGCGCGTAATAAGCTATACCCACCGGCCCGTTGTCGTCGTCGGTGAGCCAGCTGTCGCTACTGTCGGGATTCGTAACGTAATCAGCCAGCATCTCGTCCAGCATGTCGGCGGGAAACAGACCAACGGCGTCGCTCCCGACCAGATTTGCAGGTGCGATACCCAACCCAGCGGCTCACCGACCACGGGCTGTACGCTGGTTACTTTCCATTGGCCGGACTCTCCGCCAACGAACGTAGAAAGGGTAGTGGCCATGCGACAGAGAAGCAGGGTAGGCGTGGGCTATTTCAACTCGGCATTCCCGAACAGTACCGAAAAGGCTTTGCACCAGATGATGACAAACCGCTGCCGGGCCGGATCGGCGCTGGTCGGGAGCTCGACCGAGAACGTACCGCTCGTGCTGTTCAGTCTCGACACTTCGATAAAATTGCGTAGCCCCGTGTTTTCGGCCAGGTAGATACGCAGGTCGGGGCCGCCATCTGTGCGGAAGTTGGTAAAGACCAGCGTCTGTTTGCCGTTAACGGCCTGCACGCTTACGGTCCCGCTGGTGGGGTGCACATTGCTCACAAACATGCCCTGCAGGCCTCCAGCCTGCCCTGTCGTAGTCGTTGATGATGCGGGTGTTCCGACGGTGGCGGTGCCGGATACCGGGGCCGTACCGGTCGTGGCGCCGGGGTTGATGGTTTCTTCGGTCGTTGAACAGCCGACCAGCAGGCCCAGGGCCAGCAGGGAAACGAATAAAAGCGTTTTCATCGTATCGGTCATTGTGTGTTTACCATTTGATGAATATGCCGGCGTTGTACGACCGCGAGAACGGCACGTTCTCACCGGCCAGCGCGCCAATCACGCTGGCCGTCAGCCCCAGTTTGTCCGGAACGATGTCGTAGGCCGCCTTCAGGCCCGCCCCCAGAAACTGTTGGTCATTCAGGTACGTGCCCGTAAACTGGTAGGCCTCCGTATTGAAAAACGGTCCGTTTTTGGCGGGCAACCGAAAATCGATCGTACCGGCTACCCACAGCCGCGGGTGCAGCCGGTAGCCGAATTCGCCGTTCAGCTTCAGAAAGTTGCTGTAGTTCTGCGTCATAAGTCCATAGCCCGCTTCGGCGTAGTAATAGGTGCGGCTCCCGCCCGACCCTACGGAGAGGTAGGGCAGTACGGTCCAGCCTTCGTAGCCCGTTCGCAGACCCAGCCGGTCATTGTTGGTGAAGGTGTTGGCCAGCGCATCGACGCCTATACTGACTGTAACGGGACCATCGAGCAGCGCTCGTTTTACGCCCAGGCCCATATTGCCGATACCCGTCAGCGTACCGGCATTGACCGGGTTGGCGCTAACATTGGTACTTGGCCCCGTCTTCAGTAGTTTGTAGGGCAACACCCCCCGGATTTCCCAGCCTTTGGCGATGCCATACTCGGCATAGAGCTGCAGGGTTACGTCGCTGGTGTTTCTGAACACGGCGGTTTCTGAGCCGGTGGGCCCGTAGACGGCGTTGTAATACAGACCGGAATAGCCAAGCTGCACAAAGCCTTTACGGTAGCCACGAATCCAGGGGCCACCCGCCATCGACAGCGTAGACAGGGTAAGGAGGAGCGAAACAAGAAAAAGACGGCGCATACGAGTGGTAGAAGAGGGTGAGTTACTTGGACTCTTTATCTTTTATCGATGGCCAGTTGGCGTCGGCCTTTTTGATGTAGCCCGTCTGGTCTTTGTTCCATTCCGTCCGCACGTTCGTGTTGTAGTTCAGGTACAGCTTATCATCAACGATGGTCCAGGCAGCGGCTTCGGTGGGGGCCTTGTAGCCGCGCGATGTGCCAAACGCGCAATAGCCGCCGTACTGCGGAGCGTAAGTCACGGGGTTCGCCCTGAACGTATCCCGATTTTTTTCACTGGCAAAATACCAGTCAGCGTCTTCGTAGCGGTAGGTGATTGTAGGGTCGCCCGGTACCGGTTTGTGCTCGGTGAAGTAAGCGACGGGGTCGTAGCCGTTGATGGCCTTACCGCCGGGGGCGTAAATGGTTGATTTCTGAGCAAGAGCTGTCGTGACGGACAACAGGGCAAGAACGATCAGACGAAGAATGGGCAGTTTCATGGTGGTTATTTAGTTGATACATGGGTTGATTGACCAGACGTCAGTTGGTCCAGAATCGCGTCGTGAATCAAATCCGGGCGACTCCAGGGGATGAAGTGATTCATCTTCGGAATCAGCTGCATCGTGACGGGCGCGTTAACGAGCATTCGTTGGGCAAACGCGGCATTGCCGGCGGGTACCAGGGGGTCATCTTCGCCCTGAATGACCGTGACGGGTACGCGGATCGTGGCCCAGCGCGGACGCATCGTTTCCAGCTCACCCTTGAGTGGCAAAATTTCCTGGTTACTTACGTCGAGTTCGGTGGGCAGCCATTGCCGGAACGGAAACACGGTGCCGATGGGGCGGTACCATTCCTTTTCTTCCAGGTCGGGATCGATCGAGGGAGCAACCAGAATGAGGCCACCCACGTCGTTGGGATAGTCCATCGCCATCCGGGCGGCTACGGGTCCACCCAGTGAATGCCCGACCAGAATGGGCTTGCGGACGGAACGACTGAGCCGCAACAGAGGAGCCAGACTGGCGGCCTGAACGGCCAGCGAGCGTTCGGGTTTCCCCAGCCCTGACTTGCCAAAACCAGGCCGATCTGCCGAAATTAACTGCGCGCGGGTATAGAGAGACGAATCGGCAAAGAAGCTGATAAAGGCATCCCACGACCCCGGCGAACCGTGAATAAACAGGACTGTAGGTAAGGTATCCCGTCCAATCCGGGCGTAGTGAACCGGCCGGGTCCCATTACCGGGAACAGCCTGAATCATCGCAAACGTGGGTTTCACCGGTCGACTGGCGAAATAATCAGCCACGTTCGGATCCGACATCCGCACCGACACAAACCGGGGGATCAGCGCTATCAACAGAAACAAAATGAGTAGCAGCATACGCCATCGAAAACGAGAAGAGCCCATAAGTAGAGACGCAACCGCACCGGCGGACCGGCAATTGCGTTTGGTTGGCGTCAGCAATTAGTATCCATAATCATCCGATCGGCAAAAACGCAACTACCTTTGACCGCACTTACATGACGGCCTGAACCAGCTGCCAGATCGCCATGCCGATAAACAGCCCACCCGTTAGCCGGTTGATCCACGGGCCGTTCAGGTACCGCAAAAGGCGGTGCCGCTGCCAGTCGGCCAGCCATACAAGAACGACCAGCAAACCAAAGGCACCCGCGGCCGTTCCGAGCGCAAATACCCACTGGCTGGTAAACTGCCCGGCCGGCACCAGCATGTGGCTGCCAATGGTGGCCTGACTCAGGTAAAGCCACACCGCCGACCAGAAAGGCAGTAGCTGCGGGTTCGTGGCACCCAGGGCGATCCCTTTCCAGAACGGCAGCGATACCCCATTGGTCGGCGCAACGCTCAGCACAACGGGCTTCTGCCGAAAGGCGGCAAGGCCAGCGCCCAGCAGCACCGGAATCGGCGCATACGCCAGAACGACCGTCCAGGTGGACTGCGCAGGAATGAGCATCAGCCCACCGGCCGCCAGCCCACTATACCCGATCTCGGGCAGACTGCCGCCCAGGGCCAGCCACAGTCCGGCGCGCCGGCTTTGGCTTAGCGTCGTCTGTACAACGGCCAGATTAACCGTGCCGGGATGCATGGACCCGGCGAAACTAATGACGCTGACGATGAGGAAGAGCAGGAGCATAGGGCTTGATTGTCAGTTCTGTACGGTTCCATTGTCAGGCTGGTAATCTGACCGGCCGGGGAGTCGTGGGTGGTCAATGAGACTGGTGCTGTACCGTCGAATAGGCTACTCCAAAATGCGGGGGTAGGTCAACGTCAGGGAACGCGTTCATAACCGCAACCTGGATCAACGCCATGTGATGAATCGCATGTTCGACATTGTAGAGCAGCTCGCGGGCAAACGACGACGGGATCTGGATGGTCTCGGCGCCCGCCACCGACAGGTCGGCTTCCAGCTGTAGGTACTGGTTGAGATCGAGCCGCTGGATAGACCGGTCGATCGAGCCAATGCGCCGGATGGCTTCGTCGGGGTTTACTTCGAGCCGCAGGTCGCGCTGCCGTTGGTCATAGTTGAGCAGGCCCGTTCGGGCGCTGTTGACCAGCAGTTCGTAGAATTCCAGAATGTGCCGAACGTGCTTGCCGATGGTGTTTCCCGACAGTACGGACAGTGGGCGGGCGTAGTCATGATCGGTTAATTGGCCGATTACGTCGGCGAGTTGCATCATAATGTCGGTACTGGCAGATTTCAGACACATGGTAAGAAAAGCGGATGGGTGAATGAATGAGGTGTTTGTTGATGAGGCACTACGGCTATACCAGGCGGCTGCGTTTACATAAACTGCCTGACGCGGGCTCCCCCGACGGTTTTCTTGCCAGGGGCGTTGCCCAGTAGAGTGAACACGATGGGCACCCACTGCTGACGGGTCAGGAGGAGGATAACGACACAGCTTACGGCCACGACGACCCCCAGAAAGAACAGATACCCGCCGTCGCCCAGAATGTCGATACCCAGCACCGTCAGGTGCGACAGGATAGCGCCCGCCATGACGCCCAGGCCAATACTGGCTCCGATCCAGCTCGTGCGGGGAATCAGGATGAGTAGAGCTGCAACCAGCTCAACAACGCCCGACCCGATGCGGCCCCAGGGCTCGACGCCCAGCTTGGCGAAGATGTACACGGATTCGGCTTGTGCGCCAAACTTGAAATACAGCGTCTGGAGCAGGATGATGGCGGCTAGCAAACGAGCGGCCCAAAGGACATAAAGAGTGATGGTGTTCATGATTGATAAGGGGTTTACGAATTGTGTTAGGACTGGATGAATTTCGACCAGCTGGCGTCGGCTTTCCGGTGCAGCGCTGGCTCGTCTTTGTTCCACTTGGTGAGGGTGTTGTTGATGAAGGTGTGGTAAAACAGGAAAAGCTTACCGTCGGTGATTTTGAAGGTTTCGGGGTCGACCTCAACTTTTTCACCCGCGGCCCCCATGGCGTAGGCGCACCAGCCACCATATTGCGGTTCGTACTGGCCGGGGTTCTCCTGAAACGCCTTCAGGTTGGCGGCTGAAGCGAAGCGGTACGTTACATTTCTGTGCGTGAATGTGTGGGCGGCCGACCCCTTTACGGCCTTGTTCTGGGTGAAGTAAGCCACTGGATCGTAGCCCTGAATGGCGACCCCTTTATCGAGGTTGAAGTGCTTTTTACGAACAGTCGGGTCCGATTGAACCAGGCCCGACCCGGCCTGGCTCGGCTGCATAAAAAAGGCGAAAGCGATGAACAGTATTGAAAGCGTTTTCATGATCTTGTTTTGACGATTGATGGTCGAGTGCTTGGCGCAAACTCCCTGACTCAATTGCCAAATACCGTTCCAGCCGTGCCAGGCCGGCCAAAAACGCGCTCACTGGCCGGAAAACGCCTAAAACGCGCAGAGAGCACGCTTCCTTGCCAGCGGGTAAGTCCCGATATTTCGTAACTTTCACGAAATGACCGGGACTTACCCGCCCGTTATGTGTCAGACCCGTGATGAGTATGGCGCAAAAGGGCCCAATCTGGCTCATATAGCTGTTAATCCCGGCCAGCGGGCCATTCGGACCAGGAATTGCAGGCGTACTTATCGTGTATGAGCCGGTCAACGGCATACCGCAACGACTTTTCACCCGATCATGATGGAAAACGAAACCGCTGTCATCTCCCCCAAGGTGCTTCGACTGTCGCACTTCACCGTCGAAAACGCCCTGGAACCCATTCTTCTTTTCGACCAGCGCGGTCAGGTGAAGCGGGCCAATGCAGCGGTCTGCCGGCAACTGGGCTATGGCCCTGACCAATTCAGCACCCTGCATTTTTGTGCCATTCACCCCGACTACAGCCAGGAGCAATACGCCGACCTATGGCAGCGGCTGAAACAGGCGCAGACACTGACGCTGGAGATGAGCCAGCTCCGGCAGAATGGGACGCTACGACAGGCTGAGATTGGCATGAACTTTATCCAGCTCGACGAACAGGAATACCTGTGCTGTTTCGTGCGCGACGTGACCGAACGCTCGCAGCTGGACGATACGCTCCGCCAAATCTCGGAAGGAACGGCTGCCAACATCGGCATCGACTTTTTTCAGTCGCTGGTGCAGCAACTGACTACCACGCTGAACGTGCAGTTCGCGATGGTGACCGAGTGCACCAACGTCGAAAAGACCCGCGTCCGGACCCTGGCCTTCAGCGTACATAATGCGCTGCACGAAAACGTCGAATACGATCTGGCCGGTACGCCCTGCGACATTGTCATGAAGGGCCGCGATTTGTACTTTCCCACCGATGTAGCCGACAATTTTAGTAAAGGTGTCGGCCTCGAATCGTACCTGGGGGTGCCGATCTACGATAAACTGGGTGAAGTAGTTGGCCACCTGTCGGTGAGTGACACCCGCCCGATGGCCGACCACCACAAGTACATCGGTATTCTGCGGGTACTGGCTGCCCGCTCGGGGGCCGAAATTGCCCGTAAGGTGGCCGAAGAGCGGCTGCTGCGTATTCAGGAGCAGCTCGAAGCCACCGTCATCGAGCGAACCCGCGAACTGGCCGAAGCCAAGGAAGAAGCCGAAGCTGCCAACCGGGCCAAGAGCGATTTCCTGGCAACGATGAGCCACGAACTACGCACCCCCCTCAACGGTATTCTGGGCTATACCCAGCTGTTCAAACGGGACCCGATGATGACCGAAAGCCAGCAGAAAGGCGTGAAAATCATGCACGACTGTGCCGAGAGCCTGCTCTCGCTTATCAACGACGTGCTGGATCTGTCGAAGATCGAAGCCCGCAAGATGGACGTGCTGTCGGAGGTGTTCTACCTGCCCGAGCTGTTGCAGCATATTGCGCAGCAAACGCAGGTTCGGGCCGAACAGAAGGGGCTTCGATTCGAGACGCACCTGTCTGACAACCTGCCGGCATGGGTGGTAGGCGACGAGCGTAAACTCCGGCAGGTGCTGTTGAATCTGCTCGGAAACGCGGTGAAGTTTACGCCAACGGGTACAATTACGTTCCGGGCCGAGTG
The DNA here is from genome assembly GCF_002006735.1 of Spirosoma sp. 209. Taxonomy (NCBI): domain Bacteria; kingdom Pseudomonadati; phylum Bacteroidota; class Cytophagia; order Cytophagales; family Cytophagaceae; genus Spirosoma; species Spirosoma sp. 209. The sequence continues at coordinate 112,301 of NZ_MVEC01000001.1, read as the reverse complement.
GAACCCCGACCGGCTGGATCACGCCCGTCCGGAAACACCGTCCCCCACCATCCGCTTCATGATCGAAGACACCGGCGTGGGCATTGCCAACGAACAACTGTCCAGTATTTTTCAGCCGTTTCAGCAAATCCGCGAATCGAACGACTTTGTGGAGGGCACCGGCCTCGGCCTGTCCATCACCGACCAGCTGGTCCGGCTCATGAACGGCGATCTGTACGTATCGAGTCAGGCGGGGCAGGGTACCCAGTTCCGCCTGTCGCTGACCTTGCCCGAGGCCACCGGTGCCCCCGCTTTGGGGCAGAGCACCCAGTCCGATCAGCCGATCATTGGGTACGAAGGGGCGCGCCGAACGATTCTGGTGGCCGACGACGGCTGGGAAAACTGCTCGGTGCTGACCAACCTGCTGACCCCCTTAGGCTTTACGGTTATCGAAGCCCGCAACGGTCGCGAAGCCGTTGAGCAGGCTATGCTGCACCAACCGGACCTGATGCTGCTGGATCTGGTGATGCCGTATCTGGATGGGTTTGGCGCCCTGAAGCAGATTCGAAGCAATCCGGCTACGAGTCAGGCCACCGTGTTTGCGTTTTCGGCGAAGGTGTTTGAGCAGGATAAGCAACGGAGCCAGCAGGCCGGATTCGATGATTTCGTGCCCAAACCCGTTCAGCTGGATTCGCTGCTGACCAAAATCGGCAGGCATCTCAACCTGACGTGGCAAACCCGGCCCGGCGCGGACCCGGCAGCCGCGCCAAAGGCGGGTGGCGCGCCGACGCAACTGCCCGAACCGACCCAGCTGGAAGCGCTGTATGAACTGGCCCGCCTGGGTGATATTCAGGGGGTATTGACGATGATTGCGGAGGTTGAAAACGCCAACCCGGCCCACCAGCCGTTTGCCGACCAGATCCGACAGGCCGCCAGTGAGTTCGATACGCGCCGGATTAAAAAATACCTTCAAACCTGTTTAGAAACGGTATGAGCGCGCTCATTACGAACCACGCGGCTACGGACGACATGGACAGCATCGGCACCGGCCGCACCATCCTCATCGTAGACGACATGCCCAACAACATCAGCGTGTTGTACGAAACCCTGACCCGGTTCAAGTACAAAGTGCTGGTGGCCCGCGACGGCAAAAGTGCCATCGAGCAGGCGCAACTGGCCCAGCCCGATCTTATCCTGCTCGACGTGATGATGCCCGGTGTGGACGGCTTCGAAACCTGCCGCCGACTCAAACGGGCAGACACCACGCAGGCTATTCCGGTGCTGTTCATGACAGCCCTGGCCGAAACGATCGATAAGGTCAACGGCTTCAACATGGGCGCGGTGGATTATATCACCAAACCCTTTCAGCTGCAGGAGGTACTGGCCCGCATCAACACGCACCTGGCCCTGCGCGGGTTGCAGCACGAACTGCAGGTTGCCAACGCCCTGCTCGAACAACGCGTTGCCGAACGAACCGAGTCGCTCTCGAAAGCACTGGCCGAAGTCGAGCAGCTGAAAAACAAGCTACAGGCCGAGAATACGTACCTGCGCGAAGAAATCAAGCAGACCAGCAACTTCGAGGAAATCGTCAGCCAGAGCAAAGCCTTCGGGAAGGTGCTCCGGCAGGTCGAGCAGGTTGCCCCCACCACAACGTCGGTCCTGATTCTGGGCGAATCGGGTACGGGCAAGGAGCTACTGGCGCGGGCCGTGCACAACCGGAGCAGCCGCCGGAATAAAACGCTGGTGAAAATCAACTGCGCTGCCCTGCCCGCCACCCTGATCGAGAGTGAACTCTTTGGCCACGAGAAAGGCGCGTTCACCGGGGCCACCGCCCAGAAAATCGGTCGCTTCGAACTGGCCGACGGGGGAACGATTTTCCTGGACGAGATCGGAGAAATGCCGATCGATTTGCAGGCTAAACTACTGCGGGTGTTGCAGGAAGGCGAACTGGAGCGGGTGGGGGGCACAAAAACCCTCAAAGTCAACGTGCGGGTCATTGCCGCTACCAACCGTGATCTGGACAAAGAAATCAGCGACGGCCGCTTTCGGGAAGATTTATACTACCGGCTCAACGTATTCCCTATCCAAAGCCTGCCCCTGCGCGAGCGTAAAGAAGATATTCCGCTGCTGGTCCGCCACTTCTGCACCAAACACGGCCCCGGTATTGGTCGCCAGATCGACGTTATTCCACCAGACGTGATCGATACCCTGATGGAGTACCACTGGCCGGGCAACATCCGCGAGCTGGAGAACGTCGTCGAACGCTCACTGATCATCTCGTCGGGCCGGAAACTGGAACTCGGCGACTGGCTCCGGCGGAAACAATCGGTCCCCAAACCCACCGGACTCATAACCATGGAAGAAGCCGAGCGCAACCATATCCTGGCCGTGCTGGAGCACACCCGCTGGAAAGTCAGCGGCAAAAACGGAGCCGCCGAAATCCTGGGGATGATACCAACCACGCTGGACTCGCGCATGAAAAAACTGGGTATCCAGCGGCCGTAGACAGTGGCCCCCGGTCGTTTACGCCAGGATTTCGACGTGGCGGCCGACAGGACAAAGTTGCCAACCAAAAGCAACCAGAGGATGGTTGAGGGGCATGCGGTGGTGCTGCGCTCAGGGTTGGTTCAACGCGGCAAGCTGCCGTTTGGTGGGCAGGGCTGTAAAGGGCATTGTCATAAACTTCGTGACGGCCGAGAGCCAGCGGGAGAAACTGCGTTGTCGGTAAGGCGACTGCTCGATGAACCGGCGGGCAATGGTCTCAAAATCTTCGGGTTCGCGGCCGGTCAGTTCCTTAACAACGGTGGTTGGCCCGCCCACATCGAATCGGTTTAGTCGGAACTGCCGGTTGTAACAATTAGCCTGAACAATGCTGAACGCGTCATAGCCGAATTCCTCTCCGGTCATGAAGCCGGCTTTCAGAAACAGCTGGTCGGGCAGGGGCAGGAGTCTGACTTTCCGACCACGGATTCTGGAAAAAATGGCCGCCATCTGCTCCGCCGAAACCGACTCCGGACCCGTCGGGTGTATTTTCAGGCCGACGTAGGGGGCCGGATTCCTGAGCAAAGCCGCAGCTGCCGCCCCCAGATCCCGACTCGAAACCCAGGGACATTTCCCGGCCCCGTACGGCGAAGGCATAATACCCAGCTGAATAATAAATTCGAGAAACGGGATAACCACCTCCGCAAAGTATCCCGGATTGAAATAGATGACAGGCAGACCGGAGTCTTCGAGCAGCTGGTAAGCCGTTTTAATGTCGTTGGTGAGCCGGCTTTCCTGATCGGCAAATTCGGCCAGCCACTGTCCCATAAAGACAACGGCCTCCAGTTGGGCTTCCCTGGCTGCCCGGATAAACAGGGCTACGTTCTGCGGCATACCAGGCATGATCGGGTAACAGTAGTACACCCGCCTGACGCCTTTTAGCGCCTTCGCCAGCGACTCGTACTGGCTAAACGCACCGATGGCCACCTCGGCCCCGCGTTTTTCCAGTTCCAGCGCCCGTCTGTTGCGGGATCGGACAAAGATCCGGACGGCATATCCGTCGTTCAGCAACTGAAGGGTGGTTTCGTAACCCGTTTTTCCCGTCGCTGACGTTATCAATACTGGCTCATTCCTTTGTATCATAATCGTGTCTGTTTACGATACAAAGGACGCGGGCCAGGGCTGGGCGCAGCTTCGCAAATGGAAAGAACGTACTTGCCAAATGGCAAGAAATGGGTCAGCCCTTTTTGGCGTATTCGCGCCGGATTCGGCTCAGCGATGTGTCGGTAATGCCGAGGTACGAAGCAATGTGCTTCAACTGGGCGTATTGAAAGACCTCCCGGTTGGTGCGGATGAGATCGGCATAGCGTTCCTCGGCGCTTTGGTTAATCAGGGCCAGCGTGCGTTGTTTGAAGGCCGCAAATTCCCGGGCCAGCATCGCCCGCCCAAACTCCCGAAATTCGGGCATGGTATGGAATAGCTGGTTTAACTTGTCGAAGGTCAGCACAAAGCCCCGGCAGTCGGTCAGGGCCTGAATGTTTTCGTCGGAAATCCGACGCATAAAAAACGATGACACCTCGAACACGACCCGGTTTTTAACGTAAAATCCGGTGGTCACTTCCCTGCCGTCGGTATCGAGGGTAAAGGCCCGCATAACGCCATCGGTCAGGAACAGATAGTCATTGCTGACTTTACCCGCCCGGACGAAGTACTCATTTTTGGCAAACACACTATCGTCAAACTGGTTGGCTATGCGTTCGACCGTTGCCCGGGAGATGGGCAGGATTTGCTCAATAAACAGGATTAATGGTTCTTTATCCATCGGTTGACAACCAGCAGCCTGGGAGCGTTAGCCAACAACAGATCGACTCCCAAACCGGTGAAACGCTAAGTTAACCGACCGAACCGCAGAAAACACAGACCGGCTACACAAGACGCTTCTCAACCGGAGGCAGAGACGGCCTGACCCGCGCGCCAGCCACGCTAAACCCGCGCCTGAAAAAACTAGGCACCCAGCCACCGTACTATGCAAACTACTTTCCCACTCTATTCCATTGGTCACTTTATCAACCAGCCCGAGAACCGGACTGAGTTCGAGATTCTGCGGTTTGAGCAGATGGAGGAGCCCGACGTTGATGATCCGCACAAACACACGTTCTACGAAGTTATCTGGATTGATTCGGGAAAAAGTCGTCAGACCATCGACTACACCGATTATGAATTAAGCCCGCAATCGCTGTTTTTCATCTCACCGGGGCAGCTCCATTTTTTTGAAGAGTGGGAGCCGCTCACGGGCGGAAGTATCCTGTTCACCGAGAGTTTTTTTCTGCTCAATCATCAGGATAAGGATAAGCTGTTCGAGCTGAGTTTTCTGGATAACTTCTATGCCAATCCACTGCTGAAGCCGAGCGCCGGGAACTTTGCCGACATCCGGCACACCATTGACCTGCTTTGCCGGGAACAGAGCCGAAACGACCGGTCAACCGCCATCGGGCAATCGCTGCTGCACGTGTTGCTCGCCCAGATTCAGCGGTGCGTCGATGGCCAGACAGAACAGGCATCGTCCCGGAAATACGTGATTCTGTACAAGAACCTAAAGAACCTGCTCGATCAGCACTTCGCCCAGAATTGGCCGGTTAGTTTCTACGCCGACCAGCTGAATATTACGCAACACCACCTCAACGTGGTTTGTAAACAGGTAACCGGAAAAACGGCCAGCGACGTTGTCCGGTCGAGAAGTATGCTGGAGGCCCGGCGCCTGCTTACCTTCTCCGACCTGACCATTACGGAAGTAGCCACGCAGCTCAACTTTCTCGACTCGTCTTATTTCGCCCGCGTTTTCAAGAGCGAAACGGGGCTGTCACCTGCTGCCTTCAAACAGACAATGTCCGAAAAGTACCGGGTAAAGTAAGTCCCGTTCTAACCCCGTCGGGTAGGGGCAGGATACCTTTGTGTCCGTCAAATAACTACCATAATGACACAACAGGAACAACGCACAAAATGGGTTTTTGAACCTGCACACTGCAAAATTGGCTTCTCCGTTACCCACTTCGGCATCACCGAAACCGAAGGCCATTTTACCCGGTATGATGGAACCGTTACGGCCGAATCCGACGACTTTTCGGATGCCACCGTGACGATGCACGTTGATGTAAGCAGCGTTGATACGCTGGACAGGCAGCGGGATGACCACCTGCGCTCGGCCGACTTCTTCCACGCCGAAAAACATCCGCAAATGACCTTCGTCAGCACCGGTATGCGCGTCGTGGAGAAAAATCGGTACAAAATGGCTGGCGACCTAACGCTGCTGGGCATCACACGACCCGTTGAACTGGATGTTCAGTTCATGGGCATCGTACTGAAAGATCCGTTTGGCAACACCAAAGCGGGGCTTAAAGTAACGGGCGCTATCAACCGCAAGGATTGGGGCATGACCTGGAACAATATCATGGATTTTGGCGGTCTGGCTGTTGGAGAGACGGTCAGAATTAGCTGTCAAATCGAGTTGCTGAAGCAGTGAAGACAAGCGATCAACTCAAAATCTGGTTCATCACAGGCGTATCCAGTGGCTTAGGGCAGGCCCTGGCCGAAGCGGTGATGAACAGCGGAGACGTTGTGATCGGTACGTTCCGTCAGCAGGCCCAGGCCGATGCATTCAGCGCAGCAAACGCGGGCAAAGGAATCGGGATGCTGCTGGATGTAACCCAGCCGATGCAGCGGGAAGCGGTTGTACGCATGGTTCTGACGCAATTCGGCCGCGTTGATGTGCTGGTCAATAATGCGGGATTCGGGTTTGCAGGTGCCGTGGAGGAAGCGTCAGACGAGGAAATTCGCGACGTGTTCGAAACCAACTTCTTCGGAACAACTGCCCTGACACAGCTGCTGCTGCCCCAGTTTCGGCAACAACGCAGCGGGCACATCATTCAAATGTCGTCGCACGGGGGTTTTAAAGCGTTTGCGGGCTTTGGTATTTACAACGCCAGTAAGTTTGCGCTGGAGGGACTCAGCGAAGCCCTGGCCGGCGAGCTGGCTCCCCTGGGTATTCGATTGACGATTGTTGAGCCGGGCCCCTTCCGAACCAACTTTGCCGGTACCGCCTTCCGGGAAGGTAGACGTCGGCGTTGATCCACCGCTCCGGCAGACTGACTTCCGAACCAACTTTGCCGGTACCGCCTTCCGGGAAGCCGTGCGTCAACTTGCCGATTATCAGCCAACGGCGGGCCTCTTTCGTAACCGGATGAAACAGGGGAACGGCCAGCAGGAAGGAGACCCGGCGAAGGCGGCCGAAGCCATTATCCACATCGCCCGGATAGATAACCCACCGCTGCGGTTACCACTGGGCCGCATCGCCATCCAGACCATCAGCACCAAACTGGACAGTGTTCAGGCTGATCTAAACCGCTGGCGCGAGGTTGCCGAGAATGCCATTCTGCCATAGCATGTTACGGCTTGCCGGAAATCTCACGAAATATCGTAACCGGCCTGGCTGGTCTATGCAAAATCAAGAAGCCCAAACCGCTGTAAACCAGTTGTTTGGGCTTCGTGCAAAGGCTGGTACGTTGCTTGACTATAAAACAGATAATCAAGCAGCCCGATCATGTGTACCGCCACCTATGTACCCCTTGCCACCAACGGCTTTATCCTGACTCACAGCCGGGACGAGAAAGCGATTCGGCCGGCCGCGCGACCACCCAAAGCGGTTTCGATTGGCGACCAGGCCGTAATCTTCCCGCAGGACCCGCAGAGCCAGGGTACCTGGATTGCCAGCTCAGCCCGAACCACCGTTTGCCTGCTTAACGGTGCCTTCGTACCGCACCAGGTGCAACCGGCCTATAAACAGAGCCGGGGGCTGGTTATTCCGCACTTCTTCACTTATCCGTCCATCAACGCGTTCTCGGCCGCCTACGACTTCGACCACATCGAGCCGTTTACCCTGCTGGTTGCCGAAGCAGAGCGTCTGACCGAACTCCGCTGGACTGGACAGCGGCTGTTCACGCACGAAAAAGACCCCAACCGCGCCCACATCTGGTCGTCGGTGACCCTCTACACGCCCGACATGATCAAGAAGCGCGAAGGCTGGTTTGGAGACTGGCTACCGCAACATCCCAACCCGACGGTTGATGACATCCGGCATTTTCACCAGTCGGCCGGTGATGGTGACGCCGAAACCAGTATCCGTATGAATCGGCAGCATGCGTTGCTGACCATCAGCCTGACGAGCATCGTGCAGCAGGACGGGGACGCCGAGTTTATCTACGAAGATTTTACGCAGTCTACGTTCAGCCAGCAAACCATCCGACCCGCTTATGCAATCGCTTAGTTCACTCGACCAACGCCCCGGGGTGTCTGCCTCGCTCGGGCAACCGTTGCGGGCCCGGTTAGCCCGGCTGCGGCCTGCTACCCCGTTTTTTATCCGCCTGCGGTCGTGGGAGTACTGGCCGTTTGCGGTGGTGTATTTCCCGGTATTCATCTACCACATCTGGCTGTCGATTAGGGCCCGGTCGCTGTTTTTCTTCTCGGCTGCCAACCCATCCATCGAAACGGGTGGGCTGCTGGGTGAGTCGAAGGTCGGTATTCTGGACCGCATCAGCGCCGAATTCAAGCCGAAGACGCTGTTCGTTCCGGCCTCCACGCAGCTTGATACCGTTTTTGCGCAGATGGCCGATCAGGGCCTGACCTACCCCTTAATTGCCAAACCTAACGTGGGTGAACGCGGCTGGCGGGTCGAGACGATCGGGGACTGGGAGAGCCTGGTCAACTACAGCCAGAGCAGCCCCGGCGATTTTCTGATTCAGGAATATGTCGACGAACCACTCGAACTGGGGGTGTTTTACTACCGGTTTCCCGGGCAGCTACAGGGAGTAATTTCGTCGATTGTTCAGAAAGAATTTCTGACCATTCGGGGGAACGGACGCGACTGCATCGAAGCCCTCATCCGACAAAACGAGCGGGCCATTCTGCAGCTACCCGCCCTGACGGCCCGCTACGGTAACCGGTTCCATGAGATACCGGCCCCGGGCGAACTGATGACGCTGGTGTCTATCGGCAACCACAGCAAAGGAACCAAATTTCTGGATGCCAACCACCTCATCACGCCTGAGCTAACCCGCGTATTCGACCGCATCAGCCAGCCCATTGAGGGGTTCTATTATGGCCGATACGATCTGCGCTGCCGGACTGTGGCTGATCTGTACGCCGGTCGGCACATCCGGATTCTCGAGCTGAACGGGGCCGGTGCCGAACCCGCACACATCTACCAGCCCGGCTTCTCGCTGTGGGAGGCCTACCGGGTGCTGTTTCACCACTGGCGTGTGCTGTATGACATCAGCCGCGAAAACCACCAGCGGGGTGTCGCCTATATGACCCTTTGCGAAGCCGTCGGCATCTGGAAACGGACTCAGCACGATAAACAATAAGCGCCTGGTCTCACGGGCCTGGCCCCGTCAAACACGCATAACCAACAAACGAATGGACTCTTTATTTGCACCCATCAACACAAGCCTGACCGGCCTGAACGTCCTGCTCACGGCCGGACCCACCCAGGAAGACATCGATCCGGTCCGGTACATCAGCAATCATTCGACGGGCAAAATGGGGTACGCCCTCGCCGACGTGCTGGCCGAACGCGGGGCCAGCGTAACGCTCGTGAGCGGTCCTACCCACCTGACCGTTGCGTATCCAACCATCCAGGTGGTGCACGTTCGCTCGGCGGCCCAGATGTACGCAGCCTGTCTGGACCACTTCCCAACGGCCGCCATCACGGTACTGGCTGCGGCCGTGGCCGACTACACGCCTAAAGTAGTAGCCGACCGGAAAATCAAGAAGAAAGAGCCGGACTTTAGCCTGGAGCTTGTCAGGACCGTCGACATTGCGGCCAGCCTGGGTGCCCGGAAGCGCGACGATCAATGTATGGTTGGTTTTGCGCTGGAAACCGACAACGAACTGGCTAACGCCCGGGCCAAACTGGTTCGTAAAAACCTCGACCTGATTGTTCTCAATTCGCTCAAAGATGCCGGAGCTGCCTTTGGCCACGACACCAACCAGGTAACCCTCATACACCGCAACGGCGCGATCCACCGCTTCGGGCTGAAGTCCAAGCGAGCCGTGGCGCACGACATTGCCGATCAGGTAAGCGTGCTGCTACCCGTCTCGGTATTGTATTAATTCCATGAACAAACCCATACATCATGCATCGACAACTCATATCGAAACGCTTAGCCGTACTGCTCCTGATCGGTTTTGTCGGGCTGCTGGCATCCGCTTTTGGGCCGGTAGCCTATAGCGTCTACGATGGTAAACCGCCCCGGCGGTACGAAAAGACCGAGGCTGAGTGGCAGAAGGTACTGACGCCCGCTCAGTTCGCCGTCATGCGCAAACGCGGAACCGAGCGCGCCTTTACGAGCGCGCTGGCCAGCAACCATGCGCATGGCGTATATCGCTGCGCGGGTTGCCACGAGCCGCTCTTTAGCTCCGACACCAAATTTGAGTCAGGAACCGGCTGGCCCAGTTTCTACAAACCGATCAGTAAATCCATCGTGAAAGACGTAAGTGACACCAGCTACGGCATGGTTCGGACCGAAGTGCAATGCGCCGTGTGCGATGCTCACCTGGGGCATGTTTTTGACGACGGTCCGGCGCCCACCGGTCTGCGGTATTGCATAAACGGGGTGGCGCTGGAATTTGTCAGAAAACCATAAATGGCTTATACCATGCGACTTAGGCAATTAATTATACTGGGGTTTTGGCTCGCGAGTCAACCGGGCTGGGCCCAGGAGCCGGACGCAGCACCGGCGGGTTTGCCCAGGCTTAAACCCGGCGAAGCCGTCGCCACGTTTGCGGGTGGCTGCTTCTGGGCGCAGGAAGAAGGCTTCGAGCAGCTGCGGGGTGTTCGAGAGGTAGTGTCGGGCTATTCGGGCGGTCATGTGGCCAATCCGACCTATCAGCAGGTGAGTACCGACCAGACGGGTCATGCCGAATCGGTGCAGGTGTACTACAATCCCGACCTCATTAGCTACCACGATTTGCTGGATGCATTTTTTGCGGGCCACGACCCAACGACGCTTAACCGCCAGGGGCCCGATGTGGGGCGGGATTACCGGTCAGTGGCGTTTTATCGCACTCCCGCCGAGAAGCAGGAGATTCTGGCGGCCATTCAGCGGGTCAATGCGGCTCAGCACTACGCTGGCCAGGTTGTAACGGAGGTTGTCCCCTTCGCCGTGTTTTACCCCGCCGAGCGGTATCATCAGAATTACTGCAAACGGCATCCTAACCAGCCCTACATTCAGCGCGTATCGATGCCCAAAGTCGAGAAGCTCCGCCACGCCATGCACGGCAAACTGAAACGGGAAGGGTAAGCCCTGCCGTCTGAACCGATTACTAAACCAGGTGCAGCTGTATGTCTTGCCGGTACGTGTCTGGCAGGCAACCAGCTCAGCTGTTAACCGATCTTCATTATGACTTTTGAAGCAAAATACTGGTACTTACACAATCATCAGCTTTTCGATGAATTGTCACGTAATCACCTGAATGAACTGACCTACCTCAGCCACTTTCGTACTGGTCGTAAAGGCGACGTGATTACCCTTCCGCAGGAAGAAAAACGCATTTTCACCATTAAAGTGGGGATACTGAAGCTGGTTGAGCTGGACAATGACGGAGACGAACAACTGATTGAGATTCTACGGCCGGGCGATCTGTTCGGTCAGTTTACCCTAACCCCCCACGCCAGCAATCAGTACGCCGTAGTGCTGTCCGATTATGTTACGTTCTGTAGCTTTCTGGTGTCTGATTTTGAACAGATCATGCGGCAGAACCCGGCGCTCGGCATCCGGTATACCAAACTGATTGGCCTGCGTTTTCGGCAGCTTCAGAATCGGTACGCCAACCTGATGTTCAAGGATGTGCGGACGCGGCTGCGGTTGTTTCTGAAAGAGTGGGCCGACAAAGACGCCAAGCCGGGCCAGCCAAATGTGCTTACCAATTACCTTTCGCACAAGGATATATCCCGGATGATTTGCAGCAACCGGCAAACCGTTACCGAGCTTTTCAACGAGTTTCGGCTGGCGGGCATGCTGGAATACGACCGTAGCCAGATCCGGATTACCGACCCGGCTTTGCTCAATGTGTAACGGCCAGCGCGCCACTGCCCCAATGATCGTACCAATGAATGCGGTAAACCAGGCGGACCAGACCCTGCACAGCCTCGCCCAGCTCCTGGCGCTGACGGCTATGCAGTGGTTGCCGTCCCGACCCGACGACAGCCAGACGAACCTGTGCTGGAACAGCGACCGGCACCGGCTCGAAGGCCGGCCCTTTACCCACAACGGGCACCAGCTACGGCTGGTCATTGACATGAACACGTTTACGTTGCAGTTCATCGACGAACGGGAACATATCTCGGCAACCTTCTCGCCCGAAAACCGAACCCCGGCCGACGCCCTGATTTGGTGGACGAGTCAGATGCAGGCCTGGGGTATGGCTGGCGGCAACCCGCTCAACTACCAGCTGGATCAGCCGCCCGTTGCCGCACAGGCCGTTTACAAACGACCCGCTGAGTTGCTGACTTGGGCGCATTGGCGAACAACCGCCAACGCAGCGTTAAAGACCCTGAACGAATGGAGCGGTCGGGAGAGCGACATTCGGATTTGGCCGCACCACTTCGACACGGGTGTGTACTACGCCCAAATCGACCCCGACGGACGCGAAAAAGCAGCCATCTGGGCCGGCTACGCCATCGCCGATTCGGTGTGCAGCGAACCTTATTTTTACCTGTCGGACTACCAGCGTGGGCAAGCCGTCGGGTTCAGGGCCGCACCGGCGCTTTCGGCAGGCCAGTGGCGCGACGGGCCGGACTGGCAGGGGGCGCTGTTGCCTATTTCAGAGGCCGCCGATACCGCCCAGATCGCGCTGTTTTTTCGGGAGAGCTACAGCTGGCTTGCAGAAACAGGACTGCCAGACTGGATCAACAGCGTCGAAAACAGGAAATAATTGGTCGTTATAATCAGAGAAGGCCTTGGGCGTGATCACGCTCAGGGCCTTCTCTGATTATAGTGTGCTAATCTGAACCAGTTGTTGTGCTGCCCAAGTAGTAATAGCCGAAGGCTTAGCGCAGAATGGGTTCCAGAGCGGCCCGGTTTTCGTTGAGCCAATCGTGGATGTCGGTGACAATCTCGCGGATGCCTAATTCGGGCTTCCAGCCGGTCAGGTTCGTTACTTTCGTATTGTCGGTGATGTAAAGCCGGATGTCGGCGGCCCGGTTTTCGGTTACGGCGTTGATGGGAATGGTTTTGCCCGTTACTTCCTGACAAATCGCTGTCAGCTCCTGCAGGGAAGCCGAGCTTTCGTTGCTGCCGCCGGCGTTCAGTATTTCGCCGTTGACGGCGTCGAGGTTGTGCAGCTCCCAGTCCACCAGTCGGTAGAGATCGGCGATATGGAGCATGTCGCGGGTTTGTTTGCCGGTGCCACCGTACCCTATATACGCCAGCTGCTGTTCGAAGTAATGTTTGGCAATCCAGAGCACCATGACGCCCTGATCGACCTTGCCCATCTGCCACGGACCGGTAATGACGCCACAGCGGTTAATAACGGTTTTCAGCCCGTAAAACTCGTTGTACTCCTGAATGAGCAGTTCCGAAGCTAGCTTGGTTGTTCCGTAGAGCGAGCGCGCCCCGTCGAGCGGGAAATTCTCGGCGATCCCTTTCGACGAAACGCCCGGAACCGGCTGATCGTCGGTCAGCACGAAGCGGGTTTCGGCTTCGGCAAAGTTTAAGGTTTCGATCGTTTTGATCGGGTATACGCGGCTTGTTGACAGAAAAATGAAACTGGCTTTATGTTTCAGCGCGTAGTTGAGGCAATTGACTGTACCGAACAGGTTGGTATTGATGAGGTAGTCGGGCGTACCGTCGAGGCCGGCCAGTACACTCGGCTCGGCCGATGCTTCAATGACCGCATCAACAGCAGGCAGGGCGTCGAAGTCCTCTTTGTTGCGAATGTCGCCGTGTAAAAACTCGATACCAGCCGCTTTCAACCGCGCCAGACTCAGCTCGGAGCCGCGTCGTTTGAGGTTGTCGAGGGCAAAAATCTGGTAGTTGGGGTAGTTCTTTTTTAGCGAGATGGCGATCGAGGAGCCAACGAAACCGGCCCCGCCGGTGATGAGAAGTTTCATAAAATTGACTAAAATGACCGGGTGGAAGGGCAAACGAGCGGTTCGTACGGGGCTCGTTCACCCTTCCACCCGGTCGTTCTGTAGTTAGGATGCAATGCGTTTGAGTTTCACGTTTTCGACCGGGCGAATAACGAGGGGGACTTTTTCTACCTTGACCGAGCTGCTGTCCAGACCAAACCAGCGGTCTTCGGGCGTGGTGAAGCCCTTAATGGTGAAGTAAATGTTCATGATCAGCCGTTCGCGGGCGGGCAGCTCATTTTCGAACGACAGGAATTTCTCGAGTACTACGAACCGGAAATCGCCGATTACGTTCTGCCGGCTGAGCGATTCGTAGCGGCTGGTGATGTCCACTTCCTTATTCTTCACCATGTCTTCGATTACCTTCCTGAAGAACAGATTGATCCGCTGCTCGACCCGGAACCCCAGTTTAAAGGTGATTTTATAGGCGTCGTCGGGAGCGATCGTGTTTACCTTGTACTCCATCGTATACGGATCATCGGTCGTATCGACGTGTACGAACCAGTAGATATCGGCCCGTTTCGGCCGCTTCTGAAAGATCGAATAAATGATTTTCGACTCGATCTCCGACTGACGGGCCGCGTTGCTCATGAATACCAGATGGGTGGCATATTTGGGAATGCTGATGTCGCGGCTCAGCTCCTTGATGGCCTGAATGTACTGGTCGATACGAACGTACTCCGTCAGGCGAAGTTTGATCTGGAACGCCTGCAGCCAGATGTACATTACGCTGGCAATCGAAGCGCCGATGAATACCGATACCCAGCCTCCGTGCGGGAATTTGATCAGGTTGGCAATCAGGAACGACCCTTCAATACCCAGATAAACCGTTAAAAAAAGTACTACTCCCCACGCCTGGTACTTGTGCGTATACAGATAGTAGGTCATCAGCAGGGTTGTCATCAGCATGGTCAGCGTGATGGCCAGCCCATAGGCGGCTTCCATGTTGCTCGACTCCCGGAAGTACAGAACGACCCCCACGCAACCCGCCCAGAGCAATAAGTTGACACTGGGTACGTACAGCTGCCCTTTCTGGACGCTGGGGTAACGCAGCCGTACCTTGGGCCAGAAGTTGAGCCGGATGGCTTCGCTGATCAGCGTAAACGAACCACTAATCAGCGCCTGGCTGGCAATAACAGTGGCCATCGTGGCAATGCCAATGCCAATTGTCAGGAACCAGCCGGGCATCACCTGGTAAAAGGGAATGCGTTCGGAGAGCTTCTGCCCTTCGATGCTCAGCAGCCAGGCTCCCTGACCGAAGTAGTTCAGGAGAAGGGCCGTTTTGACGAACACCCAGCTCACACGGATGTTGGAGCGGCCGCAGTGGCCCATATCTGAATAGAGCGCTTCGGCACCGGTAGTACAGAGGAACACCGATCCCAGCAGCCAGAATCCGTCCGGGTATTGAGTTAGCAGCCACCAGGCGTAGTAGGGGTTAAGGGCAATCAGAATCCCCGGAGCCTGTACCAGCTGAGCAATACCCAGCACGGCCAGCATCGAAAACCAGATCAGCATGATCGGACCGAAAGTCGTACCGACCACACTGGTGCCGAAGGCCTGAATCAGGAATAGTATTGTCAGAATCGCAATGACGATCGGAATGGTTTCTATATTGGGGTAGAGCTGCCGCAGGCCTTCGATGGCAGAAGACACGGAGATAGGCGGGGTAATGATCCCATCGGCGAGCAGGGCCGATCCGCCAATGATAGCCGGTAAGGTAAGCCAGCGGGCATGCCGACGAACCAGGGCGTACAGCGCAAAGATGCCACCCTCACCCCGGTTGTCGGCCCTCAGGATCAGGATCACATACTTGACGGTGGTTTGCAGGGTAAGTGTCCAGAAAATACAGGATAAAGCGCCGTATATAACATCAGCCCGGATAACATTATCGGCGCCGATAATAGCCCGAAGCGTATACAGGGGCGAGGTGCCGATGTCGCCGTAAATGATACCCATCGCCACCAGTAGACCGGCGGCCGTTACGGTGTCTGAATGCTTCTTATCTTCCATAAAACAGGCTTACGCCTTTCGTTACAAGAACGGAATAAAACGGGGCAAAGATAGCCGATGTTTAGTTTGATTGACGTCAGGCCGAACTGAAAGTTACCCGCCGAGGAAGGCGAATAAACTACCGTTGCCTAGGTTTGTCGGGCAGATGATATAATTTACAGATTTACATCGTTGATTTGTGGCCTTTATTTGTTCACATGCCTGTTTTTCCGTTGTCAACAGCCGTTTTATTGTTCTCGCGCCCGGCGTGCTGGACGGCTGCTGGCAAGAAGCTGGCCGGAAGCCGTATGGCTCGCAACCAGCGGCTGTGGGAGCGTATGACGGAACTGACCGGGGCCAAGATACAGGCGGCCGGTCTGGTGTGCGTTCGATCGGGTACCCTGCTTACCGCAGCCGACTACACCCGTCCGTTCGGAGAGCAGCTTCAGCTGGCTATGTCAAGAACCCTGGCCAGGGGCTATAACCAGCTTATCATTGTGGGTGACGACTGCCCCGATCTGCGGGTAAGTGATCTGCTGACGGCTGCCACGCGGCTACAGCAGGGGCAATTGCCGATTGGGTACGACCGTCGCGGAGGTATTTACCTGCTGGGTGTTGATCAGCGGTTTCTGAACCCGGACTCATCCGAAGGCTTCAGTGCGCTGCCGTGGCAGAACGAAGGGCTGGCGTCGGCGCTGACCCATTTTCTGACCGACCGCTTCGGCCCCGTAGCCGAATTGGCAGCCGTCTGGCGGGACTGGAATGAACGGACCGATGTTCATGTTGGGCAATGGCTGTCCGGCTCATTCGCCTATTTAGCGGGTCCAATCTGGTCGTTGCTCATATCAATCCGAACCCATTATTTTTTGCCGACCCGGTACGTAATCACAGGCCGTCTTGTACAAGGCGCTCTCCGGGCTCCACCGGGTTTTGGGCGCTGACACCTCATCACGCATCCCGATACTACCTGATAAGAAGCAGGCTGTGCGTCAGCTGCTACCCCTGTCTTTCTTGGGCCATGCCAACTGAAACATTTGGTGCCTCCCTGATATTATATCATTATACACCCTACAGAATGAGATGAATCAAAGATGGGTGGGGTGCGCAAGCCGGGTTTGCGGCATAGGCAGACCGGAACCTCAGCGCCTAAGAAAATTATAAGGTCGTACCGATGACTCTGAACGCACGAACTCGTCTGATAAGACCCGACTGAAACGGTCTTGGTAAATCAGCTGTTAAATCGAGGGAGCAAAGTCGGAATTGCTTTAGTCTACTGAAATCGAAGAGATAGTTTTTAACGTAGGTATAGCTTAGTGCCAATCATGCCTACCAGGATTTGTTTAATTAGGTGTGTTTAGCAGACGGCCCGCTCATTGAGTGGGCCGTCTCTTTTATAAGCGGGTAAATTAGCTTGCTATCCGCCGGTACAGGGCTACATGCTCGGCTACGAATCGGCTCCACGAAAACAGGCGAGCCCGCTGCAGGCCCTGCTGAGCCAGATCGGCGCGGAGGGTATCCGAACTGACCAGCTTCACCATAGCCTGGCATAAATCATCGGTATCGGTGGGGGAGACGTACAGGGCAGCCTCGCCAACTACCTCCCGAATGGCGGGTATGCGGGAGGTGATAACCGGCAAACCGCATTGCATCGCTTCCAGCGGAGGCAGTCCAAACCCTTCATACAGCGACGGGTAAACAAACCCCGTTGCCCCCGAATACAGGGAGGCCAGCTCGGCATCAGGAACGAACCCGGTCACGACGATCCGGGATTGCAGCGCCTGGTGACTGGCCAGTTCGTTCAGAATCTGATCCAGTTTCCAGCCCCTGGCGCCAACGAGTACCAGTTTGACCTCGGCCGGTAGATCACCACTTTGTGCTGTTGTTACAAAAGCCCGAATCAGCCGATCCAGGTTTTTTCGGGGCTCGAACGTGGCCAGGCTAAGCAGGTAAGGGGCATCGCCCAACTGATAGCGCTGGCGAACGCGTTGCCGGGCGTCAGGATCCGTGACGGGGTAAAACAGGGCCGGAGAGGCCGCCAGATGAATGGGAGTTACCCGCGCCGGGTCTGTTCCGGTATGCTGGCAAAAGTCATTACGGGTTGCTTCCGATATAGTGACAATATGGGTTCGGGGGTTCAGCCGGGCCAGCATACTCCGCACACTGTTATCGCCAGCGGGAAACCATTCGGGATGAAAAATCGGAATCAGGTCATGGATCGTCTGGACGCTCTGTACTGCCCGGCTTTGCGCAATGGCTTCCGGAATTTCGTAGAAAGGGCTGTGATAGATGCGGCCCTGCCAGGACCGGGTGTCGAATCGGGCAGTATGGGAGCCGGTACGTTTCCGAAGCTTGTACGCGCCCGCCCGAATAGCTTTGCTGGGTACACTGCCAACAGGAAACGGGCTCAGTACCCCGTTCTCTAGCCTGGCTACCGTTCGTTCGGCCGGGCGATTCACGAAGGCGGGGGCTGATGGGCCAAAATGCGCCCGGGCGTAGCGCATTGCTTCGGGCAGATGGGTAGGAGCCGCCAGGGAAAGCTGGATGTCGTCGGTCTGCCACAGACCATCAAGCAGTTGTTCGGCTACGCGACTTACGCCCGTCTTGGCCTGTCTGTGATAAAAGCCAATGCCCAGCATGCTGACGTCCAGAATAACGTTCAGGTTAGAATTCATGAGGCTGTATAAAAACAAATCGGGTATATGAATCGGCGGCAGGTAGTCCGGAGCGTTGAAACCACGACGACCAACTCCGGTTGGCTGACTGTCGAAAATGACTGGGTGAGACCATCAGATGGCTGGTAGGATTGGTGACCTGTCAATAAGCCTGGTCAGTAGAAAAAAGTTGGCTAGTGGGCAAAAAACTCGTAACCGGTAGGTTGATCTGCTCCGTTTAAGCCGGTAATAAACCAAAATTACGGCAGGTAGGCAACCCAAAACCGGCAATCGGCAACGCCAAAAAGCCTGACCCATGAGGGGGCAGGCTTTTTGGCGGGTGGTAAACGGCTGGCTACCAGCCAAGAGAGGAAGACATCGATGCCCGATTGAACGAACGGGCGTTTAGCTGTTGATTACCCAAGCTGAATGCGCTGGCGTTCGTTTTCCAGGTACCAGCTTAAACTGGCCAGGGTAACCGCAACGAGGCCACCGAGCCAGAGCGCCCCCCAGATGCTGAAATAGGAAAACGAACCCCGACCGATCATGTGCATCAGCCCGATCAGCATCATAAACAGGCCCAGCGTCAGACCAAAGGCATTGCGCAGCGCCGTGGGGTAGGCCTGCCGGAGGTAATAGGCTCCGTAGGCCTTGTTGCGGAACTGGAAGAGGATGTCGTCCTTGCTGGCTGACTCAAGTTGCAGACCGCTCAGGCTTAGTTCCCGCTGGTAGGTCTGGCGCAGGGTCTGAACCGCATTGACGTCGGCTTCCATCAGTGCTTTGTCCATGGCCGACTCGAACGGCAAACCAAGCCAGATGTAGTATTCGACTTCGCAGGCGAGATGGTCGAGTAGTTCAGAGAGCAGGTCGGTATCCGTGCCGGAGCGGACCAGGTGGTCGTAGAGCCGGGCAACCTGTTGTGGGTTTAGCTTTTCCATAACCGAGATTCGTTTATAAGTTGTTAAGGGCCAGTTTAGGCGAAGGAAGGAGTAAGCGCATCAAGGAAACAAATCGTTCGAACTCAGAAACTTTTTGCTGGGCCGCCTGGGTACCGCTGGGCGTGAGCGAATAATACTTGCGCAGCCGGCCTTCTACTTCCACCGATTCGGTGATGAGCAGCCCCTCCTGCTCCAGCTTGTGCAGAACGGGGTAAAGCGCGCCAAAGGTGAGCACGAGCTGCCCCCGCGTACGCTCTTTCACGGCCTGCGTTATTTCATAGCCGTACATGCGTTCCTGGTTCGTTAGCAGCGTCAGCACGATTGTCTTGAGCGTTCCGCGCAGAAATTCACTCTGGGTTGGTTCCATATAAACTCATGAAGCACGGTTAGTAATAAGCGAATGTATATATAAGAAAGCTATATATGCAAGAAGGATACTGTATTTTTTTCATGTGTCATATCCACCGGCTTCGATTCCCTGACTTTGCGCCCAAAAAAAGCCCCGTTCGGCGCAGGAGTGCGTCAGAACGGGGCCTGGGTATGAACAGAGAATGGATTAGCGCGCTGTACGCAGCATGTCGGCGTAGGGGTCAGGCAGGATGCTATCCTCAACGGCGCGGGCTGCTTGTTCAACGTCGTATTCGACCCGTACAAAGTCGACCTGAATGCCTTCTTTAGCGCCCGGCCGGGCCGTTTCGTCGATGGTCAGCAGGACATAGCCGGCGCGGGGGTCGCCATCTTTCGGCTTACCCACCGACCCGATATTGATGGCATGCCGAAAATAGGTTTCCTGGCCTTCGGGTTCGCCACTGACTACTTTATAGAACGGTTTGTGGGTGTGGCCAAAGCAGAGGACGTCGGCTCCGGCCCCTTCCAGTACCCGGCCCAGACTGCGGTCGCCCCGGTCGGCAAACAGGTATTCATTGACGCGCCGGGGGCTGCCATGTACCAGCATCACGACAAAGGGCGTTTGCTGATGCCAGAGCTGATCCGGGTTGAAGCCGAGTTCAAACTCGAGCCGGATGTGGGTGGGCAGGGTGCGCAGGTACTGGCGTTCGCTGGCACCAACGACCTGGTTGGTGTAGCTGATGGACACGTTGCCCATCGCTTTTTCTGCGTCTTCGCGATAGGCGCAGCCGCAATCGTCGCTCTGCCGGCCAATACCGTAGTCGTAGTTGCCGGCAATGGTGGGAATACCCCGCTGGCGGATGGTGTTGATGACCTCGTTGGGCCAGACATTATAGCCTACCAGGTCGCCCAGGCAATAGACGGCATCGACGGCCTGCTGGTCAATATCGGCCAGCACCGCTTCCAGCGCGGGCAGATTGGCATGAATGTCGGAGAAAAGAGCAATTTTCATTGGGATACCGGGTTAAACGAAGCGCGTTGTTTAAGGGCTACATGGACGAGTAAAATCAGGACGGGGACTTCGATGAGGGGACCGATTACGGCCGCGAAGGCAACCCCCGAGTTGATGCCGAAGACGGCAATGGCCACGGCTATGCCCAGCTCAAAGTTGTTACCGGCTGCGGTGAAGGCCAGTGAGGTGCTTTTGGCGTAATCGGCACCGGCCCGCTTGGCCAGGTAAAAGGCCATAAAAAACATCAGCACGAAGTAAATGACCAGGGGCAGCGCAATCCGCAGCACATCGCCCGGAATCTGTACGATCAGCGTTCCCTTCAGGCTGAACATGAGCACAATCGTGAACAGTAGCGCCACCAGCGTAATAGGACTGATGAAGGGCAGGAAACGGGTCTCGTACCACTCGGTACCGAACAGCCGGGTTAGCAGGAGCCGCGAGAGCAGCCCGGCCAGGAACGGAATACCCAGGTAGATGGCCACACTTTCGGCAATCTGCCCGATACTGATGGCTACCGTGGCGCCGGGCAGGCCAAACAAAGGCGGCAGCACCGTTACGAATACATACGCGTAGACCGAATAGAACAGGACCTGGAAGATGCTGTTGAACGCTACCAGCCCCGCTACGTATTCCCGATCGCCGAGGGCCAGGTCGTTCCAGACGATGACCATCGCGATGCAGCGGGCAATGCCGATCATGATCAGGCCCGTCATGTAATCCGGCTTGTCGGGCAGGAGCAGAACGGCCAGGCCAAACATCAGCACCGGGCCAATGAGCCAGTTCTGCACGAGCGACAGCGTCAGGATTTTCGTGTTTCGGAATACCGCTGGCAGTCGATCGTAGCGTACTTTGGCCAGGGGCGGGTACATCATCAGAATCAGTCCGATGGCCAGCGGCACATTGGTAGTTCTGGACTGGTAGGCACTGAGCGACTGTTCGATTTGCGGAAACAGGTTTCCCAGCAGCACGCCCAGCGCCATGGCGCCGAAAATCCACCCGGTTAAAAAGCGGTCGAGAAACGACAGGCGGGGCGGCTGGGTCGTTTCTGTTACAGAAGGGTTGTCCATACGAATGGGTTAAATGGATGGTTGAGGCTGGGGTAGATACGCGTTAATTTCTTCGGCGGTCTGCCGGGCCGACCGGCCAACGCCGATCAGGGTGGCCGAGGCAAAGCCTGTCCAGTTGCCGTACCCCACCAGCCAGAGACCCGGTGCGTCGATAGCCCGGGTTCCGTCAGTAGCCACACGTCCCTCCCTGTCTACGATCCCCAGCGGACCGAGCAGGTCGGTGGCCGGGCGGAAACCCGTGCACCAGATGATGGTATCGAACGACTCTGACTGACCGTCTGGCCAGACAACCCCCTGGGTCGTTATCCGAACAAAGGGCCGACGTGCCTGCAATACGCCCCGACTACGGGCGGCCTGCACCGAAGGAACCATGACAATATCGCCGAGACGACCGGTCGGCGCCGGCGACTGGCCAGCCTGGGTGGCATGATACCGCTCCGTAGCCCGGCTAAACAAAACCCGCCCATCGACGTCGTCGGGCAGGAACGTTGGCTCGGTCAGGGTTACCCAAACGGTATGGGCTACCTCCGATACCTCGGCCAGAATCTGGGCTGCCGAATTACCGCCCCCGACAATCAGCACCCGCTGGCCAGCCAGCGATTCGGGCGAGTGGTAATGGGCCGAATGAAGTTGCAGGCCTCTGAAATCGGCCTGACCCGGATACGCCGGTAGAACGGGATTTGTCCAGGCGCCGGTGCTGCAAACCACGGCCGGTGCCCGCCACGTACCCTTGTCCGTCCGGATTGTGTATCCGTCGGTATGGCGCGTAAGCTGTTCTACCCGGACAGGGCGCCGGAGGGGTAGCTTGTAGCGGGCTTCGTAGGCGTCCAGGTAGTCGATAACCTGCTGCCGGGCCGGGAAACCGGCATCGGGGCCCGCCGGTCGCGGCATAGGCCAGCCGGGTAACGACGAGGCTTCGGCCGGTGAGAACAGCCGGAGCGAGTCCCAGCCGTGCAGCCAGGCACCCCCCGCCCGTGGCTGGTCGTCGAGAATAACGAATGAACGACCGGTCCGGCGCAGGAAATAGGCGACCGACAGGCCGCTTTGTCCGCCACCGATCACCACGATGTCGGTTTCCTGAATAGGTTCTTCAGCCATACGATAAAGAGCGGGTGAGCAGCTGAATCTGTTACCCGTTGCAGCAGGTTGGTCCGCAGCAGGACTCAGCCGATGGGCTGGCCGGTTTCGGGTCGGTGAGTGGTTTGCGGGCAAAGACGGTGATGCTGTAGATACCGCGGCCATCCTGTCGGTACGCAGCCAGCTCGTCGGCGGTGATGTAGGTCCGGAGTAGCTCGGTCGGCAGGTTGATTTCTTTCTTCTTCTGTACCTGCAGGGCCGTAAAACCCGACCGGGTAACGATATCAAGGTAGTCGCGCTCCTGGATGGCTCCCGATACGCAACCTGCATACAGCTCGGCGTCCCGCTGCAGCCCCTCGGGCAGGTCGCCCACGAGGACGATATCGGAGATGCTGAAATGACCACCGGGTTTCAGAATCCGGTACGTTTCCTGAAAGGCGCGTGCTTTGTCGGGCACCAGGTTCATAACGCAGTTGCTTACTACAACGTCGGCCAGGTTATCGGGCAGGGGTATGTCTTCGATGTCGCCATAGACGAATTCGACGTTCGTGTAATTCAGGGCTTTCGCGTTCTTCCGGGCCCGGTCAATCATACCCGGGGTCATATCCAGCCCGATAACCCGGCCGGTTTCTCCGGTTTCGGCGCGGGCTACAAAGCAGTCGTTGCCCGCGCCGGACCCGAGGTCAACGACGGTGTCGCCGGGTTTTATCTGCGCAAACTGGGTCGGCAAGCCGCAGCCCAGCCCCAGATCCGCATCGGCCACGTAGCCGTCGATGGTTTGGTACTCGTCGTTCATCAGAATGCTGTACGAGGCATCCGTAGCGGCCGGACCACAACAGGACGAAGGCCCGCAGCCACCATCGACCGTTACGCCCTGGGTTTCTTCCTGACGCGCGATGTCGCCGTATTTCTGACGGACAATCGCTTTGAGTTCCTCGGCAGTAGTCATGCTCTTATTGGTTTAATGTAATATTGCGATTGGATCGGGTAAAAAAATCAGCAGCAGGTGTTCTGGGTGAATGACGCGAGCAGATCGCCGAAGGTAGCCCGGGCTTCTTCCCAAACGGGTTCGTTGATGCAGTAGCACACGCGCGGGGGCTGTACGTTTCCTTTGATGATCCCGATCCGGCTCAGCTCTTTCAAATGTTGGGAGACGGTAGCCTGAGAAAGGGGCAGTACATCGACCAGATCACCACACACGCAGGCCTTCGTTGCAACCAGGTACTGAAGAATAGCTACCCGGGCCGGATGCGCAAAGGCTTTGGCCAGGTCGGCAATCCGGTTCTGCTCCGTTGTAAATACTTCTGTTTTCGTGACGCCCATATCGCAAAGGTATACATGAATTGGTTAATCGCAATATTGCGATGATTAATTTTTTTCGCGCCTATTGCACGGGAGACGCCAGGGGCCGGACGGTCGCGTTTCTGCACCGTAGTCCGTGTTCTCACAGGCTATTTCTGCCGGTCGTTGTTGCTGTCGCGCGGGAGACGCGAGGGGTCGGGGAGACGCGAGGGGTCGCGTCTCTACATGTCGTGGTCCGTGCGATCGTCACAGCGGTCTGTGCCCTCACCGAGACGCGTAGTCCGGGACGCGTAGTCCGGCCACCCGCGCGGCAGCAAAAGCCATCGGGACAGGAGACGCCAGGGCCGGGCCGCTGTCGCGTCTCTACGCCGTAGGCGGACCATTCGTTAGGGTAGAGGCTTAGAAAACTGTGTCCCAGAGAAGATAGCCGTTCAGGGCGATGATGATGCTGGCTACGGCCCATGACGTGATGCGAACCCAGGCGGGGTTGACAAAACGGCCCATTTTCAGCTTATCGTTCGTGAAGGTGACCAGCGGTACAACCGCGAAACTTAGCTGTAAGGACAGGATAACCTGACTCAGTACCAGCAGTTCGGACGTGCCCCGCTCGCCGTACAGAATGGCTACCGTCAGGGCCGGAACAATAGCTACGAGCCGCGTAATGATTCGGCGGAGCCAGGGTTTTAGCCGCAGGTTCAGGAAGCCTTCCATAACGATCTGCCCCGCCAGGGTACCGGTCACGGTAGAGTTCTGGCCAGACGCCAGCAACGCAACGGCAAACAGAATACCGGCCACTTTGGTACCCAGCAGCGGGTCGAGTAGTTGGTGGGCGTCGGTGATGTCGGCCACGTGCTGATTGCCGGAATAGTGGAACGTAGCCGCCGACAGCATCAGAATGGCTGCGTTGATGAAGAAAGCCAGAAACAGCGATACCGTTGAGTCGATGGTGGCAAACTTGATAGCCGATTGCCGACCTGTATCGTCGCGGCTGAAATCGCGGGTTTGTATGATGCTGGAGTGGAGGTACAGGTTGTGGGGCATAACCGTGGCACCCAGGATACCAATGGCGATATAGAGCATACCCGGATTGGTGACGATTTCGGGGCGGGGTAGTAATCCGCCCATCACCTCGCCCAGGTCGGGCCGGGAGACGAGCAACTCGTAGCCGAAGCAGGCCAGGATCAGAAAAATCAGGCTAGCCACGATTCGTTCCAGTACCCGGAAGCCTTTGTTCTGCAGGTACAGCAACAGCATGACATCAACGGCCGTGATCAGGATACCGATCGTGAGCGGCAGACCGAACAGGAGGTTCAGCGCAATGGCCGAGCCAATGACTTCGGCCAGGTCTGTAGCGGCAATGGCAATTTCGGCCAGTACCCACAGGCCAATACCCACCGGGCGACTGTAATGGTCGCGGCAGGCCTGGGCCAGATCGCGGCCGGTAGCGATACCCAGCTTGAGCGCCAGGTGCTGCAGCAGCATGGCGAAGAGATTCGAGATCAGCACAACGGACAACAGCCGATAACCGAACTGAGCCCCCCCGGCAATATCGGTGGCCCAGTTGCCGGGGTCCATGTAGCCTACTGCTACCATAAGCCCGGGGCCGACATAAGCCGCCAGGGTCTTGAAAAAACCAGCGTTTCGGGGTACATGAACTGACCCATGCACATCGGCCAGCGACTTTGACGATGGGTCCTGACGCCAGCCTTTCATAAATGTATTGGTTACTTCCATTCGTTAGTTGAGCATGCTAACCCCACCGTTAACCGACGGGGGTACCTACCTGCCGCTGTCATTGAGCGGTCTGCTGAAGCAAAGGTAATAATAGTTGAAATAAAAATTTAGACTAGTCTAAATTTTTAGAAAGTTTAACATAAAAACTATCTTTGCCACCAAACTGTTTGCCTGATTTTAGATGTTTTATCGGGTAGCTGTCGCCTATGCAGTCATTCACGGAAGAGAACTATCTGAAGACCATCTATTACCTCGCCACCCGTCAGGAAGGGGAGGTGACAACGAACGCGCTGGCCGAAATGACGGCCACCCGGGCGGCTTCGGTTACGGATATGCTGCGGAAGCTGGCCGATAAACAGTTGATCCATTACAAGAAATATCAGGGCGTTCGGCTCACCGAAGAGGGTGAGCGGCTGGCGTTGCAGATCATTCGCCGGCATCGGCTCTGGGAGGTGTTTCTGGTCGAAAAGCTGGGTTTTGGCTGGGACGAGGTGCACGACATTGCCGAAGAGCTTGAGCATGTGCGGTCTGAGGAGCTGGTAACACGTCTGGATACGTATCTGGGCTACCCGCAATTTGACCCGCATGGTGACCCGATTCCTACGCCGGCCGGTCAGATGCCGGAAACCGGATACCGGAAACTGTCGGAAGCGGGGCCTGGCGATAGCATCCGGCTGATGGGTGTACTGGAACACTCGACGGAGTTTCTGCAACACCTCGACCGGTGTAACCTTACGTTGGGGTGTCTGGTAACCATAGCCGAGATCAACGCCTTCGATAAGTCGGTGCTGGTACAGATTGAAAGCGGCCGACCGGTATTCGTGAGCCACGAAGTCGCCAAAAACTTGCTGGTAAACTGAGGAACCGGTTTATCCTGCCAATGAGTTTGCAGGCGCAAATGCGTGAGGCTACGGACCATGGGTGTAGAGACGCAACCCTTGCCGTCTCCTGTCCGAATGGCTTTTGCCGTCACCTTAGTCTGTGGGGACACGGACCACGGTGACGACCATACCAACTACAGTAAGCAGGACCACAGAAAACGTAAACAGACTAGGATAAAGACCCATGAAATTACTCGACTGGTACATACTGAAGCGTTTTTTGCAGACCTACATCTTCGTGGTGCTGGTCATTGTGCTGGTCGTGGTGATGATCGACTATACCGAGAAAGTTGACAACTTTCACAAGCACAATGCGCCCGGCAGCAAAATCCTGTTCGACTACTACCTGAACTTCATTCCGTACTGGGCCAACTACATCAGTCCGCTGATGGTCTTCATCGCCACCGTATTCCTGACCTCCCGGCTGGCGGCTCGTACCGAAATTATTGCCATCCTCAGCAGCGGGGTCAGCTTTATCCGGCTGCTGTTCCCCTATGTGCTGGGGGCGTCGGTGCTGGCGGTGCTGACCTATTTCATGGTCAACTACATCATTCCGAAGGCGAACAAAACCCGGATTGCGTTCGAGGTGGCTTACATCAACGAAGCGTATACCTATACCGGTCGGAATGTGCACATCAAAATTGCGCCCGACACCTACGCCTACCTCGAAAGCTATAACAACCTGAGCAACACCGGCTATAAATTCACCCTGGAGCAGGTGCAGGGCAATCAGCTCCGGCAGAAACTCTCCGCCGACCATATCGAGTGGGACGCCAAGAAGAAGAAGTGGACCGTCTACGATTACAAGATCAGAAGCATCGACGGCCTACGCGAAACCCTGACCCCCGGTACCCGTATCGATACCACGCTGAACCTGAAGCCCGACGACTTCAGTTCCGATTTCAACCTCTACGAAACTCTGACCCTGCCCGAGCTGAACCAGCATATCGACCTGCTCCGCAGCCGGGGGGCCGACGGCGTTGAGGTATACCTGCTCGAGAAGTACAGCCGCGATACCCGCCCGTTCGCCATCCTGATTCTGACCGTTATCGGCGTGATCATGTCGGCTCGCAAAAGCCGGCGGGGCGTGGGCTGGCAGGTAGCGCTGGGCTTCTTCCTGGCCTTTACGTACCTGCTGTTTTTCATGCTGGCCAAAGGCATCGCCGAATCCGGTAACCTGAATCCTATTGTGGCGGTCTGGCTTCCGAACGCTATTTTTGCGGCCATCGGCGTCTTGCTGTACAATACAATACCTCGATGACAGTGATGAGTGAAGAGTTAGGAGCGATGAGCATAGCCGTTTTGGGTAACACATCGATACGACATCATTCATCATTCATCGCTCATCGCTCTCTGCATGAAGCCTTCCCTTACTGATTATTTTCAGCTTCATTTCATTGTCCTGATCTGGGGATTCACGGCCATTCTGGGTAAGCTCCTGGCTCCGCTCGACTCGTCGGCGCTGGTCCTGTACCGGACGGGGCTGGCCGTGCTGGGCATGGGCGCCGTGTTGTGGTTTCGGAACCAGTCGATCGGCGTACCCGCGCGCGACCGCTGGCGGCTGCTGGCAACGGGGGGGATTATTGCGCTCCACTGGGTTTTGTTTTTCTGGGCTGCGCGCGTGGCCAACGTGTCGGTCTGCCTGGCTGGTATGGCTACCAGTTCGCTCTGGGCCAGTGTGCTGGAGCCGATCCTGCTGCGTCGGCGGATGCGGGCTATTGAAGTCATTCTTGGCTTCGTGGTCATGGCCGGGCTGTATCTCATCTTCCGCTTCGAGTTCGATAAAGGCATGGGACTGGCGCTGGCGGTGTCGTCGGCCATGCTGTCGGCGCTGTTTACGATCATCAACAGTCGATTTACCCAACGGTACGACGCCCTGGTTATCTCCCTCTATGAGATGATGGGCGCCTTTGTCGGATCGGCCGTGCTGGTGGGGGTATTTTGGGCTCTGGAGCCTGATTCGGCCCTTTTTTTATACCCGACGCGCCCGGCCCAGTGGCTGTGGCTGCTGGTGCTGTCGCTGGTCTGTACGGTCTATGCGTACTGGGTAGGGGTTCGGCTGTTGCGTAAGTTTTCGCCGTACTTAGCTATCCTGACTGTAAATTTGGAGCCAGTCTATGGAATTGTGCTGGCGGTGCTGATTTTTGGCGACGACGAGCGCATGACCCCGGGCTTTTATATCGGTACGCTCGTCATACTGGCGGCTGTGCTGATATACCCGTTTTTAAACGACCGACTGACCAAAGCGCAGACCCACCTGCCTACATCGACTTAACCGTGTCAACATGATTCGTTCCGCACCGTTGCTGCGTCTTGTTACTCTTGTTTTAGCTTCTCTGTCGCTGGTGCTGACTGTACCACTGGTGGCTCTTTCCTTCTATAACCATCCATCGCCCGCCGACGATTATTGTTTTGCCAACACGGCTATGCAGTACGGCTTCTGGGAGGCCCAGCAGTTTTATTACGACGGCTGGAGCGGTCGTTTCTTCCATAATTTCGTTGTTCACTCCAGTCCGCTGACCATTGGCTGGTATACCGGCTACAAAGTATACCCCATTCTGTTGCTGGCGCTGCTGCTGCTGAGTTTCTACGCCCTGGCGCGGCAGTGGGTGGCCGATAACGCATCGGGCGGCTCGGGTCGGCAAACGGCTTCGCTGGCGCTGGCTGCCGGCCTGTTTGTGGGGTTCATAGCCTCGCTGGCGGGTTTGCCTGAGTTCATGTACTGGTATGCCGGTATGGCCTGCTACAGCATGTCGGCGGTGTTTTTTCTGGCTCTGCTGGCAACGCTGATCGCGCACCAGCGGCAGGGGTTTGGCCTTTTGCCGGGTTATCTGCTGGCCGAGAGCCTGCTCATTGCGGGTATCGTGGGGTCGAGCGAAACGAGTATGGTCATGGTTATGTCCGTGTTGGGGCTGATTGCGCTGGGTGAGCTGATTCAGCGTCGGCGGTTGTCGGCCACGGTCCTGATTCTGCTGGGGGTAGGCGCCGTGAGCTGCTATTACCTGATGGCCGCGCCCGGCAATGCGGTGCGGATGGCGTCGAACCCCAACAGCAGTAATATTCCGCATACGGTGCTGTCGTCACTGCGGTATGCGGTGGGGTATTTGTCGCATCAGCTGCTGAAAACGCCACTGCTGCCGCTGTCGCTGCTGTACCTGCCGCTGGCCTGGCAGCTGACGGCCAAACCGCTTCCGGCCTACCTGAGGCTGCATCCGATCTGGGGGCTGCTGCACGGTGGCGCTACGGTACTGGTGCTGATTTCGCTGCACTTTTACGGCGTTGGCATTCCGCCCGTTACGCGCCTGGTCAACCTGATCAATCTGCTGTTCTGGTTAAGCTGGGGTTACAACCTAACGTTATTGATGGTAGTTTTGCGCCACCGCTTTGCGACCAGCTTCCCGAAATCATATGCGCAGCCGCTGGCTGTGGCCGCGCTGGGCTGGGTACTGATCGCAACGGGTGTATGGTCTGTGATGCCCGTAGCCTATGGCGACTGGCTGAGTGGCCGGGCCGCCCAGTATGACCAGGCCATGCAGCAGCGCTACGCCCAGTTTGCGCAGACCGACGCTACCAACGGTCAGGTGGCTCCGCTGCCCGTTTATCCGGCTTCGTTATTTCTGGAAGACGTTAAAAACGATCCCAAACACCTCTGGAACCGGTGCTGGGCCGATTATTATCACAAAAAAACAGTTGTACTGACCGATCACTCAACCGAAGCGGTACAATAGCTTTATGAAATCAACGCTTACTGCTGAACCCCAGGTCCTGGCCCCCGATCGATATCGAACACTGGCTCGTGTTGGCGTTCTGGTTCCCGTACTTTGCTTTGCGCTGCTGCTATGGACCTATGCCGTCAACATCCCCTGGATGGACGATTTCGACGCGTTTTTCCGGTTCATGATCAACTACGCCGACGGTAAAACCGTGGGTGATAAGATCTACTGGCTGCTGGCGCCCAACAACGAGCACCGGATCCTGACAGCCAAGCTGGCCACGCTGGCCCTGTATAACCTGACGGGCGAAGTCAATTTCCGATGGCTGATCTTTGTGGCCTACGGGTTTCAGTTCGGCATCTTTGCGATAGTCTACCGGGTGTTTCGGTCCATGAAACTACCGCTGATTGCCTTCGTGCCCGTTGCGTTTATTTTCTGGCAACCCCAGTACCACCTGACCAGCGTATGGGCCCTGACGGGTTTACAGCACGAGGTGTCGATCTTCGAGATTCTGTTGTCGATCTACCTGCTGTCGGCTAACGAGCGCAACCGGTTTGGCGCGGCCGTTGGTGTACAGCTGCTGGCGTCGATGTCGATGGGGAATGGGGTATTTGGCTGGGTGGCCGGTGCGGTTGTGCTGTTCGTACAGCGGCAGTGGCTGCGGCTGGGTATCTGGCTCGTGATGGCGGCTGCGGCTATCAAGTTTTACTTTCACGACTTCCCCGACCTGCAGGGCAACGAGAGCAGTGTCGATTTTTTTCTAAAATATCCGTACCTGGTTTTCTCGGGCTTCTTTACGTTCTCCGGTGCGCTGATGGACTTCCTGCCCGACGCGCCGATTTTCTGGCGGAGTGTGCTGCCCACCCTGTTTGGGCTGGTCATTATCCCGATTATGGTGTGGCTGCTGTGGCGCATGAACTGGCCACTCTGGCAGAACAGCCGGGCCCCGATGACCCCGGCTCAGCGCCGGCGGTATTTCTTTACGGGCTGTTACGCCTTCCTGATGGTCAACGCCGTCATTATTGCGTTTCTGCGCCCGCGCATGGGCTACTGGGTCATGATGGTGAGCAACTACATGATCTACCCGGCCGTGCTGACGGTGCTGATCTACCTGAATGGACTGAGCGAGCTGAGCGCAACGAAGGTGCCCACCCGCTGGCTGCGCATCGGCCTGGGGCTGGGGCTGGTGGTCTGGACGCTCTCCTACACGGTACACTGGCCCAAAGTCGCTTTCCGGAAGCAGATGTTGCTGACGTCGGCCTTCAACCACCGGCTGAACGACATTGGTCTGGGCCCCAGCTGGGGGACGCCCTTCGCCGATTTTGCCCGTCAGATCATGCGCGAGACCATGAAACGAGGGCTGTACCATTACCCGGAAGGGTATTTTAGCCCCTACGAAACGCAGATACGGCAGGCCGCTGCGGTACCCACCGAACCGGCCCTGTCGATCCGTCTCAACAAAGGGGGCTACAGCACCCTGGCCGACTTGCCGCCGGGCAGCCTGCCCGAACCGATCGGGCAGGGCGCGGTGCTGGTACAGTCGGATCGGCATGTATTTCTGTTTCCGTCCGAATCGCCGTTTACGTTCGGCGCGTTTTACCTGAATCGTCCCGTACAGGAAGTGCAGGGCGAAATTCTGAATGCCACGCTGGCGCCGGGTACCTATCGCGTTGGGGTACTCGCCCCGCCGGGCAACGGTCGCCCGATCCGGATCAGTAACCAGCGCCTGTCGTTCCCCTAAAATCGCCTGCGTGCCATTCGCCATTTAGCTGCCATCATTCATGACTACCCAATCCAGTGAGCTTCCCGATCGTATCAATATCGTCATCCCGCTGTTCAACGACTGGCAGGCCCTGAGCCTGTTGCTCGAGCGCATCCGGGCGGTTGTCGATCCGGCGCTGGTGAGCCGACTGGCGTTCCTGATCGTCGACGACTGCTCGGCCACGAACTACGAAACCCTGCCGCAGGGCATCGGTCAGTCGCTGTCGGTGCTGCGGTTGTACCGGAACGTCGGCCACCAGAAAGCCATAGCGCTGGGCCTGTCGCACCTGGCCTCGCTGCCCGATCAGTACCCGGCTATCGTGATGGACTCCGACGGAGAAGACCGGCCCGAAGATATTCCAACGCTGGTGCAGACCGGTGCCGCCCATCCGGGCCGGGTCGTGTTTGCCCACCGCTCCAAACGGCACGAGGGGCTCGTTTTTCGGGTGTTTTATGAAGTGTACAAGACCGTTTTCCGAATCCTGACCGGTAAGGTCATTACCTTCGGCAATTTCAGCCTGATACCGGCCAGACAGCTGCGGAAGCTGGCCCATGTGTCCGAAATCTGGAATAACTACCCCGGTGGGGTAATCCGGTCGCGGCTACCCTATACGGCCGTACCGCTGGAGCGGGGGCGCCGGCTGGCGGGTGAGTCGAAGATGAACTTTGTTTCGCTCGTGCTGCATGGCCTGAGTGCGGTGTCGGTCCTGATGGATACTACGGCCGTCCGGCTGGCGCTGTTCTGCGTCATTATGGCCGGGGCCGCCAGTCTGGGTATCGGGGTGGTGCTGGCCCTGAAGTTCTTTACCAACACGTCGGTACCGGGCTGGACCAGCTATCTGGTGTCGTCGTTCCTGATCGTGATCTTACAGGCTTTTTTGATTTCGCTGTTGCTGGTGTTCATCGTGCTGTCGTACCGAACCCAGCCGCAGTTCATCCCGGCCCGGCAATTCAGCGATTTTGTTGAGCGGGTCGAGGAAGTTTATTGAGGTATTCGATTTTTCGTTTTCGACTGTCGGCCTGTTGCTACCACCGGCGTCGGCTACCCGAAACCGATTACTGAAAACCGACTAAAAAGTACCGGATACCACCAAACCAATGCTATTTAACTCCGTCCAGTTTTTACTGTTCTTTATTGTTGTCACGCTCAGCTACTTTGGCTTGAAATGGCAGGGGCGGTGGATGTTACTGCTGGTAGCCAGCTGCTACTTTTACATGGTGCTGAAGCCGCAGTACATCCTGATTCTGCTGCTGACCATCATTATCGACTACATAGCCGGCATCTGGATCGAGAAGACCACCGGCCCGGCCAAACGCTGGCTGCTGATCATCTCGCTGATTTCGAACCTGGGTATTCTGGCGTTTTTCAAGTACCTCGGCTTTTTCACCGAAAACCTGTCGCTGCTGTTCGATCAGCTCAGCATGCCGGGGGTGGCGCAGAAAGTGATGGCCATTGGGAACCGACTGTTCGTGGGGGTGCTGCACCTGTTCGGCGAGAGCGGTGTCTCGTCGTTCAAAGACAACAAGAGCATTTTGCCGGTTGGGCTGTCGTTCCATACGTTTCAGGCCATGAGCTATACCATCGAGGTATACCGGGGCAACCAGAAAGCCGAGCGGCACTTCGGCATCTACTCGCTCTACGTCATGTTCTACCCGCAGCTGGTAGCTGGCCCGATCGAGCGTCCGCAGAACGTGTTGTGGCAGTTTCATAAAACCTTTCCCTTCGACGCCGAGAACGTAAAAGCGGGCCTGATGCAGATGGCATTCGGCCTGTTCAAGAAAGTGGTCATTGCCGACCGGCTGGTCATGATGACCGACTACGGCTTCAACGACCCGGGGCAGCATAACGGCCTGACGCTGCTGGTGGCCACGTTCTTCTTTACCTTCCAGATATACTGCGATTTCTCGGGTTATTCGGACATGGCCATCGGAGCCGCCCGGGTGATGGGCTTCACGCTTATGGAAAATTTCCGTACGCCCTACATCGCCCAGTCGGTGTCGGAGTTCTGGCGTCGGTGGCACATCTCGCTCTCGACTTGGTTCCGTGATTACCTCTACATTCCGCTCGGCGGTAACCGGAAGGGTAAGGTGCGGCAGTACATCAACATGCTGATCGTGTTTCTGGCCAGCGGCCTCTGGCACGGACCCAACTGGACCTACGTGATCTGGGGCGGTCTCAACGGGTTGTATCAGGTGCTGGCGGTGCTGCGCGACCGGGTGCTGGAAAGGCTGGGTTTCGCGCCGAAAGTATCGACGGCCGAGCGGCTCGAAGCCCCCGTTTCGCCCCTGCGGGTGGTGGGCAACGTGCTGTTTACCTTCGTGCTGATCATGCTCACCTGGGTATTCTTCCGGGCCCGTACCGTTGGCGATGCATTCCTGATTCTGCAGCGCATTGCCACCCTCTCGTTCGATCAGCCGGTGGGTAGCCCGATGAACGCGACCGAAATGGGTTTCAGCGTGTTTCTGATCGCGTTCCTACTGCTGAAGGAATATTTTTACCTGTACATTCCTACCCGCAATACGGCCCGCTTTACCATTCTGTTTGTGCTGATCACCTTTGCCACCTACCTGTTCGGGGTGTTCTCGTCCAACCAGTTCATTTATTTTCAGTTCTGAGCCGTTATCTTTAACCAGCGATGCGCCGGTACCTGTAGCCCATGAATGCACATTCCATCTCTGTCATTATTCCCTGTTTTAACGAACAGCAGGTCATTCGCGAAACGTACATGCGCCTGACCCGGGTGATGCAGGCCAACTTTTCGGCCTACGAACTGCTGTTCGTCAACGATGGCAGTCGGGACTATACCCTGTCCATCCTGAAAGAGCTTGCCAGCCAGGATGAGCACGTGCATATCATCTCGTTATCGCGCAATTTCGGGCACCAGCCCGCGGTATCGGCCGGTATCGAAAACTGCACCGGCGACCTGGCTATCATCATCGATGCCGATCTTCAGGACCCGCCCGAGCTGATTCCGGATATGGTGCGTATGTACGAAGCCGAGGGGTGTAACGTAGTCTATGCCGTTCGAAAACAGCGGCAGGGCGAAACCGTCTTCAAACGCGTTACGGCCAAATGGTTTTATCGCATCATCAACTACCTCTCCGAAGTGCCGCTGCCGGTCGATACGGGCGACTTCCGGCTCATTGACCGGAAGGTGATCGACGCGTTCAACCGGCTCGAAGAACGCAACAAATACATTCGGGGCCTGATCAGCTGGGTGGGTTTCAAGCAGGTGCCGATTTATTACGAGCGGGCCGAACGCTTTGCCGGCGAAACCAAGTACCCGCTCTCGAAAATGCTGAAGTTTGCCCGGACGAGCCTGCTTTATTTCAGCAATAAACCGCTGCGACTGGCCTCATCGATCGGTATTTTTTCGGTCATCATAGCTCTGTGTCTGACCATGTGGGTGCTCTACACGACTTTCTTCCTGCCCGACCGGCTGGTTCAGGGCTGGTCGTCGACGCTGATCGTGGTGATGTTCTTCGGGGGGACGCAGATGCTTACCGTCGGAATTCTGGGCGAGTACCTGGGCAGTATATTCAACGAGATCAAGAAACGGCCGGAGTTCATTGTCGATGAGAAAGTGAACACTAAACCGTTAAAATCAAACCCACCGGCCTAGCCGGTGGCGATGAGGGACCCCCTCTTGGCTACAGGCAAACAGCCCCGGCAGGAGCGACATGTATAAGCGAATCAATGCCTGTACATATCGCCCTTACCGGGGCTGCGATTTTCCTGCTAATCAGGTTCCTGCGCGTTTGGTCTGACGCCCTTCGTCAGCAGATACGCGCCAGATCAGTACCCCGGGTTCTGGTACATGCGCTCGGGGTTGAGCTTGACCTCATCGAACGGGATGGGGTAATAGTAGTCCTTGGGGCCGAAATTCGAGACGCGGGCGGCTCCGTAATCGGCCTGTGGCTTCGCCTGGAAGTAGGCTACCAGCTCGGCCGGGCTGAAGAATCGCTGCAGGTCGAACCAGCGGTGGTTCTCGAAGGCCAGCTCCACGCGCCGTTCGTGCAGAATAGCCTGCCGGAGGGTCGGATACCGGGCGCTGTAGGTGGGGTTGGCCCTGGCTGCGTTGTACAGGGGCAACTTGGCCCGCTCGCGTACCTGATCCAGAAACCCGATAGCCGACGCTTCGTCGCCCAGGTACAGGTTCACCTCCGCCAGCATCAGGATCACGTCGGCATACCGGATCAGCAGCCAGTCGTTGCCACCCCAGCCGTTGGTACCGGCCGCCGGGCTCGGGTCGCGGAACTTGGTGATGAAATAATCCCGCACGTTGGCCGCACTGGCGTATTTGATCGAGTACTCTTTGCGGAGATCCCCTTCTTCATAGTCTTTCACCAGATCGGGCTTTACGTTGCCGCCAACGCCCGTGGTGGTCCGCAGCGAGTTGATGGTTTCGCCCTGGGCCTGGTTACTGGCCGCAATACCGGACGAGAAGTTGACGTCGCCCTGCCGGTACACGATCTGGAAAATGGCTTCGGGATTCGTGGTCTTTTTCGCCACATCGAACACGTCGGCATAGGGAATGTCTTTCAGCGTGCCGAAGGTTCGTTTGGTGTAGGCGTTGGTCAGGTAGGTCTTGGCCTGGTTGAGGTTAGCCGCCCGGTTGGCCTGGTCGAGCGTGGTGGCCATGGTCAGGTAGACCTGCCCCAGCAGCGCATTTCCCGCCACTTTCGAGACCCGACCTTTCTGAGCGGCTGGCTGTATGTCGGGCAGTGGGCTGTTGATAACCTCGGTCAGATCGGCCACAATCTGCTCGTAGACTTTCTCTTTCTTCTCGCGGAAGGTATTGGTCCGAACGGCTTCGGCGGAGTTGAGCGGTTGGGTCACTAGCGGCACATCGCCCCATTTCCGGACGAGGTGAAAATAAGCCAGCGCCCGAATAAAGCGGGCTTCGGCCTGATACTGCGCTTTCGTCTTTTGACGAGGTGAAAATAAGCCAGCGCCCGAATAAAGCGGGCTTCGGCCTGATACTGCGCTTTCGTCTGCGGGTTGCTGAAGGTCAGCGTTTCTGTACCAGCCAGCACCTGGTTGGCCCGGGTTACGATCTGATACAGCGCCAGCCAGTGACTTTTCAGGTAGGTGTTGCTCGGCAGGATTGAGAAGTCGTTGAACTGAAACGGCTCGCCCGCGTTCGACTGGTTATCGTTCGTGCCGGTATTGTCGGAGCGTTGCTCATTGAAGAGACCGCTGCCTTCAGCCAGACCATTGTTGTTGCGCAGGGCCTGATACGCGCCGTTGAGCCCCAGCAGCGCATTTCCCGCCACTTTCGAGACCCGACCTTTCTGAGCGGCTGGCTGTATGTCGGGCAGTGGGCTGTTGATAACCTCGGTCAGATCGGCCACAATCTGCTCGTAGACTTTCTCTTTCTTCTCGCGGAAGGTATTGGTCCGAACGGCTTCGGCGGAGTTGAGCGGTTGGGTCACTAGCGGCACATCGCCCCATTTCCGGACGAGGTGAAAATAAGCCAGCGCCCGAATAAAGCGGGCTTCGGCCTGATACTGCGCTTTCGTCTGCGGGTTGCTGAAGGTCAGCGTTTCTATACCAGCCAGCACTTTTCATTTCCCGCCACTTTCGAGACCCGACCTTTCTGAGCGGCTGGCTGTATGTCGGGCAGTGGGCTGTTGATAACCTCGGTCAGATCGGCCACAATCTGCTCGTAGACTTTCTCTTTCTTCTCGCGGAAGGTATTGGTCCGAACGGCTTCGGCGGAGTTGAGCGGTTGGGTCACTAGCGGCACATCGCCCCATTTCCGGACGAGGTGAAAATAAGCCAGCGCCCGAATAAAGCGGGCTTCGGCCTGATACTGCGCTTTCGTCTGCGGGTTGCTGAAGGTCAGCGTTTCTGTACCAGCCAGCACCTGGTTGGCCCGGGTTACGATCTGATACAGCGCCAGCCAGTGACTTTTCAGGTAGGTGTTGCTCGGCAGGATTGAGAAGTCGTTGAACTGAAACGGCTCGCCCGCGTTCGACTGGTTATCGTTCGTGCCGGTATTGTCGGAGCGTTGCTCATTGAAGAGACCGCTGCCTTCAGCCAGACCATTGTTGTTGCGCAGGGCCTGATACGCGCCGTTGAGCCCCAGCAGCGCATCGTTTTCGCTCTGGTAAAAGTCGGCAGCGGCAATGGCATTGGGGTCGGTTTTGACCAGAAATTCCTGTCCGCAGGAGGCCATCGACAGCGTAGCGCTCAGGAGTAGGATTCGTACGTATGTTGGGTTCATGATTGACTGATTTTGCAGGCCTGATGAGTGCTGGACGGCTCGCGGGGACCGCCTGTGGAGGTCGGTTCAGCCACGATTCATCAGGCCCTGTTCATTAGTTTATGCCTAGAAAGAGATGCGGGCGCCGATGTTGTAGCCACGGGCCAGCGGGTACATGCCATAGTCGACGCCCGGGGTCAGGTTGACGCCAGCGTTATAATCGACTTCGGGATTGTAGCCTTTGTATTTGGTGATGGTGAAGGCGTTGTTCACGTTGGCGTAGACCCGCAGGCCACCCACCTTCACCCGACTCAGGAGCGACGCGGGCAGGTTATAGCCAATGGTCAGGTTGGTGCAGCGGAAATACGACCCGTTTTGCAGGTAGAAGGTAGACAGGCGGGTGCTGTTGCTCTGCGTACCACCGCGGGCAGCCCGGTATACCTGCCCGTTGCCCGGCTGCGCTTCGGAGCGGTAGCGTTCGTCGATAACGGCATACTGGTTGCCCGATGCTTCCATGTTGAAGACGTAGTAGTCCTGCCCGTCGAGCACCTGGTTGCCCTGCGAGCCGTTGAACGATGCGTTGAAGTCGAGCGCTTTGTAGCTGGCGGTAGCCGACAGACCGTAGGTGAATTTGGGATAAGGACTGCCAATGACCCGTTTGTCGGCATCGTTAACTACGCCGTTGCCGTCAACATCCTCAAAAATCAGGTCGCCGGGCCGCAGCGGGTTGCTCGATGCCGTAGAGCGGGCGGGGCCTTTCCGAACGTAGCCGGGAGCAAAACTCTGGGTGGCGGGGTTGTAGTTGGCGTTATCCTGCGCAATGGCTTCCATGTCGCTTTCCCGCACCATACCGACGACTTTGAACCCGTAGAACATACCGACCGGCTGGCCTTCCTGCGTCGTGTGAGTAATGTATTGCCGCTCGGCACCGACGGAGAAAATGGCGTTCGAGCCGCCCATGTCCAGCACCCGGTTCTGGTTAGTGGCAATGTTGCCGCTCAGGTTGACCTTGACATCCTGCGTCGAAACAATCCGGCCATCGATCTGTAACTCGACCCCCCGGTTGCGGATGCGTGAGTCGCGGAGGTTGGTCAGGATCGACGACGTGCCCGAAACGGCCGAAATCGGCTGGTTGAACAGCAGGTCATACGAGTAGCTGAGGTAGCCGTTGGCAATGATGAGGAGCCGGTTGTTGAGCAGGCCGACATCCAGCCCCGCGTTGAACTGCGACGTAGTTTCCCAGCCCAGCGCCTGATCCCGGATGGCCCCGGCCCAGTAGGCAGTGTTGATGGTGTTGGTGCCGAAAACAACCCCGCCCGGGTTGGCCATCGTTTGCAGGAAGCTGTAGTTCCCGATATTGTAGTTACCGGTCAGGCCCCAGCTGGCCCGCAGTTTCAGGCTGGAAGCCGCCCCCAGCCAGTCGCGGTAAAACGGCTCGTTGGACACGGTCCAGCCCGCCGACAGGGATGGAAAACTACCCCAGCGGTTGAGCGGCCCGAAGCGCGACGAGCCGTCGGTACGGAAAGCCGCCGTCAGGAAGTAGCGCTCATCGAAGCTGTAGGTGGCCCGGGCCAGGTACGACAGCAGCGTTTCTTCAAACTTACCCGTGGCGAGTTCGCTGCCACCGGTATTCAGGAAAAAGTTGGTCGGGTCGGCACCCCGTCCCGTAATTTCCTGAACGCGGTCATTCTGAAACCCCTGCGCCGACACGCTGATGCGGTCGCCGGTAATCCGCTGGGCCGTATAGCCACCCAGCAGATTCAGGTTGTGCAGTCCGAACTGACGGCTGTAGCTGGCCGTAAACTCGCCCAGCACGTTCTGCGTCGTGGTGGTCTGGGCGGTGGCGCGGGCGGCCGCAATAGCCTGGGGCGAGTAGGGCGGGTTGTTCCCGTTACTAAGGCTGGTGGGCAGGTAGTATTCGTACTTTTCGTTGAAGGTCTGCAGGCCCAGGTTCGCCCTGGCGATGAGCCCCGGAATGATCTCGTAGCTGGCGGTTCCGTTGTAGGTGCCGCGCAGCCCTTTGCGGGTGATGTTGGTCTCCTGCGCCAGTGCTACCGGGTTTTCGATGGTCTGGAACCCAAAGGTCGGCTGCTGCGACGCGGCTTCGTTCTTGATCAGTCGGCCGTTGTCGTCGTAGGCCCGGAAAATAGGCGGAAAAATCAGCGCGCCCAGGATCGGGCCCTGGTTGAACCGGCCTTCCTGCACCTCGCGGTTGTTGGTCGAGGTAACAAAGAAGCTGGCCCCTACCTTGAGTTTCGCGCTCAGGTCGGCGTCGATGTTGGCGCGCAGGTTTACCCGTTGCTGCTTCGTGGCCACGATGATCCCCTGCTGATCCTGGTAGCCCGCGCTGAGCAGGTAGCGGAGGTTGTTGGCCCCGCCCGAAAACTGAACGTTATGCCGGTTGAGGGGGGCGTTGCGGTAGAGCGCATCCTGCCAGTCGGTGTCGTACTTCGGGGCGATGGCCCGCTGGCTGGCAAAATCGTAAAATTCGGTCGGGATGCTGACCGAGCCGGCGTTCCCTACGTTGGCAATCCGGGTGGCGTTGGGGTCCGAGAAGTTGGCGTTGGTGAAGGGCTTCCCGGCGTTCTGCATCAGGTCGCGGTAGGTATTGTTGCGGGCGTCGATGAGCAGGTCGACAAACTGGGTCGAGTTCAGCAGCTTCACCTTTTTGGCCAGCTGATTGATGCCGAACTGGTATTCGTAGTCGAGCTTTCCCTTGCCGTCTTTGCCGCGTTTGGTCGTGATGAGCACCACGCCCCCCGAGGCCCGCGACCCGTAAATAGCGGCCGAAGCGGCATCCTTCAGGATGTCGATACTCTCGATGTCGTTCGGGTTGATGAACACGTCGTTCCCGGCCGGAAACCCGTCGATGACATAGAGTGGGTCGGAGCTGGCGTTGATCGAGCCGATACCCCGCACCCGGATCTTCGTACCGACATAAGGCGCTCCGCTCACCTGAGCCACCTGAACGCCAGCTAGTTTGCCAACCAGGGCCTGACCAAGGGTAGGAGCCGCCAGGTTCAGCTCGCGGGCTTTCACGTTGGCAATGGCTCCGGTTACGTCGCTTTTCCGCAGGGTCTGGTAACCCACCGCCACCACTTCGGCCAGCTGGTTGACGTCTTCTTTCAGGCGGATGGTCAGCGTCGGCTGGGTGCCGACCACGATTTCCTGCGCCATAAAGCCAACCGATGATACGACCAGGGTAGCGCCGGGGGCAACATCGATAGAAAACCGCCCGTTGGCGTCGGTGACGGTACCTTTGCGCGACTGTTTATCGACAATGTTGACGCCGGGAATGGGTTGGTTCTGCTCGTCGGTAACGATACCCGTGACGGTAACGAGCCGATTTTCGCTGGTGCTCCAGCCGGTCGGCAGGCCGCTGACCGGCTGGAGCACCGTTGTGCCGAGGGTCAACGCCAAAGCGCCAGCCCAACGCCGAACGCGTGAGGTTGAGTACTGCTTCATATCAATAGGTTGTCTGTTTGGTATTCGTACAGGAAGGCGCAGACCGAAGGGGCTGGGTGCTTTACCAGGGTGGCCGCTTTACCAGCTGAGGTCTACGAAATGCGCATTGTTCGTGCGCGAGGAGGTGACGGCCAGGCCGGTTGTCTGGTCGTTGAGCAGGGCAAATCCCTCCAGCTCGTCAGTTTTATCGAGGTCGATGGTGCGGAGTACGTGCTCGCGGCCCGTTTCGATGGATTTGCTGAGATCGAGAAAGGTAAACCGCCACCGGCGGCCTTCTATCTGGTTCTGAATCAGGACCAGCACCCCTTTGGCGGGTATCCAGTGGAGATTCTGTACCCAGGGTGAGCAGGTGAATTTTTTGACAACGACACCCGGTTCGCTGGTTTTTTTTGCCGTGGCCAGCCGGGCCGGATCGTACAGGCGTACCTCGTTGGTGCGGTTACCGTAGTCGGCGGTAGCCACGTACCAGCGGTTCTGGTACTGCACGTATTCGGGGCGGGTTCCCTGAATGCAGGCGTCGTCTTCGATGGTGTTGAGCAGGTTCCCGTCCAGGGTTCCGGTGTTGAGCAGCCCGGCCCAGTTGACCGAATAAATAACGGCCCGCCACCGGGTGCCTTCCGGATTTTGCGACGCGTCGCCCGGCCGGATGCTGTTTCCGATGAACGTTGGCCCCAAACCATTATACGCAATGCCGGTGGGATGGTTGATCACATCCTGTCCGCCTTTGGTGAGCCGGATTTCCTGACCTGTGTAACTAAGCGACTTCGGCCCAACGGCATAGGTACGAATCATGCCCACCTCGCGGTCGCCGTAGAGATAGGCCCTGCCGTTCAGAAAACTCACCCCCTGGCACGCGCCCAGCGAATCGACGGTTGTTGCGTGGGTCAGGGTTAGCCCAATATCGGCTCGGTCGAGGAAAAACAGGCTGAGCGAGGAGAGGGAGAGGAGTAACAGTAGCTTCATGCGCATCCGGTTTCGTTGAGAGAACGGTTGGCAGCAAGGCCCGAACGAGGGGCTGCTTTTGCCACCACAAAGGTGGGCTGCGGATGTGATGCGAGTTTTATCCTACTGTTTCCGTAGTGTTATGATTGGCGGTCGTCGGCCAGGCCCGCTTCATACCACGCACGCATTGGGCCGTTGCGGGAGCCGGCAGAACCCGCCTTCCGCTCATCGATCAGCGCGCGGCCGGAATAAACGTCAGCGCTACGCCGTTCATGCAGTACCGCAACCCGGTAGGGGCGGGTCCATCGGGAAAAACGTGTCCCAGGTGGGCGTCGCAAACGGCACAGCGCACTTCCGAGCGGTTCCCGTCGGGTTCGGTATAGACGGCGTTTGACAGGATAGGGGCGAAGAAGCTGGGCCAGCCCGTACCCGACTCAAATTTGGCGGTCGACGCGAACAGGGGGTTACGGCAACCGGCGCAGGCGAAGGTGCCGGGGCGGTGTTCGTGGTTGAGCGGACTGCTGTTTGGCCATTCGGTACCGCGGTCGCGCATGACCCGATACTGAGCAGCCGTCAGGATCTGGCTCCAGTCCGCATCGGATTTTTCGACCCGCCGGTTGCCGGGCGAGGTGGCGCCGGCGGGTCGGCGGTGGGGTGGGCGTGGCGTACCGAAATAGGTGGCGTAGAGCCAGAGCCCCCCGGCAACCAGCACCGCCAGGAGTAAAAAAAGCTGGGTTTGCTTCATACCGGCAGAACACCATCAGGCCCGGCCCGGGTTCATCGGCCAATAGCCACTTTTCGCAGAATGGAGTCGATGACCTGCAGGGGCGTTACGCCATCCGCTTCGGCTTCGTAGTTCAGCATGATGCGGTGGTTGAAGACATCGGGCGCTACTTCCTTGATGTCTTCGGGCAGGACGTAATCGCGCCGGTCGAAGTAGGCGAGGGCTTTGGCGGCTACGTTCAGGTGGATACTGGCCCGGGGCGACACGCGGAACTGAATATAGCGGGCTTCGTCGCGGAGGTTGTACTCCATGGGTCGGCGGGTAGCAAAAACGAGTTCGATGATATGCCGTTCCAGGGTTTCGGAGATGGTGATGCCGTTGATTTCGTCGCGGATGGCCACCAGATCTTCCTTGCCCAGCACCGGCTGCACCTCATAATCGAAGTTCATATTCGACATCCGTCGCATAACGGCCAGTTCGTCGTCTTTGCTGAGATAATCGACAAAGACCTTCATCATGAACCGATCGACCTGGGCTTCGGGCAGCGGATAGGTGCCTTCCTGCTCGACGGGGTTCTGGGTGGCCAGCACCAGAAACGGGCGGTCGAGAACGAAGGTTTCTTCGCCGATGGTTACCTGCTTCTCCTGCATGGCTTCGAGCAGGGCCGCCTGCACTTTGGCGGGCGAGCGGTTCACTTCATCGGCCAGAATCAGATTGGCAAATATAGGTCCCTGCTTCACCTCAAACTCGCTGGTCTTCTGGTTGAAAATCATCGTGCCGATCAGGTCGGCGGGCAGCAGGTCGGGCGTAAACTGAATGCGCTGAAAGTCCAGTTCCAATACTTTGGCCAGGGTGTTGATGGTCAGTGTCTTGGCCAGGCCCGGTACGCCTTCGAGCAGAATATGACCACCTGTGAAGAGGCCGATCAGCAGCCGGTTCAGCAACCGTTCCTGCCCAACCACGACCTGGCTCATCTCGTTGAATACCTCGCGTATTTTAGTGTGGTAGGCAAAAGAAGTGGCGGGCTGCATAGGAAAATAGAGGACTGATTACTGAGTGTTTGGTTCTGTATACGGAGCCGCCAGACCGCCGTGTCGACGGACTGGCCGGGCTAAAACGCAGCCCGAATGCTCCGGTCTTTGCCGTGAATATCTTTATAGACCTGAATGTTCGAGAAGCCCCGTTCGGTGAATACCTGCTGGGTGGCGCTGCCGAATCGTTCGTTAATCTCGACGTAACAAGCGCCGTTTCTGGTCAGGTGGCGGGTGCAGAAATCGGCTACCGCTTTGTAAAATACCAGCGGATCGTTGTCAT
Source organism: Spirosoma sp. 209 (assembly GCF_002006735.1). Classification (NCBI taxonomy): domain Bacteria; kingdom Pseudomonadati; phylum Bacteroidota; class Cytophagia; order Cytophagales; family Cytophagaceae; genus Spirosoma; species Spirosoma sp. 209. The sequence goes on along the minus strand of NZ_MVEC01000001.1, from coordinate 67,532 downwards.
CGACGAACAGGGCCAGATCGGGCTCGTAGTCCAGCACGTTACGGTCCATGCCGGCCGCTTCGGAGCGGGTTACGTAGGGCGGATTGCTGACCACTACGTCGTACTGCTGCCCAAAATCAGGGGCTACGTTCAGGATATCCTGAATAGCAAACGTAACGTCGGCGTTCAGGTGCCGGGCATTTTGCCGGGCCAGCGCGAGCGCATTTTTAGAAACGTCCCAGCCCGTTACGACCGACTGGGGCAGAAAGCGGGCCAGCGTTACGGCAATACAGCCACTGCCCGTACCGATGTCTACGATGGGTACATCGTCGGTACGGTCGGCAAAATCGTGCATGATCAGGCGCACCAGGTCTTCGGTCTCGGGCCGCGGAATGAGCACGTCGGGCGATACCTCAAACTCCAGTCCGCAGAAGATGGTGGTGCCAATAACGTGCTGGATGGGCTCCTGCCGGTTCAGCCGTTCCAGTATCCGGAACCAGTCCGGTTCGGTGCGATTGGGGGGTAAGGGTTTGTCGGTCAGGACGTCGGTTTTTCGGAGTCCGAAGTAATGATCGAGCAGCATAAAGGCCATTTCGCGCGCTTCCTCAGGCGCGTAGGCGGTAATGTTCTTGCTTAAGCGGTCGTATAGCGGTTTGGCTGTGGCCATTCGGTGTCAAAAGTAATTGAAGTGTAAAACTGGCAAAAAGGCGGGAGAATTCTAACCGTTTTCTAACCCCGAACTAACCCGGTTCTTAGGGGCTTACCCCACCTTTGTACCATCGCAACGGCGATACAGAGTATCAAATTAACAGAACGATGAAAACGACCCTATTGATAGTGACCGGTTTAGTGCTGACTACTGCGGCTGCCATGGCCCAGAGCAGCAGCAGCCGTCATGACCACACATATTCGACGCACAATTACAAACATGCCAATAAAAGTGCTGAGGCCCGTCGCTGGGAGCAGAAAGCCGGAACACCGGTGCTGCTACCGGCTGCACAGGGGGCCGTGGCCAACTATAAACAGCCTGTACCGGGTACGACACCGTCGGGTAGCCTGATGGTAACGGCCAATGAACCGGCTTCGCTGGCCAGCCGCAACTATAAAACCGGCCATGGATCATTCACCACGGCTGATCAGGGCCAGTACGTAAAACGAGCTGGCGATAAGAAAACGGCCGATAAAACGGCCGTCGGGGAATAAGTAAGCACACCTGTTTAACGAGAGACAAATGGCCCGGATCGTTTCCGGGTCATTTGTGTGTTTGGGGAGTTCGATGGTCAGCTCCCGCGCTGGCATTGGCGGATGGAGGTTTCGAACCGCTGCTGAATGGCCTGTATCCGTTTTTCGTCGCGGGTGTTCAGGTCGAATGAGGTGTGGCCGCCGTCGCCTTTTTCGCGCAGCGTTTTCGAGAAAATGCCAACCTTTACTTTCCCTTTTACCTGGTTGGCCGGAACATCCAGGACCAGGGTGTAGTTGCCGTTACTGGCTGCTTTATAACTTACCTTGCGAATTTCTTTCAATGGCCAGTTCATGTCCATTTTTACCCGGATACCTTCTTCTTTTGTGTCTACATTCATGGTCATCAGGCAGTCGTTGAAGTCGAAAACAGGTTTGGCTTCGCTGTTGTCGACGAGCTCGTTCAACTGTTCTTTGAGCCAGGCGGTGTTTTCGGTCAATGTTTGGGCCTGGGTGGTTTTGGCCGTCACCAGGCCAAGACCCAGTAGGAGGGAAGCAATGCATATGCGAAGCATGACGTAATTTGGGTTGGTTGTTAAGAGGTATAGAAAAGCAATATAGTACTATAATTGAATCTGATCGTGTAAGTCAGATGCACTCATTTACAACCTGGTGACAATGAATGAACAATATATGCGTCGTGCGCTCGAACTGGCCGCGCTGGGCCGGGGCCACGTCAGCCCCAACCCGATGGTGGGCTGCGTGATTGTGCACGGCGATCGAATTATTGGCGAAGGCTGGCACGAGCGCTACGGACAGGCCCATGCCGAACGGAATGCCATACGATCGCTGCGTCCTGAAGATGAACCGCTGCTGACCGACAGCACCGCTTACGTAACCCTCGAACCTTGCTCGCATTACGGCAAACAGCCTCCCTGCGCCGACCTGCTCATCGAAAAAAAAATCGGTCGGGTGGTCTGCTGTAACGATGATCCCAATCCGCTGGTTGGCGGGCGGGGATTCGACAAACTGCGGGCGGCTGGCATCCCGGTCGAAACGGGCGTACTGGCCGAAGCGGGTCGACGGCTTAACGCCCGCTTTTTTACATTCATGGAGAAACAGCGGCCGTATGTGATCTTGAAGTGGGCCGAAACGACCGATGGGTATCTGGCGGGTCCGGGTGGTACGCCGGTGCAGATCAGCGGCCCCCTGTCGCAGCGGCTGGTACACCGCTGGCGGACCGAAGAAGACGCGATCATGGTCGGCACCAACACCGCCCACACCGACAATCCCCGGCTTAACGTGCGGCTGGTACCCGGCCGAAACCCGATACGGATCGTTATCGACCGGGCGCTTCGGCTGGATGCGGGACTCCATCTGTTCGACGGGTCGCAGCCGACGTTACGGTACAACCTGATCAAAACGGAAACCGTTGGACAGACGACTCTGGTACAGCTGACGGCCGATGAGCCGGTTCTGCCCCAGCTGCTCGCCGATCTGCGGCAACGGTCTGTTCAGTCGGTCCTGGTAGAAGGGGGAACCACCCTGCTCAACGCCTTTATCGACGCCGGTCTCTGGGACGAAATGCGGGTGTTCCGCAGTCCAATGCTACTGGGCGCAGGTATCGAAGCCCCCACCGTGCGGGGTACCTTTTTCGACTGCGAGCGCGTCGGCGACGACGAACTGACGACGTACCGACGGTTGGATTGATAATGTTGGGGTTTTCCTTGGTCCCGTCGGGAATGGGATTGGTCCCGTCGGCATAAATGCCGACGCTATTCATTGGTCTAACGAATCCGGATCTGGCCCGGGGCGATCCATGAATAGCCCCGGCATTTATGCCGGAGGTTGGTAGCGGTTGGGAATTGGTTGCGTCGGCATGAATGCCGACGCTAGTCATTGGTCTAATGAGCCCGGATATGGCCCGGGGGCGATCCATGAATAGCCCCGGCATTCATGCCGGGGGTTGCCCGATCAAAGCGCCATCAATTCGCCCGAGGCCCATACGCTTTTTGTGGTTAGCGACTGATCGAGCCGAAGCAGGTTGGCGACGTAGCCGGGCTGAATTTTTCCTAACTCGTTGCCCATCCCGATGATCTCCGCCGGAATCGTGCTGGCCATCCGCAACGCATCGGACAAGGCGATGGCGGCCTGATTGACCGCCACCCGAACGCAGTCGATCAGCGTCAGGGCTGATCCGGCCAGTTTCCCTTCGTTGTTGACGTAGCGGCCGGGTCCGTTGGCATCCGGCTCGTAATGAACCACAAATTCACCCAGCGAGAATGTAGCCCGTGGCCCGGGGCGGCCCGGTGAGCTGGCAAACAGGGCGTCGGAGATCAGAAACAGCCGGTCGCCCAGCAGCTTATGGGCAATCCGGATCGTGGCCGGATCGCAGTGGTAGCCGTCGGCAATGATGCTGGCCCGAACCGCCGGGTGGTCAAAAACGGCCCCCACAACGCCCGGCTCGCGGCTCTCGAACCCACGCATGGCATTATACAGGTGCGTAGACAGGGGCGTGAAACCACTGTCGAACGACTGCCGGGCCTGAACATAGGTCGCGTTGGAGTGGCCCAGCGACAGCAGCGTGTTCGTATGTTTCAGCCGCTGGATGGTATCCCGTTGCGAAGGCGTCAGTATCTCGGGGGCCAGCGTCAGGATGCGGATCACGTCGGCGTTGGTACCGAATAGCGTTTCCAGCTCGCCCTCGGCCGGGGTTCTGACGTAGGCGGCACTGTGGGCGCCCCGCTTGATGGGGTTGAAATAAGGCCCTTCTACGTGAATACCCGGCACCCCGAACGGATTCTCGTGCCGAACGGTCTGTACCGCGGCCATTGCCTGCTGCATCAGATCGAGTGAGGTCGAATGAATCGTGGGCAGCAGGGTTGTGGTGCCATTGCGGGCGTGGGTGTCGTATATGTGGCGAACCGTGTCGGGCGTAGGCTGATCGTTGAGGAAACGGTGAGAACCCCCGTAGAGCTGCAGATCGATCAGGCCCGGCACCAGGTAATCGCCGTTGATATCCAGCACATCGGCATCGGAGGCCGTTACGGGATCGGTGGTCAGTTCCTGGATACGACCGTTGGCCAGGCGCACCGACGCACCGGGTAGCCACTCGTTGCCGGTGAAGACAGTGGCGTTGGTAATGTAGTTCATCTGCGTCTCGTAAAGGCTGTTTTTCGTGCGACCAACCGACTGTCGGCCGTAAACATGGCCGGAATCTAGCGGTTATTTCGTTTTTTTGCGAACTAATTCGAGCCATTACCCATCCTGTCTTTTGAACGCCGTTCGTTTATCTCCTGCCCCTGGTCCTGTTCGGGCTACTATCCCGCTGGCTTCGTCGAAGAGCGAAAGCAACCGCGCCCTCATTCTCGATGCCCTGACCGGTTTCCGGTGTGACCTCCAGAATTTATCTACGGCCCGCGATACGCAAACCATGATTCGGCTGCTGAAAGCAGGCGCGTCAACGGGGCTGCCCGACACGGCCGATGTGCTCGATGCGGGTACGACCATGCGGTTTCTGACAGCCTACTTCGCCGTAACGGGGCAGCCGAAGATCATGACCGGAACCCCCCGCATGTGCGAACGGCCCATCGGTATCCTGGTCGATGCGCTCCGAACCCTCGGGGCCGATATTACCTACCTTAACAACGAAGGCTACCCACCGCTGCAGCTGAACGGATTCAGCGCGTCGGGCCAGCATACGCTCAGCATCCGGGGCGACGTGAGCAGCCAGTACATCTCGGCCCTGCTGATGATTGCGCCGGCGCTGCCGCAGGGACTGACCCTGACGCTGACGGGCCCGATCGGTTCGCGGCCGTATATCGAGATGACGATAGCGCAGATGGTTTATTTCGGAGCCGATGTGCAGGCTAACTGGGACGAACGAACCATTACGGTAGCTCCCCAGCCCTATACGCCAAAACCGTATCAGATCGAGTCCGACTGGTCGGGTGCCAGCTACTGGTACAGCGTGGTGGCCTTGTCCGGCGATCCTGATACCACCATCGATCTGCTCGGACTGAAGCCGCAGTCGTTGCAGGGCGACAGCGCTATTGTCGAGATCATGCGGGCACTAGGGGTCGAGAGCACCTTTACCGATCAGGGCGTGAGGCTGACCCGGCGCCCGGCCGAGTCGGCCCTGAGCTGGGATTTTACCGACTGTCCGGATCTGGCGCAGACTGTGGCCGTCTGTGCGGCCGTTAGCGGGGTGGCGCTCACCCTGACCGGCATCGAAAGCCTGAAGATCAAAGAAACCGACCGCGTGCTGGCCCTGCAGACCGAACTTCAAAAACTGGGGGCCGAGCTGGTAGAGGTCGAGTCGAACCACCGCTACGAAGTCCGTTCGCTGGCTGGTGCCACACCGGAGTTACCGACGCCCGTTATCGATACCTACGACGATCACCGGATGGCCATGGCCTTTGCGCCGGTGGCGATGCAGCGTTCTGTCATGATCGAGGAGCCAGGCGTTGTGGCCAAGTCGTACCCCTCGTTCTGGGAAGATATGGCTAAAGTTGTCACGGTGGAGCCGCTGGCCGAAGGGACTAAAGCCTAGCTGCTCATGCCGGGGCTGGTGGGTCGATCAACGACGCTGCGATTTTCGTAATTGGTCAGTAGGATTGCTTTTTTCGTCATCGACCACCCGGTCGGTTCGTCGGACCTTTGTAGGGTACTAAACGTTCGCACGAACACCAATCCAATGAAATACCTGCTCAAAGCCGAAGAATTCGCCCTGTTTCTGGCGTGTGTGTACCTGTTTTCGCAATTGACGTTTGCCTGGTGGTGGTTTCCGGCCCTGCTGCTGCTGCCCGACCTGAGTATGGTGGGGTATCTGATCAACCCGGCCGTGGGCGCGGTAACCTATAATCTGGTTCACCACAAAGCGCTGGGTATCCTGATCGGCATCTGGGGGCTGGCTGTCGGTAATCAATACCTGATGCTGGCGGGGATTATGCTGGTAGCGCATTCGAGCATGGACCGGGTGGCGGGCTACGGCCTGAAGTACGCCGATAGTTTCAAGCACACCAGTTTAGGAGGGCTGTAGAAGCAGCGGGGCTGGCGCAGACAGGCGCCCCCGGTGCGGGCTGACCGGGATGAACTAACTACCCTCCCGACAGGCGATTGGGGTAAGCCGACACCGATGAAACACCGTATGGGGTTAGCGTCTCAGTATCAATTCGGTCTATTCATCATATGAAATAAGTCGACTGCTTTGTTTTGTCAAAAATTCGCCTGTTTTTTGCGTGTCTCTGCATCAGATCCGTTATGAACTACACCGCCCGTTTAACCAGCCTTTTTTTAGGGAGCGCTCTGCTCGCTGCCACCTCCTGCCAGAAACTGGCTCCCATCGACGCTGAGGTTGCCCCGACCCGGCTAACCCTGCCTGCTTCGATCGACTATCATGCCGAGGGTACGCTCGCTCACCTCGTCTATCGGTCTCTTTTTACCTACAACGCGGCCAATCAGCTGGTGTCGGTTCGCGACTCGCTGCTGGCTGCTTCGCCCGGTAACCAACCTGTAAACCAGTGGGTGCGGTTTGCGTATGATAACAACCGTCTGTCTGCTATTTCGATAGACGCGCTTTCTGACGATCGAGATTCGGATTTCTTTAATCAATCCAAGCCGGGTCGCTTCGAACTGGCGTATACCGGTCAAACGATCAATGCTCGTTTGGTGATCGGGGGCCAGACCGTTAAAACGGCCTCTTTTGCCGTCGACCAGCAGGGGTATCCGCTGAAGACAAATGTCAGTCTGGGCCGGCTCTTTCTGGATAGCCGGGGGAACCTGGATGCTGCGGCCGAATCGAGCTGGAACAAGGCGCGCAATCCGAATAACTTTTCCGAGGTTGTAAATCAGCAGTACGATCCGCACCAGAACGTGTTTGCGCAGAGCAAAGAGTATCAGATACTGACGGCGCTACTAGCCGTTTTTAACCGGGGGGTGTTCTCCTCCGGCCTGGTTGGACTGGATAATGCGCTGACGACCAATAACCTCCTGTCCCGTACTATAAAACACTGCACCGCCCTGTACGGCTGCAACACCTATACGCTGGTCAGCGAAACGCAGCAGGTCAACGAGCGTGGATTCCCGACGCAGCGCAACGCTCCGCTGGGCGCTATGGGTAATTTTCAGTATACGATCACCTACAAGTGAACCGAAAAATAAGTCTTCGAGCGCCTGTACCAGACTGAGTCTTGTCAGGCTGCCGAAGCTGGCATCTAGCTGGCGTACAACTGCTGACGATAGGCGCCCGGGGTCTGGCCGGTCCATTTTCTGAACGACCGGAAAAAAACGCTCGGCTCCGCAAATCCCAGCAGGTAGGCAATGTCGGTGGTGCTGAAATGCGGTTCGCGCAGGTGCTTTATCGCCATATCCCGGCGCACCCGATCCAGAATCTGCTGGTAGCTGGTCTGTTCGCTTTTCAGATGCAGCTGTAACGTCCGGATGCCCATAGCGAGCCGGTCGGCAACGGCCGCCAGCGTCGGTTCTTCTCCTTTCATCAATACCAGAATCTCGGTCCGGACCCGCTCGGTCAGGGCCGGGGTTTTCAGGCGTTTCATCGATTCGTCGGCCTGTTGGTCAAACAGGGTAAACAGCCCCGGGCTGGCGTTCAGGATGGGCGTGTCGAGCAGGGCGCTGTCGAGTACCAGGGCCGATTCGGGCGTGTCGAACCGGAGCTGGGCCGGACCGAAAACCCGTTCGTGCTGGCTGGTATCGGTGGGGCGCGGGTAAGCAAACCAAACCTCTCTGGCTACGAGCGTTTGCCCCGTCAGCGCCCGCATGGCCGCCAGGTAGACCGACAATTCTGACTCCACCGCATAGGCCGGAAAAACAATGTCGGGGCTGGTCAGCTGCAGCGACAGCACATAGGCCGACCCTTCGTGCCGACCGCTGGTGCGGATGCCTTCGCAAACAATATCCTGATACTGGATGAGTTTCTGAAAAGCCTGGCCCAGGCTGGGGCAGTGCATCATCACATAGGCCAGTACGCCAAACGACAACGGGTTCACCAGCTCACCGATCGAGAGCGCAATAGACGGATCGCCGGAGCGGCTTACGATTTCCTGCCAGAGGTGCTGCATGGTCCGGATCGGCAGTCGTTCGTCGGGGTTGCGGAGCCGGGCCGGATCGATGCCTACCGCCCGGGCCAGCTCCCCCGGGTCGAGTCCGCGTTGCCGAACCGCAAACAGAACCAGATTGACCGACGCCACCGACAGCCTATGATCAGAAGCCGGCGCTGGGCGGATAGCAGACGAGGCATTGGTAGCCATCAGGGATAGTAGTCTAGTTGGTTGCGTAAGTTCTTAAAATAGTCACCCGCCTGCAACAGTCGGCTGCCGTACCAGGAGAAAATCTCGCCATCGACAATCGCGACCCGGGCCGCCGGACAGAGGGCCTGGAACTCGGCCCGGTGCTTGTCGCTGAAGGGGTAAGGCTCCGACGACAGGAAAATCAGATCGGGCCGGGCCGCCCGCAGCGCGTCGGGGTCCAGCTCGGGGTAACGGCGCTGATGGGCAAAGGCATTCCGGAAGCCTGCTGCGGTGAGCATGGCATCGATGAAGGTACCGCCTGCCGCTACCATATACGGCTTGCGCCAGATCAAGTAAGCAACCGAAGGCGAAGCCGAATCGGACGGAAAAGCGGGCAGGCTGTTCGTGATCCGGGTAATGATGGATTCGGCCTGCCGGCTTCTGCCGACGAGCGTCCCTACCTCGCGGATCATCGACAACGCTTCAGGAATCGTAGCCATGTCGGTAACGTGAACGCGGTACTGCTGCTGCAGCGCTTCGATCTGCGCACGGGTGTTTTCTTCCTTATTCGCCAGGATCAGGTCAGGCCGAAGGTCGTGAATACGGTCCAGATTCAGCGTCTTGGTACCACCCACTATGGGCTTGTTCCGTACCCGGTCGGCAGGGTGGATGCAGAACCTGGTGACCCCCACGATTGTATCGTCAAGTCCCAGATCGAACAGCAGTTCGGTTTGCGACGGAACAACGGAAATAAGGCGTTGGGGACTCATAGAGTGGTATTCAGCGGCACAATTTGGGCATTCGTCTCCTCATTAACGTCTTTTAACAAAATACAATCCGCCAAACCGGATATTTATGCAACATTCAACCGACGAATCGCTCTTTAGGCCATGAAACAGACTCTATTCACCGCGCTCTTATCTACGTTACTGGCAACCTCGGTTGCGCTGGCCCAGACGCCACCTACGGCGGGAAAAATCACCTACGAAGGCATGCGCCGGGTCGACCTGTCGCAGGTACGGATGGTGATCAACGGTCAGGAAGTACGGCCCGGAAGTCCCGGCGCGCCCGATGCGCCCGAAGGAATGCCGGAGGTGATCTCGTTTACCCAGAAGCTGATTTTTTCGGGCACCATGGCCAAGGAAGAACGCGACCGGCCGCAGAACATGATGATTAGCCGGACCATTGGCGGTGGACCCGGCGGGGGCGGTGGCGTTCCCCGCGAAACCCGCATGACGCCCCCGTTTGAGCAGACGACCTTCCTGGATCTGGCCAACCGCCAGCGTATCGACGTCATGACGATCACCAAAGATTCGGTGAAGACCACCTACCGGACGGAACGGCCCATGCCCAAACCCGAAAACTGGCAACCCTCCGACAAAACCCGCAAGATTGCCGGCTACCTCTGCCACAAAGCCACCGCTACGGCCCGTCTGGCCCGCCCCACTATGGGTGGTCGGCCTGGTGATGCGTCGGCTACCGCGCCGGCCCCCGGTGAAGCCGAAACCTATACCGTCTGGTACACGACCGAGCTGCCGTTTACCTACTCGCCCGTAGCCGCGCTGACGCCGGAGCGGGGCGTGGTGCTCCAGATCGAATCGGACAACGAATCCTTCAAAGCCACCAGCGTATCGGCCGAAGCGGTTGCCGATAGCGCCGTACAGCCCCCCGCCGATGCCAAAGCCATTTCGTCGGACGAGATGAACGAGCTACGCCGGAAATCGATGGCTACGTTCCGGCAGCGGATGATGAACGGTATGCCCCCCCGTAACTGAGAAAGCGCTCAAACCCGCTCGGTCAGTGGTGGCAGACCGGCCCGTTCCTCAAACAACTTATGAAACGACTTCTTCTGTTCGTCTTTTTGGTATGTCCCGTCTTCATGCAGGCTGCGCTGGCTCAGTCGGGCAGCATCCGGGGGGCGGTTGTGGACTCGTTAACCCGCAAACCCTTGCTCGAAGCATCGGTATCGCTGCTGTCGGCGCGGGATTCGTCGCTCGTTACGTTCGGAATTACCGATGGCGAGGGGCAGTTCACATTCCCGAAAGTGGCTGCGGGGGCGTATCGGGTGCTGGTTACCTACGTAGGCTACCGGGGTAAGGCCCGCCCCGTAACGGTCTCGTCGGCCACGCCCAATCCGGATGCAGGTACTATCGATCTGGTGGCTACCTCGCAGACCCTCGGCGAAATTCAGGTGCAGGGCGAAAAAGCGCCCATTGCCGTCAAAGGAGACACGCTCGAGTTCAACGCCGATTCGTTCAAGACCCGCCCCAACGCCCAGGTAGAGGACCTGCTCAAGAAGCTGCCGGGGGTTGAGGTCAGTCGCGACGGTACCGTAAAGGCGCAGGGGCAGGAGGTCCGGAAAGTGCTGGTCGATGGGAAGCCCTTCTTCGGTAACGATCCGAAAATGGCCACCCGCAACCTGCCCGCCGACATCATCGACAAAGTACAGCTCTACGATCAGCAGTCGGAGCAGTCGCAGTTTTCGGGGGTCGACGATGGCGACCGGGAAAAGACGATCAACATCACCACCAAAAAAGACAAGCGAAAAGGATCGTTCGGGCAGCAGTCGGTAGCGGCCGGGCCGCAGCCGGGCGAGGACGTTCGGTATTCAGCGCGGGCCAGCCTGAACCGGTTCAACAATGGTCGGCAGATCTCGGTGCTCGGCATGGCCAATAACATCAACCAGCAGGGGTTTACGGCGCAGGACCTGGGCCTGGGCAGTAATTTTGGCGGGGCCGGTCAGGGTATGGGCGGGGGCGGAGGCAGTAACCTGGTTCGGGTTGGCGGGGGAGGCACCTTCGCTGGCGTGGGTAACGGGGGGCAGGTCGGTAATAATGCCATTACCCAGTCGTGGGCCGGTGGACTGAACTACCGCGACACCTGGGGCAAGAAAGTAGACGTGGCCGGGAGCTATAACGCCAGCCATACCAACACCCTGACCGATCAGCGCAGCCGACGCGAGAACGTACTGCCCAACGGCCTATCGGGTACCGGTCGGGCCGACTCGGCCTTTGTAACCAATCGTGAAAACGGCTCCGACAATACCAACACCAACCACCGGTTCAACCTCCGGCTCGACTACCGCCTTGATTCGCTGACAACGATCCGGGTTATTCCGAACCTGTCGTGGCTGAATTCAGGCTTCCAGACCCGGAGCAGCTCGCAGACCCTCGACGGGCAGGGCCGCCCGGTCAACACCAGCAATACCAACTACACCTCGACCGGAACCGGTTTTACCGCTAACAACTCGGTACTGTTGCTGCGTAAGTTTCGCAAGCGCGGGCGAACCGTATCCCTGAACTGGAACATGGCGATGAACGACTTCGATAACGAAGGGGTCAACCGCTCGCTCAACACCTTTGCCCGGCCCAACACCCCCATTTCGACAACGGCAAGCGGACCGGTTAGCCAGACGGCCCCGTTCGAACAGGTCATCAACCAGCGTAACGATCAGGAAACCCAGTCGGTAACCAACAGCATCAACCTCAGCTATACCGAGCCGCTGTCGTTGCGGCAAACCATCGAGTTTCATTACGCCCTGTCGAACAACAACAATACCTCGAACCGGTTCGTCAATAATTTCAACGAGGCCACCGGCCAGTACGACCTGCCCAACGCCCAGCTCAGCAACCGATTCCTGAATACGTTCATGACCAACCGGGCCGGTATGACCTGGCAAACCAACCGGCTCAAATACACCTACGCCCTTGGTTTCGACGCCCAGCAGGCCATGCTGAACTCGGACAACCTTACCCGTGACACTACTGACATTACCCCCGGCTCCACCTTCAGCCGGACGTTTACGAATCTGCTGCCCAATGCCCTGTTTACTTATAACTTCGGGAAAAACCGCCGGCTGCGGATCAACTACCGCACCCGCATCAACGCGCCCAGCGTGAGCCAGTTACAGCCCGTACCGGACAATACCAACCCGCTCAATATCCGGCTCGGCAACGCGGCCCTGCAACCCGAATATACCCATACGCTGTCGCTTAATTTCAACCGGTTTCAGCCAACTACCTTTCGCAATCTGTTCGCGTTCGTGAACCTGAGCCGGACCGATAACAAGATCGTAAACGCCACCCGTTTCAACGAAACCGGCGCGCAGGTGACGCAGCCCGTCAATACCGATGGTTACTATACGGCCAACGGGTCGCTGGTGCTGGGGCAGCCCGTTAAGCTGGGTCAGCAAAAGGCCAATCTGAACCTGACCACCAACCTGACCTACAACCGGGGCACCAGTTTCGTAAACGACCGGGCCAATCTGGCCAACAACTGGCTCGTGGGGCAGGGGCTGAACATCAGCTCGAACTTCACCGAAAAGCTGGACCTGAACCTCGGCGGTACCATCAATTTTCAGTCGGCGCGGTACTCGCTCCAGCCGCAGCAGAACACGACCTTCCTGAACCAGACCGTCACCTTCGATGCGTTCTACCAGCTGCCGGGCGGCTTCACGGTATCGACCGATGTGTACTACAACCACTACGGCGGCTCGTCGGGTGCTTTCAACCAGTCGTTTACCCTCTGGAACGCCACGCTGGCCAAACAGCTGTTCAAGCAAAAGCAGGGCGAGATTCGTTTTCAGGCATTCGATCTGCTGAACCAGAACCGCAGCATCGTCCGGAACGTGACCGACACCTATACCGAGGAGGTGCAGAGCCGGGTCCTGAACCGCTATTTTCTGGTCAGCTTTGTCTACAACCTGCGTAATTTTTCGGGCAATGCGCCCGGCATGAGTCCGTTTAACCGGCAGAGCCCCGGAACCGGTCCGCGGAGCTTCCGCCGGAACGGGTGAGTAAGTCAACGGCCCGATCGGCTTGTAGGAGAAACATACGCTACTATGAAAACGACTCTGCTGACAGTAGGGCTGGTATCGGCTGGCTTCGGGACGCTGGCCCAGCCAACCGACGTGCCACCGGCCGACATCCAGATCAGGACCGCCGTGCTGGCGGCTCCGGCCGATAAGCAGGCCGGCGCTACCGTATACGGCTACTCGGCCAAAAACGAGTTCATGGTATTACGAAAAGGCACCAACGAACTGATCTGCCTGGCCGACGATCCGGCTCAGAAAGGGCTTAGCGTTTCGTGCTACCACCGCGATCTGGAACCGTTCATGAAGCGGGGCCGGGAGCTGAAGGAGCAGGGGAAGAAGCCCGGTGAGATACTGGAAATCCGCGAGCAGGAGGTAAAGGCTAAAAAATGGGCCATGCCAAAGAATCCCTCCTCGCTGTTTGTCTATACCGCCAAACCCGACAACTACGATCCGGCTACGGGCACCGTAAAAGAAGGCTACCTGCGGTCGGTGGTGTACATTCCCTACGCAACGGTCGAAAGTACGGGGCTGCCGCTCAAACCCGAAGCCCCCGGTATGCCCTGGATCATGGACCCCGGCACCCACCGCGCCCACATCATGATCAACCCGCCCGTATCGACCACCAGCGGCAAATGAACCAGCCTCTACCAACTGCAAGCCCGACCAGATTAGTCTGGTCGGGCTTGCGTGTTTAAACGATAAGATGACATCCGGTGATGAACAGGTCCTCCCTGACAAAGCCCGGCGTCGCGGCACCGGATCGGCTAGTTCTTGCAGGCCTGGGTGTATGACTTCAGCACGTACTCGAGCAGGTGTTCGGAGTCCTGGGTGCCGGAGTTGAAATCGACGCTGTAGCCGCCTTCGTAGTAAACGGTGGCGGTATAGCTCGTATTCGGTTTGAGGCCCGTCAGAATCCCTTTACCATTTTCGAAAGTAGCGACCGCAACGGGGGTTTTGCCGGTTTCGCCGTAGTAAACGCTGACGGTGGGGTATACCTCGAAATTCTTCCCGTTTTCACATACCGCCCGCACGGTGAAGGCCGCTTTCAGCTGACCGGTCGGAATCGTAACGTCTACGCCAATATCACCGCAGGGATTGGTGCTGCGGGTCGAGCCGAGCAGGGTGTTGTCGAGCGGATCGTACAGCGCCAGTTCGTAATTACCAGCGGGCACGGTAAAGGAAATACGGCCATCGGTGCTGCTCTGCGAAGCGACAACCTGTCGGGTGCCGCCGAAGCCCTGATCGTACCTGAAAAGCGAATACACGTAGGCGGTACCCGTGGGCAGGTTACGAACCGTATAGGTGATCGAGCAGGTTTCGGCTGCGCGCTGGGTGGTTATGCTGTAGTACGAGAGGTGAGTGATCGGAACATCGACAGCCAGTCCGTTGGTTGCCTGCCGAACGGCTACCTCCCGCTCGAACGTCCAGGCGCCGGTTAGTTCATCGTAGCTGTAGATCTCAAGCCGGTCATTGACGGTGATGGGCCGACCCGTTGCCGGATTGAACGTCGTCGTCGGCACGCTCATCTGAATCATAACCGGCTGGCTGAACGTCGATACGATCTGACCGGCCGGATTCTTCATCTCGATCGCCACAAACCCGATTGGGTTGAAAAGGCCTTTGGCGTCGGTTTTACCCTGAGCACTTTTGGCCACCGGCGCCGTCAGACCACCCGGAAAAGCCTGCAGCGCTTCCGGACTTTGTCCGTTGAAGGCCACGACCGAGGTGGTTACGTTGCCCGTAACCGGGGCGCCTTTGCTGTCTTTCAGGGCCGTGCTGGCCGGAATGGACAGGCTCAGCTGGGTAGACGCGATTGAGCCGCTCGCCGGCGTCGTGATCTCAACCACCCGGGGCGACGTCACCACGCCCGATGCCGACGCCGGGGTCGACAGCGCTTTCGAGGCTGCACCCGTCGGGGGCGCGTCGAACTTGACCAGCCGGATCGTAAACGGATCGTTGAGGGCTCTGGTCAGGGTCAGGTTCATGCTGGAAGCGGTATACCCATCGGCGTCCACGACAATGCGCAGTTCGGCCGGGGTCGCGCGGGTTGGCTCGGCCCCGGTCAGGCCGATGAAGATATCGCCTTTGGGGGCTCGGTAGGTGCTGATGGCCTTACCGTCGAAGGTAATGGCCCGGCTGGCGTCTTTTCCTACGATGTACACCTGGATGGGGATCTGCAGCGGTAAGCCGGTTTTGGCGTCAACAACCAGCCCCTGGATTTGGGTTTTGGCCGGTTGGTAGTTCAGTTTGAACACCACATCCTTGAGCGGATCGATATTCTGAATGTCTTTGAGGTTCTGACAACCCACGGCTAGGCCGATGGTGGTAGACAGCGCCACTGCCTTGAGCAGAGAATATGACGATAACAAACGGAGATTCTTCATAAAAGGACTATACAGTTTGAAGGCTGGTATGGATTATAGTTTGTAGGCCAGGCCAATCGTGACAATCGGATAATACTTGAGGGGCTTCAGGTTATTTTCAATGACGGCACCCTGGTCCGACGATGGCTCCAGCAGGCCGGTCGTTTTGAAGGTGATTTGCGGAGACTGCTGGTAGAAAAAACCAACATCAGCCATGAATTTGAGTCGGCTGCGGGTGTATGGATTCCCGAAACCGAGACCGATGTAAGGCGCAATCTTGTTGAAGTCGGCTCTGCCGTCCAGGGTTCCAACTTCGTCGATGGTGAAGGTAATGTCGTTGAACTTCACGTCTTTGACCGGTTTGCCGAAAAAGCTGATCTGGTTAAGGTTGTAAAAAGCCCCGCCCGTCAGCCGAAACCCGGACCGTTTGAACGGATAATAGTCGAGCAGCAGATTGGTGTTGAGGAGCTTCAGCTTGTAATCGAACCCGATCTGAATGTCGTCGGTGTCTTTGCCGCTTGTCAGCGTACCTGAGTAGCTGAACAGGTTGAGCCCAAGCCGGGCCGCCAGTTGCCGGTTGATGGAGTACCCAACGGCTACGCCACCGCCCGCCGAACCAGCAGAGAGCATGACGGCGAACCCAGGCCGATAGGGGGGCAGCGGCCGGGTCGGGGTGTTGATCTGCCGCTGATCGGTCGAAAGGTCAGTCTGGCAGTAGGCCGACAGAGAGGTAGCCAGCAGCAGGATGAGGTAGCTATATTGCATAGTGTGTTTGTTTATAATTTACGCTAATTTGGTAACAATATGTTATTATAGAATAGATTACGGGTATCTATATTTACTAAGTGGTGGTGAACCTAGTAAAGGGTATATTTCTTAGATAGGCTGAATTCTGATTTGAGGATCAATAAATTATGTATTACCTATAGAAATAATAGTTTTAAAGGCATGGCAACCAGATCATTGCTCGCGGGCGGGCTACCGGCTGGCGTGGGTTTATAAACAAACAGGGAGCTGAACGTCGGTCCAGCTCCCTGTTGCAGGTGCCTTTCGGCCTGCGGGCGTTTTTTATTTGATATACCGGAAATCTTCGTTGCCTTTCAGGGCCAGCAGGGTTTCGTACATGAGTTTGATAACGTTCTGCACGTCCTCTTTATGAACGGTTTCGACGGTGGTGTGCATGTACTTCAGGGGGAGAGAGATTAGCGCCGAGGCAATGCCCTCGGTAGCGTAGGCGAACGCATCGGTGTCGGTTCCGGTCGAGCGGCTTACCGCCTGCCGCTGAAACGCGATGTCCTGAGCCTGCGCCACGTCGATCAGGAAGTCGAGCACGTTGTTCTGCACCGCCGGACCGTAGCAAAGCACCGGCCCCCCTCCGCACTTAAGGTCGCCCTGTTCTTTCTTGTCGTACTTCGGCGACTGGGTGTCGTGGGTTACGTCGGTACAGATAGCCAGATCGGGCTTCAGTCGGCGGGCAATCATTTCGGCCCCGCGCAGTCCGATCTCTTCCTGTACGGCATTCACGATGTACAGCGTGTAGGGCAGGGTAATGTTGTTTTCCTTGAGCAGCCGCGCCACTTCGGCAATCATGAATCCACCCATGCGGTTGTCCAGCGCGCGGCCTACGTAGAAACGATCGTTCAGTTCCATCAGTCCGTCGGAGAAAGTAGCTACCGTGCCGACATGAATCCCCATTTCCTCCACTTCCTGCTTCGTGGCAGCCCCCACGTCGATGGTAAGGTCGGTTACTTTCGGCGCGGCATCTTTGGCCAGGTCGCGGACGTGAATGGCCGGCCAGCCAAAAATACCCGTTACCGGGCCTTTTTTGGTATGGAGCAGCACCCGCATAGACGGCGCAATCAGCGCGTCGGAACCCCCGTTGCGCCGAACATAGATATAGCCGTCGTCGGAGATGTAGTTGACGAACCATGAAATCTCGTCGGAGTGGGCTTCGATAACTACTTTATAGTCTTTGCCCGGCCCGATTACGCCCACCGCCGTACCGTAGGTATCGACAATATACTCGTCGGTATAGGGTTTGAGGTAATCCAGCCAGATCTGCTGCCCCGACGATTCAAATCCGGTCGGCGAGGCATTGTTGAGGTATTGATACAGAAAGTTTTTACTCGATTCGTTCATGGACGTAGAAGGAAAATGGCCTGTGTCTGCGGGCCGTTTCAAAGTAAACGGATCAAATATAAGCGGGTGCCCAACACGGTAAGCAGAATTTTTGCAAACAGCTGAACAAACATGCACGCCATCGTTTACCTTTGCTGTAACTTAGAATTAATATAAATAATACCTGGCCGTGCTGGTCAAATCCCTATCGTATGTGTACCTTTCTTAAGCGAATAACCTTCCTCTTTGTGCTGACTCTCTGTGGGTTGGCGAGCTATGCCCATACGGGCCTCTTCAGCGATACCACCCGCGCCTATGCGGTACCTACGCTATCCCGCACCCCCGCCGGTGAGGTGGCTCTGTCCTGGACCGAAAAAGACAATAATGGTACCATCTATTTCTATTGGGCCAGATCGACGGACAAGGGAAAAACCTTTGGCGACAAGAAGCTGATCTACGCATCGTCGGGCATTGGTAACTCGCGGCTGATGCGACCCAAACTGCTGTTTCGTAAGAATGGATCGCCGGTAGCTGTATTTGCCCTGCGCGGTCCCGAACCCGCCAACGCACAGGCCTCGGCCGCTCCGACCGCTGAGCATAACCACGGCGGACACGAAGGGCAAAACGCCCCGAAGACCGACGCGTCCAAACCGGCCCGTGGTGGTGGTCGGCCACGCGATCTGAGGATTGTTTATGTTACTTCCGCCGATCAGGGTAACACCTGGACCTTGCCCGAGCCGGTTCACGCTGATAAAACACCGAACATTGTACGCGGTTTTTTCGACGCCACCGTGCTGGCCAACGACGAGATAGCCGTAACCTGGCTGAACGATATTCCGGGCAACGAACACGAACAGCGCGATTTGCGGCTGGTAACAACAGCGGGCGGGAAATTTGGCGCCGAGCGCATTCTGGACCCCTACGTTTGTGCGTGCTGCAACATCAGCCTGCTGGTCGACCCCGTCGGCACGCTGCATGTATACTATCGCGAAAATCAGGACAACATCCGCGACATTGCCCGGATGAGCTCGACGGATAACGGAAAAACCTTTACCAAACCCGCCATTCTGTCGAAAGATAACTGGCAGATCAACGGGTGCCCGCACTCGGGCCCAACCTCCAGCGCGGGTGGCGGCAATCCGCTGGTAGCCTGGTTCTCGGGCACGACCGATTCTCCGGGTATCCGGGTGGTGAACGGACAGGGCAAGCGGCTGTTTGTCCTCGACGATCCTACCGCCAAAAATGCGTATCTGGTACCTGCTGCGAAGTCGTCGGTGCTGCTCTGGGAGCAGAGCCAGCCGTCGGAGAGTGGCATGAGCTCGGTAATTGCGTTCCGTACCATCGACGCGGCCGGTGCCGCGGCTACGCAGTACGTCAAAAATGCGCAGAACGGTACCAACGCCAGTGGGGTCGTGGTCGACGGTCAGCTGCTGGTGGCTTACGAAGTGCGGAAGCCCAACAATAAAAACGGTATCGGCTGGGCGTCTGTCAGCCTGTAACTCTAATGGCCTGCGCTTAGCAGCACGCGGAAGTGCCTACCAGAATGGCCACGTCTGACAAGGATCGGACGTGGCCATTCTGTTTTAAAACGCGACGCGGTAGCTCAGCACCGGCAGCAGGCCGTTCTGGTAGCTGGTGCGAATAGTGCCGGTCTGCAAATCGAAGTAGCGCCCGAAGACATTCTGGCGGTTGGTTACGTTCTGCACGTCGAGCGAAAGGGTTCGGGTCGAGCGGGGGCGGTTCTTCTTCCAGCTGAACCGAACATCGGTGCGGAAATAATTGGGCAGCTGAACAGTATAGGCGAGGTCGTCGTAGCGGACCGTTTCGCCCCGTGCCTGCGACGCGGCCAGGTCGACGGGCGTTTCGCGGTAGCCGCCGTAGTAGGTCAGCTTGATATTGAGCCCGATAGTGCCGTTTCGGAACAGGCCCCGGTCGCCGGTTGCTATTTCTTTCCCCGCCAGAAAACTCGTAGCATGACGGCCGTCGAAGCGGCTGTTCCGCCAGACCTGATCCGACCCCCGATACTCGGACCGGTACAGCGAGGACGATAGCAGGAAGTACACGCCTTTATGCAGAAACTGCTCCAGGGTCAGTTCCAGCCCGTAGTTACGCCCCGTACCGCTGTTGATCAGCCGGTCGGTACTCAGCCCGTCGAGGAAATTGATGATGGAGAACGAGTCGGCCGTGTCGGCGCTGACCGGAATGTTGAACAGCGACTGGTAGTAGGTTTCGGCTTTCAGCCGCAGCTGATCGGTCAGGCGACGGTCGTAGGCCAGTACGAAATGATGCGAGCGGGTGAAGCCAAGCGACCGGTTCGACCGCTGACCAGCCCCCGGCGGGGTAGCAAACAGAACGGCCGGGTTTTGGGTCTGGCTGTGAAGGCCGTAGCCCAGGCTGAGCGACTGCCCCGGCCGGAACGACCAGCGTACCGATCCGCGCGGCTCCAGGGCGTCGGACCTGTTCAGGAAAAGCCGCAGGTAATGCAGGCCGGCGTTGACCGTCAGCTGCTCCGACAGCCGGTAATTCCACTGTCCGAACGCCTGTAGCGTAACCGTAGACTGACCAGGTACCCGTACGGTGGTGACGACCCGTTCCTGATCGGCCGCCCATTCTTCGCGGGCGAGGGTATAGCCGATCTGCGACCCGATCAGACCAGCCCGAATGGTGTGCTGGCTCGTCAGCTTGTAGGTCAAGGTGCTGGAGGCAATGGCTTTGCGGATGGTATACTGTTCCCGGTACCGAAGTTCAGGGCGGTATTGCTCGGTCAGGTAATTGCTCTGATAGCGATTCTGGTAACCCGAACCGGAAAAGACCGTTTTGAGAAACGCCCGCGGGCCGAGGTTGATCGAGTGTGTGAGGCCAACGGCGCCGGTATTGGCCGTAAACCGATCGTCATAGCGTTCGTAGCTGGCCACCCAGGCGGTTGAGTCGCGGACGGCATCGGTGTTCTGGCTGCTGAGGCCGCCAAAGCCGAAGAGGGTAAACGTGCCGGCTTTGGCGGTGGGCAGGTAAACATTGAACGAGAGGTCCTGAAAAGTAGTCACGCCCGTGCCTACGTCCAGTCCCAGCCTGCTCAGCAAGCCCAGTGTCGAGTAGCGGTAGTTGAACAGGTACGACCCTTTGTAGCGCTTGCTGAACGGCCCCTCACTCGATACGTCGATCCCCAGCACCCCCGCCTGAATGGTATGTTCCGGCTTCTGGTTGTTGCCCCGGCGCAGCCGCAGATCGAAAACGCCCGAGAGCGCGTTGCCGTACTCGGCCGGAAACGCACCCGTCATGAAGTCGGAATTGGCCAGCAACTGGGCGCTCAGAATCGAGATGCCCCCCGACGCGGTGCCCACGTTGGCGAAGTGATTGGGGTTCGGAATCTCGACGCCTTCCATCCGCCAGAGCAGCCCGTTGGGGGTGTTGCCCCGGATAACGATGGTGTTGTTGCCATCGCTGGCTCCAACTACCCCGGCGTAGGCCGTGGCCATGCGGGCCGGGTCGTTGACGGCTGCGGCAAACCGCTGCGTCTCTTCGACCGAGAATGTACGGGCCGATACCGTTGCCATTTCGTTCAGCGGCTTATCTTTCTCGACGGTGGGGGTTACCGTTACTTCGGCCAGCTGACCAATGGCTTCTTCAAGAGCCACGGTCAGTACCAGTTCTTTCCCGGCATCGACGACTACGTTGGCCAATAGGGCGTCTTTATAGCCGACAAAGGAAATCCGGAGGGTTTGCCGCCCAACCGGAACGCCCGCCAGCCGGAAGGCCCCGTCGGTGTCGGTGAGGGCGCCCCTGGCTGGTGTAGCCGTCTGGAGAACGACCGTGGCGCCGGGAATGGGGGTTTGCAGGCTCTGGTCGACCACGACCCCGCGCACGGTTTGGGTCAGCGGTTGGGCCATGGTGATGAGGGGTAGAAAGAAGCCGGTCAGTAGCGTCGGCAGGAGCGGGAAGCGCATAGCGTGTGTAACATGTTTGCTGCTATGACCGCTTCCCGCCCGGTAACCCCCACGAGGGGGGGCTTTTTTTAGAGACTGTACCGCAGCCCCACCTGCCAGCCCAGCCAGCCCGACCATTCGTCGCGGGTGTTGTCTGGCGCATCGGGGGTCAGGATAGCCGCCGGGAGCGACTGGTTGCGCAGGGGGTTGAGAAACACGTCGTTCGAGTAGTAGCCGTTGAGCGTTGGCCCTGCCGTAATGCCCAGGCCGGTAGCTATCTGTTTGCTGAGCTGGGGAGAGAGCCGCAGCAGCATGTTCAGGTTCTCGATCCGCTCGTCGGTGCGGTTGAGCTGGTGTACGCTGCCTTCCAGCGCTACGGACCAGCCGCGTCGTTCGGCCGTAGCGGTGCCCAGCCCGTAGCCGTAGCTCCAGAAGCGTCCGCCCGGATTGTACCCGGCCGTGAAGAGGTTATAGAACGAGCGAACCCCCGTCCGGAACGTGGCATTGAGGGGCGTGACCTCGTTGGCCGATGCCTCTATGGCCCGGTACCCATTCGTCTGTACGTAGCTGAAAAAACCGATGGGCGCGCGCTCCGACGAGCGGGCCAGGTTGATGAAACCCACCTGCCGGCCACTGACCACGTCGCGGGCTACGTTCAGAAAACCGCTCACCTGCCAGCCCCGCAGCTGGCCCCGAACCACGTTGGTGAACCCGGCCGCCTGGAAACCACCCGCATCGCCCCCCACCACGTTGGCAAAGCCCGCAGCCTGGAAGCCACTTGTGTTGCCGCCTGCTACATTGGCGAAGCCCGCCAGCTGAGCCCCCTGCACACTGGTCCGGTCGGCGTTGAGGAAGCCGGCCAGCTGAAGGCCCTGCACGTCTTTTCGAACCACATTCAGGAACCCGGCCGCCTGCAGGCCCCGAACGGTGCCACCAACGGTGTTGACAAAACCCGCCAGCTGTACGGGGCCAACCTTGCCCTGGGTTGTATTCATGAATCCCGCGAGCTGAACCCCGTGGGTATTGCCCCCGACGAGGTTCCCGAAACCGGCTGCCTGCACGCCCTGTACGTCTTCGCGGACGAGGTTGAACAAGCCGCCAAACTCGGCCTTCCGTACGCCCAGCGAATACCCGATCAGGATGTTGACCGAATAGTCGTTGATGATACGACCGCCCAGCCCCCGGTTCGTACCGATGCCCGGCAGAAACGCGACCTGCCAGGTGCGGTACAGCGTGTCGCGGTCGAGGTTGATATCGGTCAGGAGTTGTCGGGTCGACAGTGCCCAGCGGCCAATGGTTTGCCGGCTTCGGTCCAGAAAGGAAGCGGGCATCGGTACCGCACCCGAATCGGCCGAGGCAAAGACGACGGGCCGCTCCGCCAGGATCGGGCTGGGCCGACTGGCTGAATCGGTCGGTAACGGCCGGGTGTCGAGCGGGCTGACGGCAGCGGGCCGGGGTAGGGGAGTCAGGTAGATATTTTGGGGCTGCGACCGGCGCGACGGAATGGTCAGCGACTGGTTCAGGTAAGCCTGACGTCGTACTTCGAGCCGCACCGCAGGCAGGTCGGCCGGGAGCTTCAGCCGGTAGTAACCGTACTCGTTGGAGAGGGCCGACCGCAGTGAGTTGCGTTCGAAAACGGTTACCGACCCGACCCGTTCGGTGGTTTGCCCGTCAATGACGTAGCCGTCGAGGATAAAGTCTTTGGGCTGTTCGGGTTCGTCGGCGCGGAGCAGAATGACGTGGTTCCCCCGCGACCGGAGCCGGACGGTTCCGCCGAAAAGCTGCCCCAGTACCTCGCGAACGGGCCGGTTGACTACCCGCAGGCTAACGGGGCGGCTCTGGTTCAGGACGACAGGGTTGTATGAAAAGCTGAACTGGCCGGTGCGGCTGATGGTGGTGAGGGCCTGACTGAGTGGTTCGTTGCGCAGGGTAACCGTGATCAGCCGTTCGAGCGGGGGCGTCGGCTGGGCGCGCAGCAGAACCGGGGTGAGAAGCAGAAAAACGAAGATGCGAAGTGAGGTCATAACAAATGCTGGTTTGACCAAAGACCAGTCAGCGGGTTGTTACCCCCATGCCAGGTTACGTTATTGTCCACAGCCAGCGCCGGAGAGTACGCGCGCGTCGCCATCGCGCCGAACGGTTAGCGACAGGGTTTCGGCCACAACCGCCAGTACGGCATCGGCCGATTCGCGGTTGAAGTCGGCCGTCAGCCGGCAGTTGTTGAGGGCGGGCGTGTCGAGCCGGATGTCGGTGCCGTAGACATCGTGCAGTAGCCGCACGACCTCGGCCAGCGAGGTGTTGACAAACGACAGTCGCCCGGTCTGGTAGGCCAGCCGGTTGGCGTCGAGTGGTACGGGTCGGCGGATGGTATCGGCAGCCCGCTGGTAGGTAGCCTGCTGATTGGGGGTCAGCACAATGGCCTGCCGAGGAGCCGACAGCTGTACCCGCCCGGTTCGTACCGCCACCTGCACACTATCGCCCAGCGAGCGCACATTGAACGAGGTGCCCAGTACGCGAACCACGGCGTTTCCGGCCCGTACCCGAAACGGATGAGCCGGATCGTGGGTGACATCGAAAAAAGCTTCGCCCGTGAGCGAAATAGTCCGGCTGCTGTCGGCAAACGTGGCCGGGTAGGTCAGCCGGCTGTTGCGGTTGAGCCAGACCGTCGATCCATCGGGCAGGGTAAACTGCCGCGCGGCCGAGGTGGTGGCTACGGAGAGGAGCGCGGCTGGCTGATCGGCGGGGTTGGGGCGGGTATAGCGCCAGACCGACACCCCTGCCAGCACCGCCAGCGCAAGCATGGCTGCTACCCGGCCGTAGCTGCGCCAGGACGTTTGCCGCACAGGCTGGGGCAGCGGGCGACGAGCGGTTTGGGCGACCGGCGAAGCCGGCTGGTGCATGTGGGTACGGACGCGTTGCCAGGCGGCCTCGGTATTGACGGGTTCGGGCTGGGTAAGCTGAGCGGCTGCGGTCCAGATGCGGACAAACCTATCATATTCGCGCTGGTTGGCGGGGTTGGTCAACCAGCGACGTACCCGTTCGGCCTCGGCTGCGGAGGCTTCGCCCGCCAGAAACTTGCCCAGCAGCGCGTCATCGATCGGTGATTGCGGTTCGGTTGCCATTATGCGCCTGTTCCCCCGGCCAGGAGAAGTAAAAGTGGTAAATAGTCGCTCAATTCAGTACGGAGAATACGCAGTGCTTTGCCAATCTGGTTCTCGACCGTTTTGGTGGCAATGCCCAGCCGGTCGGCAATCTCCCTGTACGACAACTCGTCGAACCGGCTCAGTTCAAACGCCCGTCGGCACTGCTCGGGTAGCCGGCCCATGGCCTGCTGGAGCCGGGTACTCAGCTCGTCGGTCAGCAGATGCTGGGTTGGGCTGGGGGGCTGGCTGTACAGTTCGTCGGCGGCCTGCTGGCGGTGACCCGCCTGAACGGACTGCTGGTTGAGCCGGTTGAGGCAGCGGTTATGAACGGCCCGGTACAGATACGCCTTCAGGGAGGTCGTGATCAACAACGTTTCGCGCCGTTCCCAAACGGCCAGAAACACCGCCTGTACCACCTCTTCGGCCTCGTCGATGTCGCCCAGCATGGGGCGGGCGTACCGGCAGAGGGGCGCGTAATACTGACGAAATACGGTCTCGAACACCGCTTCGTTGCCGATGCGGATCTCACCGATCAGGGTTTCGTCCGGGGTTGTCTGCACAAAGGGAGCCGTTGTTGTCAGAAGATGCGGTGTTTTTCGGTGGTTTTACGCAATGACCACCGAACGCAGGGATACCCCTACGCACCCATGAAAAAAATACGGGGCGCGTCCCGATCTAAAATCCGATTCGTTCGCGGGCTTGCTGAGCCCCTATGCTTCGAACCAGCTCCAGCGCGATGCGGTCGTCGTATTTGCGTTTCCAGTACTCGGCTTCGAGCCGGAGTTTATCGATTTCGATCTGCTGCTTCTCAACCGTCAGCCGCAGCGTTTCGCGCTCGTGTTCCGCATCCTCGTCGGGCGTGTCGACAACCTGAGCCATCAGCGCATCGTCGGACAGCAGGGCCACCGGCGACAGCTCCAGGACCGACGCGATCTGGGTCAGGCGGGTGAGGGTCAGTTCGGTTTTGCCGCGTTCAATATCGCCATAGGCCGTTGTTGACAGACTGAGGAGGTCGGCCATGTTTTCCTGCGAAAGTCCGCGCTGGAGCCTATGCAGCCGTATTTTTTCTTCGACAGAGGTCTTCATCTCAAGTGATACCGATAAAATCTAAACAGAGACCGACAGTGTATTTCGGTTGCATAACGCAATTTTGCATCGTTCGGTGCAAGTTTATGAAGCACAGCGACACAATGGACACGGACGGGCATTAAGTTTAGTGAAGAACGCTATAATCTTTGTGTAGTCCGTCTATGTGTGGTTAATTAGCCCGAAACTAACACCCGCTTATCATCGTTTTATACTAAAGCGTAAATCCAGGATATGAATTTTCAGAACGAATTCCGCAAGTACGCCGTACACCATATGGGGCTGAATGGCCTGACCGTTGACGGCTACATGAACCACACGATTGAGAACATGACCCGGTCGGTCATCGAAGAGCGTCCGATGAACTTCCGCGAAGTCGACGTGTTTTCGCGCCTGATGGCCGACCGGATCATTTTTATGGGTCTGCCCGTCGATGACAATATTGCTAACATCATTGTGGCCCAGTTGCTTTTCCTGGAGTCGGCCGATCCCAAGAAAGACATTCTGATGTACCTCAACAGCCCCGGCGGCTCGGTCTATGCCGGTCTGGGTATCTATGACACCATGCAGTACGTACGGCCCGACGTGGCTACCGTCTGCACGAGCCTGGCTGCGTCGATGGGCGCGGTACTACTGGCCGGTGGCGCAGCGGGCAAACGGACCGCGCTGCCCCACGCCCGCATCATGATTCACCAGCCGTCGGGTGGCGCGCAGGGTCAGTCGGTCGATATTGAGATTACGGCCCGCGAGATCGTTAAACTCCGCGAAGAGCTGTACGAGATTCTGGCCCACCACTCGGGTAAGACCGTTGAGCAGATCGAAAAGGATTCGGACCGCGACAAATGGATGCGCGCCGAAGAAGCCAAAGAATACGGCCTGATCGACGAAGTACTGCGTCGGGAGAAGGCATAGTTACACCACTGCGAATCAGATTGGGGCAGCTGAACAGTCAACCTGTTCGGTTGCCCCTGTCTGTTAATACCGGGGCTACGTATTGACCGGTTTGTCCGGTGATTAAATAGGTATTATAGGCCATTTGGTGCGTTTTTCAGGCAATTCGGGCACCGGTCAATAAATTTGCAGACTACTGCCGACCCCGGTGCGTCCGGGTCGTTTTTTTTATCGAACTTGAGGTAACAAAGACACGCTACGAACCGTTACACAAACCCGGACAAGGCCGAACTGAGTCCCGATTGGGCAGCCAGACAGGCTGCTGAACATAGTCGGGTAATGAGCCACAACAGAGCGGCTCGGCCTTCGTTCGTACAAACCAGCTTAATACACTGCAAACGTTCATGCCACAAATCAGTTGCTCGTTCTGCGGACGACGCAAAAACGAGGTGATGTTGCTGCTCTCGGGAATCGACGCGCACATCTGTAATTACTGCATCGAGCAGGGGCACCAGGTGGTGCTGGAAGAAATGCGCCCGCAACGGAGTGAACCGGCCGAAATCAAGATTAACCTGATCAAGCCCGTCGATATGAAGCGCCATCTGGACCAGTATATTATCGGTCAGGATGAAGCCAAGAAATCCATTACCGTAGCGGTCTATAACCACTACAAGCGGTTGATGCAACCCAAAACCAACGACGATGTTACGATCGAGAAGTCGAACATCATCATGGTGGGCGAAACCGGTACGGGCAAGACCTACCTGGCCCGGTCCATTGCCAAAATTCTGGAAGTGCCGTTCTGCATTGCCGATGCTACGGTCATCACCGAAGCCGGTTACGTGGGTGAGGATGTCGAAACCATTCTGACGCGCCTGCTGCAGGCCGCCGACTATAACGTGGAAGCTGCCGAACGAGGCATCGTCTACATCGACGAGATCGACAAAATTGCGCGCAAGTCCGACAATCCCAGCATTACCCGCGATGTCAGTGGCGAAGGGGTACAGCAGGCGCTGCTGAAACTGCTTGAAGGATCAGTCGTCAACGTGCCGCCCCAGGGTGGTCGTAAACATCCGGACCAGCGCCTGATTGCGCTCAACACCGAGAACATTCTGTTCATCTGCGGGGGCGCTTTCGACGGAATCGAGCGGCACATTACCAAGCGGATCAACACCCGACCCATCGGCTTCTCGGGCGATCGGCGGCTGAACGAAACCTTCGAGCGCGGGCATCTGATGCGGTATATCTCGGCCCTCGATCTGAAATCGTTCGGGCTGATTCCGGAACTGATCGGCCGGTTGCCGGTGCTGACTCACCTGGAGCCCCTCGACCGAACCGCGCTGAAGCAGATTCTGACCGAACCTAAAAACGCCATTACGAAGCAGTATGACAAGCTGTTCCAGATGGAAGGGGTGACCCTGCACTGGGATCATAGCGCGCTCGATTATATCGTTGATCAGGCGCTGCAGTATGGCCTCGGCGCCCGGGGTCTGCGGTCCATCTGTGAGTCGATCATTACCGACGCCATGTTCGAGATTCCGTCGCAGACAGGCATAAAAGAGCTGACCGTCAGCCTCGAATACGCCCGCGAAAAATTTGGCAAGACCGCCCATCAGCAATTACGCTCCGTAGCTTAATCGACGCGGCTTGCCGCCAACAAAAAACCCCGACATCGGACTGATGTCGGGGTTTTTTGTTGGCCAGTTGATCGAATAGTTTTCCGAACTCTCAACAATTGACGGTAGCGCCGGTTTACCCCCTGATAAACAAATCCGTTTGATCATTAAACCAACGTTACACCATGAACACGCTTACACAACGTCTGCTGGTCGGCCTCATGCTGACCATTTTCTTTGCCTCCTGCAGCCGCCCGGTAGCTTACTTCCAGAAAAGCCCCCGCGAGTCGTTTGCGAAAACACCCGCTGCACCGACTCCCGTAGCGGATGCATCGACCCCGGTTAGTGGTGTAAACGAGCCCGTTGTGGCCACCACACCCGCCCAGCCGATTGCTCAGGCCAATGCCGCACTGGATCAGATGGACGCGATGGTGCGCAACGACGCCAAACTGGCCACCGATAAAACCGTACAGAAACGCCTGAACAAGGTGCGGACCATGCTGACCTCGGCTGCTCAGAAAAGCACGCTGACACCCGCTGCGACTACGGCCCCCCAGAAAAAAGCCGGGCTTGTTGAACGGCTGATGATCAAGAAACTGAACAAGAAAATTAACCGCCAGCTGGCCCCCAGCAAGCCCGAAAAAGCGATGGCCAACACGGGCATCCTGGCGGCTGGTGCCGTAGCGGTAATTATCGGTCTGCTCATTCTGCTGCTGGGCGGTTCGGGTACGCTGGGGGTTATTCTGCTCCTGGCCGGTGCTATCGTATTGCTAGTTGGCCTGTTAGCCTAGCGACTAGTTACGGCTGCTTCATATGAAATTTTCGGCAGAAGCTACTGCGCTCATTATCCGGCAATTTCATATGAAGCGCTCCTTCATTCGCTCAGTTTTATGCAAAATTGCCCAGTCGGCAGCAACAAACATTATAGATAAAAGTTGTTTTGTTTGACAAGTCGTTTTATGTATTTTAATCTGTTTTTTCAATGAACACATTTTCCCGGAATCTTTTTGCCGCCCTGATGGGTGCTGCCATTCTCTCCTCCTGCAGCCGTCCGGTTGCTTATTTCCAGCCAAGCCAGCGCGAGCAGTATAAATCGCCCCAGCCCCAGACGGTAGCGGTTGCTACCCCGGCCGAGGTGGCTCAGCCGGCGGTAATTGCTGAAACACCCGCTGCTGAAGTAGCGCCCGTGGCGGCTCCCGCACCGGCCGAGCAGACAGCCCAGGTCCGGCAGGTGATGAGCCAGGTAGAAGCCTATGTTCGCAACGACAGCAAACTGGCTTCGAACAAGAAACTGGCCAAACACATAGAGCGCGCTAACCAGCTGCTGGCGACATCCAACGCCAAAGCGGCTGTAGCTACTACGGCCGGAGCGACGAAGAAAATGTCGCTGATGGAGCGGACGATGCTGAAGAAAATGGATAAGAAGATCAAAAATCACGTAGCTCCCGACGATTCGAAGGCGCTGAACCGCAACACCCGCAATGGTATCATCATCGGGGCCATCGGTCTGCTGCTGTCGCTGATCTTCGGCGGAGTAATCGGCGTAATTGGTCTGATCCTGCTTATCGTAGGTATCGTACTGATCCTGCTGGGTGTACTTGAATAGTAAGTCATACAAGAACTATTACTGAAACCTAAAAGACCGTATGGATCGGTCTTTTAGGTTTTTTTGCTGCTATGAACCAACAACCGCTTATCTGTCTTATCCACGGCCATGGTGTCGACGCTACCATCTGGCAGCGGGTCGATGCCGATCTGTCGGCCGAGTATCCGGTCGTCGTGCCGGACGTGGCGCACGTGGCCACCCACCGCAGCATCGACGAATACGCCGGGCTGATCAGCAAACATCTGGCGGCCGAAGCCGGTGCTGATGGGCAAGTCGTACTGGTTGGCCACTCGATGGGGGGCTATATCGCGCTGGCGTTTGCCGAGCGATATCCGGACCGGGTCAAGGGTCTGGTACTGTTCCACTCTACCGCCTATGCCGACGATGACGCCAAGAAAGAACAGCGCCGGCAAACCATCGGGAAACTCAATACGGCCGGAGCCGAACCGTTTATCGAGTCGACCTTACCTAAAATGGTGGCCCCCGATTACCCCGCCGATCAGCTCAAACCGTATATCGACCGCTACCGCACGCTACCCGCCGATGCGCTGGCGGCCGGTATGGAAGCCATCATGGGTCGCCCTGACCGAACCAGCGTACTGCGAACCGCTTCGTTTCCGGTATTGCTGATACTCGGTAAACAGGACCAGCTGATTGCCTACGACAAAACCGCTACTCTGGCCGGGCTGTCGGATCAGATTAAGCTGGTTACGCTCGACCAGTCCGGTCACCTGGGTATGATCGAAGAACCCGAAGCCGCCGTACAGGCACTCCGGACATTCATTGACGGGCTGCCTGCCTGAAGTCCGGCGTTCCGGAAACACAAAAAGGAGGCTCGACGGCTTCCTTTTTGTGTTTCCGAACCCCATTTCGCCCGATTATCCGTAAACTTGCACCCACGGATTATTGATCGGACCAATGGCTGACTTGTTTAACGTTTACCCCCTCTACGACATCGAACCCGTTCGGGCGGAGGGCAGCTACCTCTGGGATGCCCACGGCACCCGTTATCTGGACCTGTACGGCGGCCACGCCGTTATCTCGGTAGGGCATACGCACCCCCGGTACGTACAGGCGCTGACCGACCAGCTGCACCGGATCTCGTTTTATTCGAACTCGGTAAAGATTCCGCTGCAGCAGGAGCTGGCCGATAAACTGGGCGATTTGTCGGGCCATCCCGATTACGCCCTGTTTCTGTGTAATTCCGGGGCCGAAGCCAACGAGAATGCGCTGAAGCTGGCGTCGTTTCATACGGGCCGCACCCAGGTGGTGGCGTTTACGAAAGCGTTCCATGGTCGTACGGCCGGCGCCGTTGCCGCTACCGACAACCCGGCCATCGTGGCGCCCGTCAACTACAACCAGCACGTTCGATTTTTGCCCTATAATGACGTAGCGGCTGCGGTTGCCGCCATTACCAGCGAGACCTGTGCGGTTATTATCGAAGGCATTCAGGGCGTTGGCGGTATCCACGTAGCCACCGATGAGTTTCTGCAAACGCTGCGCCGTCGGTGCGACGAAACGGGGGCTATACTTATCCTGGACGGGGTTCAGTGCGGATATGGCCGGTCGGGGCGGTTCTTTTCGCACCAGTTCAGCGGTATCGAGGCCGATATCATCTCGATGGCCAAAGGAATGGGCAATGGGTTCCCGATTGGGGGTATCCTGATCTCGCCAAAGTTCCACGCCAGCTACGGGCTGCTCGGTACGACGTTTGGCGGGAACCACCTGGCTTGTACGGCCGCTATTGCCGTCCTCGACATCATGCGCGACGAAGGACTGATCGACAACGCCGTTCGTATGGGCGATTATCTCATGAACGGTATCCGGCAGATTGGTGGCTATAAAGAACTGCGTGGCCGCGGGCTGATGATCGGCATCGAATACGACTACCCAGTCGATGCCCTTCGGAAAGCGCTGCTCTTTGGACACAAGCAGTTTACGGGCGTAGCCGGTAAGAACACCATCCGACTGCTGCCCTCGCTGGCCATCGGTACCGACGAAGCCGATCTGTTCCTGGATGCCCTGCAGCAGGAGGTCAAGCAGGCTGTTTCCTTATAATCTTGTTTTTAGTCCGGCCGGGCTCGCTGCCAGCCGATGCCGATTTGCGCGCTCCGCGTTTCCCTACACTATGACCAACTTTCTTTCTCTCGCTGACGTAACCGACCTCGACGCGCTCATTCAGTCCGGCCGGGATGCCAAAGCCAACCCGTTTGCCGATCAGCTATTGGGTAAGAACAAAACCATCGGGCTGATCTTTTTCAACTCCAGCCTGCGCACGCGGCTCAGCACCCAGAAAGCCGCCCAGAACCTGGGTCTGAACGTTATGATCATGAACGTCGGGCAGGACTCCTGGGGACTGGAGATGGAAGAAGGGGTGCTGATGAACGGCGACAAAGCGGAGCACGTCCGCGAAGCGGCTGCCGTAATTGGCCGGTATTGCGATATCATCGGCATCAGAGCCTTTGCCGAACTGAAAGACCGCGACAGCGACTACCGCGAGCAGGTTATGCAGCAGTTTGCCCGCTACGCCCGGGTGCCGATCGTGAACCTGGAGTCTGCCACGCGGCATCCGCTGCAGTCGCTGGCCGACTGCATCACGATCGAAGAAGCGAAGACCGTGGCCCGTCCCAAAGTGGTACTGACCTGGCTCCCTCATTTCAAGCCGCTGCCCCAGGCCGTAGCCAACTCGTTCAGTGAGTGGATGAACGCCCGGGCTGCGTCGGGTCATGTCGAGTTCGTTATTACCCATCCCCAAGGGTATGAGCTGGCCCCCGAGTTTGCGGGTAACGCCCGGGTCATTTACGACCGCGACGAAGCCTTTGCCGGAGCCGATTTCATCTACGGAAAAAACTGGTCATCCTATACTAACTACGGGCAGGTGCTGACCCAGGATCCGTCCTGGGCCGTTACGATGGACGATATGGTTCGCACCAACGCGGGGAAGTTCATGCACTGCCTGCCCGTTCGGCGTAACCTGAAAGTGGCCGATGCCGTGCTGGATGGGCCGCAGTCGCTGGTGATCGAACAGGCGGCTAACCGGGAGTGGTCGGCCCAGGCGGTACTGAAAGAAGTTCTTAAAACCTATTGATCACAGCCGGTAGGGCGGGGGTACTTTACGCAGCTTAGCTGCGTAGAGCCTGCCCGAACCGGCTGTATGCTAGTCTGGCATGAATAACCTGACCGTAGTAAAAATTGGCGGTAACGTCATCGATAATCCCGACGCCCTGCTGCGTTTTCTGACCGCTTTCGCCGGTTTGCCCGGTGCTAAACTCCTGGTACACGGTGGCGGTAAAATAGCTACCCAGGTTGCCGAGAAGCTGGGCGTTCAGACCACCATGGTAGAAGGCCGGCGCATTACCGACCAGCCTATGCTGGACGTCGTTACGATGGTATACGGCGGTTTGGTCAACAAACAGATCGTGGCAAAGCTTCAGACGCTGGACTGCAACGCCATTGGTCTCACCGGCGCCGATGCCCGAATCGTACTGGCGCACAAGCGGCCGGTCGGGGCCATTGATTACGGCTTTGTAGGCGATCTGGATGAAGTCAATGCCGGGCAGATTCAGTTCTTCCTGCGCCAGAGCCTGACCCCGGTTATTGCGCCCATCAGCTACGACAACCAGGGCGGTCTGCTGAACACCAATGCCGACACCATGGCCTCGGCCATTGCGGTCGATCTGGCCCGGCACGATA
Source organism: Spirosoma sp. 209 (assembly GCF_002006735.1). Taxonomy (NCBI): domain Bacteria; kingdom Pseudomonadati; phylum Bacteroidota; class Cytophagia; order Cytophagales; family Cytophagaceae; genus Spirosoma; species Spirosoma sp. 209. The sequence continues at coordinate 33,875 of NZ_MVEC01000001.1, read as the reverse complement.
CCGTAACGCTGGTCTATTGTTTCGAAAAGCGGGGCGTACTGGCCGATCCTGCCAACGATGACAGCGTTATTCCGGCGCTAAACCCGACCTCTTACGCGGACTACAAAGCCGCCGGGGCTATCAATAAAGGCATGATTCCCAAGCTGGACAATGCGTTTCGGGCGCTGGATAACGGCGTAGCCCGGGTGGTGATCTGCCATGCCGACGAGCTGGGGGCTGCCGTAACGGGTGGTGGGGCTGGCACGACCCTAAACAAATAAAGCGGCCCTTAAGCCGCTTTATTTTATAATCAGATAAAGCAGTTACAGTGCTATTTCTCGGCCAGCAGGGTAACAACCCGCCGAACGCCCATGAACCGGCGCTGGTAATAATCGGCGTGCAGGTAGTCATACCGGACGCCCCCGTTCCAGGCCGAGTGGATGAATTTGATACGGTCTCCGATCACTTCCGTAATCAGACCAACGTGACCAATGCGGTTGCCCCCTGAACTGTGTCCTTTAAAGAGAATAAGGTCGCCGGGTTGCGCGTCGGATTTGTCGACGGCATGACCAACGTTACCCTGGGCAGCGCTGGAATGGGGCAGGCTGAGCCCGAAGTGGCTAAAACAAAAGCGGGTAAAACCCGAACAGTCAAACCCGCGTGTGCTGGTGCCGCCAGACCGGTACCGAATGGAAAGGTGCTTTTTAGCGAAGCCGATGACCTCGTTGACGAGCGGAATCTGTTCGTAAAACGATGGAGCGGTTAAGTGAACGGTGGGCTTAGTAGAAGTGACGGTGGGTACAGGGTAAGCTACGGTGGAAATGTCAGGTACGGTGGGTGAATGTGGAGTGACGGTGGGTACGTTTTGTGCCTGAACGATGCTAAACGAGACAGAACATGCTACTGCCAGGAGCATTTTTATCATCATGATCAAAGGTTAGGTACAAATTACTTGATATAAAAGTAGGCAGTTGTGGAATAAATGCCAAATAATTGAGGAAAGATTTCCACACAACTTTTGGCACATACGTAATGCCATAATTTGTAACTAACTGATAGTTAGATGATATAGCTGGGTAGTCGTAGTGTGAAAGAAAGTATGTTTAATACAATTTTAATAATATATCTATAGAAATAATAGAATAAACCCGTCTCCAGCGATGATTCTAGCCGAAGACGGGTTTGTTTTTTAGAACCAGCCGGCGCCCGGAATACGGAACGGCCAGGGAATAGAAGCCAGAATGAGCAGTAGACCAAGACCGTAGAAGATGCCAACCAGCCGCTGCTTCGTGGTGGGGTCAGTTGCCCGTTTTGAGCGGGAGTAACCGATCGTGATCAGCACAATGGCGATCAGCATACCCGTCGTGTGCTCAACGGTATAGAATCGATACAGTTTGTCACTCAGCATACTAAAGTTTACCAACGGGCTAATGAAGTAAAGCACCAGTCCGATAAGCAGCTGGGTATGAACCGCAATCAGCGTAAATAAATACAGTTTGCGGTTACCATCGGTATAGCCGCTGCGACCCTGCCACTTGCCAATGGCAACAGCCACGGCAGCCAGCAGCAGGATGAGCGCAATCCAGCGGAGGCCTGAGTGGGCGTGTACTAATCCGGGATACATAAAAAGTAGGTTTGATGAATCGATTTGTTTCGGCAAAGAAACAACCAAATGGTCAACTTACACTGACCCGCCTGCGTTGAATGGGTATGATTCTTTATAACACAACCTATAGCGTGGCCCAGGAAGTGGCCACCGACTGGCTGCGCTGGATCAAAGCGTTCTATCTGCCAGCCGTTAAAGCAACGGGGCTTACGGTCGATCATCGCCTGCTTCGCCTGCTGACGGAGCTTGACAACGGGGGCGTTACCTATTCCCTACAGCTTAACTTCAACAGCCGGACCGAGTACGAAGCCTATCTGGCCCAACACGCTGAAACCATGCAGCAACGCATTCAGCATCGGTTCGGAGGGCAGTTTGTATCATTTGATACGTTACTGGAAGACAGTTAAGAGAAATAAATAGTTGATAAATAGACCATATAGTAAATAGTGTCTTATAGAGTTGTCTTCCGTCAGATAGAAGCAAATTTTTGTGTCTATTCTGATGAATTATGCCGCTCTATAAGTCCCATGTGATGCTCGGCAAGCGGGTTGGTCTGTCTGGAGTACTTCTGTTAATTGTGTTTGTCTGTAACGCGCAGCTGACAATTACCTTCCCGACGGCCCGGTTGGTGTTTCAGCGCGGCAACAATAACCAGACAACCCTGTCGATCCTGGGGCTTTGTCCGGCGCTGACGGATCAGGTAGAAGCTCGTCTGACGGAGATGAATCCGGGACAGGGGCAGGCTACCGGTTGGGTTCTGCTCGACGCAGCGCCCGCCCAGGGCCATTTTGGGGGTCGGCTGACGGTTAGCGGGGGCTGGTACCGGGTCGAGGTGCGGGCCTGGCGCAGCGGGTTGGTTACGGACGTGGCAGAGGTAAAGCCGGTGGGCGTGGGCGAGGTGTTTGTCGTTGCGGGCCAGTCGAACGGGCAGGGGATCCGGAACCGGGATGCCGTTAACCCGGCCGATGAGCGGGTGGTTGGCAGTCCGCACTTTAACCTGAACGATACCATCCGGCTGCCGATTCCGTTTACCGGAGCGCCCCTGTCGGCTACGGGTACCGTCGGTCCGCGTGGTCAGACGGCCTGGAACTGGGGTCGGCTGGGCGATCTGCTGGCGGCCCGGCTGAACGTGCCGATCCTGTTCTACAATACGGCCTGGTCCGGTACGGCCGTCCGCAACTGGCGCGAAAGCATTACCGTCGATAGTACCGCTACGTCGGGGGGCGATTATTTTCGGCCGGGTATGCCCTACGGCAATCTGAAGCGCGTCGTACAGGACTATGCGCCCCTGACGGGCTTGCGGGCCGTACTCTGGCACCAGGGCGAATCGGAGTTTTACGATACCGACCCGTCGGCTTCCCGGTATGCGGCTGATCTGCAAACGGTCATCGCGCAGTGTCGGGCCGATGCCGGGTTTACCCTGCCCTGGGTAGTAGCGCGGGCGTCGATGGATAACAATCTGTACCTGAATTACCATCTGACGCAGTACGCGCCGGTTATCAACGCCCAGAATCAGGTTATCCAGCAGGTCAGCGGGGTGTATCCCGGCCCGAATACCGACGGCATTCAGATGCCCCGTACCGATGGAGTTCATTTATCCGGCGATGGGCTGCGGCAGGTGGGCGATGCCTGGAACGGCTCGCTGACCGATGCGTTCTTTCAGAACACCCAGCCCCGTCTGCCTTCGGCCATAACGAGTACGGACCTGAGTCTACGCATGTATACCGACCAAACCAGCCCGGCCCTGAACACACCGGTTCGGGTTAGCCTGATGGTCGATAACACGGGGCCACGTACCGCCACGAGCGTCTGGTTGCGGTGTAATCTGCCCCCGGCGCTAGCCTTTATACAGGGGGGAGAGGTGACCCATAAACGGGGGCTGATTCTGATCAAACTGCCGGAAGTACAGCCGTCGGTGCCGCGTTCGGTAACCTTCCTGGTTCAGCCCACGCAGGAAGGGGTTTACCAGCTGGCGGCCGAAATTGTCAGGGCCGATCAGCTGGACGTCGATTCGCAGCCTAATACGAGCATTGGCGATGGTCAGGATGATCTGGCGCAGGTCACGTTTCGAACCCGGGGATCGGCCGGGCAGGTATACAGCGTTCCCGTTTCGGTCAATGCCGACCCGTTGCCTGCCGTTGCTTCGAACCAGCCCGTCCCGGACCCCAACACGGCCGACCTGAGCCTGCAACTGATAACCAGCCGGCTTTCTGTACGAACCGGGGGACTGCTATCGATTAGTCTGGTCGTCACCAACCGGGGCGGCCGTTCGTCGGGGAGCGTTCGGGTGGGGTGTGCGTTACCGGCCGCCCTGTCGTTTCTGGATGGCCCCGGCATGACGGCGGTGAGCGGACTGGTCAGCGGCACCATCAGCGATCTGGCGGCTGGCCGGTCAGCCACACTCTCATTCAGAGTCACGGTCTCAACCCCGCTGGGCCGGGCCCGACTGAACGCAGAGATACAGACCGCAGCCGTCACCGACCCCGATTCCAGACCGGGAAACGGCTATACCAACGGCGAAGACGATACTGCCCAACTGGATCTGTCAATTCATCCGCCAACGCTTCCCTGACTACGACTGGCTCGGCACAGTGGCTTTCCGGCGCTTGTCGACCGTTAGCAGAAAGGCCGGCAGCAGAATCAGATTGGAAGCCATACCCATCAGCAGGGTGATGGACACCAGAATGCCGAGCGCAATGGTTCCCTGAAAGGTCGATGCCGTAAAGATGGCGAAGCCCGCAAACAGGATAATGGCCGTGTAGAACATGCTCAGGCCGGTATACCGAATGGTTTCCGATACGGCCTGCGTCAGCGAGTGTTTCCCATTCCGAAGCTCGTCGCGGTATTTGGTGATGAAATAGATGGTGCCGTCGGAAGATATGCCGAAGGCAATGCTGAAGATCAGAATGGTCGAGGGTTTGAGGTGGATGTCGAAGAAGCCCATGATCCCGGCCGTAACGATGAGGGGGACCACACTGGGCAGAATGGCGATCAGGCTCAGCCGGATATCGCGCAGGAGAATAATCAGGATGACCGAAACCAGCAGAATGGCCAGCATGGTGCTTTCGGCCAGGTTTTTCAGCAGGTAATCGTTGCCGCGGGTAAAAACCACACTGTTGCCGGTGATGCTGACGTCATACTGCTCATCGGCTGCTACGCGCTGGCCCGTTTCGCGGTCTATATTAAAAATCGAATCCACTTTCGGCTGGAGCCGGCTCAGTAGCTCGGTGGTACGGACAGTTCCCACATCGGGCATCTGGAAACTAACGCGCGTATACCGGCGGGTGCTGTCCAGGTAGCCTTTGAAGCGACTTTCTGACCCCTTCAGCTGGGGCGCATAACTGGCCAGCTGTCCCAGTTCGAGCGCGCCGGGCAGCGCATAATACTTGGGGTCGCCCCCGCGGTAGGCCTGGTAAAAAAACTTGACCGCTTCGGCCAGCGACAGCGGGCGCGTAAACTCACTGTACTGGCTGAACTCGCGCTCGAGCAGGCGGATTTTGCTCAGCGTCTGGGGGGTCAGTACCCGGCCGGGCCGTTTGGTGTCGATACTCACCTCGAACGGCATAACCCCTTTAAACCGACTCTCGATCCATTTAAGATCCGCGTAGATGGGATCGTTGGCCGGCAGGTCATCAACCACGTACCCAATGGCATTGATCCGCAGGGTAAAAAATATCGATACCGCCGTTACAACCGCAATGAAGCCATAGATAGCCGTACGACGCGTCCGGACCAGTCGATCGACCCAGCCGAGAAAACTCGTGACCCGACGCCGGTCGAGGTGGCCGCGCTGTTTGGGCGAAGGGGCCGGCAGGTAGCTGAAAATAATCGGAATCAGAATCAGTGATACGGCATAGGTGGTCATGATACCAAAGGCCGCCACCAGCCCGAACTGCAGCAGCAGCGGGCTGGCCGTGAAATAGAAGACGAAGAAGCCGATGCTCGTGGTTACGTTGGCGAAAAAAGTCGTTTCACCTACCTTTTCGATGGCAATTCGGAGCGCGTCGTCTTTCTGATGCCCTCGGTTCAGCTCTTCGTGGTAGCGGTTGAGCAGGAAAATAACGTTCGGAATCCCGATCACGATGATGAGCGGGGGCAGCAGACCCGTCAGGATCGTAATGTCGTAGCCGAAGAGAACAATGTAACCGGTCACCCAGATCACCCCGATGCCTACCACCAGCGCAGCCGCGATCATGACCGTCAGCGACCGGAAAAAATAAACCAGAATTAGCGCCGTAACCACAAATGCCAGCACCATGAAGAGGGTAAGCTCCTGGCTGACCTTAGCCGAAAACTCGGTCCGGATGTAGGGCATGCCCGACTTGTGAACCGTTAGCCTGTGCTGCGTTCCGAAGGAGTCGGCCATGGCCGCAACCCGCCGAACGGTGGCGATACGGCTTTTGGTGTTGATCAGCTTCTGATCGAAGGTAACGGCCATGAGGTGAGCCCGGCCGCTGCTGTCCTGCACCAGCCCGCGGTAAAACGGCAGCCGGGCAATCCGGTCGCGGAGGCTGTCGACCGACGACTGGGCAGAGAGGGGGCGGGGTACCAGCGGCACAATCCGGAATTTTCGGGCCGTATCGTCGCGGACAATGTCGTAGAGGTTGGCGTTGGCGACTACGTCCCGAATGCCTTCGATGGCGTTGATGCGCTGGCTAAGGGCGTACCAGTCGTTGAAGAAATCGAGCTGGTACATACTGTCCGACTCGATGCCCAGTACCATGACGCTGCCATCCTGGCCAAAGCGGCTTTTAAACGTTTCGTACCGCTTGTATTCGGTATCGGAAACAGGCAGGATTTTGGCGAGTTCGTAGGATAACTTAACGTGACTGGCCTGGTAGCCCATGAAGGCCGTGCCAATCAGAACAACGGCTACCAGGGCCAGCCGATGGCGAAGAATAAAGGAGGAGATACGGTGCCAGACCATTCAACTGTATGGCGTTTGGGTTGAGGTTTGACGCAGCAGGCACGTCGAACTTCTCACGCCGAACGCCAAACAATGAAGCCGCAAGTTAAGGAAAAAGGGTGGGCTTGCTGATGGGTGCTGCGGGTCGACCGGTCAGAAACCGATCTTTATGCCGCCGGATCAGGATACTGCCGGTAAGGGTCGTGGCCAGGGTTGCCAGCATCACCACCGGCCAGAACTGCGCCATCGGAAACAGCCGCACTAGCGTTTCGGCCCAGAACGCGGCATAGAGCCCTACTACCGACCAGTTCATGAAAAAGTAGTGATACGACAGCCAGTCCGTAAACCGGCGCCGGAACAGGATCGGAATCATACCGCCCAGTATCGTAACGAAACTAAAGATAGCGGCCACATGGAAAGGGCCAAACTTGCCGAACAGTCGGTAAATCAGAAAGGCTGTCAGGTTAACGAGCAGCATACTGACTACGTAGACGTACCCGATTCGTTTGTGGCCCGTCGTCGCTTTGGGTGTAAGAATAACAAGAGCACCGGTGATCATGGCTACGACGGCGGCTGTCAGGTGGAGGAGGCCGATAGGGGAGTGGACGAGGTTGTTCATGGTGGCTACTGGTTTATGATCACAAACCTAGCCGTCCCCGCCGGGCTGAACTACCAATTTCAGACCAACCCGGCCTGATCACGGACGAATGCCGGTCAGCTGCCGATGAAGCAGCTATTGAAAAACGGGTGCAGTTGAAAAGAGAGCATCAAAATTAACAGGTACGTGCTCGCGGATGTTTTTGATCTTGAACATACCCAGATAATCCAGCGGAAAACCACGCAGCCAGTGGTCGAGGCCGTTACGCATTTGGGTAACGGGTGAGTAAGGGATCATGATCATCAGGTCAGACATCCGCAGCGGAATCCGGGTGGTTGACCACCAGTAAATCCCGTTCTGCATCACGTATTTGCTGGCTTCGTACTTGTTCTCGTATTTCTGGTAGGCTTTGATATGCTGCTTGTCGAAGTTGCGCCGAACCTGGCGGGTTTCCCAGAACGTCATGGCCGAAACTGGTACTTCGCCCTGCTGGAGCGTGTCGAGCGTTTTCTGGGCTTCGGCGCGGCCCTGCTTCAGGTCGCGCAGAAACTTTTCCATCACGGGAATACCCTTGTCGAGGGTGGCCCGGCGTTCGGGCGAGGTGCCGAGGGTATTGCGTTCGGTACGGGCTTTTTCAAGTTCGGCGCTCATTGCCACTTCCAAAGCGGGGAGGGTTTCTTCAACTGCCTGCTTCACCACAGGAGTGATGGATTTGGGAAGTTCAGTTACGTTCACCCCGTCGGTATTTTGTACAACGGCGGTCATGGTAGGGCTGCTTCGGCGGGCAAATGATTTCAGGATGCCGTCGGGAGTGCGGGTAACAGCAACGGCGCTATCGCCCCTGAAATAAAACCGGGTAACTTGCTGCTCAGTACCATTACTGGCTACCATGTCGAAGCTCCAGCCTGAGCAGGGAACCGGCGGGTCATCGAGAACGCCTACAGCATACCACGCCTGTTTGATGGTGTGGGTTCGTTTGCTGCATTCACCGTATTGCCCTTCGGCAGTAGCAATGGTTTCCCGGCAGAAATCGTCATATCCCGATGTGGGCCCCAACTTAGGTAATGTAGTCAGTACCAGTTTGGTGAGCTCATGGATGGGGATGGTCGTTTGAATATCGTAGGAATGCTTGAGGTCGTTCTGGCCTTTGCCCCCGTTGACGAGCAGGTAAAACCAGCGGTTGCCAATGCCTGCGTTGATGTGAACACCGCCCTCATCGACTTTCAGATTGCCGGGGTTGGCCCAGAAGGTTTCGCCGTAGGTATCGGGGTGTTTGAGGGTTTTTGGATCAGACATACTGCGCAGACCGTTGGGTACTACTTCATCCAGAATAACCCAGTTACCGCCCATTACCTGCTGCTCAATGGCGCGGCCCAGCATATCGGCAATACTCTCGTGTAACGCCCCCGGTTCGCCCCTCGCTACAAAATCAGTGTAGTGATCCGACACACCATGGGTAAACTCATGACCTGCTACCAGCAGCGTCAGCAGCGGTTTGCCTTCATACATACCGAAATAAAACTGCTTCGTACTGGGTGAATAGGATGCATTGACCCGGTCGAAGGCTGTGGCCCTGATCGTGGTGCCGGCATCGTCGAAGCTGTTGATTCCCATTGTCTTGAAATAGGTGGCCGCCCGCCGAAGCCCGTAGAGGGCATCGAAATCACCCCGTACCCGTAATTTGGCATCGGTCAGGCTCGTATCCGTATGTTGAGCACTGGTTTCGTTTTCCGGCGACAGAACTACCACTGCTGGGGTTTCGGAGCTGTCGGCCAGGTAAAAGCTAGGTTTATTATTGTAATAAACGGGTTCGAGGGTTACCGCTTTCCGACCGCTGTGAAACGTACTGACCATCCGCCGAACTGCCTTTCTGGGTGCCGGGGGCGTGCAGTCGAACAGCCGATTCTCGGAGGCTACCACGCGCCCGGTCTGGGCATCGAGATACCAGCGAACCACCTGGCCGGGCGTCGTTACCGTAAATGGTCGGGTAAGTACCGTTTGTTTGGCGGTTGGTTCCAGATTTGTGGGAACCCACATCGGCGCTTCGGCCTGAGCGTAGGCTGGTGGGCGTTGGCTGGGGAGAGGGTCCGTCAGCAGGGGCAGGGTGGGTTGTTGGGTAGCCCGACGGAGTGCGAGCAGTAAGGTTTGGGTCGTGGCGGGGCCGGGATCCGGCGCAGTAAGCGCAAACAAGGTGCCGCTGGCCCGGTTCACGTAACCCGTGCTGTCGAGGGTGATGCTGTAGCGGGCCAGTCGGACAACGTACGATTTGTGCAGCTGCTCGTACTGAAGTACCGGTGTCTGTTTGGTGCCAAACCTGCCTTTTTCGCGCAGCGTTACCCCGTATTGCTGGTGCATGAAGGCCACCCATTTTTCCGGCGTCAGTTTGGCTTCAGCATACACCCGAAAAGCCCTTGGTATGTGACTGTACCGGCCTTCCTGCTCATCGTAAATGACCGGAACCGGATGAGTCAGTCGATTTTTCAGCGCGCCTACGGAATTGACTCCCGCTTTGTCAGGCGTATCGGTAGGGGCGGGTTCCGAATCGGCTTGGGTGTTCTGCCGGGCCGCTTCCTGTCGGTTAGCCCGTAGTTGACGGAGGGCGTCGGTTTTGGCTGATTCAAGTGCCTTTATCTGGGCAGGTGTGGTCCCACTCTTTCTGGCTTCCTGAATCTGTTCGTCGAACAGGCGGGCCATGTGGCCGGGGTCGAGTGCTTTGGTAAGTTCGGCTTGTGCCTCGCGGCTTAGGTGTTCCAGTTCAGCCTGCTGAGCCGGCGACAGCTGTTGCGACCAGCTGGCGCCCGTCGCCGATAGACAGAAAAATAGTATGAACAACGATTTGATGGTCATAGCTTTAGTTCCTGGCGTGTGGCTTGTCTATCTGATAAGCTGGTTGGCCTGGCTTTTTGTTACAGTTTCAGGAATTCGACGCGCCGGTTGTTGGCTTTGCCTTCGGGCGTGGTGTTAGGGCCAACGGGCTGGCTTTCGCCTTTCCCATCGGTATCCAGGCGATTAACGTCAACGCCAAACTCAGTGGCCAGTGCCGTTTTCACCGAAGTCGCCCGTCGTTTTGATAGGGCGAGATTGCTGGCGTCGTTGCCATCTGAATCTGTATGGCCAACTATTTTGACGCGTATACCGGCATTCTCTTTCAGCACCTGCCCGATTTCTTTCAATACACCATACGACTCCGGGCGGATCTTGTCGGAGTTCACATCGAACAGAATACCCGTTGTGCTGAATTTGCCTTCCGTAATTAGTTTTGAGCGTGTATCGGGAGCACCCACGGCAACGCGCAGATTGCCGATATACCAGGCCTGGTTTTCAGTCGTAAAGAAATTGCGTTCCAGTACGAGCCGGTACGTTACGGTCGGATCGAAGGCGCGTGGAATATCCCAGATTTTAACTTCGTTCAGGTAGACCCGAAGCCGGGTTTTCTGCCGCCAGACCGATAATCGGGCGGCTGGCTTTTCGCCACTGAGCCACTCTTTTTCGTAGTTTTCGTTGGTTACCCGAATCGTTTCGTCAGCATCCCAGGCTGTAACGCTGGTATACCCACCACCCGGGTGAATATTGAGCTGTACGGTATTTTTTCGGTCTGCCGTAAGCAGATTTTTAGCCGCTTTCCCATCAACGAAGTTCAGCGCCGTGCCCAGGAAGTTGTTATCTAACCCGGGGGTGATGACCATGTCCATTTCCAGCGTAAAGTTTTCGGGTAAAGCCGCGAGAAATTCGGGGTAGAGGAGGCCGTTCTGGGTAACCGCCAGCCACTTTTCTGACCGCCCGTCCAGGGTCACTACTTCACCGCTGGCGTTGGTATTCCATTTAGCGGGGTAATCGCCAACCGCATCCTGACCGAAATCCTCCAGGGCCACTACTTTCTCGCCGGGAACAAAGTCGAACCGGCTGTAAGCTTTTAACGAGCGGGGGGTACCCGTATCTGCCGCTTCGCCCATCGGTGTGCCTGCGGGCTGCTGATTGGCGGGTCCACCGGCCGTTTGTTGAGAGGTGTCATCGGTGGGTTGCTGTCCGCTGGCTTTCTTTTCCTTTTTTTTGAAGATGTTGCCAATGCCCTGCTCTACTTTGTCGAGTCCCCGGTTTATGCCCTGATCTACCCTGCTATTGACCCGATATTCTACATTGCGTTCTACCGTTTGTTTCGGATCTGATACGCGCACCTGAGCTTTGGTTACCGCAGTAGCCACCAGTAAACAAGCCAGGGTTGGTAAAGCGATGTAATTCATACACGGAGTGGTTGATTGCTGCTTTGTGAACGTTTGCGAAAGGTCCGCAGGAGTACCCAGAACCGGACCGGGTAATTCACCAGTCTGGACTTTGGGTTTGTCAGCATCTTATATGAGTGAATACACGAACCAGGAGCGCGTATGGGTCGAAACGCTTGGCTGATAAACTGAAACGCACTGTCTGTTAGCCTGGCTTTACGCAGTCGGGTGCTTTTCGTACTATTGTTACACGGGACTTTGTCGTTGAAAACCTATGGTTCGCTGGCTACTGTTTTTAGGTATGATGCTGTCTGGCCGGTTGTGGGCGGCCGGCTACCCTGATACCATCCGGTTAAGCCAGCTGGACCGCGGGCCAGTTTATCTGCGCGACCGGTGTGTACTGAGCCGTACAGACCGGCAGGCAAGCTGGCTTTCGATGTTTCGGCAGACGGGAGGAGAGCGAGTGTCCTCAAACCTGCCCACTAATGGTCAGCAGGTCTACTGGCTTCGGCTGCTGGTACGGAACGATGCCGATACAAGCCGGACGGTTTATACCTACGCAGCTACCAGTCAGACGGTCGTCTGTTATCGGCTTCTGCCCGACTCGGGACGTCTGATCGATTCGCTGCGGTGCGGCACGATGGTTCCGCGCCGGGACTGGGCTACTCCCGACGATGATCAGTACCTACCCCTCCGGTTCGGGCCCCGTCAGACCACGGTTGTCCTGATCCGCGTCGCTAACCGCCCGGGCCTGCTACCGGCGCTGACCCATTCGGAACTGCCCCGCCCCTCGCTGGGATTGCGGTTCGAATCCGAATCACTTCATTTCCGACAGGCCCTGTTTCAGTACAGGCGCAACCTGCCCGAACTGCAGTACCGGTCCTGGGTGCAGGGAGGGCTGTTGTTTTTCCTGTTGTTTGTGGTGCTGATCTACCTCTATTACCGTCGGCCGCTATACGGCTATTACGCGCTGTACGTGCTGGCGGGCTGTTTGTACGCTTTACTGAAGACCCGAACGTATACACCCATTGGTCAGGTTTTTGCTACCATGCCTCTGCTTCGCTACCATGCGATGGAAAGTATCGTCTGGGCTGGCTGGGGCGCGTATATGTATTTTCTGGTCGAGCTGCTTGACCTGACGCGGACGCATCCGGCAGCGGCCCGCCAACTGCGGCAGTGGGGGCGGTTTGCCATTGCCTACAGCCTGCTGGCGGGAGGGCTGCTGCTATTGACCAACGACGGTGGCCTTTATCAGCTGAGCTACTGGTTTTGCCGGTTGGTGTTTGTGCCGGTACATGTGGCGGTGCTGGTCTGGATGCTCTGGCGGGTGCCCTCCGTACTGACGCGCTATGTGGTGGTGGGTAATGTTCTGCTTACGGTCATCGGCGTACTGGCTTCCCTGCGGGCAGGAGAGATCATTCTGGTGGGTGAGTCGTTGCCGGGCTATGTAGATAATCTGTTGATGTTACCCCTGGGAGTGCTGCTCGAAATCATCGTCTTTGCCCTGGCGCTGGCCCATCGGATCCGAATCATCGACCGCGAACGGCAGGCCAGTCAGGCGGCTTACATCGATGAAATTGAGCAGCGAACAGCCTATGAAAAACGACTGGCTGAAGTAGAAATGCTGGCTCTGCGCAGCCAGATGAACCCCCACTTTCTCTTCAACAGCCTGAACACCATCGAGTATTTCGTGCTGAAAGGGGACGAAGCCAATGCCACCCGTTATCTGTCTAACTTCTCGCGGTTGCTGCGCCTGATTCTCAATCATTCCAACGAAGATACCGTCCGGCTGACCGAAGAGGTAAGCGGACTACAGCTGTATCTTGAACTGGAAAGCAGTCGATTCGATGAAAATTTTCAGTATGTAATCGACATTGACCCGGCTATTGATCAGGATGCGGTGGTCATTCCCCCCTTGTTACTGCAGCCTTTTGTTGAAAACGCAATCTGGCATGGCCTGCAGCACAGTCATCGACCCGACAAATGTGTGTGGCTGCGGGTGCTGATGCTCGACGAAGAAACCATTCAGTTCGAGATAGAAGACAACGGAATCGGGCGCGAGCAGGCGGCCCGGCTGAAAAGCCGCTCGGCCACGCGACAGAAATCACTCGGGATGGCTATCACTCAACAGCGGATCGACCTGTTCAACCGGAATTACCCTTCGCAGCTCAACGTACAGCTGATCGACCTGGCCGATGCCGGTCGCTGCGGTACGCTGGTCCGAATTACTTACCAGCTTCGGCTGACCAGCCCATCTCGGCCACAAACCAGTCACAACCAGTTATGAAAGCGATCCTGATCGACGACGAAAAGCACGCTACCGAGTTGCTCGACATGAAGCTACGCAAGCTCGATATGAACGTACAGGTAATGGCTAAGTTCAATCAGCCCGAAGCGGCCCTTGAGTTTATTCGGCATACGGCCTTCGATGTGCTGTTCCTGGATATTGAAATGCCGCGCATGAACGGCTTCAGTCTGCTTGAGCAAGTCGGTGATTTTCATTTCGATGTAATTTTTACGACGGCCTACGACCAGTATGCTATTCGGGCCTTTCGGTTCAGCGCCCTGAATTACCTGCTCAAACCCATCCAGGAAAACGAACTACGCGAAGCCATCGGACTTTGGCAGCAGCGAAAAGTAAGGCAGTTGCAGCAAACGCAGTATCAGCTGTTTCAGGAACACTACCAGACGCCAGCCAGTCCGGGCCGGACCCGGGTGGCGCTGCCAACGCAGGAAGGCCATGAGATCATCGACGTGAGCGATATTGTTCGCTGTACGGCCGATGCCAGCTATACGCATTTCTTTCTGCAGGATAACTCCAGCCTGCTCATTTGCCGAACGCTGAAAGAGGTAGGTCAGGCGCTGGAGCCCTGTGGCTTTGTTCGGGTACATCACTCGCACCTAATCAACCCGGCTTACCTGCGCAAGATTGTTCGGCAGGAGGGAGGGTATCTGCTCATGGCCGACGGAGCCCAGGTGCCGGTCAATAAGCCAAAGCGGGATTATCTACTTGAGCTACTCGGCAGCATTGAGCGCCGATGATGAATAATTCATTTGTTACCGTTTTGGGAAATATTGTAAAACCAATAATAAATACGGTAAATTGTATAGTATGTAAAATAATATTTGTTTCTGATGCGCCACGGCCAAGGTATGATGCAAATATGTTTTGTTTTTCAAAACAAAACACTGGCTCAAACGATTATTACTATAGTTATATAGATTCAGTAGTATTATCAGGCATGTCGCGGCTCTTTAGCGCGGCAAAACCTTTCAATAATTATGACGACTCCTACCAATCGCGTTTCGCCTGAGCAGGGCGGAACAGCCACAGCGGCATGGCCACACAATCCGAAAAACGTGGCTTTTGTTGGTGATTACCTGCCCCGTCAGTGTGGCATTGCCACATTCACGTCGGACCTGTATACGTCATATGCCCGATTCATTCCAGATGCCCGCCCTATCGTTGTATCCGTAAACGACACACCCGATGGATACGACTACCCCACGGAGGTTCGTTACGACTTTTACCAGCATGATAAAGAAGCGTATCGGCGGGCGGCCGAGTTTCTTAATGCCAAAGATGTGGATGTGGTCTGTCTGCAGCACGAATACGGCATTTTTGGCGGACCAGCCGGCAGTTACATCCTGACGATGCTCCGGAATCTGTCGATGCCCGTCGTTACGACCTTCCATACCATCCTGAAAAATCCGAACGAAGACCAGCTGCTGGTGCTGAAAAGCATCGCCGATCTGTCGGCCCGGGTGGTCTGTATGTCGGAGAAAGGCCGTGATTTCCTGATCAATATTTACGAAATACCCGAAGAGAAAATCGATCTGATTCCGCACGGTATTCCGGATATGCCGTTTGTCGATCCGCACTTCTATAAAGACAAGTTCGGCATGGAAGGCAAGCAAACCCTGCTTACGTTTGGTCTGCTGTCGCCCAACAAAGGCATCGAAAACGTGATCCGGGCGTTACCGCGTATAGTGGAGCAGGTTCCGAACGCGGTTTATATGGTGTTGGGGGCTACTCACCCGCACCTGATCAAACACGAAGGCGAAGCATACCGCGACAGCCTGAAAAAACTGGCCGAAGATCTGGGTGTGCGCGACAATGTGCGGTTCTACAACCAGTTTGTTGAACTCGACGACCTGCTTGAGTACATCGGCTCGGCAGATATTTACATTACGCCCTACCTGAACCCGGCTCAAATTACCTCGGGTACGTTATCCTACGCATTTGGCTGCGGCAAAGCGGTGGTGTCGACGCCCTACTGGCATGCTGAAGAACTCCTGGCCGACGGCCGGGGTGTGCTGGTGCCGTTTGGCGATCACGATGCCATTGCCGATCAGATCATCAACCTGCTGACCGACGAACCCATGCGGCACGCCATGCGGAAGCGGGGCTACCTGATGGGGCGCGAAATGATCTGGGAGCGGTCTATCCAGGCCTATGCCAACTCGTTTGCGCAGGCACGTCAGGAACGCATGAGTACCATTGGCCGACTGGCGCCGTATATGGGGAGCGCCGGTGGGTTCGTGCTGCCCGCTATCCGGCTCGACCATCTGTACCGCCTGACCGACTCGACCGGTATCGTGCAGCACGCGCGGTATCACCTGCCGTTCTACGAAGAAGGCTACTGCACCGACGATAACGCCCGGGCGCTGATTCTGGCCATGACCCTGCGCGATGCGGGGCTGAGCGAACAGAAACTCGACAAAGCCGCCGACGACTACTGCGCGTTTCTGAACTACGCCTACACCGACGAACACCGCCGGTTCCGTAATTTCATGAGCTACGACCGACGCTGGCTCGAAGACGTCGGCTCGGACGATAGCACGGGCCGGGCTGTCTGGGCGCTGGGCACCTGCCTGGGCCGCGACGCCAATAAAAACACGGTAACCTGGGCCATTAACCTGATCGAGAAAGTTCTGCCCAGTATTGTTCATATGCCATCGCCCCGGGCGTGGGCGTTCTCGCTGCTGGGTATCTACGAGTACCAGAAGAAATTCGGCGACGATCGGCTGGCCAAAACCATTCAGCAGCAACTGCTGGGCAAGCTGATGGAGTTATACAACGCTACCGCAACGGAAGACTGGCCCTGGTTCGAAAACGTACTCTCGTACGACAATGCGGTGCTGGCACACGTGCTGCTTCGCTCGGGCGATGAGAAGCTGGTTCAGATCGGGTTGAACGCGCTGCGGTGGCTGATCGAGCTGCAAACGGCCGGACCCCGTACGGCCGACTTCGGCAACCAGGCACCGGGCATATCGACCCGTACCAACCCGGCCTGGGGTAACTTCCAGCCCATCGGGTCGAACGGGTTCTATGTGAAAGGACAGCCCCGCGCTTACTTCGACCAGCAGCCGCTCGAAGCGCAGAGTACGGTATCGGCCTGCCTGGCGGCTTATGCCGTTACCGGCGACGAAGACTGGCACCGTACCGCCCTCCGGGTGTTCAAGTGGTTTACCGGCCACAACGACCTGGGCCTGCCTTTGTACGACGCGCAGACGGGCGGTTGCCGCGACGGCCTGCATATCGACCGGGTCAACCAGAACCAGGGTGCCGAAAGTACGCTGTCGTATCTGCTGGCGCTGGCCGAGCTGCATAGCGTTCAGAAGCAACGTTCCGAAGCAAAATCGGTGAATCTGGCCGTTTCTGCGCTGGTGAATGGGTAATAACTTTAGTAGTTTTCAGTTTTCTGTATACGGTTTTGGGTGATGACTGGCCAAATCGGACGAAATTTGCCGGAAACCGTATACGGACACTGAAAACTTTTCATAAATGAGCATAAAAGCAACCCGAACGGGTATTGTTCTCCGGCCGGACCCGACGCGTGTTTTGTTTCGTCCCTTTGAGCTGGGAAGCGCTACCCGCACGTTAAAGATCATTGCCCGCGTTGGCTCCATGACCGACGACGAAGTGGATCAGAAGCTCGACGAAGTTATTCGGGAGTTTGGCGGTCGGCACTATAAGCTGGAACGGTTTTTACTACAGCGGTTTGAGCAGATCCGGCCCCAGCTCCTGACCGACGAGCCCCTGACGCAGGAGCGCAAACTGCTGCTGGGGGCGTATTTCACCATGGAGTATTCGCTGGAGTCGGCTGCGCTGTTCAACCCCTCCATGATCTGGCACCCCGACCAGACCAACGTACCACCCGGCTATAAACGGTTTATCCTGAGCCTGCGGGCTACCGGCGAGGGCCACGTTTCCTCGATCTCGTTCCGGATGGGGTACATCGACGAAGAAAGCAATATTGTGCTGCGGAAACCATCCCGCTACGTAACCGCCCCCGATATCCTGTCTACCCAGCGGTTTAACCGGACGCAGTTTGAGCGTAAACTCTACGAACTGCGGCTCGAAAACAGCATTCAGGAAAAGATGATGATCGGCCTGGGCGAGGAGTTTAGCCTGACCGAACTCGACGCCCAGATCAAGCGCATCCTGGCGCAGTACCGCTACAACGCCGAATACGAAACCATTGCGAGCAGTTTGCTGGCCCTGGCCAAGTCGAACTACGAAATCGATTTCGACGACGACCAGAGCCTCGATGAGCGCTGTATTTTTCCATCGTCGCCCAACGAAACCAACGGTATCGAAGACGCGCGCTTCGTGCAGTTTACCGACGATAACGGGGAGGTGACCTACTATGCTACCTACACGGCTTACAACGGTCGGGTTACGTTTCCGCAGCTGCTGGAAACCAAAGACTTTTCGCACTTCAGCGTCAGTACCCTCAACGGAGCCGAGGTATCGAACAAGGGTATGGCTCTGTTTCCCCGTAAAATTGACGGGCGGTATGTGATGATCTCGCGGCAGGATGGCGAGAACATCTACCTGATGTACTCGGACGACCTGTATTTCTGGCAAACCAAAGAACTCATCCTGAAACCAACCTACCATTGGGAGTACGTGCAGCTCGGTAACTGCGGCTCGCCCATCGAAACCGAAGCGGGCTGGCTGGTACTGAGTCATGGCGTGGGTCCGATGCGTAAATACGCCATAGGCGCTTTCCTGCTCGATCTGAATGATCCCAGCAAAGTAATCGGGCGAACAACCGAGCCGATCCTGAGTCCCGACGAAAACGAACGCGAAGGGTACGTACCCAACGTGGTATACAGCTGCGGGGGCGTTATCAACGGCGATAAGCTGATTATTCCGTATGCGATGGCCGACTACGCCAGCAGTTTTGCCATGGTCAGCGTCAGTGAGCTACTGGCCGAACTGACCGGCCAGGCCAGCCCCGCCAGAAGCACGACGGCCACCTCGGCCAGTCAGGAAGAAGTAGCCTGAATATACGGGTCGTTGGTTCCGGCCAGTATAACGAACACCAGCCAGTACGCTGGTAAAAACCTGCCTCACGGCAGGTTTTTTTTGTTGGTGCCCGGACAGCAGTCGTAACCGGGGCGGCTGAATATCCGAGAAAAGACGCTGGAGGTAGTGTACTGACTATCTGCATAGTTACTTTCAGTTTACTCAGTGTAGGGCGCCTAAAGTACTTAAGTAAATATGACTAATCTAATATTTTGCCACTTTCCCGTAGGATAGAAAAAGTTGATTTTTCGGTGCGTTTCGTGCGGTAGTACAAACAGTTTATCCGCTAGTGGACCAGGTGTGAGAGCAGAATAGAATTATGATTTCTTAACAAAAAAACGTTGGTTTTGAGGCAGTTATAATTTGGTATTATGAATATTCGCCCGGATGGTACTTTAATATTCTAATAATTCTGTAAAAATTATAGACTACGAAATTTTGTTGTGACAACTATTTTGCACAATTTTGATATTAGAAAAAATGCTGATTCAGCGTTAACCTACACTTAAGATCACTTTTATGAGAAAATTTCTAGTGGTACAGTTCCTGCTGTGCTTGTTCTATCTACCGTCGATGGCGCAGGATATTGCCATCAGTGGAAAGGTAACGTCGTCAGAAGATGGGTCTGATCTTCCCGGCGTTAACGTAGCGGTGAAAGGCACATCGCGCGGCACCAGTACCGATGCGAGTGGTACATACCGACTCAACGTTCCAGCGGGTTCGACGCTGGTTTTTAGTTTTATTGGGTTTACGAGTAAAGAAGTAGCGGTAGGTAATCAAACTTCCATCAACGTAACACTAGTTTCAGACGCAGCCCAATTGCAGGAGGTTGTCGTTACAGCCCTGGGTATCAAGCGCGACGCCAAGTCGGTTTCGTTCGCTACCCAGCAAATCACCCAGGATCAGCTTCAGGTGGTTCGGCAGGCTGATGCCGGTAACGCCCTGGCGGGTAAAGTAGCCGGTCTTCAGGTACTGAGCCAGGCCGGTTCCAAGCTGGGTTCGGGTGCCGTGGTTCGTATTCGTGGGGCGGCTTCGCTGGTCGATAAAAACCCCCTGTACGTTGTAGACGGCACACCCCTGACGGGTGATTCGGATACGCCCCCCACGCTGGACATCAACCCCGACGATATCGAGAACATCTCGGTACTGAAAGGCCCCAACGCTACGGCCCTCTACGGCCAGCGGGGCGATGCCGGTGTGATCGTGATCACGACCAA
The DNA here is from genome assembly GCF_002006735.1 of Spirosoma sp. 209. Classification (NCBI taxonomy): domain Bacteria; kingdom Pseudomonadati; phylum Bacteroidota; class Cytophagia; order Cytophagales; family Cytophagaceae; genus Spirosoma; species Spirosoma sp. 209. Next base: position 14,031 of record NZ_MVEC01000001.1, on the reverse strand, counting down.
GAAAGGACTGAACCGCAAAGGCATCGGCATCGACATCAACAGCACCACCACGTTTGACCGCGTGAACGTCATCCCGAAATACCAGAACCAGTACGGTGGCGGTGGATCGGCCGACTGGCGTACGTTTACCTGGGCTCCCGGCAACCCGGTTGAGTGGCAGGCGCTGAACGGCAAGAAATACCACGATTATTCGGATGACGCTTCGTGGGGTCCGCGCATCGATGGCAGCGAATACATCCCCTGGTACGCCTGGTACCCGGGTCATGCCTATTCGTTCCAGACGGCAGCTTTTACGCCCCAGCCCAACAACGTACGCGATTACTACAACACGGGTCGGACGCTCAACAACGGCGTAAGCCTGCGCACGAGCGGCACGGGCTACAACCTGCGCCTGTCGTACAACAACCTCGACCAGACGGGTGTTCTGCCCAATACGTCGCTGAAGCGGAACTACGTTACCGCGGCTACGACCTTCGATCTGGGAGCCAAACTGACGGCCGGTCTGAACATCAACTACACAACCGAACGGCTGGGTGGCGAGTTTGACGATGCCTACTCAAACCTGTCGGGTTCGGGTTCGTTCAACCAGTGGTTCCATCGCGATCTGGACATGAGCAAACTCCGCGAGCTGCGCGCCCTGCGTACGCCTACCGGTGCGCTGGCCAGCTGGAACCATACCAACCCAACGGCAACGACCAACTTCCAGACGGCGACCTTCAACCGCGGTAACTACTGGTACAACTGGTACTCGTACCTCGACAATATCGACTACCAGACCAACCGCGACCGGATTTTCGGGGATGTGAACCTGACCTATAAAATCAACGACAAGTTCCGGGTACAGGGTTGGTTGCGCCGTAACCAGCGGAACACGAACTACGAGAACAAGATCCCGAATATTCTGGAGACCAGCGCGTCGCAGACGGGTCTGAAAGCCGAATACGCCACCGGTCAGATCACCGACCGCGAAGACAACTACGAATTCCTGGCTACCTACGACGATAGCTTCGGCGAAGACTTTACGCTGAATGCCAACGTAGGGGGTAACATCCGGGATAACCGCTATACGCGCGTTGACCTGGCTACCACGGGTGGTCTGTTCGTACCGGATCTCTATACGATCGGTAACTCGATTGGTTCGTTCAGCCAGACCAACAACCGCTTCAGCAAAACCGTACGCAGCCTCTACGCCCGCGCATCGCTGGGCTGGCGTGACCTGGTGTTCCTGGAAGTAACGGGTCGTAACGACTGGAGTTCGGCCCTGCCTGCCAACAACAACTCGTACTTCTACCCATCGGTAGGCGGTAGCTTCGTATTCTCGGAGCTGACCCGCAACGCGCTGCCGTTCCTGTCGTTCGGTAAACTGCGGGGTAGCTGGGCGCAGGTCGGTTCTGACCTGAACCCGTACCAGCTGGCACTGACCTATCAGGTAAACCAGTTCAAGTACAATAACACGAACAGCCTGATCACGACCCCGAACCTGCTGACCAACGCCAACATCGTTCCGTCGCTGTCGTCGGCGTTCGAAGCCGGGGTCGATCTGCGCTTCCTGAAGAACCGGGCCGGTCTGGCGTTCACGTACTACCGGGAAAACAAGATCAACGAGATCCTGAACGTAGACGTAACGACCGTCAGCGGCTTTACCCAGCAGGTTATCAACGCCGGCCGGATCGAGCGCGACGGGATCGAGATTCAGCTGGATGGTAAGCCCATCGTTGGCAAGGATTTCAACTGGGATATTACCCTGAACTTCGCCCGTAACAACTCGCGGATCATCAGCCTGGCACCGGGTATCAACTCGATTCAGGCTACCTCGTCGACACCCTTCGGCGCTACCTCCGGATCGTTTACGACCAATGACCAGTTCGGTTACGCCTACGTCATTCACTCGACCGGTGTCGACAACGGTGGCAACAACCGCTGGGGTCAGCTGCGCGGTAACGGTATCGTGTACCAGAACGGCCAGCCGGTGCTGAACGAAGACGGTACGTACGTGTTCGCGCCGAACCAGTATTTTGGCTCGGTACTGCCTGATTTCACGGGCGGTCTGGTCAACACGCTGCGGTACCGGGATTTCTCGCTGGGTCTGAGCCTTGACTTCCAGCGCGGGGGCAAATACTTCTCGCTGTCGAACTTCTGGGGTACCTACTCGGGTCTGTACGCCGAAACGGCCGCTACCAACGACAAAGGCATGAACGTTCGGGACGACGTAGCCAACGGCGGTGGCGTTCGGGTACAGGGCGTGAGCGAAACGGGCGAGGCTATCGATACCTACGTACCGGCTTACGATTACTACCACCAGTTTGGTAACAACAGCATCATCGACAACTCGGTATTCGATGCGTCGTACATCAAACTGCGGGAGGTGAGCTTTGGCTACACCCTGCCTATCAAGCCAAACAAATACATCCAGGGCGTAAACCTGAGCGTAGTGGCTCGTAACCCCTGGCTGATCTACGCTTCTAACCCGAACATCGATCCGTCGGAGCTGGCACAGCGCTTCGGCGAAAACGGCCAGCAGCCAGGCACCCGCTCGCTGGGCTTCAACGTTCGTTTAAGTTTCTAAGAGCCATGTACCCACGCGACCCGCACTACGGGGTGGGTCGCGTACTCAATTCAAACACAAATGACTACCGTTAAAAATAGATTCATGACGCTCGGTCTGCTAACCGGACTGGGCCTGATGGCGAGCTGCAGCGACTTTGGTGATCAGAACATAAACCCGAACGCTGCCGTAACGCCGGTAACCTCGGCGCTGCTGACCGAAGCCATGCTGGGCGTACCGCCAACCACGGCAACCGGCGCTTTGCTGGAAGGTATTGCCGGCCGGCTGACCACGCTGGCGCCTGAGCCGCGGCTGTTCGCGCAGTACTGGTCAGAGAGCCAGTATCCCGAGAACTCGCTATACGCAACCACGTTTGCTGACTGGAATCGCTACTACGCTGTAACCCTGCAGGATTTGCAGACCATCATCGATTATAATACCGATGAGTCGACCAGAGCCTACGTAGCGCAGTTTGGTTCGAACAATAACCAGCTGGCTACGGCCCGGATCCTGAAGGCGTATGTGTTTTCGGTGGTGACCGACCGCTGGGGCGATGTGCCTTACTTCAATGCGCTCAAGAAGCAGACGCAGGTAGAATATGATCCGCAGCAGGCGATCTACGCCGATCTGTTCAAAGAGCTGAAAGAAGCCAGTGCGCAGTTCGACAACGGCCGGGCGTTCGACGGCGATATCCTGTTTGCGGGTAACGCCACCAAGTGGAAGAAGTTTGCCAACTCGCTGCGGATGATCCTGGCGCTGCGCCTGACTAAAGTAGACCCTGCCACGGGCCGTACGGAGTTCACCGCTGCCTACAACGATGCGGCTGGCTACATCAGCACCAACGCCGACAACGCAACCATTCGGTACACGGACGTGAACCAGTTCCGGAACCCGGACAATGCCCTGTTCGATGGCCGTAGCGATTACGGTGTCAGCGATGTGCTGGTCAACAAGCTGGAAAGCCTGAGCGATCCGCGTCTGCCGGCCTACGCTACCCCAACCAGCACCGGCGACTTCGTGGGTCTTCCTTACGGACTGACCCGCGACCTGCTCATCGACTATACGAACGATAACCCTGAGTATGCCCTGCCCAGCGCGAAAGTGCTGGCCAAGACGCAGCCCAGCTACATCATTACGGCGTCTCAGATGCTGCTGGCCAAAGCGGAGGCATCGGTCCTCGGCTGGATTTCTGCCGATGCGAGAACCGCTTACAATGACGCGATTCGTGCGTCGTGGGAGCAGTGGGGTGTCTATGATGCCGCCAAGTACACGGCCTACATTGCCAGCCCGAACGTAGCGCCTACCGCCGGCGACATCCTGGCTAAAATTGGTGATCAGCGCTGGATCGCGCTGTATCCGAACGGATCGGAAGCCTGGACCGAATGGCGTCGGACGGGGTACCCGAACTTGCAGCCTACGCCGTACGCGGTGAACGAAAGCAAGCAGATTCCGCGCCGGTACGGGTATCCGAACACGGAGCCAACGCTGAACACCGCTGCGTACGAAGCTGCCGTAGGCCGTTTGTCGAACGGCGACAAAACCAGCTCGCGCGTGTGGTGGGATAAACCCTGATCCAGACGGACAAATACTGAAAAATCAAAAAAGCGGGTCGACAATGTCGGCCCGCTTTCGGTATTACGCTTTATCCAACTATTAAACTCTTTTATATCGAAGACTGCCCAAAACGTAAGTAAGAGGCAGTCGTATAGTCTGTATAATATAGACCCTGAAAAGGGGCATTTAGTTGCAGCAAAGTAAAGATTTTTGCTGGCTTACATATACAAATGTATACACTCAAATGAACCTTCGGACATAATGTATATTTATCGGTACAAATATTGATTTTTCGGTAGGTTGGGCTGATGAGCGGTTACAGAGGTGGGATAACCTTTTATCAGAAATCCAGTTATTCTATGTATTGAATAAGCCCAACGCTATGAAAGACGAAAAGGATGTAGAGCGCGACGACGCGCAGATAATTGGCCGCACAGAAGGCCCTTTTGGCTCGGATGACGCTGATGCCGACGTCTACAAACAGGATAATAAGCACCGGCCGGAAACCGAAAACTCGCCCAACGGTCTCGACAGTGAACAGGTTCGGGGTGGTCAGGATGGCCGCAACAACCGGGCCATGGGCAGCACCGATATGGACAGCGAAAACGGCGTCCTGCGCCTGGGCGACATGGACAATAGTACCATGGAAGTGACCGAAGAGGGCGCCCAGAACGCAGCCGCCGGTGCCGACAAAACCAACACCGCCATGGTCGACGTAACGACCCACGGTCCCGACGATTACGCATCGGCCGACCGCGTTGGTGTTCCCAACGCCCAGAAAGCCGCCAAAGCCCAGCAGGAGCCTGATGGGGGCGAGGACGACGATACGGAAGCCGATCGTACCGACGCAGACGATACGGACGAAACCGATCAGTCGCGCGAGGAAGAGGTAGCCGAAACAGGCACCGACCTCAGCAACCAGCCTACGTATTAATCGGTCTATGGCCGGTACCGTCTGCCTTTGTCGGAGGGAGTGCCCAACCGATCCTCCAGTGCGTTCGGGCGCACCGGCTATCAACCATTCTATATTCCGTTAACCGATAAACCAACCAACGTTATGAGCGTAAGTAGCAATTCCCGCAAAGAAAGCACCGAGTCCAATGCGGCCAAGCAAATGCGCAGCACCATGGGTATTCACCCCGAACTGGCGCAACTGAACGATAAGAATCTGGACAGTGAACTGCCCTCGCGCGTCGCTGAAATCAGCGATACTGACGTGCCGGGAGATGTGACCCAGGCGGCCGCCCTGGCCAGCGACGACGAGAACGATGACATGTCGGCCGAGCGCATCGGCGAGTCGAAGCGGGCTTCGTGGGGACAGGAGCCGCTGCCTATGAACGCCGAAGATGCATCGACGGACGAAGACAACCCCATGACGGCTTACCAGAACCCAGACGCCCTCTCTACCGATGAGAAAGTGGCCGACGCTGACTGGAACCGCAGCACGCAGGAAGGCGCTATCCCGGCCACCCGGGCTAATGAGCCAGACCGTACGCTGGGTAACTCCTAAGCTGTAGACAGGCCCCTGGCCGGTTCAGACGCATGAACGGACCAGGGGCTTTCTTGTAGCCCTTTTCGTGTATATACATTTATCTTTTCCAACAAGAGCGCATGACAAAAGTTGCCATCATCTATTACAGTGCCACGGGTACTACCTACAAAATAGCCCGCGCCATCGAAGAAGGAGCCAGACAGGCCGGCGCCGAGGTGCGGCTGCTGAAAGTGAAAGAACTGGCTCCCGAAGAAGCCATTGCATCGAACGAAGGCTGGTCGACTCACCGGCTCGAAACCCAGGATGTGCCCGAGGCTACGCTGGCCGATCTGGAATGGGCCGATGCCATCATCCTGGGCGCACCCACGCGCTACGGTATGCCGGCTGCACAGCTCAAGCAGTTCATCGATTCAACCGGTCCGCTCTGGGGGCAGGGCAAGCTCGTGAACAAGATCGGGTCGTCCTTCACCAGCGCGGCTACGGCCCACGGTGGCCACGAGTCGACGCTGTTGAGTCTGAACAACACCTTTTACCACTGGGGCAGTATCATTGTTGGTCCGGGCTACGCTGATCCGATTCAGTTCCAGTCGGGCAACCCCTATGGTACCTCCCATACGAGCCAGAACGGTACGGTGCCACCCGACGAGGTCGCCCTGGATGCGGCCCGGTTTCAGGGTAAGCGCGTAGCCGAAGTGACGGCTACTTTTGTCGGGCAGCCGCAGCATGCGTAAGCTTTTTTTCTTCTATCCCACATCTGGAGCCACTGCGTTGAGCGGTGGCTTTTTTTAGTGCAGAAGCTGGCTGATGGCGGGGCCGGGGAGGAGGGTGCCGGTCCGAACCTGCTCTTCGATATGGGCTAGCCGCTCGCGCATACCGGGCTGCTCGTAAAACATACCCTCGAGTCGCTGCCGCAGCAGGGCCCTGAACCAGGTAAGCTGCTGCTCCTGCCGACGCTGGTTGCGGTAGCCGTTGGCCGTTGTTAGTTGCTGCTGATCCCGGATGGTTTGCCAGACTGTGTCCACGCCTTCGCCGGTGAGGGCTGAGCCGGTCAAAACGGGCGGAAACCAGCCGGTGCCGGTAGGCGGAAACAGGTGCAGCGCGTTCTGGTACTCGACCCGCGCCCGGTCGGCCGCGGCCCGGTTGTCGCCGTCGGCTTTGGTGATACAGAGCGCGTCGGCCAGCTCCATGATGCCGCGTTTCATGCCCTGCAACTCGTCTCCGGCACCCGCCAGCATGAGCAGCAGGAAAAAGTCGACCATGCCGTGCACCACCGTTTCGGATTGACCCACGCCTACCGTTTCGACCAGAACGACGTCGTAGCCAGCGGCTTCGCAGAGCAGGATGGTTTCGCGCGTACGGTGCGCCACACCCCCCAGCGAGTCACCAGCCGGGGAGGGGCGGATGTAGGCGTTCGGGTCCATCGAGAGCGTTTCCATCCGGGTTTTGTCGCCGAGCAGGCTACCGCCCGACCGCTGGCTGGTGGGGTCTACGGCCAGTACGGCCAGTCGATGACCCTGCTTGGTCAGGTAGCGACCGAAGGCTTCGATGAACGTACTTTTTCCGACGCCCGGCACCCCCGTAATGCCGACCCGGATGCTGCGTCCGGTGTTGGGCAACACCCCTTCCAGGACTTGTTGCGCCAATAGCTGATCGTCTGACCGACGGCTCTCGACGAGGGTAATGGCGCGGCTGAGCGTAAGCCGGTCGCCGTTCAGGATACCATTGATGTAGTAATCGGGCGGAAAGCGGTGACGCATGAAAGCGGGTTAAACGAACGATCGGACCAGCAAGTTACGGAATCTAACGCCACAGGACGCCAGCCCCGGCAGGGGAGGAATAGTAACAAAAGCCGTCGCTTACACCCAGCCCCGGTAAGGGCGATATGGATAAAATACCTGGCTTACCTGGCTAGCTACCCCCGGTGCCCCAGATCGTCGGGGGTCGTGATCTTGATGTTTTCGTAGGCACCATCGATCAGCGCGATGGGGAAACCGGCATGTTCGAGCACACTGGCGCAGTCGGTGAAGTGAGGCTGTTCATCGGTAGCGAACGCCTGCCGGAACCAGTCGAGCCGAAACGTTTGTGGTGTCTGTACAAGCCGGACACTAGCCCGGTCAATGGCCCGGCTCATGCCGTCGGCCCCGACAATCCGAACGGAATCCTTGGCCGGTACGCAGGTCACCGCCGAACCCAGGCGGGCAGCCGTCTCGAAGCTGGTCCGGATAATATCGGGCGCAATGAACGGCCGAACCCCGTCGTGTACCGCCACAACGCCACCATCGACCGACAGGGGAAGCGCCTGCAGGCCGTTGCGTACCGACTGAAAGCGCGAGGCTCCGCCGTCAATCACCCGCACCGGTGCCTGAAAGCCGTACTGCCCGCACAGCGACAGCCAGGTCTGGCGTTCGCGGGCGGGCAGTACGAGTATGATCTGTTCGGCGGGCAGTACCACCAGAAACTGGTCCAGTGTATGTTGCAGGATCGGCTTGCCGTTCAGCAGCAGAAACTGCTTGGGAATGTCCGATTTCATCCGGCTACCACTGCCACCGGCAACGATAATGGCAAAACAGGCCGGGCTGGCCGGGGAGGACGTCGGTTGGTCGTGGGTTGTCATGCGAAGGATAAACTGACGCAAAACTACAAACGACAACCCACTATCGGGCGCGGGCCTACAGAATCAGCATGGCATCGCCATAGCTGAAGAAGCGATACTTCTCCTTGATGGCTACCTGATACGCTTCCTTGATCAGCTCATGACCGCCAAACGCGCTCGTCATCATGATCAGGATCGACTCGGGCAGGTGCAGGCTGGTCAGCAGCGAATTGGCGATTTTAAAATCGTAGGGGGGGAAGATAAACTTATCCGTCCAGCCCTCTACCGGCTTCAGGCGGCTATTGGCCGACACCGACGATTCGATGGCTTTGAGCGAGGTGGTACCTACCGCACAGACCCGTTTGCCGCCATCGAGCGCGGTATTGACGATCTGGGCCGCATCGGCCGGAATCCGGTAGTTTTCCGAATCGGTTTTGTGCTTGGTGAGGTCTTCTACGTCTACCTGACGAAACGTACCCAGGCCAACGTGCAGCGTAATCGGCGCAAAGTGAATGCCTTTGATCTCCATCCGCTTCATCATGGCGCGGGTAAAGTGCAGACCGGCCGTAGGAGCCGCTACAGCGCCGACGTGCTGGGCAAAAACGGTCTGGTAATGATCCCGGTCGGCCAGTTCGGCTTCGCGCTGCATCTCGCGCGGGATGGGGGTTTCGCCCAGTTCATCCACCGCTTTCATAAACTCCTCGTGGTTGCCGTCGAACAGGAAACGGATCGTACGGCCGCGCGAGGTGGTGTTGTCGATAACTTCCGCTACCAGATCACTGTCGCCGAAATAGAGTTTGTTCCCAACGCGGATCTTACGGGCCGGATCGACCAGTACGTCCCAGAGTTTCATTTCGCGGTTCAGCTCCCGCAGCAGGAAGACTTCAATTTTAGCGCCGGTTTTCTCTTTGTTGCCATACAAACGCGCCGGAAACACTTTCGTGTTGTTGATGACCATTACATCACCATCGGTAAAATAGCTGAGTATATCCGAAAACTGTTTATGCTCAATGGTTTTGGCTTTACGGTCAACAACCATCAACCGCGATTCACCCCGCTCAACCGGGTATTTAGCAATGAGACTCTCGGGTAAATCAAACTTGAATTCGGATAATTTCATGATCTATCAGCACGAATAACAACAATCTTTTTTCTGTAAAGGGCGCAAATATAGCGAAAAGCCCGGAAAATTGAGTATGTTCCGGGCTTTTTTCTTGCAAATATGACAAAAATCAATTATCGCCGACGGGCAAACCATCCATCGGCTGCACCGCGCCGTCGGTGTTGACGCCTGCGCGGTCCGATACGTTGAACTTGGCCATCAGTTCCGACGAGGCCTCGTTGGAGTAAGTGCCCTGGGCCGATACAAAGACGCCTTTCATGCCGTTGGCAGCCGTAATGGCGTATAACGTCATCTCATCGCCGGGGTCCGACGTGCCCTCGAACCGGTGGAACTCGTCCACGTTGAACTCATCGCTTTTGAGTTTGGTCTCGGTGCTTTTCTCTTCCAGATAATCGCTTTTCGGGCCGAATTCGTGGGTGTAGCCGCGTTCGCGCAGGGCTTCCATGGCTTCGGTTAAGGTGGTGAAATGATTCATGACGTTGGTAGTATTACGTTTTTAGTGTAAACCCAAAACAAAACGGATAGTTTTTCGCTATTTTATGGAATCCGTTGTCTCACCGAGTAAACCGTTCGCTTATGTTCCGGTATCTGCTACGCCTTCCCGTTCTTTTCCTGGCCGGTATGTGGGCCTGCAACACGCCCGACAGCGAGTTCGATGCGGCCGTATTTCCCGAGCGAATTGCGTTCCAGGCTGACCGGCTCTATCCCGAAGGCATTACCTATTCACCCGCTCTCGACCGGTTTCTGGTCAGCTCCATTACGCAGGGAAAAATAGGGACCGTTGACCTCAACGGGCGGTATGCCGACTTCCTCACCGATACTGGACTCATCAGCGGCATCGGGCTGAAAATTCGCGGCAACCTGCTGTACGTCTGCAACGCCGATCAGGGGGTATCGACCAAAAGCACTGTCCAGACCACCCTCAGGACGGCCGGGTTGCTGGTGTTTAACCTCACGACCCGCGCCCGGGTGCAGGCCGTCCGGCTCGACTCGCTGCTGCCAGGGGTCCCCCATTTTGCCAACGACCTGGCCTTCGATCCGCAGGGGAACGCCTACATCACCGACTCGTTTGCGCCGGTGATCTACCGCGTTACGCCCGACTATAAGCCCGCTATTTTTATCAATAGCCCCCTGTTTGCCGGGGCGCAGGGGTTCAACCTGAATGGTATCGTTTACCACCCCGGCGGTTACCTGATCGTGGTGAAATCGAACGAAGGCAAACTGTTTAAGGTCAGCGTGGCCAATCCGAATATCATCACCGAAATTACGGGCGTAACCGTAGCGGGGGGCGATGGCCTGACCCTGCTGGACAATGACCTTTATGTCGTGAACGAACGGCGGAAAGTATCCCGGCTGAGAAGTACCGACGACTGGAAAACCGCCACCCTCGTCAGCGCAGACACCACGGGCTACGAGCAGGCCACCACCAGCGTGGCCGTGGGCAGTCGGATCTATACCCTCAACGCCCGCATCGGTGAGGTGAGCGCAGCGGCCGGTAACCCCGCCCAGCTTCAGGCCCGCGACTACAGCATCCAGCAGTTTCGGCCGGCCGTTCCCATTCCGTAATATAGAGAAACAAAGTGACTTGACACATACTTAGTGGAAAGGGCGTGCCGGTTGGTCGTCTTGTTCTATATTTTTTATCTATTGTTAAGTCCTTCGTTATGAAAACATCGTGTATCGTCTCCGGCGTTCTGCTGGCCGCTTCTGCCTGCCTGACGGGCTGCGAAGATCACCGCGACAGTCCCAATGCCGTTTTCCCGGATCGGATCGAGTTTACGGCCACCCGCCAGTACCCCGAAGGAATTGCGTACTCCGCGCAGCTGGATCGGTTCATTATTACGTCGATCACCCAGGGGAAAATCGGCACTGTGTCGACAACGGGCGTGTACGAAGACCTGCTCACCGACCCGGCCCTTGTCAGCGGCATCGGGGTGAAGGTAGGGAACGGCCGGATCCTGGTCTGCAACGGCGACCAGGGCGTTTCGGTCAAGAGTAAACCCGAAACCGCTTTTCAGCTGGCCGAACTGCTGGTGTTCGACCTGACCACCCGCCAGCTTACCAACCGCGTCGACCTGGACAATCTGTTGCCGGGCGTTCGTCATTTTGCCAACGATCTGGCGGTCGATCCGCAGAACAACGTCTACGTAACGGATTCGTTTGCCCCGGTGATTTATAAAGTAGCGCCCGACGGAACTCCCTCTATTCTGGTGAACGACACCCGCCTGGGCGCGCCCATGGGCATGTTCGGCATGAACGGCATCATCTATCACCCCGGTGGCTACCTGATTGCCGTAAAAACCAGCGAAGGCAAGCTCTTCAAGATCGATCTTAACAACGGCAACGCCATCACCGAAGTGGGCGGACTGACCCTGCAGGGGGGCGACGGCATTACCCTCGTGGGGACGACCGATCTATATATCGTGACCAACAGCGGCAGTCAGGTATCCCTGGTTCGCAGCACCGACAATTTTGCCACGGCCAGCCTGATCCGGAACGATACGAACGGCTATGCGCAGGCTACCACCAACGTGCTGGTCAACAACAGTATCTTCACCCTCAACGCCCGGATCGGTGAGGTAGGCGCAGCGGCCATGGCCATGAACCCCGGCCAGCTGCAAAGCAACCAGTACAGCATCCAGAAATTCAGATAGCCTGTGACTCGGAATATACGGACGGTCGGTTCGGGGGCGTAGTTAGGCGCCCGAACCGACCGTTCGTGCTGAAAAGGGAGCCGATCAGTCGGGCAGCACCCGGATCATAATGTCTTTGTAGAGTACTTTGCTTTTGGGGTCATGTCCCTGCAGCGCCACGGTGCCGCTGCTGAGCCGGCGGGTGGCGTTATCGCCGGTGCGTTCGGCATTGTCGGGTTCGGTATATTCGTTGATGACTTTGCCGTTGATGCGGACGGTCACTTTTTTACCCTCGACCGTAATCTGTTCGGTATACCATTCGTCGTCTTTCACGAAGGTTTCTTTCACATCCTGAAACGAGTACACGCTGCCGGTTTTTCGCCAGTCGGTATGGGTCTGGTTCACCTGAATTTCGTAGCCGTTGACGGGCCAGCCGGTATCCTGGTAGGTGGTATGGATGAACATGCCGGAGTTGGCGCCGGGCATCGTTTTCACCTGCGCTTTCCACTCGAAGTTCTTGAACGAATGGTTGTTGACGGGCCCGTCGTAGAACAGGTGCGCCCGTGGGCCGAAGACTACAATGGCCCCATCCTGTACGCTAAAGGTGGCCGGGTTTTCGGCGGCCCGCCAGCCGGTGAGGGTTTTTCCATCGAAGAGGCTGGTCCAGCCATTGGCCTGTTGGGTGGTGTTAGCGCCGGAGCAGCCCGCCAGCACGACCGCTGTAGCCAGCGCAATGAGGTATGATTTCATAGTTAGCATCAGGCATTATGGAGTACCTTCATCAACCAAAGAACCAACCCCCCAAATCCTAACGGACCAACCGCCGTAACTCAACCAACTCCCCGCCCACTTCAATTCCACTCAGGTGCGATTAGAAGTCTTCCTAGCCGTCGTTATCCTTGCTGTTGACGTCGAATTTCAATTCCACTCAGGTACGATTAGAAGAACCAGACCGTTAAGAACACCCCGGAGGCTATTAAATTTCAATTCCACTCAGGTACGATTAGAAGGTAGCGAGCTCGGAGGCCGGTCGGACCTGGTTCTTTGATTTCAATTCCACTCAGGTACGATTAGAAGTCACCAACGTGCTCCCTGTATAGTATTTCTCCAGATTTCAATTCCACTCAGGTACGATTAGAAGTCGGCCGAGACGTTCACCAGGTTAATAGTTTTCAGCATTTCAATTCCACTCAGGTACGATTAGAAATGGAAAGCCTGCGAACGACGCTCAACGGGTTGAACAATTTCAATTCCACTCAGGTACGATTAGAAGGCCATCGCCTGTTCGTATTTCATATCGACAAATTGCATTTCAATTCCACTCAGGTACGATTAGAAGAGTGAATACCTGTTCGGTGTCCAGCGTCAGCTGCGCCATTTCAATTCCACTCAGGTACGATTATAAGAAAGCTGACAAATACGCTTGATTTTATCCTGAAATAATTTCAATTCCACTCAGGTACGATTATAAGTGGCTGCTGTCGTGCGAAACGAGGCCAGGAGCTCCCATTTCAATTCCACTCAGGTACGATTAGAAGAGTTTTCGCTGTGCTTAATGCGTAGAAGGACATCAAATTTCAATTCCACTCAGGTACGATTAGAAGCGGACGTAAAGGTATGCTTGTCACCGAGATAGCCATTTCAATTCCACTCAGGTACGATTAGAAGGAGTATGTCTTTGAAACCGTCGATTACCGCGATCAATTTCAATTCCACTCAGGTACGATTAGAAGACGAGTGCCTAGTGGTGATTGCCTGAACTACTTCAAAATTTCAATTCCACTCAGGTATTTTTTTTTTTTTGAAGACGAGTGCCTAGTGGTGATTGCCTGAACTACTTCAAAATTTCAATTCCACTCAGGTACGATTAGAAGGCCAGTCCGTCCTGACTTGTTTTGCTCAGTCCTTTCATTTCAATTCCACTCAGGTACGATTAGAAGGAGTATGTCTTTGAAACCGTCGATTACCGCGATCAATTTCAATTCCACTCAGGTACGATTAGAAGACGAGTGCCTAGTGGTGATTGCCTGAACTACTTCAAAATTTCAATTCCACTCAGGTACGATTAGAAGGCCAGTCCGTCCTGACTTG